>NZ_SWCJ01000044.1 GCF_005116665.1 Ferrimonas aestuarii | reverse complement strand
CGTAGGCCATGCACGATAGCAGAGCTTGTTCATCCAACAGAGCTTGAGATTTAAAACGTCCTTCCCAGAAGCGGCCAGTGCACTTGTCTTCTTTATTGGCTTGGCGTGCGATGTATTCATTTAATGCTCGCATAAACCAACTGACGTCAGTGAATCGTTGCCGATACTCTGCGATAAGCTTCTCCACTTGGTGAAGCTCCCAACTCTCCATTGATTCACGCTCTTGGTCATCAACGTATTTGCGAGTCAGATTGGTGCCACCGAACAGTTGATGCCAACGCTCAATCACTTCCAGTTCTGACCAGCTTTTCGCAGCATCGGTGTTTACATAAAGCACGACATGCGTATGATTACTCATCACTGCAAAGGCCAATACCTCTACCGCAAACACCTGAGTTAACGACAGTAAACGGTTTTGAACCCATTCTCGTCGATGCTCATAGGATTGGCCTGTATAGGGATCTTTGCCACAAAGAAAGGCTCTGCGAACGCATCGACTGACGCAGTGATAGTACCTTGTGTCTTCCAAGCTGACTTGCTGCTTTCTCGCCCTTGGCATCGCTTAGTCCTCCAAACTCTGAGAACTAAGCGTAGACCATCAACTAATTGCTTACACTAACATGGGTGTCTAGTTAAGCGCTTACACTAACATGGGTGTCTAGTTAAGCGGTATTGCGTCCGACTACAACGTCTTGTATGGATAATAACGACTCAATTCGGGTAAGGTGAGGCCCAGACTTTAGCTGCAACTAAAGTTCTCTAATCGGCAGTTCGATACAGTGATGGCTCCTCTATCGAGAGACCGATAACAAGTAAGAA
>NZ_SWCJ01000042.1 GCF_005116665.1 Ferrimonas aestuarii | reverse complement strand
CGTATTCCAAAAGGCATCGCTACCAAACGATGCTGGAACACAAATTGCGTGGGTCGTTAGCTCAGTTGGTAGAGCAGTTGGCTTTTAACCAATTGGTCGAAGGTTCGAATCCTTCACGACCCACCACTCTTTATCCTTGCATTTCATGCGCTTATCTCAAATTTCTCAGCCCTCCAAAATACTTGGCGCTATGTAGCGCCACCCAAAGCGCTACCGAAAGTTCAAATTCCTTGTCGCTACAACAATCGTCTGGCGCTAGTATTGGTCGTGGGTGAGGTGTTGCCTTTGCATCTAGCCCCTGAGTTGGAGAGAACCCATCGGTTCAGAGTAGGTGTTGGCGCACCGATTACCGATACAAAAAAGGCCAGCCAAACGGCCAGCCTCTTTCACTGTGTGGACGTTAAGATGCTATCCGATGAATCTCTCCAGACTCGAACCGCCGTTGCTGATGCGCTTGGCGTAGCATTAAAGGAATGCCATCCAAGTTATCCCTATCACCAAAGCCTGTCTCAAGCACTGGAACCACTGGCACTTTACGGCCAAGCCCCCCATTCATCTTGTCCAATAATCGCACCTGAGCTGTTGATTAGCGAAAATAGTAGGGTTAGTTAGCTCAGTTGGTAGAGCCGTTGGCTTTTAAGTAGCTAGCCTCCACCTCTCTATTAGTTTTCGCTACTCCCCAAACTCACGCCCATCAAGGCTTTCCTCCGATTTAGCTAACTGCTGCAAATACCATCCGCTACATAGCGCTACCTCAATTCGCTGTGTCGTCCTGAAATGCGTTGACACTTTTCAGTTAGAGCCAGTTGCATCAGCAACTGGCTTTTCCATGCACCTCGTTTGGGGTTTTCATTCCCAGGCTAAGGTGCGGTCTCAAGTTGTTATAGG
>NZ_SWCJ01000041.1 GCF_005116665.1 Ferrimonas aestuarii | reverse complement strand
TGGCCTTTAAATTATCTGTGGTTGAACAGGTAGAAAAAGGCGAAATGACATACAAACAGGCACAAAAGCGGTACGGTATCCAAGGAAGAAGTACCGTGTTGGTTTGGCTCCGAAAGCACGGTCGTCAAGATTGGTCCGTTGCAAGGAAGCTTAAAATGCCACATTCATCAGAAACCCCTGCCCAAAAGATTAAACGTCTAGAGCGAGAGCTTGAGGAAGCTCAAATTCGGGTAGAAGTGCTCGATTTGATGGTCGATTACATCGATGAAGACCACGGTACAAACCTGAGAAAAAAGCTTTTGGCCGAGCATCCCGAACTCTTCAAAAAGAAAGACGGCGGTCGCTAGCGCTACTGTGTCGACAAGAAGGGATTTCTCGGCAAGCGCTGTACCAGCGTGAAAAACGCAGAGAACAGAGAGAACGAACTTTAGAGCCCGTGCTGAGCATGGTGCTCGATATCAGGCGTGTGATGCCTCGTATCGGGACGAGAAAGCTTCATCATCTGCTGCTTCCACAACTCGTGAAGGCCGACATAAAACTGGGGCGAGACGGGTTGTTTAGCTACTTGAAGTATCGCCATCTACTCATTAGACCAAAGCGAAGCTATACCAAGACGACCAACAGCAAACACTGGATGAAGAAACATCCCAATCTGTTTGCTGACATGAAGGTAGAACGACCGGAGCAGGCGCTAGTCAGTGATATTACCTACGTCCGCAGTGACGAAGGGGTGCACTACTTGTCGCTTGTTACTGACGCATACTCACGCCAAATCATGGGTTATGAGCTGAGCCACGAGATGAAAGCTGAAGATACGGTCAAAGCCCTCAACAGAGCGGTGCGAGCCAGAAGCTACTCAGGTGAATGTATCCACCACTCAGACCGAGGGGT
>NZ_SWCJ01000040.1 GCF_005116665.1 Ferrimonas aestuarii | reverse complement strand
AAAACCCATTGGGTGTTGTATGGTTAAGCCTCACGGGTCATTAGTACAGGTTAGCTCAACGCCTCACAACGCTTACACACCCTGCCTATCAACGTGGTAGTCTTCCACGGCCCTTTAGTGGACTTAAAGTCCAAGTGAGAACTCATCTTGAGGCTCGCTTCCCGCTTAGATGCTTTCAGCGGTTATCGATTCCGAACTTAGCTACCCGGCAATGCCACTGGCGTGACAACCGGAACACCAGAGGTTCGTCCACTCCGGTCCTCTCGTACTAGGAGCAGCCCCTCTCAATTCTCAAACGCCCACGGCAGATAGGGACCGAACTGTCTCACGACGTTCTGAACCCAGCTCGCGTACCACTTTAAATGGCGAACAGCCATACCCTTGGGACCGACTTCAGCCCCAGGATGTGATGAGCCGACATCGAGGTGCCAAACACCGCCGTCGATATGAACTCTTGGGCGGTATCAGCCTGTTATCCCCGGAGTACCTTTTATCCGTTGAGCGATGGCCCTTCCATGCAGAACCACCGGATCACTATGACCTACTTTCGTACCTGCTCGACGTGTCTGTCTCGCAGTTAAGCTGGCTTATGCCATTGCACTAACCGTATGATGTCCGACCATACTTAGCCAACCTTCGTGCTCCTCCGTTACTCTTTGGGAGGAGACCGCCCCAGTCAAACTACCCACCAGGCACTGTCCTCAATCCCGATTCAGGGACCTAAGTTAGAACATCAACACTACAAGGGTGGTATTTCAAGGTCGGCTCCACATCATCTAGCGACAATGCTTCAAAGCCTCCCACCTATCCTACACATGTAGGGTCAATGTTCAGTGCCAAGCTGTAGTAAAGGTTCACGGGGTCTTTCCGTCTAGCCGCGGGTATACGGCATCTTCACCGCAA
>NZ_SWCJ01000039.1 GCF_005116665.1 Ferrimonas aestuarii | reverse complement strand
TCTACCTGTTCAACCACAGATAATTTAAAGGCCATTGGGTAATCACGCTGCGAGCGTCTGCGTCGCTTGGGCTCTACCTTTTCCATAATAGGTCTCCAATGTGTAAACCTATTTCAGGACGGGTCACAGATACGAAAAAAGCCCGCAGCGTTAGCTACGGGCTTTCTCTTAATTGGCGTCTGACGATGACCAAGTCTCACACGGACTCTCTCCAACACTTGACCACACTCACATCGGCACACCGGCATTTCACTTCTGGGCTCCAGCGGTTAGTCATTTATGTGACCGCAACGCATCGGATCTGATGACCCGGTCATCAATGCGTAAAGCTGAGTGCTACCTTTAAATTCCCCAAAACAAAAAAAGCCCATCCGTTAGGATGGGCTTTTCTCTTAATAGGAGTCTGACGATGACCAAGTCTCACACGGACTCTCTCCAACACTTGGCCACACGACCATCCGCGCGACTGGGTTTCACTTCTGGGCGCCGGCGGCGGGAATTAGTGCATGGGATCAGGGGGTAATGTCATCAATATAAGTAGAAGAAACAGTATTCTCTTTAAATCGCAGGTACGAAAAAAGCCCATCCGTTAGGATGGGCTTTTCTCTTAATAGGAGTCTGACAATGACCAAGTCTCACACGGACTCTCTCCAACACTTGGCCACACGAACATCCGCGCGACTGGGTTTCACTTCTGGGCGCCGGCGGCGGGAATTAGTGCATGGGATCAGGGGGTAATGTCATCAATATAAGTAGAAGAAACAGTATTCTCTTTAAATCGCAGATACGAAAAAAGCCCATCCGTTAGGATGGGCTTTTCTCTTAATTGGCGTCTGACGATGACCTACTCTCACATGGGAACTCCCACACTACCATCGGCGCAACTGCGTTTCACTTCTGAGTTCGGCATGGGATCAGGTGGGACCACAGCGCTATGGTCGTCAGACAAAA
>NZ_SWCJ01000003.1 GCF_005116665.1 Ferrimonas aestuarii | reverse complement strand
ACTGAACTGAAAAACGCATACAAAGTGAGGCGACACTAGCTCAGCTGGTAGAGCGCAACCTTGCCAAGGTTGAGGTCACGAGTTCGAACCTCGTGTGTCGCTCCAAATTTTCTGCGAAACAAGCAGGCTAAAAAGTTATTGTGAGGCGACACTAGCTCAGTGTCGGTGTAGAAAGTAGCGCAACCTTCTTTCAACACAAACTGAACTGAAAAACGCATATAAAGTGAGGCGACACTAGCTCAGCTGGTAGAGCGCAACCTTGCCAAGGTTGAGGTCACGAGTTCGAACCTCGTGTGTCGCTCCAAATTCAGAAAAGGCCACCCTACTGGGTGGCCTTTTTGCTTTCTGACTCTTGCTAAAAATAGCGGTACTAGAAGCGATAGCTCACTTTGCCGTAAAGGTAACGCCCCTGAGCTGAGTGAGTTTGTTGGTCATAGCCCATGAAGGTAGCAGCGGAGAATGGCGGCTCTTCATCCAATAAGTTATTGATACCTAGGGTAAATCGCCAGTCATCAACGATGTAGCTGCCATTGATGTCGACGGTGACCATGGAGTCTATGGTACCTTCTGCTCCGGCGTTGATGTCATCTTCGGTTTCGCCGATGTAGTTGACTCTCATGGCTGCCTGCCAGCTTTCCATGGCCCAATCCGCGGCCGCGGTCCAGCGATATTCTGGGTGTTGGTATTCACCACTGAGTTCGCGGGCACTGCCGTCAGAGCGGATCTCTTCAAAGCTATTTACCCAAGTGAGGGTGTAGCTGAATTTGAAATCACCCATGCCTGTGTCACCAAGTAGATATTGAGCGTCGAGATCGATGCCGTCGGTTTTTTGTCCACCTAGGTTCAGGAACTGGTCGTAGATTTCGATAATTTGACCGGGTACGCCATCGACGGTGGGCTCTCGTTTTACTACATCAGGGTTTGTGCCCTGAGTATCTAGCAGGTATTGGGTGTCTGAGGTGATTAGGTTGTCTTGATCGTAGCTCCAGTAATCGACAGAGACGCTGAGGCTATCCATTGCTTCCCAGATCACACCAATGTTGTAAGAGGTCGACTCTTCCGGTTTTAGGTCTGGGTTCCCAGAGAAGATAACGGTGCGTTCTTGAGCGGTACAGTCAAACTCCTCGCCGGTTAGCGGACAGCGGGTGTTGTCGACCAGCCCTGGTGATTCCTGAGTTGAGCCTAAACCCAGTTGAACCAGAGATGGCGCTCGGAAGGCTTCGCCCCAGCTGGCGCGAAATGCCAAAGTGTCCAGTGGAGCCCAGCGCAGAGCCACTTTCGGGCTGGTGTTGGTACCAAAGTCAGAGTAATCCTCGTAGCGCAGAGCAAATTGGGCTTCAAAGGTATCGCCAACGGGGATCGCCAACTCTGCAAACAGTGACGTTTGGTCACGATCGCCGGAGGCTTGAGTGGCTTCGGTACCAAAGATCTCTCCACGCAGGAACAGCTCATCTGGGTTATCCGCTAAGCTCTCTTCGCGGTATTCAAATCCCACAGCCAGTGCCGCGGTGCCACCACTGTAATCAAAGAGATCGCCACTGATGATGCCATCAAATGATTTGGTGGTGGATTTGCCATTTCGCGTGGTGTTGACGGTGATGCGCTCCATCACCTCTGGGCTTTGTGTGGTGGAAAATGGGTTGAAGGCACCTTCATTGATGGCATCCTGCAGCTCTGGTGTCCAAACAAAACCTTGCAGGCCATATTCGTTCGAGCGGTTACGGCTGTAGGTGTAGGCCAATTCCCACTCCCAGTTAGCGAGCATGCCGTTGATGCCGATGACGGCGCGACTGTTGTCGGTTTCGACTTTTTTCTTACGACCACCGGTTTCGGTCAGGCGTCGGCGCATGGTGATGTCTTGCCCCGGGAAGGGGTTTTCCGCTTGGCCGCTGGTGAACAATGGGTTGTCAGCCAGCATGTAGAACTCGCTAAATGAAGGGCTGGCGGCGCCTTTTACCACGGTCGCATTGTGCTGGTAGCTTAGCTCGGCGAAGAATTTCATGTCGTCAGAGAGTTGGTAATCTTGCAGTACCAACAGACCTGCCCGCTCGGTTTCCGGAATGGAGGTCATGAATGGGGCATAGTCGTAACGACAGTAACTGCCGTTAATGAGAGCCTCGGGGCAGTTGGCATCCGGTTGCCAGTCGCCATTGGAAAGGATGCTGCCGTCCTCGCCGATAGTTGCAGAACTGTAGCTTCCTGGGTTGCCGGCGGAGGAGCGGAAGTCACTGCCGCCATTGGGGCGCTGATCGGCAGATTTAGAGTAATCACGATCGGCGAATAGGGTCTCTTCTCGTTTGAAGTAATCGACAATGACCGTGGTGTGGCTGCGCTCGCCGTGGGTACCCCACATGGCCGACAGCGTTTGCTCTGCACCGCCGGATTCTGATGTGTCGCCATAACCTGCGCTTACTTCAAAGCCTTCAAAGTCTTGCTTTAAGATGATGTTGACTACGCCAGCAATGGCGTCGGAGCCATAGGTTGCCGAGGCGCCATCCTTGAGAATCTCAACCCGTTCAATGGCCGCCAGAGGAATGGTGTTGATGTCCACAAATGCGGTATCGATCTCTTTGGCAAAGGCGGACACTGAGATGCGGCGACCATTCAATAGCACCAGCGTTGAGTCGGCGCCCAATCCGCGAAGTGAGATGGCGGAACCGCCATTGCCCGTGTCATCGGAGTCGTTACCTTGAGTCGAAAACGTGCCGTTGCCAGCGACAGGAAGTTTCTTTAGTAGTTCAGAGACATCTTGTGCACCGGCGCTGCGAATGTCCTCTTCGGAGATGCTCAGTACCGGTGATGGGCCCTCAATATCGGTCCGTTTAATGTGAGAGCCGGTGACTTCAATGCGTTCGATGTCGTCGGCAGCGTGCGCCCCGGTGGCTATGGCTGCAATGGCCATAGTCAGTAAGCTAGGTGTAAATTTCATTTTTGGAGTTATCCTTAATCATTATCAGTAGTCTGTGCTATCCATCGCAGACTTTTATCGTTAACTGACTGTTAACCTTGCTCAAGTTACGGGGTGATAACGGGGCTGACTACGGAGAATGACCGGAATTCGCGTGAGAGATTAGTCATTGGGTGGGTGTGAACAATTTGGAATAAATCACTATGGGGTTTGTGAACTGCCTCACCTTTTCCTTTACTGTGAATTATCATAATGATGTCAGGCTTGTTACTCCGATCTTCGAGGAGAAAAGGATATGCGATTTAAACAGCTCGTTGAGCTTCTGGATTATGTGATTGATTGCCGTGTCGCGATGGCGAAGCTTTATGAACGTTTAGGTCATGAGGCGGATTCATCTCGAGTGAAGCTGCTGCTGGATTACCTTAAGCAGCATCAAAACGAGGTGGCAGAGCACACCAAAGAGTATCGAGATTCCGCGTCTACGGGCGTGCTGGAAACTTGGTTTAAACGCCTGGACTACGATGACATTAACGCTGAACTGCAGATGGTAACCATCAGCTCCTCGATGGATGAATATCAGGTGATGGATCTGGCTCTGGAGTTGGATAATAAGGTGCTTGATCTGCTGCAGTTGGCGTTGGAGCAATCTGAGCATCAAGATACCAAATCGGCACTAGAAGCCATTTTGCGTGCCGAGCGCGTTCGACAGCAGCGTTTTGTTCACAACACATTGCGTATGGACGACATTTGATGCCGATCAAGCTAAGGTGATTTTGTACTGGCATCACCCCCTAGGCCTAAGGTAACAATGAGGGCCGATCTGTTAAATGACCGAGAGCGAGCAGGGAGACCTGGTCGCTCTTTTTAGAGGTAAAGTGAATGCGCAGTGCCATAGCCAAGCTACCCAGAAATCTATATTCCAGTGCTAGAGTCAGAGAGTTAGAGCCGGTTCTGGCAAAGCGCCAAGGGGTGTTGATGTGGTCGCTAATGGAGCAAGCCGGTGAAGCGGCATGGCAACGGCTGCGTCAACGCTGGCCAAACATCAACACCATGACGGTCATCTGTGGCCGTGGCAATAATGCCGGTGATGGCTATGTGGTGGCCCGTCAGGCGATGGAAGCTGGCCTTGAGGTTCGGTTGCTGCAACTGCAAACCAATCGTCAGTTGAGTGGCGATGCACGACTGGCGCAAAAACAGTTTTTAAGTTCTGGTGGCCACATCCAAGAAGCCACTTGTGAGGCGATCGGCACCCCAGATCTGATAGTCGATGCCCTCCTCGGCACTGGGTTCCAAGGTCAGCTTCGCCTTGAAGTTGGCCAGCTGGTGTCTGCCATCAACGACAACGGAGCGCCAGTGATGAGCTTAGATCTGCCCTCTGGCCTAGAGGCAGATACCGGCCATGTGGAGACCGTGGCAGTGGCGGCGGATCTGACCGTGACGTTCGTGGCAGTAAAGCAAGGGTTGCTGACCGGGCAAGCGGCCAGTTACTGCGGCGACATCCTATTGGAGCCACTGTGCATCGGCCAAGAGCTGGCGCAGGAAGAGGTGCCGCAATCATACAAAATCAATTATCAAGATTTTCTGGAGCACCTTCAGCCCCGAGTTGCCGATTCCCACAAAGGCCATCATGGCCGCATTGCGGTGATTGGCGGCAACCACGGTATGCCGGGAGCGGTGCGCCTCGCTTCAGAAGCGGCGCTGCGCAGTGGCGCGGGATTGGTGAGCATCATCAGCCGCTATGAAAACCTTCCTCTGATTCAGGCTGGCCGCCCGGAGTTGATGCTGTGGGGCAGCGACATTGCCGACATCGAAGTGTACCAGCGAGTGAGCTGGGGGCAGGTGGTGCTTTGTGGCCCAGGCCTTGGCAGTGGTGATTGGGCTTATCACATGTGGCGGGTGGCGCTGAATGCAGAGCGGCCGCTGGTGATGGATGCCGACGCCCTGAACATTCTGGCTAAACATCCGCAAAAGCGGCAAGACTGGGTATTGACGCCTCACCCGGGAGAGGCAGCGCGTTTGCTGGGGGTTGAAACCATTGAGGTGCAGCGCGATCGCTTCTGGGCAGCCCAAGAGCTGTATCGACGCTATGGTGGCGTGATTGTGTTAAAGGGCGCGGGAACCTTAATCTACGACGGTGCTCGAATGTTGGTAGCACCGGTGGGCAACCCAGGTTTGGCAACGGGAGGCAGCGGAGACGTTTTGTCTGGTATAATCGCGTCTCTTTTGGCTCAAGGGCTTCCACCGTGCGAAGCGGCTGCCTGCGGAGTGTGCCTCCATGGTGAGGCTGCTGATTACGCGGCAGAGGCTGGCCAGAGAGGCATGTTAGCATCAGATTTGATGCCTTATATCAGACAATTAGTGAATCCTTAAGACCGGTAATTGATGACTGAAAAGCGTTTAGAACTGCAAGATGAAACCCAAACTCTCGCCCTAGGACAACGACTGGCTGATGCGCTCAGCCTGCCGTTGGTTATTCATTTAGAGGGCGAGCTTGGGGCGGGTAAAACCACTTTGACTCGCGCAGTGGTTCAGGGACTGGGCCATCAAGGCCATGTTAAAAGCCCAACTTACACCTTGGTTGAACCCTATGAGCTGGAAAAGGCTCAGGTGTACCATTTTGATCTGTATCGGTTGGCTGATGCGGAAGAGTTGGAGTTCATGGGCATCCGTGATTATTTCACCGATCGCTCTTTGTGTTTGGTGGAGTGGCCGACTCGTGGCCAAGGTGTATTGCCGTCGCCGGATATAACCATTAACTTAAGTTACCAAAATCAAGGTCGTATGGCGGTGATAAGCAGCCACAGCGATAAGGGTCAACAGATCGTGGGTAAGCTGTAAGTTTATGGGGTCATGGGTTAAGCGCTGGCAGGTTGCAGTGCTGGCGGTATTGCTAAGTTGTGTGTCTCTGTGTGTTAACGCCACCGAGGTCAAGCGGGTGCGCGTGTGGCCCGACGCCGAGCGCACTCGAATTGTGTTGGATCTTTCCAGCCGTCCTAGCTATGACTCCTTTCGTTTAAGTGGGCCGGAGCGGTTGGTGGTGGACATTGCCAGCGGCAAACTCAAAACCGATCTGACTAAGGTAAAGAGTGGTGGCTCCAAACAGCTTCAGCGAATTCGGACCAGTAAGCCCCCAAAATCCGGCACTTTGCGGCTGGTTATGGATCTGAAACAAGCTTCCGCTTACAAGATTTTCAAATTAGGCCCCAAAGGGGAGTACGGCCACCGTTTGGTGATCGACCTATTGGCGGGTGCGTCTGCGGCCTCCAAAAGCAAACCCACAGTGAAAAAGCCGGCGGCCAAAGTAACTGGCCGTGACATCATCATCGCCATCGATGCGGGTCATGGTGGCAAAGACCCTGGTTCCATTGGCCCTTCAGGTACCTACGAGAAAAACGTGGTGCTGCCCATCGCCCGGAGGCTGCGGGACAAAATTAACGCCACTGCGGGCTTTAAAGCGGTGATGGTTCGTAATGGCGACTACTTTGTCACCCTGAATCGACGCTCCGAGGTGGCCCGTGAGAAGAAAGCCGATCTGTTGCTATCGATTCACGCGGATGCTTTCACCTCTCCTAAGCCTCAAGGGGGCTCGGTGTGGATCTTGTCGAAACGCCGCGCCAACTCTGAGATGGGGCAATGGCTCGAAAAAGACGACAAATTGTCGGAGCTTCGAGGCATTGGTGAGGTGATCTCAACCTCGGCCAATGACGACCCGCACCTGCAGCGCACCTTCCTCGACTTGGCTCGAGAAAATTCGATGGTGGAGAGCCAAGCCATCGCAGAGAAGCTGGTTAAGCGGATGTCTCGTATCACCAAAATGCACAAATCAACGCCGCAACACGCCAGCTTGGCTGTGCTTAAGTCACCGGACTTTCCAAGCCTGCTGATCGAAACTGGGTTTATCTCTAATCCCAATGAGGAGCGCAAACTGAAGAGCGCTCGCTATCAAAATCAGATGGCCGATGCCATCTATCAGTCGGTGAAAAGCCACTTTACCGAGAATCCGCCACGGGATGCGCTGTTGGCGCAAACTCGTGAGCATACGGTGAAGTCTGGTGAGTCGCTGTCACGGATTGCGAAGCGCTATCAAGTCAGCGTTAGCGCCATCAAGAAAACCAATAACCTTAAGACGGATACCTTGCAGATTGGTCAGAAGCTGATCATTCCAAGGCTCTAAGGACGTCCAATGCCTATTCAGATTTTGCCGCCTCAGCTGGCAAACCAGATCGCTGCTGGTGAAGTGGTGGAGCGCCCCGCCTCCGTCGTGAAGGAGTTGGTGGAGAACTGCTTGGACGCCGGCGCCTCAAAGGTTGAGATTGAGATAGACCGAGGTGGCAGCAAGCGTATCTTGATTCGAGATAACGGCATCGGCATCGGCAAATCGGAGCTGGCACTGGCGTTGTCTCGCCATGCCACCTCCAAAGTGGCGAGCCTAGATGATCTCGAGAGCATCTTAAGCTTTGGTTTTCGAGGCGAAGCTCTGGCTTCAATCTCCTCGGTTTCCCGGCTGACCCTGACTTCGAAAACCCAAGACCAATCTGAAGCTTGGCAGGCCTATGCCGAAGGCCAAGAGATGGCGGTTAAGGTACAGCCTGCCGCTCACCCTGTCGGCACATCGGTGCTGGTGGAAGACCTGTTCTTTAATACGCCAGCACGGCGGCGATTTCTACGAGCGGATAAAACCGAGTTTAATCATATCGATGAGGCACTGCGCCGCATCGCGTTGGCCAAACCCAGCATTCATTTTGTGCTGAGTCACAATGGTAAGTTGGTGCGTCAATACCGCAGTGCCCGCACAGAGCGTCAACATCAGCAGCGATTGGCTGCGATCTGTGGTGGTAAGTTTGCCGAGGCGGCATTCGCCATCAGTGCCGGTAACGAGCAGCTGCAGCTGCATGGTCATTTAGGTATCGCCCAAGGGGAGCAGAGCTTTTCCGAGGTGCAATACTTTTATGTTAATGGCCGCATCGTTCGTGACCGTTTGGTGAACCATGCTCTTCGGCAGGCGCTGGAGCTCCATGGTCAGCGTTTGGATGCAGGGTTTGTGTTGCATCTGGAGCTACCGCCTCAAGAAGTGGACGTCAACGTTCACCCCGCCAAGCATGAAGTGCGTTTTCATCAGGCGCGTTATGTGCACGACTTTATCCTTCAAGGATTAAGCGATGCCATCGCTCAACTGCAGTCGCCTCTGGCTGCCCCATCCGCGCCATCAGGTGAGGTAGAACAAGGCAAGCTGGTCCACGAGTCCCAAGGTATTGGCTATCAGCCAAGGCCGCTGCAACCGACGCCGGTGTCGGAACCTGTCGGTCAATCTCAGAGCCATTCGGCGTCGGGGCAGTTTGGTCATTCGGCGCCAGGTTACTCTCCCACGGGTCAAGGTAGTGGCGGCTCTGTAAGTGCAGGCCACAGTTACCGCCCGTCTCCGGCACCGCAACAGGATGCGGTTGCTAACTACGGAGAGTTGATGCAGCCAGCGGCTCAAGGGACGACCATTGAGCACAAACAAACGGGTTGGCGGTGGTTGACCCAGTTGGATGGGAACACCGCACTGATCGGTCAAGGGGAGCAGTTGCGGCTGTTGCCCTTGTTGGCATTATCAAGAGTGTTGGGACAGCAAGAGTTGCTGAGCCGATTGCCACAAGGTCTTGTGAGTCAACCTCTGCTGCTGCCGGTAAGCGTTGCCAAACTGGAAGGCTGGAGCGAGCTTGTTGAGTCCATGTCTCCGGTGCTGCGACGACTTGGTGTTGAGCTGGCAGAGCAAAAGCAGCGCCTGATCATTCGTAAAGTGCCGTCATTATTGCGACAGGCTAACTTGGCCCAAGTGGTTCCTGAACTGCTGCAGTGGCTACACTCATTTGAAGCGGGCCAATTGCCCGACAATGCCGCATTGGCCGCTTGGCTGTCTCAGCACGGCGAATTCCCTCTAGAGGAGGGGAAAGCGATGTGGCAACGGTTGCGGCAGTTGGATGCGGCTTCCCTAGAAACGATTATGTTGCGCCATGGTTTACCGCTGGACTGGCGGCTGGCGCTGGAGTCCTAATATGAGTCACCCTTTGCCCCCAGCGATTTTTTTGATGGGGCCTACGGCATCCGGGAAAACCGACCTTGCCATCGAACTGTGTCAACGTTTGCCTGTAGACATCATCAGTGTCGATTCCGCTATGATTTACAAAGAGATGGATATTGGCACCGCCAAGCCCACTGCCGAAGAGTTGGCGGCGGCGCCCCATCAATTGATCGATATCTTGGATCCGGCGCAGGCCTATTCGGCAGCGGACTTTCGTCGCGACGCCCTAAACGAGATGCAGGCCATTACTAGCAAGGGGCGAATCCCCTTGTTAGTGGGTGGAACCATGCTGTACTACAAGGCGTTGTTAGAGGGGTTATCACCGCTACCGTCGGCGGATCCTGAGGTTCGAAAACAGATTGAGCAGGAAGCACAGAGCATCGGATGGCACGAACTTCACCGACAATTGTCAGAGATTGACCCTGTTGCTGCTGAGAGAATCCATCCTAATGATCCTCAACGATTGTCGCGGGCTCTCGAAGTCTATAGAATTGCAGGGGAAACTCTAACAGAGCTAACAAAACGAAAGAGTGAGCCATTGCCATTTGCGGTAACGCAATTTGCAATTTCGCCCGACGATCGAAGCGTGTTACATCAGCGAATTGAGCGCAGATTCCATCTGATGTTACAAGCAGGCTTCGAGCAGGAGGTGCGAGCACTGTTCCAACGGGGCGATCTACACCCCGATCTTCCGTCTATCCGATGCGTCGGATATCGGCAAATGTGGTCTTTCATTGCCGGGGAAGATGAGTATCAAGGAATGGTGGATAAAGGTGTGGCGGCCACACGACAGTTGGCGAAGCGACAGATAACTTGGTTGCGAAGTTGGTCGGATTTAAACTGGCTAAATTCAGCTGAGCTTAATAATGTAGATAAAATGTTGCAAAGGCTCGCCATCTAACTTTACATAGGCTATAACTAGCTCAAGCTTAGATGACAATATGCTTGTAGGCTGGATTTTTAAAGCAATTAGAATATTTTAGTTAAGGAATTAATATGGCTAAGGGGCAATCCTTACAAGACCCGTTCCTGAATGCACTGCGTCGTGAGCGCGTGCCTGTGTCTATTTATCTAGTCAATGGCATTAAGTTGCAGGGACAGATTGAGAGCTTCGATCAGTTTGTGATCCTTTTGAAGAATACCGTTAGCCAGATGGTATACAAGCACGCTATCTCTACTGTTGTTCCTGGTCGTCCATTCAACATGAACAACAACCCGTCCCCACAAGGCGGTCAGGGCGGTTACAACCAACAGGACCATAACAACCAAGATTAATTGCTAGGAGAGTCTGCTTGTTTGAGCGGTATGAGGCAGGCGAAAGAGCAGTTTTAGTTCATCTGAACTTCTCTCGAGAGGGAGAACGTGAAGATCTCGAAGAGTTAGAGTTGTTGGTATCTTCCGCAGGCGTTAGCGCCTGCGGAATCATTACTGGTAGCCGCAACTCTCCCCACCCTAAATATTTCTGCGGTGCCGGTAAGGCGGAAGAGATAGCGGCTTTGGTCCAAGCGGAGCAAGCCCAGGTGGTGATCTTCAATCATGCTCTGTCCCCCGCCCAGGAAAGAAACCTGGAATCCATTCTTAAATGTCGAGTGTTGGACCGTACTGGTCTGATTCTGGATATCTTTGCCCAGCGGGCACGAACCCACGAAGGTAAGCTGCAGGTTGAACTGGCACAGTTACGGCATCTGTCCACTCGATTGATCCGCGGCTGGACTCACTTGGAGCGCCAAAAAGGCGGTATTGGCCTACGTGGTCCAGGTGAAACTCAGCTGGAAACCGATCGGCGATTGCTTCGTGAACGTATTAAGACCATCTTACGTCGATTAGAGAAGGTGGAAAAACAGCGCGAGCAGGGACGTCGTTCTCGACAGCGGCGGGAGATTCCCACCGTGTCTTTGGTGGGATACACCAATGCCGGTAAGTCTACGTTGTTCAACCTGATCACGGACGCAGAGGTGTACGCAGCGGATCAGTTGTTTGCGACCTTGGATCCGACGCTGCGGCGCATTGAACTAGACCAAGTTGGGCCCGCAATCCTTGCGGACACGGTTGGTTTCATTCGACATCTGCCCCATGACTTGGTGGCCGCCTTCAAGGCGACGCTGCAGGAGACTCGGCAGGCGGATCTGCTTATTCACGTGGTGGATGCGGCAGACGAGCGCTCTGGAGAGAACATTGAAGAAGTTCAAAAGGTGCTCGAAGAGATTGAGGCGGATGAAATTCCGCAATTGTTGGTCTACAACAAGCTTGATCTGTTAGAGGATGTTTCACCTCGCATTGATCGCGATGACAGCGGCCGCCCAATTCGGGTGTGGTTGTCGGCGCGGGAGAATCGAGGCCAAGAGCAACTTTTCCTAGCACTATCGGATCTTCTCGGACGGCAAATTGTTGAACTATCATTAAAACTACCGCCGAGTGACCAGCGTTGGGTTAACGCGTTCTTTGAGTTAAACGCAGTTCAGGATAAGTCCTACGACGACGAAGGTAACTGTTTGTTGTCCATTCAACTGCCGGAATCTGAGTGGCTTCGGCAATTGAAGGGGTCTGAGGGGAGATTAAGCGACTTTATCATCGAGTAATTGCCTGATAAATTAGCTTTAAATCTACTAAAGTTGGCGTTGGTGCGAGCCTCAAACTGATGCCCAACTGTCCGCTATATACATACGGAGTTTTGCATGGCCTGGAATGAGCCTGGAAATAAGGGTAACGACCCTTGGGGAAACCGAGGTGGTAACGATCAGGGGCCACCAGATCTGGATCAAGTGTTCCGCAAGCTAACCGGTCGCTTTGGCGGCGGCAATGGTGGCGGTATCAGCAGTGGCATCATCGTTGGTGTGCTGATGCTGGCGATCATCGCGTGGGCATTGTCGGGCATCTACAAGATTGAAGAAGCTGAGCGTGGTGTGGTGCTGCGTTTTGGCCAGTATCATGAGCAAGTGGGTGCCGGTCTGGGGTGGAAGATGACCTTTGTTGATCAGGTCTACCCAGTCAACGTAAATAACATCCGTGAACTGCCTGCCTCTGGCATGATGCTGACCATGGATGAGAACGTGGTCGCCGTGCAGATGAAGGTGCAGTATCGTATTGTTGAGCCCCGCGCCTACCTGTTTAACGTAACCAACCCTGATGAGTCGTTAAAAGAAGCGATGGACAGCGCGCTGCGTTACGTGATTGGCCATACCGTAATGGATGACATCCTGACCACGGGCCGTGAACAGGTTCGTCAAGATACTCGTACCGAGCTGGAAAACATCATTGCTCCGTACGGCCTGGGTATTCAGGTTGTCGACGTCAACTTACTGCCAGCTCGCCCGCCAGAAGAGGTGAAAGACGCCTTTGATGACGCCATCGCGGCACAGGAAGATGAAGAGCGTTTCGTTCGTGAAGCGGAAGCCTATGCAAAAGAGGTTGAGCCTCGCGCTCGTGGTCAGGTTCAGCGTATGACTCAAGAAGCCAACGCCTACCGTGACCGCGTAACTCTGGAAGCGGAAGGTGAAGTGGCTCGTTTCGTGCAGTTGCTGCCTGAATATCAGGCCGCGCCTACCGTAACCCGTGATCGTCTGTATCTGGAGACCATGGAGAAGGTATACAGCAGCACCTCTAAGGTGATGATCGATACCCAAGGTGATGGTTCAATGTTCTATCTGCCTCTGGATAAGATCGTAGGTCAAGGTGGTTCGGCTCCAGCACCGCGCGTGCAAGCGCCAGCGATGAACGACACCAGCAGCTTACCAAGCAGCAGTTTTAACAACCGTCGCACTGCTACTCGCAACGACAGCGTTCGTCAGGGGAGATAAGCCATGAGAACCGTAACTTTAGGCTCTATTGTTGTCATCTTGTTCCTGGCGTTGTCATCACTGTTTGTTGTCAGCGAAGGTGAGCGTGCCATCGTTAAGCGCTTCGGTAAAATTGCCAAAGACGCCAACGATGTAACCATGGTGTATGAACCTGGTCTGCACATGAAGGTTCCAATGATCGACACCGTGATTCGCCTGAATGCTCGTATCCTGACTTTGGATGCGCCAGCGGATCGCTTCGTAACCTCTGAGAAAAAAGACGTGATGGTCGACTCCTTCGTGAAGTGGCGCATTACCGATTTCGAACGTTACTACCTGTCGACCTCTGGCGGTAATCAGCTGCAAGCGGAAGCCCTGTTGCAGTCCAAGATCAACAACGGTCTGCGTACTGAGTTTGGTCGTCGTACCATCTCTGAGATTGTTTCTGGTAGCCGTGATGAGCTTCAGCAAGAAGCCCTGAAGGGCGCTGGTGAAAGCGCGTTGACTCTGGGTATTGAAGTGGTTGACGTACGAGTGAAGCAGATCAACCTGCCCCGTGAAGTGAGCTCCTCTATTTACGACCGTATGCGCGCCGAGCGTATTGCGGTGGCCAAAGAGCACCGCTCTGAGGGTAAAGAGAAAGCCGAAGTGCTGCGCGCTGAAATTGACGCCAAGGTCACCGTAATGGTGGCGGAAGCGGAGAAGCAGGCTCGTACCATTCGTGGTAAAGGTGATGCTCAAGCGGCTAAAATCTACGCTGATGCCTACAATCAGGATCCTGAATTCTTCAGCTTCCTGCGTAGCCTAGATGCTTACTCCACTTCGTTCAGCAGCAAGCAGGACGTGTTGGTGGTGTCTCCTGACTCGGAATACTTCCGTTATATGAAGAGCACCACTAAAGGTGAGTAACAGATAAGATATGATAAAGCCCGGTTTGATAACCGGGCTTTTTGCTTTTGGGAGAATGAGATGGATGGAATTAATTGGATTGCCGCCCTGGGTTTAGTGTTGGTGATTGAAGGCATCGGCCCGATGCTGATGCCCAAAGGCTGGCGAGAAGTGGTTACTCAGATGGCCAGCCAACCAGATAACCTTCTGCGTCGAGTCGGTGGTATTTTAGTCACCGTGGGTTTGGTGATTCTCTATATTTTTTAAAACAGCTTCTGTTTTGAGCAGTCATCTTTTGGTAGAATCCTGCTTTAATCACTACCTCTGTAATCCACAATGAAAAAAAATGTTGTTGTTCTCGGTACCCAATGGGGTGACGAAGGCAAGGGTAAGGTCGTAGACCTACTCACTGATAGAGCATCCTACGTGGTTCGTTATCAAGGCGGCCACAACGCAGGCCACACCTTGGTTATCAACGGCGAAAAGACCGTACTCCACCTCATTCCATCAGGCATTCTCAGAGAAAACGTAAAGTGCATTATCGGTAATGGCGTTGTGCTGGCACCGGACGCATTGTTGCGTGAACTGACCATGCTGAAAGAGCGTGGCGTTCCGGTTGAAGAGCGTCTGCTGATCTCCGAAGCGTGTCCTTTGATTCTGCCATATCACGTGGCGGTTGATCAGGCTCGTGAAGCTGCTCGTGGCAACAAGGCCATTGGTACCACCGGTCGTGGTATTGGCCCAGCATACGAAGACAAAGTTGCTCGTCGTGCCCTGCGTGTTGGTGATCTGTTTGATGCCGAGCGTTTTGCCGAAAAACTGAAAGACGTACTGGCGTACCACAACTTCATGTTGGTTGAGTACCACAAGGCTGAGCCGGTTGATTTTGACACCGTGTATGAGCAAGCGATGGCAGTGGCCGATCTGCTGAAGTCCATGGTTGTTGATGTAACGGACCTGCTAGATAAAGCTCGTAAAGCCGGTGAGCCAATTCTGTTTGAAGGCGCTCAAGGCACCTTGCTGGACATTGACCACGGTACTTACCCATACGTGACCTCTTCCAACACCACCGCAGGTGGTGTGTCGACCGGTTCCGGTTTTGGCCCGAATCGCATCGATTATGTGTTGGGTATCATCAAAGCTTACGCCACTCGCGTTGGCGGCGGCCCATTCCCAACTGAGCTGGATGACGCCGTTGGCCAGCATCTCGGCGAAAAAGGCCACGAGTTTGGTGCCACCACAGGTCGTCAACGTCGTACTGGCTGGTTGGACATCGTGGCTATGCGTCGCGCGGTTCAAATCAACGGCATCACCGGTTTGTGCTTGACCAAACTGGACGTGCTGGACGGTCTGACAGAGCTGAAGCTGTGTACCTCCTACAAGATGGCCGATGGCCGCATTGTGGAAGTGCCGCCTCTGGCTGCTGAAGACTACGAAACCGCTGAGCCGGTTTATGAAACTCTGCCTGGTTGGACAGAGAACACCTTCGGTGTGACCGAGCATGATAAGCTGCCGAAAGCGGCCTTGGATTACATCGCTCGCATCGAAGAGTTGCTGGAAGTTCCGGTAGACATCATCTCTACTGGCCCTGACCGTAACGAAACCATGATTTTGCAAAGTCCTTTCGCCTAACTGACATTGCGAAATAAGCGGGGCCTTCGGGCCCCGTTATGCTAAGGTCAGCTTAAGTTATTCTCCGTAGTGACGATATCATTGAATATGAAGCGCCTATTATTGTTGTTGACCTCAATGCTGATGTTGGCTCCTGCGAAAGCAGAGCTGCAAGTGGTGGAGCTCTACTCTCAGGATGAGCTGCTGCAGATGATCCGTGCTAATACCCATCTGATTCAGATGAAGCGGGATGACTGCCAGTTGCTTGAAGACGTACGAGCACACGCCAAGATCTTGAAAGAACCTGCCTATCAGATGCTATGGGGCGATATGCTGATGTATGGCGTTTGCGTCGATGAAGACGTACGCCGAGGCTTTAGCTTTCTTGAGGCCGCAGGTAATGCTGGGCTGGCCGATGCCCATGAGCAGTTGGGGCGCTATTACCAACGGGGAGAGTTTACCGTTGTTAGCCCTGATAAAGCGGTGCATTTCTACAAGTTAGCCGCGGAGCAGGGACACCTGCGAGCCCAGTTTTCACTGGCCAAAATGTACATAAATGGCTTTGGAGCACCTCGAGATTATCCTCAAGCCTACCGCTGGCTCTTCGAACGGGTATATGAGTATCCCGAGCTGAAACAGGAAGCGGACCAGTTATTGGCTCAACTGAGTCAAAAAATTCCAGGTGGTGTTGTGGAATCCATCCAAGCCGACCGTAAATTTCAGGATGAGTATCGCTAATCCAGAGTCAAACTAGACTCTCCATCGGCAACAGCCATACTTATCCCTCTATCTAAATTGAGTAAATCATCATTGACTAATCACGATCCCAATTATCAGCGCGAAGCTGAAAAGTACGACAACCCGATCCCAAGCCGCGAATACTTATTGACCTTAATCGGCGAAGGGCGAGGCCTAATTGGCCGCGACGAATTGGCTGCCCAGTTGGGCCTGGAGGGCGATCAGTACATCGCCCTAATGCGGCGGTTGCGTGCGATGGAGCGTGATGGACAACTGGTGTATACCCGCAAAGGCCGTTACGGCATCCCCGATAAGATGGATCTGTTGACTGGCGTGGTATTGGGGCACCGAGATGGCTTCGGCTTTTTCCGTCCCGATGACGGTGGCAAAGACCTGTTTTTGACCGAACGCACCATGCAAAGTGTGCTTCACGGTGATCGGGTGATGGCGCAAGGGGATCGCATGGATCGCCGTGGTCGTCAGGAAGCTCGCATTGTTCGGGTGTTGGAACCGCGTTCGGCTTCCATTGTTGGCCGCTTTTTTACTGAAGATGGCATCGGCTTTGTGGTGCCAGATGACCGCCGCTTAAGCCAAGATATTTTGATTCACCCAGAAGACCGTTTAGGGGCTCGCCTTGGTCAGGTGGTGAATGTGGAGTTGGTTCAGCGCCCGGGTCGCCATACCCATGCCCGCGGCCGAGTCACTGAAGTGTTGGGGGATGAACTGGATCCTGGCATGGAGATCGAAATTGCGCTGCGCAATCACGACCTGCCTCACCAGTTCCCAGAAGCGGTACTCAAGCAAGCAAAGCACATTGACGACGAGGTCAGTGAGCAGGATAAAGCCGACCGTGTTGATCTGCGCCACCTGCCATTGGTGACCATTGATGGCGAGGATGCTCGCGATTTTGACGATGCGGTTTACTGTGAGAAGAAGCGCAGTGGTGGTTGGCGCCTTTGGGTGGCCATTGCCGATGTGAGCCACTATGTGCGCCCCGGCTCGCCACTGAATGACGAAGCCCTGAAGCGTGGTAACTCAGTGTATTTCCCGGCACAGGTGATTCCGATGCTGCCGGAGAAGCTCTCTAATGGCCTGTGCTCATTGAATCCCAATGTGGATCGCCTGTGCATGGTGTGTGAGATGACCATCTCCGCCGCAGGTAAGCTGTCCGGGTATAAGTTCTATCCGGCGGTAATGCACTCCCACGCGCGTTTGACCTACACCAAGGTGGCGGCGATGCTCGATGGTGATGAGCGCCTGATTGAGCGTTATCAGCAGGTGTTCCCGCATCTGGTTGAGCTGAACAAATTATACATGGCACTGGACGAGGCCCGCGTAGAGCGTGGCGCTTTGGTGCTGGAAACCACCGAGACTCAGTTCATCTTTAACTCCCAGCGCCGCATCGAGCAGATCGTGCCTCGAGAGCGCAATGTGGCTCACAAGATGATCGAAGAGTGTATGATTTTGGCTAACGTGGCATCGGCTAAGTTTGTTAAAAAGCACAAAGGTGAAGTGCTATACCGGGTGCATGAAGGCCCAGGTGAGTCCAAGCTTAAGAGCTTGCGTGATTTCTTAGGCCAGCAAGGGTTGTCACTCGGAGGTGGCGAAGAGCCCACTCCCAAAGACATTGCCAAGCTGTTGTCGAGCTTGAGCGGTCGCGCCGATGCGGAATTGGTAACCACCATGGTACTGCGCTCCATGAAGCAGGCGGTGTATAGCCCGGATGATGAAGGCCACTTTGGCTTGGCGCTTCAAGGCTACAGCCACTTTACCTCACCGATTCGACGTTATCCGGATCTGGTGCTGCACCGAGTGATCCGCGGCCTGCTGCAAAAGCAAGGTGAGTCGAGCCTGCTTAAGAAGGTCGCCAACAAGGTAACCGGCAAGTCACCGGTGGTGGATGAGTCTGCGCTTATCTACACCACCGAGGAGCTGGTGGAGCTTGGCGAGCACACGTCGATGACGGAGCGCCGCGCCGATGATGCCACTCGAGATGTGTCCGATTGGCTTAAGTGCGAGTTCATGCAGGATCACGTCGGCGACACCTTCGATGCGGTGATTAGTGGCGTGACCAGCTTCGGCCTGTTTGTACGCCTGAATGACTACCACATCGATGGTTTGGTACATATCTCCAGTTTAGAGAACGATTACTTCCACTTTGATGCCACCCGCCAAGGTTTGTATGGCGAGCACAGTGGTCGTCGCTATCGCTTGGGCGACGCGGTGCAGGTTAAAGTGCTGTCGGTGAAGCTGGATGACCGCCAGATCGATCTGGGTATCGTCCAAGAGGGCGGTGCGGGCAAAAAGATGAAAGCCAAGATCAAAGCCAGCCAAAAGGCGGCGAAATCAAAAGGCCAAGCTCGAGGTAAGTCCCGAGGGCAAGCGCGAGATGGCGATGAGCGTAGCGATTCCAGTCCTCGTAAGAGCGGGCCTTATAAAGCCAAAAGCTCCCGTTCTAAGGGCGGCAGTGGCAAAAAAGGCTCTGCAAAGCCGAAAAATAGCGGCCGTAAGCCAAAAGGAGCTTCGGCCAACAAACAGAGTGACACCCGCTCCCAGGCGGGAAAATCCAAAAAGCGGAAATAGAACATGAAACAAGAGATGGTGTTTGGGTTGCACGCCGTAGAGGCGTTACTGCAATCGGAACCTGAACGAGTAAAATCCATTTGGCTTTTGAAAGGCCGTGATGACGATCGTTTGCAGCGTATTCATCAGCTGGCGATGCAAAATGGCATCAGCTGTCAGCCTGCGGCTCGTAAGGCGTTGGATGACAAGGCGGGGTCGCCTCAGCATCAAGGTGTGGTGGCAGCAGCCAAAGCGGCGCCAGTAAAGGGCGAGGCGGAGCTGGATGCGCTTCTAGATAACACTGAGCAGCCACTGCTACTGATCCTAGATGGCGTTACCGATCCCCATAATTTAGGCGCTTGCTTGCGTAGCGCTGACGCCACCGGCGTTCATGGCGTGATTGTGCCACGTGATCGCAGCGCCAGTTTGGGCCCTGTGGTACGTAAAGTGGCTGTGGGCGCGGCGGAAAATGTGCCACTGTTTCAGGTGACCAACTTGGCTCGCACCATGCGTGAACTGCAACAGCGTGGTATCTGGATTGTGGGCACCGCCGGCGAAGCGGATCACGATCTGTATCAGGCAAAATTGACCGGGCCCTTAGCTCTGTGCATGGGGGCAGAAGGCAAAGGGATGCGTCGTTTAACTCGTGAGCATTGTGATGAATTGATCTCCATCCCAATGGCCGGGGTTGTGACCAGTCTTAACGTTTCGGTAGCAACTGGCGTGTGCCTGTTCGAGGCTGTTCGACAACGTCGAAATTAGTGTTTTAAAGTCAGTCACTTACTGACTGCGACATTTTGACAAAGGAAACCGCATGGCAAATGCGGTTTTTTTTCGTCTCTACATTGGGAATTGAGAGCTGGTTCACGTATTTAGCAAATAGAGCGGCAATCGAATGTAACTCACAGGTGCTTGCGATGTTGCCAAAATGTTGAGCGCCAAAAATATTGGTCTTACCAATTTAGGTTTGTGTTATTTTTTGGTTGTGCAAATGATCTTTACAGGTAACCAATGAGACTGGCTCGCAACAGCAAAATTGCAATTAACACAAATTTCACAATTTTCACCTGAGGGCTGTTTGTGACCCAGATCTCTTGGGGGCAGAGCCGTACCGTACTATCTTCGCCACAATTATTACAAACCTTGAACCCTGGCGGAGAAGTGATGAAAATTGCCCTGTTCACCCCATGCTTGGTCAACCAAATGACCCCAGAAGTAGGCATTGCTACTGTGGAGTTGTTGGAGAAACTGGGTCACGAAGTGGTACTGCCGAAAGGCCAAACTTGCTGCGGTCAACCAATGACCAACTCTGGTTGTTATGACGACGCAAAAAAGACCACTCTGAAACTGCTGAACGCCTTTAAAGGCGTTGAGTGTGATTACATCGTCTGTCCTGCTGCATCTTGCATGATTGCCGCCAAGGAGAACTTTCACGAGTTTGATTGCTCCCCAGAAGCCACCGAAGTTATTGGTAAGCTGAAGGAGCTGACTGAGTTTCTGTTTGATATCCACCAACTGACTGAGTTTAAACATCCTTTCCCGCGCAAAATCTCGCTGCAGATGTCCTGTCACGGCATCCGCATGTTGGATTTAGCCACCCCTTCCGAAACCATGGGCCAAGGCTACAACAAGGTGGAAGCCTTGCTGTCTCGTATCGAAGGCATTGATATCTGTTACCCAGAGCGTCGCGACGAATGTTGCGGCTTTGGTGGCACCTTCTCCATGGACGAGGGCGCAGTGTCAGGAAAGATGGGCAAAGACAAAGCTCAAGCCCATGCGGATACCGGTGCCGCCTACGTGGTTGGCTTCGATCCATCCTGCCTACTGCACCTTGATGGGGTGATTCGTCGTCAAGGGCACTTGATTAAAACCATGCACATTGCGCAGCTGCTCAATAAAGTTTTGTAAGGAGACGAAAATGGCATTACTTAACGGTGTTGAAACGCACGCAAGCGCTGCAGCGAAGTTCAACCTAGATGAAGAACGAGTCAATTGGCACGATAAAGCGCTTTGGACTCTGCGTTATAAGCGGGACTTGGCGGCGGCTTCCTTGCCAGAATGGGAGCAACTGAAGAACCTTGGTTCTGAGATCAAACTGCACACCCTGTCTAACCTTAGCCACTACCTGCAGGAGTTTGAAGACAACTGTAAGAAAAATGGCATCGTCGTTCACTGGGCCAAAGACGGCGAAGAGCATAACCAGATTGTTCACTCGCTGCTACAAAAGCACCAAGTGAAGTTGCTGGTGAAATCCAAATCGATGCTGACCGAAGAGTGTCACCTGAACCCATACCTGGAAGAGCGTGGCATTGAGGTGATCGATACCGATCTGGGTGAGCGCATCATTCAGCTACGTAAAGAGCCGCCTTCGCACATTGTGGTACCGGCTATCCACTTGAAAAAAGAGGAAGTGGGTGAGCTGTTTCATGAGCACTTAGGCTCAGAGAAGGGCGCTTCATGTCCTACCTACCTGACCAAACAGGCTCGTGCTCACCTGCGTGAAAAATTCCTGACGGCAGATGCGGCGCTTACTGGCGTCAACATGGGCATCGCTTCTGAAGGGGCGGTGATGATCTGCACCAACGAAGGTAATGCTGACATGGGCGTTAACCTGCCTAAGCTGCAGATTCACTCCATGGGCATCGACAAAATTGTGCCGAATATGGATGCGGTTGGGGTACTGACGCGAATGTTGGCGCGTAACGCCACCGGACAGCCTGCAACCACTTACTCCACCATGTATAAAGGCCCGAAACAGGGCGGTGAGATGCACATTGTTCTGGTGGACAATGGCCGCACAGAGCTGTTCCAGGATGAGTTGATTGGTGAAGCCTACAAATGCATTCGCTGTGGTGGCTGTCTCAATACTTGCCCGGTATACCGTCGCTCCTCAGGTCACTCCTACAACGCGTTGATTCCGGGCCCGATTGGTATCGCGGTTTCCGCGGGGCAGGATGAGACTCACTCTCTGGCTTGGGCCTGCACTCTGTGTGGTTCCTGTACCAAGGTATGCCCAACTAAGGTGCCTTTGGATGCCATTATCGCCAAGTGGCGTCGTCTGCATGCAGATAAGAAAACCCTGCCTTATGGTAAGAAGAGCTACATGCCATACGTGGGTTCACTGATGGCCAACGAACCCATGCTGAACATGGGCGGCAAGGCGGCTCGAATTGCACTGAAAATCCTACCAGGTGCCGTAATGAAGCCATTTGCCGGCGCGTGGGGGCAGCACCGAGAGTTGCCTGAAGTCACTCAGGTTCAGTCTTTTGAGGCGTGGTTTAAGAAGAATAGGGAGAGCAAGTAATGTCGAGCCGTAACGAGATTTTCGCAGCACTGGAAAAGGTTAATCTGCCACAGGTAGCCATGCCTAAAATTGATGTTGAGTCCGCGCCCCACGATTTGGTGGAGCACTATGGTGAGATGCTCGCCAAGGTGGGTGGCACATTGATTAAAGTAAGCAGCTTGGATGAAGTGCAAGCCTATCTGGATAAGCAGATGGCGGACAATCAACAAGTGCTGACCATGGTTGATGGCGTTCAGGGCAACCGACAATTGAACGAAGTCGCCCATGAACTGGCCGATATCGATTTGGCGTTGGTGAAGGCCGAGTTTGTGGTGGCTGAGAATGGCGCGGCCTTTGTACGTAGCACCTCAACGGGTCACCGTGTCTTGCCATTTATTGCAGAGAATCTCGCTGCAGTAGTGAGCTGTGAAGACGTATTGCCAACCATGCATCAAGCGGCAATTCAGGCTGAGGTGCAATCTGGAGAGCTGGGCTCTTTCATTGCCGGTCCATCGAAAACCGCCGACATTGAGCAAGCCCTCGTTGTGGGTGCTCATGGAGCCTGTTCCATGACGGTATTCATGCTGGGTTAATCTTCGCCCCGCTTCGAATGAAACAACAAGCCCGAGCCATTGCTCGGGCTTCTTTATATAAGGCTAAAACTTATAGAGCAGATTGACGGTGGAGATGATGTCGGTCTGCTCGGTGCTCTCGGGAACCTTGTCGGTGTATTCGACATCGATGCCGATTTTAAGGGCCAGATTGGCCCAGAGATGGTTTCGCAATGAAGCCTTTAAGGTAGCGATGGTATTGCGGTTGCCGCTCTCTACCGCGCCATCAAGATTGAAGGTGGTGTATTCGTGCAGGCGCTGTTCAAACTTACTTGCCATACGCACAATGCCTTCATCTTTGGCACTTTGGCTCTCTTCGGTACTGTCATCGGTGTTGGGTTTGTTGTAACGATAACCGGCACCCACTTCCAATGACAGTTTGGTGTGTCGACGATCGATAGGGGAGTAACCGTAACCGAAAGAGTAACTTTGCTTCTGGGTAAAGGAACCAAATCGGTCCCAGTTGAGCTCACCACGGCCGTAGATGTATTGGCTGCCTACAAGGTCATAATCCAGCTGATACTGGACGGCATACTGTTCGGCGGTAGTGTCTTTGCTGTCTGAAGCAAAATAGGCTTTTAACACCGTCTCATGGTGATACTTGCTGACGTCGTAATTCAACTTGCTGCGGCTGTTGAAGTTACTGGAGTCGGTGTTACCTGAGGTGTATTGCATGCCAAGTTCAATTTCGGCATTAAAGGGGTCTTCCGGCTCGGTGTAATTCGGCGGGACCAAAGCCATGGCTGGGCTCGATATCAATAAGGCAATAAGGGCTAAGCGCTGCATGGCATCTACTTCATTTTGGTTAGTTTTGGTTTTGTTTTTGTTTCTCGGCAGAGTCTAATTACCGTGCCTTGCAATTCTACCCAGCCACTAGGGACAGTGCTACCTTTAAAATCCTGATTAAAGCGCTACTGTTCGCTTGCTCCGGCTAGGGGTTTCCGGTAATATGCGTCGGCTAATCAGCCAAAACCCTTTTTGTTCCTTGCCTCCAGGTATGGCTGAGCCTGATAGAGGCTGAATAACCGTAAGGATCAATAATGCGTCATTACGAAATCGTATTTATGGTTCACCCTGATCAGAGTGAACAAGTTCCAGGTATGATCGAGCGTTACACAGCTACCATCACTAAAGATGGCGGTTCTGTAAGCCGTTTGGAAGACTGGGGCCGCCGTCAACTGGCATACCCAATTGAGAAGCTGCACAAAGCTCACTACGTTCTGGTTAACGCTGAAGCCTCTGCTGAAGCCATCGAAGAGCTGGAAACCAACTTCCGCTTCAACGATGCTGTTATCCGTAGCATGGTAATCCGTACCAAAGGTGCTGTTACCGAGCCATCTCCAATGGCTAAAGCTAAAGAAGAGCGTCGCGAGCGCGAAGAGCGTCGCGATGACCGTCGTGAAGCTAAGCCAGCTGCTGCTGAGGAAGCCAGCGCCGAATAAGGTTTTGTGTGAACACTAACCGCCTTGTGCTTTCAGGCACTGTCCTGAGGCCACCGAAAAAAGCTACTGGAATTAACGGAATCCCTCACGGGTATTTCATTTTGGAGCATCGCTCCATGCAACAGGAAGCTGGGCTTAATCGTCCTGTTTACTGTCGGATTCAAGTGGTGGTAAGCGGTCAGCAATCACAACCTTTATTGGACAATCTGGATTCCGGTCATGCAATTCAAGTTGCGGGGTTTCTCGCATGGCAACAAGGCCGAAATGGTCAAAGCCGATTGATTTTGCATGCTGACTCAATTGAACCTATTTCATAGGAGATGCCCACATGGCACGTTATTTTCGTCGTCGTAAATTCTGCCGTTTCACTGCAGACGGTGTTACTGAGATTGACTACAAAGACGTAGCAACTCTGAAAAACTACGTTACCGAAAGCGGTAAAATCGTACCGAGCCGTATCACTGGCACCAGCGCTAAGTACCAGCGTCAGCTGGCTCGCGCTATCAAGCGTGCTCGTTACCTGGCTCTGCTGCCATACACTGACCTGCAAGGTTAAGTTTAGGCATTAGGTTAACCCTTTTAAGTAGAGGAAAAGGTAATGGAAGTTATTCTGTTAGATAAGATCGCCAAACTGGGCGGTTTGGGTGACAAAGTAAGCGTTAAGTCTGGTTACGCTCGTAACTACCTGCTGCCTCAAGGCAAAGCAGTATTCGCTAACGCTGCTAACATCGCTGAATTTGAAGCTCGTCGCGCTGAACTGGAAAAGAACATCGCTGACAAGCTGGCTGCTGCACAAGCTCGCGCTGACAAACTGACTGCTCTAGAAGGCGTAGAAATCGCTTCTAAAGCTGGTGACGAAGGCAAGCTGTTCGGTTCTATCGGTACTCGTGACATCGCTGACGCAATCACTGCGGCTGGCGTTGAAGTTGCTAAGTCTGAAGTTCGTCTGTCTGAAGGCGCTCTGCGCAACACTGGCGAGTTCGACATCGTTGTTGCTCTGCACACCGAAGTAACCGCTACCGTTAAGCTGACCATCGTTGCTGGTGAGTAATCACTAAGCTAGCGATTGTTGCTTAGCTCCGGGAAACCGGAATGAAAACACCGCCTAAGGGCGGTGTTTTTTTATGCCTGAAATTTGATGCTTAGCTTGATGCCAACCGGAATCAATATCTGCTCACTAATGAGCAGGTCATTAGTGAGATTGGCATAAAAAAGAGCTGCCGAAGCAGCTCTGAAATGGCGTTGGTCAACTGAGTTCGGTTATTTCACCAGCTCCAGTTCTTTCAGCAAGTTGTCGGCATTATCCACGTTTTCCATCATCCACAGGATGTAACGGAAGTCCACGTGTACCGCGCGGGTGATCTCTGGGTTGAAGTACCAATCTTTGGTGATCGACTCATAGGTGGAGTCGAAATTCAGCCCCACCAGCTCGCCTTTGCCATTTAGGATTGGTGAGCCGGAGTTGCCCCCAGTGGTATCGACACTAGAGAGGAAGTTTACCGGTACCGAGTTGAAGCTCGGTTTATTGGCATTGGCGCACGGTAAGATGCTGCAGTACCAAGACTGGTTGTCACTCACCAAGCTCTCTTGGGCAAAGCTGCCGTAACGTTTATCGCTGATGGCGGCAAGTACGTCATCGGGCGCCTTGAATGGGAAGGTGCCAGTGTGTTTCTCAGCAATGCCTTCCAGGCGAGTAAATGGCTGCTTATACAGAGCATCGGCCGCTTGATAGCCATCCACCACACCGTAGCTGATGCGCAGGGTGCCGTTGGCATCTGGGTAGACCGGTTGCTTACGGCTGTCGTACCAATCCAGCAGTGCGGTCATCACTTTAGGTCTAACCGCAGTGATTTCGCCGGCCAGAGTTTGGCTCTCTTTTCTGGCGGCTTCGTTGGCGTCAAACAGCGCAACCGCCATCTTGATGAACGGATCGTCACTGGCTTTGAACTCTTCAACTGACTTACCCATCCAGTCGATGCGGGTTTGGGCATCGGTCAGGCCGGTGTTGTCGTAGGCCTGCTCTAGAACTAACTCCGCGAGCACTTTATCCAGAGCCTCGGTTTTATGCTCTTGGGTTTTGTAGGCGTCGATGTCCAGCTCCCATAGGGCTCTGTCCATCTTGGCATCAAAGCTGCGAGACAAGCGGTTCAGGCGCGCTTCCAACATCTTCATGTCACGCTCTTGGTAGCCTTGCTCACGCTTGGCATCCGGCTTAGTGCGTTCGTTGGCCAGCTTGTACAAACGGTTGGCGGTATTGAGCAGCGCGCTGGATTGAGCGTTATGGAAATAAAACACCCGTTGACGGTAGTTACGCTGTTCCGCAAGACGTTGCTCCAGTTGTGCAAAGTCCGCCAGTGCCGCTTGATGACTTGCGTCTTTTTTCAGCCAGTCTTGGAATGCGCTTTGTTGTTCGCCCTTAATGGCTGGGATATCCGTTTTACGGAAACCGTCGAGTAAGCCGTTAAGCTTTTTCATCCGGTTAGCCAGACCAGCTTTGGTGCCCGCATAGGCGATCTTGATGGCTTTATCTTGCGCACTGTATTGATCGATGAGATCAATATGATGCTGATAGCGAGCCGCTTGAACTGGATATTGCCAGTCGCTGGCAAACTCTAACTCGCTGAGGAGCTTGTGACGGCTAGTTCGGCCTGGATAACCAGCAACCAAAACGCCATCTCCTTGTTTAACACCGGCGGCGTTAACTTTCAGGTAGCTCTTTGGCTGATAAGGAACGTTGTCTTCACTGTAGGCTGCAGGTGAACCATCTGGGGCCACATAGGCACGCAGGAAGGTGAAGTCGCCACTGTGGCGTGGGTATTCGAAGTTATCGATGTCGCCACCATAGGAGCCCACACTTTCTGGCGGTGCGTAGACCAGACGGACGTCGCGAATCATCAATTGACGTAGCAGGTAGTATTTCTTACCGCCGTGGAAGCTGCGAACGTGGCAACGGTAGTTGTCGTCTGCTTCGCAGGCTTTCAGCAAGGCTTTGCGATTATCCTGAATCTGATGGTAACGGGCGTAGCCGTCCATCTCATCGGTCACACCGGCATACACTTGATCCGTTACGTCTTCGATCTTGTCGGTAATGTACAGGCGCTCATTGGGGCCGGCGGAGGGTTCTTCGTCCAGAGTAGAGGCCAAGAAGCCTTCTTCTAGGTAGTTATGTTGTTCATTACTGTTGTACTGAATGCCACGGTAAGCGCAGTGGTGGTTGGTCACGACTAGTCCATTCGGTGAAACGAAAGAGGCGGTACAATAGCCCAGTCCCACAACTGCATTCATTGGGTATTGGGTTAGATCGGCGAGCTGTTCTGCGGGCAGTTCGATGCCAGCACGCTCCAGTTCACCGCTGAGTTCAGGCATCTGCATCGGCAGCCACTGGCCTTCATTGGCGTGGCTAGACAGCGCCAAGCCTAGGGCAAGGGCCGATAAGGAAAAAGAAACTTTGGATGGCATGGAAGATCCCTTTATTATTATCTATTCCGTTTGGGCTTGTGAATGTCATAATCGCCCAAAGCGCACCAAATAGTATCAATTTAATCCAGTGAGTGTAACGGGTTTAACATGGCAGAAACGCGGCGTCGCGATGACAATCAGCCCAAAAGTGTGGATCAGCTGAAAGTCCCTCCCCATTCTTTAGAAGCAGAACAGTCGGTATTGGGCGGTTTGATGCTCAACAACGATGTGTTTGATCAAGTTGCTGAGCGGGTGGTGAAAGACGATTTTTACAGCCGTAGTCACCAGTATATCTTCGCTGCGATGTCGCAGTTGTTGGAAGCAGGGCACCCGCTGGACTTGGTAACGGTCTCCGAAGAGCTGAATCGTCAAGGTGAGCTGGAGAACATCGGTGGCATTGCCTACCTGTCTGACATTTCAAGAAACACGCCCAGTGTGGCCAACATTGTGGCCTACTCAGAGATCGTTCGAGAGCGGGCAGTTGTCCGTGAGATGATCAAGGTGGCCAATGAGATTGCGGATGCCGGTTTTAACCCCGATGGCCGCGACTCTGGTGCTTTGCTGGACTTGGCCGAGACCAAAGTCTTTAAGATTGCCGAAAGCCGAGCCAACGCCAACGAGGGTCCGGAGAACATTAAGTCAATCTTGGAGAAAACCGTTGATAAGATTGAGGAGCTGTACGCCAACCCTCATAACGGGGTGACTGGGGTGTCCAGTGGTTTCTCTGATCTGGATAAGATGACCGCAGGTTTCCAGCCATCGGATCTGATCATTGTGGCGGCACGTCCGTCCATGGGTAAAACCACCTTCGCCATGAACTTGTGCGAAGCGGCGGCAATGAATGAAGATAAGCCGGTGTTGATCTTCTCATTGGAGATGCCGTCAGAGCAGATCATGATGCGTATGTTGGCCTCCCTCGGTCGTGTGGATCAGACCAAGATCCGTACCGGTCAGCTTAACGATGAGGACTGGGCTCGAGTTTCCAGCACCATGGGGCTGATGATGGAGCAGGGCAAGATGTACATCGATGATGGCTCGGGCCTCACGCCAACGGATGTGCGCTCTCGTGCTCGCCGTGTTGCTCGGGAGTATGGCGGTCTGTCCATGATCATGGTCGACTACCTGCAGCTGATGCAGGTTCCGGCGCTGTCGGATAACCGAACTTTGGAAATTGCCGAAATTTCGCGCTCGTTGAAGGCGCTTGCTAAAGAGCTTCAGGTGCCAGTGATTGCCCTGTCTCAGCTTAACCGCTCCTTGGAGCAACGAGCCGATAAGCGCCCGGTGAACTCGGATTTGCGTGAATCGGGTTCCATTGAGCAGGACGCCGATTTGATCATGTTTATTTACCGAGATGAGGTATACCATCCGGAGACCGCCGAGAAGGGCACGGCCGAAATCATCATCGGTAAACAACGTAACGGCCCAATCGGCAAGGTGCCGCTGACCTTCCAAGGTATGTTCTCTCGCTTTGACAACTATGCCGGCGGTGGCTTCGAGTACGACGAATAAGGAGCGCCAGTGCGTTTTTCTCCTGCGGCTGAGATTAGCCGCTCAGCCTTACTGCATAATCTAAAACGAATTCGACAACTTGCTCCTGAGGCCAATGTGATGGCGGTGGTCAAAGCCAACGCCTATGGTCACGGCTTAAAGACCTTGGCTCGCTGGCTTGACGATGCCGGCGTCAACGGCTTTGGCATGGCAAGGTTGGAGGAGGCGCTGTGCCTTCGTGAAGAGGGTATTGGTGCCAGAATGCTGCTGCTTGAAGGGGTGTTCTCCTCGGAAGATTTCGAGCTGGCGGCATCCCATCAGTTGGAAGTGGCGGTTCATGATATTGAACAGGTACGCCTGCTCGAGCAAGCGCAGTTAAGCCAACCGATCAAGGTGTGGATGAAGCTGGACACCGGCATGCATCGTTTAGGCATTCAGCCGGAAGAGTTCGAGTCTGTGTATCAGCGATTGAGTCAAGTCAGTCACCTCAAAGGCGACATCAATTTTATGACTCATTTCTCGGTTGCCGACGAAGCGGAAAATCCCCACACCGCCAGGCAGATTGCCCTGTTTAATCAATTGACCAAAGATCTGCCAGGCGAGCGTACTCTGGCGAATTCCGCCGGGGCGCTGGTATGGCCGGCTGCTCATGGGCAATGGGTTCGTACCGGTTTGGCACTTTATGGTGCCTCCCCAATGATTGCCGGGCGCAATCAGGACTTTGAGCTTAAACCTGTGATGACCATGAGATCAACGGTCTTAGCGGTTCGCACTTTAAAGTCCGGTCAGCCGGTGGGCTACGGTCAAACTTGGCGCAGTGGCCGAGATACTCGCTTGGCTGTGGTGGCCATGGGGTATGGTGATGGTTACCCTCGTCATGCGGTGAGTGGGACTCCAGTGCTGATTAATGGCAAACGCTATCCTCTGGTTGGTCGAGTGTCTATGGATATGCTAACGGTGGATATCGGTGACGATATGGTTGAGGTTGGTGATCCGGCGGTATTGTGGGGTAAAGGGTTGCCGGTTGAAGAGGTGGCGGAGTGTGCCACTACCATCCCTTATGAGCTGCTTTGCAGTACAACGGCTCGGGTTCAATATCATTACGTAGACTGAGCCTGCTGTTCACGCCACTGAAATGGTGTCAGTGGCGTGTCTATCATCGAAGTGGGATTATTCGCCCATCATCTCCTCTTTTAGATCATCGCTTAGCGGATCATCACCAAGCCAGATGCCCAAAAGAATACGGCGGAACTGTTCGTTGTTGATGGTGACCAACTGTTTGCCGTTTTTATATAGTGATACACCGGTGTCTGGCAGCGACACAATACGGAATTGATCGCCTTCACTCACGGGCTCACTAAAGGCGCCGGTGAATTGATTTACCATATCTTGAATTTGCGGCAGTTCATCTCCAGCGGAATTTTCAAATCCCTCTTCCATGCTGGCGGTGAGTTTCTCTGAAGTGATCATTGAAGAGAGAATATTCATCTGAATTGATGCAGGGGTTTCCCCAGCCATGATCTCGTCAGCAGTGAGTGGAGATTGGTTATAGAGGCTGCATACATACAGATCCATAAAGAACTTACTGCGAATACCAGCGCCGCGAAGCTGTTGCTGATTGTTCTCAATTACAATCTGATCTTGAATTGTAATATCAGCAATATCTAATGCGTAAGTGGGCGCAGCAAAGGTGCCGGCAATAATTAAACTGCTTAATAATAACTTCTTCATGAGTGTCACCATGTTTTGGGCGGATAGATTCCTTTAGAGTATATGCTCTAATCTGGCTTTTTAGTGACCATGATCAATTTTGAAGCCGATAAAAGCGAACCAAGCCAAGATGCAGCTCATGAACAGAGTTACCTGCGGTTTGTTTTTCTAAGAAGCAACAGGTCCTACCACTTTTAATTAAACGCCTGATAGGAGATAGCGTATTTCTTAAAAAAAATCAGGTTCGACTCATATTGCACGCCCCTCGATTAGAATAAAAACTCCATTTTGATCCCAGTCACGTTATTCCTTTAAAAACGGCATTAGAGTAAATGCACTAATTGGATAAATGAGGAAAGACGACAATGGGTATTCCTATTTCTACTTATGTCGTGTCGATGGTGGGATACATTGTATTCCTCCTAGTTCTTGTCGAATTTATGAGAAGAACACCACGATTCACTTTTGCATTTTGGCTACTGTCATTACTGACTGCTCCTCTTTGGGCCGATAACCTTGATGGTTGGTTCAGATGGGCTAAAACCGTCAGTGTATTAATTCCAACTGCAATTATTGTTGGTACCGCTCGATTAGCGTACCTCTACTACAATAGTCCCAATAGAATTCTAAAATTCTTCAGAAAAGATTGGGTACTTTGGTGCTTATACGGTGTTTTATTCTTAAATATTGCCGAAGCCACACTTAAAGACCTAGTAACTGCAAACTACTTCAACTTTGTTGCTGGTGTAGTTCTGCTGGTTACCATGCCTTTCCCTAAATATAAGAATGGTAAGCGTCAATACTGGTTGATTGGTAAAGACCAGCCTAATGACCTGTTGTTCTTCTCTACTGCTGCTTGGAACTTCCTGTACACCACCTGGAACATGGCGTTTGTATACGGTGAGAACCCAGGCTACTTCGCCAGCTCCTTCTGTATCTTGATGGCCGCAGAACTGTACCCAGTTCTGAAGAAGCGTCCAGAGCTATACATCATTGCTCGAGTGTACACCTTGGCATTCCACATCTTGGTTCGTGCCATGGGCGACCCGTTTGCCGAAGTTATGGATTCAACCCACTGGGCCAACGACACCGTGCTGATGGTATGGGGCGCAGCCAACATGATTCTGCACGTGGCTTACGTAGTCTGGTACTTCAAGAAGTTCCGCACTCCGAACGCCGAGGGTGGGCTAGAGCCTCCTGCCGGAAACAACACGCCACCTTTGGTTGTGGATGCCCGAACTGAGGAAAGCTCGCCACTGTTGGAAGGTCAAAAACCCATTATGGCTAGAGCCTAGGACAGTGCTGATGGCGGGTGGGCAACCGCTCGCCATCGTTAAGGATAAAGCATAATGAATACCGTTAAAGCATGGCTTTGGGGCACTCTGATTTGGATGCTTAGCCTCACCGCAGTTCAGGCAAATGACATTGATTTTGCTGACCAACTGCAGGGGCAAACTTGGCAGGGCACGATGGATGGTGACCCAGGACAGGGCAGCCTGTTCTTCCGAATGGAGTTTGCTGGTGGCGATAACGTCACCATCACCAAACAGTTTGGTGGTGCCAATGTCATCGAAGATCTGCGCTGGTTTGTGAGTGGTAACCAACTGGTTATCGAAGCGCAGCCGGAGCAGCAGATCCAAGACTTTAACGGCGCATCCATGGTGATGCAGTCTGTCGACCGCTTTATCTATACCAAAGACAATAAGAAGTTCATTGGTCATAAATACGTTGAATTACGCGCTTATGCCCACGTTCTCTTTGTCTTGATCGGGTTAATGGTGATGAACGAAGTTTGTCGCCGATTCAAATGGCCCACGGTGGTTATCTTTTTCGTCCTGCCCATTGTACTGATACCACTGTGGGCCAGCTATGGAGTGAGCTATTGGTTCAAATGGGTCAAGCTCTACTCGGTAGTTGGTGCTTGTGTTCTGTTTACTTTGATTCGATACACCAAAGTTGGCGAATACAAATGGGCGAAATTCGGTGCCGCAGGTTTCCTTGCGCTTAATATTGCTGAGGCGGTAACTCAAGATTTCAGTATGGGTTACACCGCCAACGTATTAAATGCAATTGGTGGCATCTTCTCGATTATTACTCTAACTGGATGGGCGCATATTCAAGCGGCGAAAACCAAAGAGAAAGATATGATCTGGCCGGCAATGACCACGTTCTGGATTATTGCCTATGACGTTTGGAACTTCGCCTTTGTTTATTTGAACTTCCCTGGCTCTGCTACGGCTCAGTTTATGGTACTGACCGCAGCGACCATTCCATCTCTGTTAATTACTAAGGGTACTTGGTTGCAAGCTCGCGCTTTCACCTTAGCCCTGTCCTTTATGTATTACTTCACCAATCCGGCCATGTACGAAAGTAACGTGGTGATGCTTCCTCGTAATGACGAATTGATGCTAGCGATTGGTGCGCTGAGTTTTGTCCTGAACTCCATCTTGTTTGTTCAGGTGTATGGCGCCAAGTGGCGCGCTTACAAGCTGTCAAAGGCGACGGCTTAAAAATTAAAAACATTTCTACTTAATAAGTACTTGGAGCATATGATGAAAAAGTTAACTGCTGTTGCCCTAGCGATGCTGAGTTTGTCTGCTGTTGCTGAAGAAGCCCCTGATATGGGTAACCCTACTGAGGTATACAACTACTTGGGCCTTTCTTATGGTAGTGAAGGTGCCAACCTGAAAGGGATGCGTGCTCTGTCAGAAGACAAAGGTGAGTATGCTCAGAAGACCGGTATTCTGTTCGAAGTGAAGAACATCTTTAACGAAAAAGATAAGTCTCCTAAGTTCTCTGGCGGTTTCGATATGGTACCTGGCGTAGGTCCGGTTCCAAGAATGAATGACGAAGCAGACAACCGTTCTTATCGTCTACGTTACGGCACCATCAACACCAAAAATGGTCTGGGTTGGTCTGTGGATGCGGTACTGGCTGATCACCCATTCTTCGGCACCATGTCTGTGATTCAAACTGGTCCAGTTGCGACCATTCCTGTGGGCGACAGCCTGTTGATCTGGCCAATCCTGTACGTGGGTGGCGTGATCGTTGAAGATAACACTGAAGACTTAGTTATGACCCCTGAGCAGGGCATGGCTCAGAAAATCCAAAGTGAAGGGGTGGATATCGCGTCTACCATCGCCACCGGTATGGTGTACGTGAAGTGGAGCATCACCGATAAGATTTGGATGCTGTCTAGCTACCAGTACACCAAAGAGCTGAGCGGTAAGTCTTGGGAAGACAGCATCATGGAAGGCGGTTTGCAGTTGGATGCAGACGTGACCGAAGTGTCCTTCGCTTACCAAGTGACTGACAAGCAAAACATCCGCGCATACTACAGCACTGCAAAGGACGACAGCTACTGGGTTGAATACAACTACGCGTTCTAATGCGGGCGTTACCTAAGAGGGTTGGTATCGCGCCATCTTAGGTTATCTCAATGAGTTTTCCTGAGTTTTTGGGGAGCCGGCTAGGGCTCCCCTTTTTTGTGCGTTAAGGTTGCTGCGAATCGGCAACAAGCTCGCTCTCGGGAGGCTGAGCGGTGATGAGCTCAGGGCACAGAGTGCTAATGCCATCCAGCAGGTGTTGGCGAGTGATGGGCTTGGTGATGCAGCCAGTAAAGCCGCACGCTTTGAGGTTGGGGTCTCGTTGAGACATCACATTGGCGGTTAAGGCGACGATCGGCATGCTCCGGTGCTGAGGATAACGCTGGCGAATCAAGCGGCAGGTTTCGTAGCCATCCATCTCTGGCATCTGAATGTCCAGTAACATCAAATCGAATTCTCGGGTCGTGAGCAGTTTTATGGCGCCTGCTCCGCTGTCGGTCACCTCAACCAAGGCACCCATTTTGGAGGCGATCTGTTTAGCGACGAGGCGATTGGTCATGACGTCGTCCACGATGAGAATTTGTTGTCCTTGTAAAGGGTTGTCCTGTTGACTTGACTCAAGTTGGGCGGGGCTATCAGGTTTAGAGACCAAAGAGATCAGTGCGTTAGGGCTAATGGGCAACGGAACGGAAACGTCACCGGAGTTGGGCGTCTCCTCTGAGTCTAACCGGAATACACGAATTTTATCCTCAACGCGAAACTGCGACCTGAGTTGTTGCCACTGTTGATAAGTATTTGCCGAGGTAGTGAGTACCACATTCGGTGGCGGACTTTGGTCGGTATAGTGGTCAATGACGCGGTAGTGATGGCGGCTAAGAATGTCTTTAAGGGCTCGCGTGCGAGTGGTGTTGGCACCAAGCAACAGTACCAGACCTTTATTGGGCTGATGCCCTGCATCGGGCGTTTCCATTGGCAAGGTGAACTCAAACCGACTGCCAACATTGGGCTGGCTTGAAACAGTGAGCTTACCGCCTAAAAGCTCCACTAAACTGTGGCTGATTGCCAAGCCTAAGCCGCTGCCGCCAAATCGTCGAGAGATACTGGAGTCTGCCTGAGTAAAGGCATCAAAAAGATGGGCTTGAGCGCTCTCGCTGATGCCAATGCCGGTGTCGATAACGCAGATTCTGAGTTGATTGGTGCCATGGTGAACTATTTTAAGTTCAATGTGGCCAGCCTCGGTAAACTTACAGGCGTTGCTCAAAAGGTTACACAGTACTTGATGAAGCCGAAAACGATCGCTATGTATGATGCGGGGAATTTTGGGATCGCAGTGTACCCAAAGTTCGAGTTTTTTATCTTTGCATTGTTTTTCAAACAGATGATGCAGTTCGTCTAACAGATCGTCCACGGCGAAATCAGCGTTGTCTAATTCTAATTTACCCGCCTTAAGCTTGGTGTGATCCATGATGTCATTGACTAGGCTCAGCAAGGTGGTTGAGGCTTGGCCAATGTGCTCTACCTGCTCATGTTGGGTGCGGTCCAGTTGACTCTGTTTTAATAGATCACTGAAGCCACTGATGGCGTTGAGAGGCGTGCGCATCTCATGACTCATGGTGGCTAAAAACAGGGTTTTTAATTCAGTAACGCGTTTCAATTCTCTATTGAGTTCACGCTCTTGTTGCAATCGTCTGATAAGGTCCAGGCCAATTGCGCCCAGCAGCAGGGCCAATAGGGCAGCCCCTAACCAACCTTGGCGGCTGGCGTTGGTGACTTTCTGCTTTTCAATTAGGGAAAAGTGCTCCTGCAGGGCCATCGGCACTTGGGCTTGCTGCAGTTGGCCAAGCCGAGAACGGTACAGGGCTAGCTCCCTTTGCAGCGCATTGCCGTGGGCGACAATTCGAGTTTGGATCAGCGGTGGAAGCACTTTTAGCAGTGTTAGTCGTTGTTGATTGCTGAGCTGAGCGTCATTGAGGTAATCGTGCTCCAACCAGAATGCCGACAGTTTCTGTCGGTCTTGTCCTGAAACTTGAACGCTACGCCGCTGCTGAGCTAGGGCTGTTGTCTGTACTTTTATGGCGACATGGTGACGAACAAGCGCGCCAAAATTATCGATGAACAGTTGCAGTTTTGTCCTAACCTGGCTCATTTGGGGCTGGCTGAGGGCCGCCGTTTGCAGCTGCTGTCGTAAGTAGTGAGTCAGCCAACCACTGAGGTCGACGTTATCTCGGCTGTTGGTGTTCAGCTCATTGAGCTCACTGATGGCGGTACTGACTAAAAACTGACTGGTTTTAATGGCTGCAAGTTGTTGGTCCAATTCTTTATTTTGCTGATATCTATTGGTCCAAAGTAGAACGATAGCGATGGCTAAGGTTGCGAAAACAACAGCAATGATTCGGTGAAGCCCGATCATTGGAGTTCCTCCAAAATTTTGGGCTTAGGCGCCGTAAGGGTATGGAGAAACTGAGTGAGGTTGTGGCGCTGATTGGAGGTGAGGGTGACGCCCAATTGGCTGATGGCCATCAACTCGACGGCATCGCTGAGTCCGGCAATGGAGCCATCATGAAAGTAGGGAGCCGTTTCAGCGATGTTTCTCAGGCTAGGAACGCGAAATACGTGGTTGTCTCGTGGGTCCTTGCTGACGCTATACAGCCCAGAGTCATTGTTTTTTGCATCGATGCGGTGGGTTAGGCCAAAGGATTGGTATAGATTGCCGCCAAAATTTACCCCTTGGTGGCAGTTGATGCAGCCGATGTCTTGAAATTGTTGCCAGCCTTGCAGTTCATCGCTGCTTAATCTGATTTCGCCCTTGAGGAATTGATCGAAACGGGAGTTTGGCGTTAGCAGTTGTGACTCAAAGTAATCGATGGCGTGCTTGATGTTGGCTTCGGTGATGCCATCGGAATAAAGCCGTTGAAATTGGGACTTGAGCTCCGAGTCCTGTTGTAGCTTGATCACGATATCTGGCCAGTTGCTGTCCATCTCTACTGGATTGTGCACCGGCCCGTCTATTTGAGTGTGTAAGTTGAATGCTCGCCCATCCCAGAACTGCATTGGATTTAGACTGGAGTTAAACACCGTGGGGCTGTTGCGCTCGCCAAGGCCATTGACCCCAGTGGAGACCATGGATGATTGGGCACCATAGTGGTGCAGTTCATGGCAGGTTGCGCAGCTGATTGCATTGTTACTGGAAAGTCTAGGATCTTGAAATAGTTGCCATCCAAGTCTGGCCAGTGAGAGATTGGCTGGTTCAGGCTCTGGAATGGGTAGCACACTGTGGTGTTTCGCCTGATTGAGTCGATTGATATCGAGGGAGGGAGAGTGAGTCACCTGCTGTGGGGTGCAGCCCAGCATCAGCCAAGGGATCACTGCTTTTATCCAACGCATTGTATCCATCCATAGATTAAAGCGTAGTCATTAACGTATAGAACGCTTTCATCCAGTTGTCGATGTGATCAAGTTGGCCTTATGACCGAGATCCATTGAATTGCATGCAAATTTCCATTAGCGTATGTCCCCTATTAACGAATCATTAACAATGTCAGTTGTGTCCTAGTGCTAAGGAATGGCCCATGATCGGTGACTACCATAAAGTGATTTTTGTCCAAGGGCAGGGCGAAGGGGCTTCAGTTCCCAAGCTGTGTGAAACCTTGGGGGTTGACGTTGAAATACTGTCAGAGCCTGAAGCCATTCACCATTTAGCCACAAATTGTGCTGGTGTTTTGATGATGGTGGAACAATCGGTCTGTTTCGAAGCATCAGGTGAGCTTGTGGACTGGATCCAGCAGGAGCTCCCTCAAAAAGCGTTCGCGCTTTATGGGGTGGAAAAGCATCATGTTGAGCCGGTGCAGTTATTGACGCTCGGCATTAAAGGGGTGCTGTACCAGTCGGATCGAATTGATCTGTCTCTATCGGCTTTGCAGGCTCTAATTTCAGGGGAGCTCTGGTATTCAAGATCGATTTTGGAGCAAGCGGTGGAGCAACTGGTGGTGTTTCATGCGCGAACCAATAAGCGCCAGCGTCAGGACATTCTTACCACCCGTGAGCAAGCCGTAGCTAGGCTGGTGGCTCTGGGGAATCGCAACAAAGAGATTGCTCGTAAGCTGTTTATCAGTGAGTACACGGTGAAGGCGCACCTGGCTTCCATCTTCAGGAAGACTGAGACCCGAAATCGAACCGAGTTGGTGAATAAGCTTGGGTTAAATTAGCGACTGAGTTGGGTGAGCAGAAATACAAAAGAGAGGCTAATGCCTCTCTTTTCATTCGGGGTTAGTCATTCAGCTTATGGGTTTAGCTGAGTAATGTTGGCTGCGTTGTTCATGCCGCCTTGGGTGATGTTAGCCACATTGCCCATGCCGTCTTGAGTAACGGTAGCCAAGTTGTCACCGGCACCAGACTGAGTCAACATAATGCTGTTGCCGCTGCCCACTTGAGAACCCAGTAAACGGTTGTTCGCGCCATCTTGAGTTACCGTTAAGCTGTTGTCGCCATCCATGATGAAGGCGCCGCTACCGTCAGCGGCGAAGATGCCGTTATTGGTGCCCAGCTGTTCAATATCAATGAGTGCTTGGCCATTACGTGCAATCAGGCTCAAGCTGTTCATCTCACCGTCTTGAATTACGTCAACGTCCAGATCGTTTGCATTTTTAAGTGCCACATTCGCGGTGTTCTGGTCGCCAGTCTGAGTGAAGTCGACGGTGGCCAAGTTAACATTGCTTTGATCCAGAATGAGATCATTACCCGCGGTTTCCGCGGTACTGTTCTGGGTAACGTTTAGGGTGACGCTTTGGTTACCGGCAAACTCACTGTCCAACAGTCGAGCATCGTTGCTGTCGCCATTTTGAGTCAAGTTAAAGTCGTTACCAACACCATCCGCAATAATGAACGTTAAGTTGCCATTGCCGTTTTGATCTACGGTTAGGCTGCTGTCACTTGAGAAGTATGAGCTGGCGTAGTCGATGCGGTTTCCTGCACCATCTTGATTCAGGTCATAGGTGATGTTGTCTGAAGCAAACACATCAATGTCCAAGGTATTGCTAGTACCAACCTGGGTGCTGGTCAGGGTGCTATCACTCACGCTTTGAGCTGAGGCTGTTGCAATATTGCTTGCGCTATTATCGCCATCAACACCTTGATTAAAGGTGATGTTGGTATTGCTCAGGTTGCGTCCCGTGGCGTTAACCATGTTGGAGGCGCCGTACTGTACGGAACTGATTGAGGCGTTGTCTGCGCTGGTCATCGCACCTGTTACGTTGTTGCCTTGGCCACTTTGTACAGAGCTAAATAGCGAGTTGTTGGTAACGTTAATGGCAGAAGTCAGGGTGGTGATGTTGCCTTCGCCAGTTTGGTTTACGGTGATTTCGGAGTTCTGGTAATCCAGTGCAGAGATGGTTTGGCTGTTGTCGGCACCGTTCTGATCCAGATCCAGCATGTTGCTATCGCCGCCTAAGTTAACGGTGATTTGGTTGCGGTCTGTGCTAATCGAGCTGTCAGCTTGCTGCAAAGAATCGATGGTGTTGTTGACGCCACTGGTTTCAATTTCAAGGAGTTGACCCTCTCCTTTACCCAGCCCAGCTTGACCAGCTTGGTTCAAAGTGAAGGTGTTATCAGCGCCGATGGTACCCGAGTTGTCATTCAAGAAGATCTCGTTGGCATCACCGCTTTGCGTCATGGTGGCTGTGTTTCCGGCTCCGGTAAATTCGCCGGTAAAGATGGCGTTATCGTTACCAACTTGCTCAACGGTTGCGGTGTTACCGCCCAGAGAGTCGTAGTTCATACCGTTACGGTCACCGGTTTGGGTAACGGTAATTTCGTCTGCGGCAATTGCACCAAAACCTGTGCCTGCTAGGGCTAGTGCCAAAATTGATAACTTCATTCCATGTTTCATCATCTAGATCCTCTAAGGGGGTTAATAGATACCGATAATCAGATCCTGCATGTTGCCTGTTTGCTTAATGGACAGAGCAGAATCCATAGGTTGTGGAGAGAAGACGCCCACATCCACTAAATTGGCGTCTCCGAGTTGCTGAATTTCGAGCTTATTTCCGACACCGAATTGCCCTAGGTAGGCCAGATTGTCATTGCCAATTTGGTCAATGCTCAGTTGATGGCCTTGGCCTATCTGCAGTGCCGCGACACGGTTTCCCTGTCCTTGCTGAGTGATGGTGACCTGCTGATTGTCTCCATCTTGCAAAAGGGCGATGAGGTTGCCTGAACCATTCTGAGACAGCTCTGCGTAATTGCGATTGCCCAGTTGACTAAGGTCAATACGGTTGTTGTGCTCGTGCGCTAGCAAACTCCCGACAGAGCGATCTGACAGCAACACCTGTAGGGGTAATGACAGGTCTTGAGCCAGGCTCGGGATGCAGACAAAAAACAGCAGAGCGATCAGAGTTTTCATGGCAACCTCATCTAAGTGAGTCCCTATGCTAAGGCGGGGGTTCTTTGTCAGCCATAGCCGATTTGGCGGGTTTTATATATGCAACTTAATCTGATTAAGTATTTGTTTTTAGTTGGTTTTTTCCTGTGGGTGATTGGGGCGAATTGATGGGCTAGTTCGGTAGGGTTAGCTTGAGCGCTCTGGCCTAATTCGGGATTTTATCCGTCAAAGTTATTCGCCAAAATCGGACACAAAAAAGGCGGCCCTTTGGCCGCCAAAATGGGCAACTTTTTGGCTTAGGTGCTGCTCCAATATCCTTTTTGCTGGCCACGTTCAATGATCTCAATTACGGCCGCTTCCAAGGCTTGCTTAACGCAAAGCTGTACTGGCTCATTGGTGGTGTATCCCGTTTCGGCCTCAGCAAGGCGGTTTAGGCTTAAATAGCGGAAAAAGCCGGCTCTGAGCTCCTGACTGAAGATCTGTTTGGTGGCGGAAACAGAGATAAGAACCTTGCCCGTGTGAGCATCCACAGCTCTTAGATAGAGGGTGATCTGATCTTTACGGAACAGTTCAGAGACGCCAATGCCATAGTATTCAAGACCGATGCCGCCGGTGCTGGTATCGGTGTCATAGGCGATGATGCCACCTTCAAACAGCAGCCGCGCATGGGCCAAGGTCGGCAGTTCCTGATCTTTATCTTGTTGCTGGCGGATGATCTTTCGCTCGGTCAGCAAGTTCTGCAAACCTTCCCGTTCTACCGGATCAAACCAGCCGGTATTGAGCAGGGTTTGCACCAGCATGGAGGTGGCGCCTTGGGTAACGGCAGTCGAGAACGAGCTGACGTTAGCTTGAGGCTTGTATTGCCCGGTTTGATCGCGAAAAGCGTAAACGGCCACCGGAATGGCAAATTTAGGTGTTGGCTGCTGTTGTAGTGCCAGCATTTCTGGGCTGATGGGGTCGATCTCTGCCGCTTCGGTAAAGATATCCGGCTTATTAATAGCGGCACACCCACTCAAGGTGAGTGCGGCGAAAAATAGGGTTAGGGCTCTCATCAGTATTCCACCCTCGGCATCACGATTTCAGTCACCTCACCGGTGGCGATGTCGGTAATGCGAACGATGATGTTGACCGGATCGGTGTCGAGCACCTCAACAATGTAATCACCGGTGTTATAGGTACCAGCGGTAAAATCGCCGTTGGTGATCTCTCGGGTCAGGCTGTACAGCAGATTGCGTTCGAGTGATTCTTGAAAGCGCTCGACAAAACTGGTCTCTGGACGGTCGACGGTATGGTCGTTCTGCGACTGAGCCTTGCTGAGCAGAAAACTGCCATTTAACGGGTTACCCCCAAAGCTGGGGTTGATGGGTTGGTAGCTCAGTTGGGTTGCCTGGCTGCCATAGCTGATGCTCACGCCAATAAACGTGATAAGCAAACGAGATTTCATAGCCGCTCCTTGCCTTACCATTGCTGTTCAGATTTTCCGAGCATGATGTTGGCCTTGATCTCCGTCACCTTGTCGATGGTGGCCAACATTCCCTGATCGGCTTTCTCTTTGATGTTGTTGTAGCGGCGTCCAAAGTAGGTTTCGAACACCTTCTGTTGGTTGACCTCTATCCACAGTTTGGTGCCAGCTTGGGGGTACACGGTTTCATGAACGGTGACAATAAACCCTTGCGTGTTGGGCAGGTCGCGCCAGTAGCCGGAGTAGTAGTAGAGGAACTCTTTACCAAATCGAGTGAGGGTGCGGTCCACCACAATGCCATCGAGCTCGATGTCACTGCTTTTGACCGGAGCGATAAATAGGAGAGTGCAGGCCAAAACCAGCCAGAAAAGACGTCCCATATCAAAGTCTCAACCCAATTGTTATTATGCGCAGCCAAGTTCCATGACCGCTGAGTGTGGCTAACATACGAGGGGGCGTGATTGAGTCCCATCCCTCAAAAGGAGGGTTTAAATAGGGGACGAACTAGTTCGAGTTTGAGGAGCAGCACATGAAGCAGTTTATGATTACCTTGGCAGAGCGGCCTCGCGGCTTTCATCTGATCAGTGATGAGTTGGAGCGGCAGTTGCCTCTGTCTGAGATCGGCTCCGGGTTGCTGCATCTTCAGTTGCAGCACACGTCGGCCAGCCTAACTCTCAATGAGAATTGCGACCCGACGGTTCGTGGCGACTTCAGTCGTTTCTTCGATCGCCTTGTTGCTGACGGCACCCCTTATTTTCAGCATGACTATGAAGGGGATGACGACATGCCCGCCCACATCAAAAGCAGTATTTTGGGCACCTCTCTGATGCTGCCGGTACGTCAAGGACGCTTGGGTCTGGGTACTTGGCAAGGGATCTATCTGGGAGAGCACCGGGACCATGGCGGCAAACGCAAAGTCTTGGTGACCTCTATTGGCGGCTAAGTAATTACAATTTCGCATCATTATTGGTGGCGAAAAAATGTTCGTTTAAGTCGTGTCTTTACCGGGGGATGCTCTGCTATAATCCCGCCCCCGAAATGCTCTTCAACAGAGCCGTGGTTTTCTTGAACAAACACAGGTGCGCTTTGAGTTACGCTGAACACAACTGCCGATTTTCCGTGGCCCCGATGCTGGATTGGACTGACAGACACTATCGCTACTTTGCGCGTCTGCTTTCTCGCAATACTCTGCTCTACACCGAGATGGTGACTACTGGTGCCATCATCCATGGCCGTGGAGATTTTTTGGAGTATAACCAGCAGGAGCATCCGGTGGCACTGCAGTTGGGAGGCAGCAATCCAAGTGAGCTGGCCCATTGTGCCAAGTTGGCCAGCGAGCGAGGCTATGATGAGATAAACTTGAACGTCGGTTGCCCTTCGGATCGGGTTCAAAACGGCCGCTTCGGTGCCTGTTTGATGGCCGAGCCTGAACTGGTTGCTGAATGTGTGGATGCCATGAAATCAGTGGTGGACCTGCCGGTAACCGTGAAGACTCGCATTGGCATCGACGAGCAGGACAGCTATGAGTTTTTGACTCGATTTATCGACATTGTGTCTGCCGCCGGTTGTCAGGATTTCACCATTCACGCTCGTAAAGCTTGGTTGTCTGGCTTAAGCCCGAAAGAGAACCGCGAGATTCCGCCTTTGGATTACGACCGAGCCTACCAGATTAAGCGGGATTACCCTCAGCTAACCATCGCTGTAAATGGCGGCATCAAGACCATTGAGGAGTGTCAAGGGCACCTACAGCACTTAGATGGTGTGATGGTTGGCCGAGAGGCGTACCAGAATCCCTACCTGTTGGCCTCTGTGGACAGTGAGATCTACGGTGATAGCACGCCGACGGTTGATCGCCGTGCCGTAGTAGAAGCCATGGTGCCCTACGTTGAACGCCATCTGGCCAACGGTGGTCGAGTAAACCACGTAACTCGCCATATGTTGGGGCTGTTTAATGGCTTACCGGGCGCTCGTAATTGGCGACGTACTCTGTCTGAGAAAGCCCACCTAAAAGACGCTCAGCCACAGCTACTTCTGGAGGCGATGGCCCACGTGGGTGAGCCAAAAGAGCTTGAGCTTAACTAAAGCGGATTGGCCGTCTCTTCTAAAAACTCAGTTAATCGTTGGCGATCGGTGATCGCCAACTGCCCCTGACGTTTCTCTATCAAGCCTTGCCTTATTAGCTGGGCGATGACTCGGCGATACACCCGCTGACCGCAGCCAAAGCGGGCTGCCTCTTGATAGCCCTTCATGTCAGCCAGTCCCTGCTGCTCTCGCTTTAGAAGATCCTCTGCAATGTTGTGCGCCAAAGGGTAGAGGCTACGACGAATGGCACTGTGCATCTGCTGCTGATAGTGGCAGGCCATCTGATTACTGAGCCACAAAGCGATGTTGGGCTCACTGAGTAGTAACTTCTCAAATTGGGCTCTGGGCAGCTTACGTACCGTTACCGGCTCCAATGGCACCACGTCAAATTGGCAGCATTCACCGGTGAGCAGTTCGATTTCGCCAAATAGTCGTTTCTCGACCCGCCAGATTCCAATTCCAAACTCTTTGCCGTTTTTAGCGGCGTAATGCAGGGTGAACTCCCCTTGGTCGATCCAGTACAGAGGATCGATGGACTGTCCCTGACGTAACATCGGCGTGTCCGGCTCGAAAACCTGACTCGGTAACGACATCGCTTCGATGGCGTCAATCAGTTGTTGGTGCCCTTGGGCGATGGCTTGTTGAAGTGGTGATTGCCCCACGTGTTGATGACTCCTTGATGCCAATTCCAATCTAGAACGGACTGCTATTGCTTGCTTAAACCGATCTGTTCTACTCCCTTAGCTGACCACATTCTTAATGGAATTGGTATAGGGGGACAATTGTCCTCATGGCCAGTGAGTTTTCCTTTTTACACTGCTGAGCGTACTGATGAAAAGAGGAAATAATCATGACTCCACACATTAATGCCAATGTTGGTGATTTTGCAGAACTGGTGCTGTTTCCAGGAGATCCACTGCGCGCCGAGTACATTGCTAATGCCTTTTTGGAAGATGCGGTTCAGGTGACGGATGTGCGCAACATGCTTGGATTTACCGGCTACTACCAAGGACATAGAGTATCGGTCATGGGCCACGGCATGGGAATTCCATCCATCTCTATTTATGCCGAAGAGTTGATTCGTCACTACGGGGTGAAGAGGTTGATTCGAATTGGCAGCTGCGGCGGTGTTGCCGATGATCTTAAGCTTCGCGATCTGGTGGTAGCGACTGGGGCGGGGACGGCATCATTGACCAACCGCACTCGGTTTGCCGGTTATGATTATGCCGCGGTTCCTGATTTTGAGCTGACCGCAGCCTGTTATCAGCAGGCGAAACAGCGTGATCTTAACGCGCGTTTTGGCAACGTATTCACCAACGATCTGTTCTATGGTCGAGATGCAGCACTGCTGCCAGCGATGCAGCGTATGGGGGTGTTGGCCGTTGAGATGGAGGCCGCCGCTCTCTATGCCATCGCCGCTGAACAAAGGGTACAGGCGTTGACCATTTTAACCGTGTCCGATCACCTGCTGCATACGGAGGAGACCAGTGCCGACGAGCGTCAGAGCAGCTTCAATGAGATGGTGGAGCTGGCATTAGCCACCGGCGTTGCCGCTGGCTAATTACTCGGGATTACTGCCCCTTTATTTCGATCGCTAGCGATTTTCACTAAGGGTTGGTGAGGATCGCTACTTTTCATTAACATCCCGCTGTTGCTCCATTTTTAACGCCTACCGAAAACAAGCTTTCTCCTTTAAATACATTGGCTTAAAAACTTGGCACGCCCATTGAATAGTCAAGGGTGTATTTAACTTAACCGAGGAAGAAGCCATGAAAACCGTATCTAACACCAAATCCATTGTCGCTCTGTTTTTAGGTTCCATGTTGTTCAGTGGTTACAGCGTCGCTGACGTAAAACAGGAAGCCCGCGATGGAGTTCAGCAGCAACTGAACAAACAGATTGAACAGGTCAATTACTCCATGAATCAGCAACTGAAACAGGACGTTCGTTTGTACAGCGCGGTTGGGTTGTACAGCGTTGAGCCGGAGCTGGTTTTGGTGAAGTCTGAGCCGAAACTGACGGCATCTACTGCCATCGGTGATGAGGAGTGATAGCCAGTTTTACCCCGTTATTGTTATGCGCATTGCCGGTTCTAGGCTGGCTACTGACCGCAGTGGGGGTGTGGTGTTATCAAGAGTGGTAACTAGGGAGAGAAGATGAACAAGTTAACGCGAGATACAAATAAAGGTTGGTTGACAGGGATGTTTGCAGGTTTGTGCGGCTATTTAGGGCTGAGCCTGTTCTGGTGCCGAGTGGTGTTTATCGCCTTCGCGATGTTTGAGCCCATCACGGCGACCTTGGTATATGCGGTGGCGGCATTCTTGATGCCGAAGCGCAAATGCCGTTCATATTACTAATTTTACTGCTGTGCCTTGCCGCGGTGACCCTAGTGGAACCGATGTGGCTGGCATGGTGGTGGCAAGATTTTGGCAACTGGGCACTGATTGTCTTACTTGTGCTAATTACCTGGGGTGGGTACTGGCACTGGAAACGGTAATCGGCGAGGCTTCCGCTAGCCCTCCTAGGAGGCCTCGCCACCTAATTCACTGACTGCGTTTCAGCAGGGCTGCGAATAGGGCTTGGGTTTCCTGACTTGAGAGTCGCTGGGCTAAGCCATCAAATTCGGTTTGCAGCACCGAACTCAGTTGAGGCTGAGAGAGTTTAAGCAGGGCTTTGGCGTGCTGCATCGCTTGAGGCGGGCGACTGGCAAATTTCTGGGCGTATTCCATGGCCAGCGTTATCAGCTCTTCAGGGGCACAGCTGTGATTGACTAAGCCTACTTGCTTGGCCTTTTCCACGTCGAAAGGTTCGCCTAGCAGAAGCAGCTCTGCTGCCAGAGGGCCGCCACACATTTGGGGAATCAGGGTACTGGAGCCCGCTTCTGGTACGATGCCTAAGTTAACAAACGGCATGGCAAATTTGGCGTTATCGGCGGCGATCACCATGTCGCAATGGGGCAACAGGGTTACGCCTACACCGACGGCGCTGCCTCCCACCGCGGCAATCAAAGGCTTGCGCAGTTTGGGCAGCACCTTGATGAACTTGACCGCTTGATTGGATTCACCAAACTCACCTTCGACAAAGTTGGACAGGTCGTTACCCGCAGTGAAGCAGTCTTGCTGACCTCGAATTAAATAAGCTCGAATATTATCGTCTTCGTCCGCCGCTAACAGTTGGTTACGAAGCTCGGTATACATCTGTTGTGTCAGTGCATTACGCTTGTCGGGGCGGTTGATGGTCAGTACCATGACATGACCGTCGACACTGATGTCGATTTGGGAAGCCATAACCTCTCCTCTCCATGGAAGGTGAACAAAATATGTACCAAGGAAGTGTAAGGGAATCAAAATGAAATTCAAACAACTGTTTGCTTGGTCAGCGCTCCTGACTGCGGTTAGCTTTTCCAGTTTGGCTGAGGTGAGCGTTGAACAGCCGCAGGTTCGTGAGATGCCACCTGGGGTGCCTAACACGGCTGCCTACATGGTTTTGACCAGCCAAGACAGCGATACGGCTCTGATTGGCGCCGATTGTGACATTGCTGGGCGTACCGAGATCCACACTATGTTCACAGAAAATGGTTTGATGAAGATGCGTCGCATCGAAAAGATTACCCTTCCTAAGGGAGAGCAGATTACACTGCACCAAGGTCGTGACCATCTGATGTTATTGCAACTGACTAAACAACCACTTGCGGGTGAAACTGTGACCTGCGAATTGCACTTTGATGGGCAGAAGTCGCAGCAAGTTAAGTTGCCAATCGTCAACTTGAATGAGCACGCCCACCACCACCACCATTAAGGGGAAGTTATGGTTTCAGTTACTCGAAAGCAGGTAGGAATTACCACAGCCGTTGTTGTTGTACTGATGTGGCTGATTGGGGTGTGGTGGAGCTTTGAGCCTGCTCCAATTAAACAGGAACAGTTGCGCCACTCACCAGAGGTGACGGGCTACGCCACCACCACGGCCGCCATTCTTATCGCGGAAACCTTATTGGATAAACCTGGTGGGTTCCTCTCCAATGACAAGCTGCCACCTTCGGTACTTTTGGACAACATGCCCGCTTTTGAATTTGGGGCGTTGGAGCAGCTTCGCGACCTGACCTTGGTAATGCGTAAAGACTTGGCGCGTTCTCAGTCTCAGTCTACGGAAGATCCGGATCTGATTCAGGCGCAGCCTAAGTTCAATATTGATCACCGCAGTTGGCTGGTGCCCCGTGCTGAGTCGGAATATCGTCAAGGTATTGAAGCATTAACCCGCTATCGTGACCGCATGGTGAACCCTAACGACCCGAGCGCCCAATTTTATGCCCGTGCCGATAACTTAGTGGCGGTACTGGATCAGGTAGAGAAGCGTTTGGGCAGTTTGTCTCAGCGCCTTTCGGCGAGTGTGGGTCAAGAACGTCTTAATACGGATCTGGCTGGCGATGCCGCAGCAACTCGCTCTACAGGGGCTCAATTCGATCAGCGCGTGCAGACCAGCTGGTGGAAGATTGACGACGTATTTTATGAATCTCGAGGCAGCACCTGGGCGCTACTGGCGATCATGCGCGGTATCGAGCAAGATTTTGCTCCAGTACTGGAGAAGAAAAACGCCAAAGTGAGCCTGCAACAGATCATTCGTGAGCTTGAATCGACGCAACAAGCGGTTTGGAGCCCGATGATTCTCAATGGCAGTGGCTTTGGGTTTGTGGCCAACCACTCTTTGGTGATGGCCAACTACATTAGTCGTGCTAATGCGGCACTGATTGACCTTAAACAACTGTTAAATCAAGGATAAAACCATGCGCCAACAACTTGGCCTTATCGCACTCTGTGTTTCCGCTGCCATCAGCACTTCCGCTCAAGCCGACGCTCTTGGCATCAAATTGGGTTTGGACCTTCAGCAAAGTGAAGTTGAGGGCAATGTACGCGGCGCCGATCAGGGCTGGGATGACAGCTATCGTGTTTCTGGTTACGTGGCTTTTGAACACTTTATTCCTCTCGTTCCGAACGTGATGATTCGTCACAATCAGCAAGAGAGTGATGGTAACAATGCTTTAGCCGCCGATCTGACCAATACCGACTTCGTGCTGTACTACGAGTTGTTGGATAACGGTGTTGTGTCTCTGGATGTGGGCGCAAACTACCGTATCTATGATGGTGAAGTAAGTCGCGATAGCTTTAGCTCCGACACGCTCGATGACGGCACCATTTTGGGTTATGCCAAGGGCCAAGTGAACTTAGTAGGTACTGGGTTGTTTGCGTTTGTGGATGTCTCTGCAGGCGGCTTCGATGATAAGTCCATCAGTGACTATCAGGTGGGCCTTGGCTGGAACTTAGACATGCTGGCCATCGATCTCAACATCAAAGGCGGCTACCGTCAGCACAGCTTCGATGTTCAGGACTGGGGAACCAACACTGACCTTGAGTTTAGTGGCTACTTTGTTGGTGCAGAAATTCACTTCTAAGTCAGTTACGAGCATAAAAAAACCGCCATCGCTGGCGGTTTTTTTGTCTCTGATAATTCGGGCTTATTTCAGGCCTTGGTTAATCAGTTTTACGTCTTCATCACTTAGTGTACCGGCCGCTTGCTTCAGGGACAGTACCGCTAGAATGTAGTTGTAACGAGCGTCCGCAAGCTGCTGCTTGGCGCTGTACAACTGACGGGTAGAGTTCAGTACGTCAACGATGGTACGAGTACCCACTTCGAAGCCCGCTTCGGTTGCTTTCAGCGCGCTCTCTGCAGACACAACGGATTGTTGGTAAGCGTTGATGGTGCTGATGGACGCCTTAACGTTGTTCAAGCTGTTACGCAGGTTACGTACTACCGAGCGATGGGTCTCTTCCAGAGCCTGAGAGGAGGCAACGAAGTTGTACTTCGCTTGCTCAACTTGGCTGGATACGGAGAAACCGGAGAAGATTGGCACCTTGAGCTCAACGGCTACGTTACCCGTGGTATCGTTGCTGATGAAGCCAGCTCGGTCATCCTGATCGAATGCCTTAGTAACACCAGCAGTAACGCCGATGCTTGGTAGGTGGCCGGTTTTAGCCAGCTCAATGCGCTCTTTGGCGATGTCCACACCTAGGCGGCGGCTCAGTAGCTCTAGGCTGCTCTCTTCACCCAAGTTTAACCACGCGTCGTGGGTGGTTGGAGTTGGCTGAGAGGGGCTAAAGCGGTCGGTATCCAGAACTGCCAGGTCTTCGTGGGCCAGGCCGGTGATTTCGCGTAGACCTTCGTAGCTGTTTTCCAGCGTGTTTTGAGCGTTAATTTCGTCAGCCACGGCCAAGTCGAACTGAGCCTGAGCTTCGTGTACGTCGGTGATGGCGGTTAGGCCAACGGCGAAACGCTGCTTGGTTTGCTCCAACTGGCGCTCAATGGCACGCTTATTGGCTTGAACAAATTCCAGTGCGTCTTGCGCTGACAACACGGCGAAGTAAGCGTTGGCAACACGCACTACCAAGCTTTGCACCGCCAGAGCGTAGTTGGCGTCAGCCTGAGAGGCTTGTTTCTCAGACAGGGCAAGATTCACGTAGTTGGCGTGATCGTAGATGCTCTGACTCAGGGTGATGCCTGCGGTGCCACTTGCATCGCCGGACTCGCTCAAATCATCATTCCAGCCTTGGCTGTACCCCAGTGAACCAGAGATGAATGGCAGCAAGCTAGCGCGGCTTTGATCGATTGCCTCAAAAGCGGAATCGCGGGTGGCTTTTGATTGCAGTAGTACAGGGTCTTTGGTGAGAGCCTGTTGGTAGATCTGATAGAGATCGTCCGCTTGGGCGGGTAGGGTCGCACTGGCTAAGCCCAGTGCAATGGTCATTGCTCGAAATTTGAAGCGCATTCCAATTCCTTAAAGTAAATACAAAGCAGGCCTGCACGATGGCAAGCTAATACTGTAGGGCTGGGAAACCCTGTTAATCCCAAGACGACCTTGACTTTGACGTGGATAGTAAACTGAATTGAACCTACCTAAGTCAACCTCTTTAATTCCCTAAATGTAACACTTTGTGGGAGGATGAAGGGCATTGCGCATTAAAATCAAAGGCTTAAATAATGAGCGACAAAAGTAATGAAACATTAGTGTCTGAAAATATTGAAGTTTTGTCTGAGTCGGTTGCCTATCAAGGTTTTTTTCAAATCTTGACAAAAACCGTGAATTATCCGCTGTTTGCTGGCGGCATGAGCGGCCCTGTTACCCGAGAGGTGTTTGAGCGTGGCGACGCGGTGGTGGTGCTGCCTTATGACCCTGTGCGAGACGAAGTGGTATTGATCCAACAACTGCGGGTACCAGTAATAGGGAAAAGCGATAACCCTTGGCTATACGAACTGGCTGCGGGAATGATCGAGCCTGGTGAGTCAGAGCTTGAAGTCGCACACCGAGAGCTTGAGGAGGAGACCGGCTTAATCGCAGCGAAAATGCTGCCAATTAACCGTCATTTTTCCAGTCCTGGAGGTACCTCTGAGCGGTTGCAGCTGTTCCTTGCAATAGTGGATGCCGCAAATGCCAAGGGCATTCATGGTTTGGAAGATGAGAATGAAGACATTCGCGTTCAAGTTGTGACTCGCGAACTGGCCTATGAGTGGGTAGAGCAGGGTAAAATTGATAATGCCAGTAGCGTGATTGGGCTACAATGGCTGCAATTACATCATCAACAAGTAAGGTCTGAGGCCTAAATGGTAAAGAAGCGCCACTCTTTGGTTCGGTTACATCAACTCTACGCGCGCAACTACTTGCGTTTGTCGTCGTTGGTGCCTGCAGAGGTGGCTGAAGGTGCACGATGGCATCTTCATTTAAGTTCCAGTATCGAATTGGGGCTAAAGTTAGTAGAGCAAACCAAGTACACACAGGTTATTGAGATTCAACGTTGGTTGCCTGCGACCAATTGGTTGCAGATTCCAAGCATTTCCGTACGCCTTTATCACGATGCCCGAATGGCAGAAGTGTTAAGTGGGCAACAGATTTCTCAACTGCTACCGGTATATGATTGGCAGACTGCGCAAAGTGTCTTTGCCAAAGATCGGTATCAAGCCAATCTGTTTTTAGCTGAAATATTGGAATGTTTAGCGCCTAAGCGACTGCAATCGCTGATGGCAGCAGTCAAGGAGTAACTAGGCCATTGAGTGCTCGAACCAAGGTGATGCTTGAAGGGTTAGATCAGGAAACCATTCGCATTGCCCAACTTTCAGACCCTCATCTGCTTGCAGATAAAAGCGCAGATTTTTTGGGGCAGAACCCTTGGGACAGCTTCATGGCTGTACTCGAGATGATTGCATCCCTAAACCCGCACTTGCTTCTGGTCACCGGCGACATCAGCCAAGACCACACCCTGACTGCCTACCAACACTTTGCCGCTAGCGTGACTCAGCTCGGGGTGCCGGTGGCGTCTTTGCCTGGTAACCACGATGCGTTGGTTCGGATGCAGTCTGGCTTTGCCGGCAGCGGCATTATGATGAATGAACAGATCGATCTGGGGCATTGGCAACTGCTTCAACTAGACAGTACTCTGCCGCGGGTTCCCGCGGGTGCATTGAGTGAGGCCAGTTTGAATTGGTTAGACAGCACGTTGGGGCTTAGCGACAAGCCGACTCTGGTGGCACTGCATCATCACCCCATTGATACTGGCTGTAAGTGGCTGGATCAGCATCGCTTAGCCAACGGCAAGGAGTTGCTCAAGTGCGTGGAACAGCACAACCATGTCAAAGGGGTAGTGTGGGGACACGTGCATCAACAGGGCGATTACCAACTGAATCAAGCGCAATTGATGTCGGTGCCGTCCACGTCCATTCAGTTCAAACCTCAGTGTGATGACTTTACTCTGGATACCTTGCAGCCGGGCTTCCGTTTACTGGAGCTTCACCGCGATGATAGCATCAGCAGTCAAGTCTATCGTTTGCCGGGGGAGCGTTTCCTACCGGACATGTCGGTGTCGGGCTACTAGAGGCGTCGGCAAAGACCGGCGCAACACACTCTAAGGAAGCTCATGCTGCTTTATATTCACGGATTTAATAGCTCACCGGATTCCGCCAAGGCCCAAGCGGTGCGAGACTACGTTTCGCGCCATTACCCGAATCTGGTGGTAGAGATTCCCAAGTTAGCCACATCGCCCAATGAAGCGATGATTCAACTTGAGGCGATCGTGGCCAAGGCCAAAGAGCAGGGGCAGCCACTGCGATTTATCGGAAGCTCCTTAGGGGGCTATTTTTCCAGTTATCTGGCTGAGCGCCATGGGGGCAAGGCAGTGCTGATTAACCCCGCTGTCACGCCCTACGATCTGCTGCAGGATTACATTGGTCCTCAGACCAACCCCTATAGTGGTGAGCAGTTCGAAGTCAAAGCGGAACACATGCAGCAGCTTAAAGATTTGGATACGCCAGTGATTGAACATCCGGATCGATTCTTGGTGCTGCTTCAATCTGGTGATGAAGTGCTGGACTACCGCCAAGCGGTGGATAAATACCAGTGCGCTCTGATGGAGATTGAAGCCGGTGGCGACCACAGTTTTGTTAATTTCGAAAGGCACTTAGCGGCAATTTGTCGCTTTTTGGATTTGGCTTGATTGCCAGATTCAGAACTCGGTAACATGAGCAGCAATAATTTTTAAGTGGGATCACAAATGACAAGCCAATACACCTCTGACGCCATTGAGGTACTGAATGGGTTGGAGCCAGTTAAGCGTCGCCCGGGAATGTACACCGATACCGTTCGTCCTAACCACCTAGGTCAGGAGGTGATCGATAACAGTGTCGATGAGGCCTTGGCGGGTCATGCCAGTACCATTCAGGTGATTCTTCACAAAGACCAATCGCTGCAAGTGATTGATGACGGTCGAGGCATGCCGGTAGACATCCACCCTGAAGAGGGGGTGCCTGGCATCGAATTGATCATGTCGAAGCTGCACGCGGGCGGTAAGTTCTCGAATAAAAACTATCAATTCTCCGGTGGTCTTCACGGGGTAGGTATTTCGGTGGTTAACGCCCTGTCTACTCGTGTGGAAGTGGTGGTTCGCCGTGATGCCCAAGTGTACGAAATGGCGTTTGAGAACGGCGATAAGGTGGAAGACCTGCGGGTGACTGGCACCTGTGGCCGCCGTAACAGTGGCACCAGCGTTCACTTCTGGCCCGATGCCAGCTACTTCGATTCGGCTAACTTTTCTGTTTCTAAGCTGACCCACCTGCTGCGGGCCAAGGCGGTATTGTGCCCAGGGCTTAAGATTAAGTTCGACAATAAGGTCGCCGGTGAGGTTACCGAGTGGTACTTCGAAGATGGCTTGAAAGATTACCTGCATGACAGCGTTCGCCAATGGCCGATGCTGCCTGAGGAAACGCCGTTTACCGGCAATTTCTCTGCCAATAATGAAGCGGTGGATTGGGCGTTAGTCTGGCAGCCGGAGGGAGGCGATTCCGTTGCTGAGAGTTACGTTAACCTGATTCCTACCGCCCTTGGTGGTACCCACGTTAACGGCTTGCGTCAGGGGCTGTTGGAAGCACTGCGAGAGTTCTGCGAGTTTCGAAACCTGATGCCTCGAGGCATTAAACTGACGCCGGAAGACGTGTGGGACAAAGTCAGTTATATCCTGTCGGTGAAAATTCAGGATCCGCAGTTTGCAGGCCAAACTAAAGAGCGGCTGTCGTCCCGTCAGGCGTCGGCGTTTATCTCCGGCGTGGTGCGCGATGCCTTTAGCCTGTGGCTTAACGAGCACACCGAGCAGGCGGAAGCCATTGCTGAGTTCTGTATCTCCAGTGCTCAGTCACGCCTGCGCAAAGCCAAGAAGGTGGCTCGCAAAAAGGTGACCTCGGGTCCAGCCCTGCCGGGTAAGCTGACCGATTGTACAACCACCGAGCCGATGCGCGGCGAACTGTTCCTAGTGGAGGGGGACTCTGCGGGGGGCAGTGCCAAACAGGCTCGGGACCGAGATTTCCAGGCGATCATGCCCCTGCGAGGTAAAATTTTGAACACCTGGGAGGTGGACGCTTCCCAAGTGCTGGCGTCTCAAGAGGTGCACAACATCTCGGTGGCGCTGGGTATCGATCCGGATTCTGAAGACCTATCTGGCCTACGTTACGGCAAAATCTGCATCTTGGCCGATGCGGACTCCGATGGTCTGCACATCGCGACGTTGCTGTGTGCGCTGTTTATGCGTCACTTTAAGGCGCTGGTACAGCAGGGGCACGTTTACGTAGCCATGCCGCCACTGTTCCGAATCGATGTGGGTAAAGAGGTGCACTACGCCCTAGATGAGGCGGAGCGTCAAGGGATCCTAGATCGTATCGCAGCCGAAAAGAAACGTGGCAAGGTTCAGATTCAGCGATTCAAAGGTCTGGGCGAGATGAACCCAGGCCAGCTTCGAGAGACCACCATGGATCCCAATACTCGTCGTCTGGTACAGCTCACCATTGACGATGCCGAGGCCACTGAGCAGCTAATGGACATGCTGCTGGCGAAGAAGCGCTCTGGCGATCGCAAAACCTGGTTGGAGACCAAGGGCGATCTTGCCGCTTTGGATAACTAGTTTCCAGAATAAGAGAAAGGGGCGCGGTGGTGCCCCTTTTCTCATACGGACTGCAGCATAGGGAAATGACAATCATGATAACTAAGTTCCGCCATTGGTGGTTACTGTTGGCATTGCCACTTCAAGCAGCCACGGTGCCAGAGGGGTTTACCTTGACCACGGTGGCCGACAATGTGCCAAACGCTCGGCAGATGGCGTGGGGCCAAGATGGCACCTTGTTTGTGGGCTCCCGTAAAGAGGGAAAGGTGTATGCCCTTAAAGATCTGGACAACAATGGTGAGTTTGAAACTCGTTACCTGATTGCCGAAGCGCTGTTTATGCCCTCAGGATTGGCGGTGAAAGGAGCCGACCTCTATGTGGCGGCGGTGAATCGCATTTTGCGTTTTCCCAACATCGACAAGCATCTAGCCTCGCCAAAGATGGAGGTGGCGTTTGATGGCTTGCCCAGTGACGCTCACCATGGCTGGAAGTTTATCCGTTTTGCCCCTGACGGCAGGTTGATTGTGCCAGTTGGTGCACCGTGCAACATCTGTGATGAGTCCAGTCCTTATGCCAGCATACTGTCACTGGATCTGGCAAAGGGCCAATATCAGGTGATCGCTCGTGGCGTACGTAACTCGGTGGGGTTTGATTTTCACCCGCAAACTGGGGAGCTTTATTTCTCCGATAACGGCCGCGACATGATGGGGGATGACGTACCCGCTGATGAGATTAACCGTCTGTCTCAACATGGGGCACACTACGGCTACCCCTATCGCCATGGTAAGGCGGTGAATGATCCTGACCATGTGCTGCCGAAAGCATTGCAAGGCAAGCTAACTGAGCCGCTCTTTGAGTTGCAGGCCCATGTGGCTCCCCTTGGGGTGCACTTTTATCGGGGAACCCAGTTCCCTGAGGCCTATCGCGGGGCGCTGTTTATTGCCGAGCACGGCAGTTGGAACCGCTCGAAGAAGGTGGGCTACCAAGTGACGGCTCTGAATGTGGATACTCAGCCACCTCAATATCGGCAGGTGGTGACGGGCTGGCTCGATGGTGAGCGGCCGTTAGCGCGACCGGTGGCCTTTGTTGAGACCTCGGACGGTTCGCTTTTGATTTCTGACGATTATAATGGCGCTATCTATAAATTAAGTTATACGGCGCCGGTTCAACCGGAAAAAGACAATAATGAATGACGCAACTGAATTGAGCCTGGATGGCGTAGAGCAGCGGCCGCTGCACGCGTTCACCGAAGAGGCTTACCTCAATTACTCCATGTACGTCATCATGGATCGGGCTTTGCCCCACATTGGCGACGGTTTGAAACCGGTGCAGCGCCGTATTATCTACGCCATGAGCGAGCTTGGGCTTTCCGCAACGGCGAAGTACAAGAAATCCGCTCGTACCGTCGGTGACGTGTTGGGTAAGTATCACCCACACGGTGACAGCGCTTGTTACGAAGCCATGGTCTTGATGGCTCAGCCGTTTAGCTACCGCTACCCATTGGTGGACGGTCAGGGCAACTGGGGGGCCGCGGACGATCCGAAATCCTTCGCCGCCATGCGTTATACCGAATCTCGCTTGTCTAAGTTCTCCGAAGTGCTGCTGTCAGAGCTTGGCCAAGGCACCGTCGACTGGGGCGTTAACTTTGATGGCACTTTGAAAGAGCCGAAGAACCTGCCAGCGCGTCTACCGCATATCCTGCTTAACGGCATTACCGGTATTGCGGTCGGCATGGCCACCGACATTCCTCCTCATAACGCCCGCGAAGTGGCCAACGCTTGCGCCCATGTCTTGGACAACCCTAAGGCAGAGTTAGAGGACGTGCTTGGCTTTGTTCAGGGGCCTGATTACCCAACCGGTGCAGAGATCATCACCCCTGAGGCTGAGATCAAAAAGCTGTATCAAACCGGTAAGGGCTCCATCAAGATGCGTGCGGTGTACACCATTGATCAGGGTGAAGCGGTGATTACCGAACTGCCCCACCAGGTGTCTGGCGCTAAGGTGCTGGAGCAGATCGCCGCTCAGATGCAGGCCAAGAAATTGCCGATGATCACCGATCTGCGCGATGAGTCGGATCATGAGAACCCAACTCGATTGGTGGTGGTGCCTCGCTCAAATCGCGTCGACATGGATCAGGTGATGACTCACCTGTTTGCGACAACGGATCTGGAAAAGAGCTACCGAGTTAACCTCAACATGCTGGGGCTGGATCAGCGCCCGGCAGTTAAAGGCCTGCTGTCCATCATTCGTGAGTGGTTGGAGTTCCGTATCGAGACGGTACGTCGCCGCTTGCAGTATCGACTGGATAAAGTACTAGCAAGATTGCACATCTTGGACGGTTTGTTGATCGCCTTCCTCAATATTGATGAGGTGATTGCCATCATCCGCAATGAGGATGAGCCCAAGCCGGTATTGATGGCTCACTTTGGCCTCAGTGATAAGCAGGCGGAAGCCATCTTAGAACTGAAACTTCGTCATCTGGCGAAACTGGAAGAGATGAAGATTCGTGGCGAGCAGGATGAGCTGGCCAAAGAGCGTGACAAACTGCAACTGGTGCTCTCTTCTGAGCGCCGCCTGAAAACTCTGGTTAAGAAAGAGCTGCTGGCGGATGCGGAGAAATATGGTGATGATCGCCGCAGCCCATTGCAGGAGCGCGGTGATGCTAAGGCGTTGTCTGAAACTGAGCTGATGCCGACCGAAGCCATTACCGTGGTGATGTCTGAAAAGGCATGGGCGCGCCAAGCGAAGGGGCACGACGTTGATCCAACCAGTTTGAGCTACAAGTCGGGGGACAGCTATCTGTCTCACGCTCGTGGTCGTAGCAATCAGCCGGCGATTTTCATCGAAAGCTCCGGTCGCAGTTATACCACCGACAGTCACACCTTACCGTCAGCGCGCAGTCAGGGGGAACCCCTGTCGGGCCGCTTTAATTTGGTGGCCGGTGAAACCCTTGAGCACGCTCTGATGGGCGAGCAGGAACAGCTCTACCTGATGGCCACCGATGCTGGTTACGGCTTTGTGTGCGCCCTCAAAGATATGATCAGTCGCAACAAGGCAGGTAAGGCGCTGCTGACGGTTCCCGTTGGTGCTAAGGTGATGACTCCAAGAACCATCAATGATGCCAACAACGACCGCCTGATGGCCATCACTATGGAAGGTCGAATGCTGCTGTTCCCATTGTCGCAGCTGCCAGTGCTGAGTAAAGGTAAGGGCAATAAGATCATCGGCATTCCGACTGAGAAGGTGAAAAACCGTGAGGACTTCCTTAAGCACTTGCTGGTGGTGCCTGAGGGGGCGTCGGTTACCGTTTGGGCAGGCAAGCGCAAGTTGACCCTGAAGCCCGATGATCTGGGCCATTATCAAGGTGAGCGAGGCCGTCGGGGCAACAAACTGCCACGGGGTTTGCAGCGGGTTGATAAGCTGGAGTTGGTGGCTCAGCCGGAAGCCCCTGTCGCAGAATAACCCAAAGCGCTACTGTATTGTTTAAAGCCCTCAGTCATGAGGGCTTTGTTGTTTTTGTGGCCAATGTAATTGAGCGAACACTTGTAACTATTTCGTTGTGTCCGGCATCGGCTTTGCCTATACTGGGCGCCCCATACTATGAGGTGATTTCGTCGATGTTGTTGTTGTTACGCTCTATACTGTTAGCTTTGTTGTTGATTGTAGTGACTATTTTAGGGTTGCTGCTGTGTATTGTTCGTCCATTTCATCGCAATAATGTTCACTTTACCGCCAAAGTATTCTCCAGCGTGGCGCCTCTGCTTGGCCTGAAAGTGGTGCATCGTGGTCGCTATCAGTCGGAATCGACCCCTGCGGTTTACGTGAGCAATCACCAAAACAACTTTGACCTGTTTACCCACACCGGATCTGTGCCTCGTGGCACCGTCTCCATGGGTAAGAAGAGCCTGAAGTGGATTCCGTTCTTTGGTCAGTTATATTGGCTGACCGGCAACATCCTTATCGACCGTGCTAACCGCTCTCGTGCGGTGAAGACCTTGCATCAAGCGGCAGATAAGATTCGTCAGAGCAAGCTGTCGGTATGGATCTTCCCTGAAGGCACTCGCTCTCGCGGCCGAGGCTTGCTGCCGTTTAAAACTGGCGCCTTCCATACGGCGATTCAGGCGGGGGTGCCTATTATTCCCGTGGTTGCTTCTGATCAGCAGAGCATCAACATGAACCGCCGTAACAACGGCATGGTGATTGTGGAAACCATGGAGCCTATCTGCACCAAGAGTTACAGCAAAGATCAGGTGCGAGAGCTGGCTGAAGAGGTTTATCGTCGCATGCAGCAGCGTCTTCAGGAGCTCAATGCTGAGGTACTGTCGTTGACAGAAACCAAAGGCGCAACAGCTTAACTTGATCTCCTAGTTAGTGAAGGGGCTGCATACCCCTTCATCTCCCCCCCTTCTTCACTTTGCTCACCCTTTTTGTTGATTCAGTCTACCGCCGCACTAAATTGTCCTTTTACCTAATCAGGTTGGTATACTTGCCGCAATTATTAAGCATACCCCGGAGATGGTCATGACCATTGAACAGCTGATTGCTGAACAGCAGCAAGAAAACCAAGAGATCATTGAAGCGCTGCTAGAGGATGGCTCTAATCCCGATGCGGATTACACCATCGAGCACCACTTCTCCTGTGCCAACTTCGATAAACTGGAAAAGGCTGCCGTAGACGCTTTCAAAGCGGGTTTTGAGGTGGACGATGCCGAAGAGCTGGAATTGGACGATGGTGCGCTGGTGTTTGCTTTTGATGCTATTATTGAGCACAAGTTGGACCTTGAGCGTCTGAATACAGACTGTAAGGCGTTGATTGAGTTAGCCGAGAAGCACGGCGTGCAATACGACGGGTGGGGCACTTACTTCGTTGAGTAAGCTCAATCCCGCATGCGGCCAAGGAGGGCATATGCAGAAAGGATTTACCCTGATCGAGTTGGTAGTGGTGATCATCATTCTTGGTGTACTTGCCGTTACCGCAGCTCCGAAGTTCATCGATCTTTCCGAAGATGCCGACAGCGCGGTGTTCTCCGCGACCTATGGCGCATTTCGCCAAGCGGTGGCCCAAAGCCACTTGTGCTGGCGCCTTCGCGGTAATAACCAAGCCGTTGATAATCTAAACTGTTCTAATGACGCCACCTATAATCTGGCCGATTATAACGACCATGGTTATCCGGTGGGCACGCTGGAAAACGGCGGTACCAAATCCATCGGCAATGAGCACGATTGCATTTTGGTGTGGGATGCCATTTTAGATACCGATCTTGGAGTATGGAGTGAGTCAGAGACTCGTGCTCCGGCCGTCTCCAAAGCCGACGCCAAGATTCAATCTAAGTATGTGGGCAATGAAAGCTGCGAATACATCTGGATTGAAGACGATAGCCTCAGCTTTGAATACGACTCGGTTTCTGGAGAGGTTGTGCGTTTGTAGCTATAGTTTGCTGGCGTCAATTTTTGGGAGCCAGTGAATGAGCGATCAACCTTTTCAAGAGCGCCGCAGTATCAATCGACGCCAGCAAGTCAATCGTCGACAGTACGTTCGTTGGGAACCGGGTAAGGTTGAGCGTCGTCGTGGTCCAGGGCGTCGAAAAGAGGACTTAACCGGTCACTGGCAAGTGAAATAAGTGCTAGAACTGGTAGCTAACGCAGCGGTTACGGCCTTGCTCTTTGGCTTGATACAGTGCCTGATCTGCACATTGGAACCAGTGGGACTGATTTTTGACTTTGCCTGTGTAGCTGGCAAGGCCGATACTTACCGTAAATTTAGCCAGTCCGCTCTCCGTTTCCACTTCGAGTTTTGAAATTGAACTTCGAATGCGCTCTGCCAGCAGAGTCGCTGGCTCCAGCTTAGTTTCTGGCAGCAGCAGGGTAAACTCCTCCCCACCATAGCGAGCGGCAATATCACTCTTTCGAATCAGCGCTTTTAGCTGTTCCCCCACCTGAGCCAACACTTCGTCTCCTGCGCTGTGCCCTAGGGTATCGTTGATCGATTTAAAGTGGTCGATATCCAGCACCATCAAGGTTGCCGATTGCTTGTAGCGACGACAGCGCTCCATCTCCCTATCAAGGTGCTCCTGCCAGCTGCGACGGTTGGCGAGGCCGGTGAGGGTGTCTACCTTGCTCATTTTGGACAACGCCTGACGGTGATTGGCTTCCACGGTGACGTCATAGATCAACAGGGCTACGTGCTTTACTTGGCCATTGCGGTTGCTCAGAGGTTGTATAGTGAGGTTTTGGTACATGAACGGGCTTTGACCCGTCACCGGACGCGAATTGGGAAACTTGAAGATATAGGGCCGCTGCTCCCAAGTGGTGAAGGCGCGATTGTTCAGGAGAAAGGCGGTATTGAGCTTGCTTGTTAGCCACTGCTTGGGAAGATCGGGAAAGCAGGCAAATAAGCTCTGGTTTCGAACGTCGGAAGAGCGCAATCCACTGTGATTTTCCATGAAACTGTTCCAGTGAGCGATGTTCAGATCGGTATCTAATACGACCAGGCCTACTTCAATGGTTTGAACCAGTTGGGTCAATAGGTGGAGCGCATCCAGTTCAGCATGGTTGTCATAAGCGGGTAACATGGTGAATACCTAAAGCAGTACGCTGAGATACTGTTGTAATTTATCCCAGCTCGATTGAGGCAGCAGCAGTAGCAGATCGCAATTGAGGTTGTACTGCTCTTGGCGATAGCTGATCTCAATGGCAAATACTTCGCCTTTCAGCTCCGGTGGATTTTGTGACCGTCGCCAAATCACCGGCGGACTTTGACTGAATGCGACATGCAGTTGCTCTGAGAGGCTGTTTAGAAATGCCCCAAACAGCAAGTTGGCGGCGTCGAGCAGTACTTCGTCTTGCTGCTCCAGATCGTAACCCTGAATTCCAAACAGCTGGCTCAGATTGGTGTTGTTGATGTCATGGAACAGTAGCAGGGCTTCGCCGGCGATGCCGGAGCCGATGTAACCCTGAGAGATGATCTGAGTGTTTTGATCCTGACGGGCCCCCATCAGTGTCATCTCGAGGTCTTGAGGCGTCCAATGGCTGACCTTGGGTACAGGAAGGTGGACAAAGTTATCGATCACCTTTGCCAGCAGAGAAGCCGTGCGCCCCATGGCCACATTGCTGACCTCTCGTAGAGCGTCTTCGATACTGACCTTAAGTTCGGTATGCACCTCGGGAATGGCTGAAACATCGATGCCCAGCTTACGTAAGCAGGCGTCCAATTCATCGCTGTGAATCGGTTTGCTGATGAAGTCTGCAGCACCTAATCCAAAAACAAGTTCGCGCGCTTTGTCTTGGATATCCGCGGAAACCACGATAACCTGAGGCTTGGAGGTCTGACCAGCGAGAGACTCCAGCACTTGATAACCATCAAGAACTGGCATGTTGAGGTCAAGGAATAGCAACTGGAAGTTATTTTGCGCCAGCATAGAGAGAGCTTGCTCGCCATTGTGAGCAAACTCGATGCTGCGCTGTAAGCACTGGGGCAATTGCCTTGCCAACTGCTTACGAGCTAAGGCTGAATCATCACAGATGAGAACCTTAATGGTAGCCTCCAAGCTAAATGTGTCTTCCATAAGTGACATAAGTTGCCATTCTATTGAATTTATTCGCTAATGTCATGACTATGACGGTGATGTTTTTCTGACGCCAAGGAGTGTGTATGTCAGATCGTGTGCTACTAGAAGTGAAAAATGGCATTGCAAAGGTGAGTTTAAATCGCCCAGACAAGTGCAATGCTCTGGATTATGCGCTGTTTAAGGCGATTGTGCAGGTTCAGAAAAAGATTAGAGCTCGTAGGGACATTCGAGTGGTAATTTTGACCGGTGAGGGAAAAGATTTCTGTTCTGGGATCGATGTCAAAGCTTTGATGGGATCGGCAGGCACTGCAGCTAAGCTGTTATTCAAGTGGACCCCCTGGTCTCCCAACCTTGCTCAGCGGGTCAGTACCGGCTGGCGTGACCTTAAGGTGCCGGTGATCGCATCGATAGAAGGCCGCTGCTGGGGGGGAGGCATGCAGGTTGCTCTCGGTGTGGATTTCCGCATTGCTCATCCTGAAAGCAGCTTAGCGGTGATGGAGGGGCGCTGGGGGCTGATTCCCGATATGGGCGGTACTTTGGCGCTGCGGGAACAACTGCCTCAGGATAAGGCGTTGATGCTGTCGATGTTGGCGGAGCCGATCACCGCCAAAGAGGCGCTGGAGATGAACCTGGTTACAGAGGTAAGCGATGCCCCTTATGAACGTGCCGAAGCGCTGGCAACAGCGCTGATTGAGCGCTCCCCCAATGCCTTGGCTGAAGTGAAAAAGCTTTATAAGAATCGTGGCTTCGGCACCAATGGTGGCGTGCTGTTTGGCGAGACTTGGGGACAGATTAAGGCAATGGCGTCGAAGAACCAGCGCGTAGCCGTTGCCCGTCAGCGTGGCAAAGACAAGGCGTACCATTTGTAATTGTTTGGCTTAAAAAAACGCCCTGCAGTGCAGGGCGTTTTTGTTTGGTCAGGAAAATCGCTATGCGACATTTATCCTTTATTCGTCCAAGAAGCTCTTCAGAATTTCGGAGCGTGAAGGGTGGCGCAGTTTACGCAGTGCCTTCGCTTCGATCTGACGGATACGCTCACGGGTAACGTCGAACTGCTTACCAACCTCTTCCAAAGTGTGGTCGGTGTTCATGTCGATACCGAAACGCATACGCAGTACTTTAGCTTCACGAGCGGTCAAACCTTCCAGCACTTCGTTGGTGGCGAACTTGAGGCTTTCACTGGTGGCCGCATCAATAGGCTGAGCCAGCGTGGTGTCCTCAATAAAGTCACCCAGATGGGAATCTTCGTCGTCACCAATTGGGGTTTCCATGGAGATTGGCTCTTTAGCAATCTTCAGGACCTTGCGAATCTTGTCTTCAGGCATCAACATGCGCTCAGCCAGCTCTTCCGGCGTCGCTTCACGGCCCATCTCCTGCAGCATCTGACGAGAGATACGGTTCAGTTTGTTGATGGTTTCGATCATGTGTACCGGAATACGAATGGTACGTGCCTGATCCGCAATGGAGCGGGTAATCGCCTGACGAATCCACCAAGTGGCGTAGGTCGAGAACTTGTAACCACGGCGGTATTCAAACTTATCAACCGCCTTCATCAGGCCGATGTTACCTTCCTGAATCAGATCCAGGAACTGCAAACCACGGTTGGTGTACTTCTTGGCGATGGAGATAACCAGACGTAGGTTCGCCTCAACCATCTCTTTCTTCGCACGGCGAGCCTTGGCTTCACCGATGGACATGCGACGGTTGATGTCTTTGATGCGGGTGATGGTCAGGCGAGTCTCATCTTCGATCTGAGACAGCTTGGTCATGCAGCGAATCAATTCATCTTTCACTTGTGCCAGGTTAGGGCTGTAGCTCTTACCGGCATTGCATTCAGTTTCCAGCCACTCGCTAGAGGTTTCGTTGCCAGCGAACGCCTTCATGAAGTTCTTCTTCGGCATCTTGGCCTGTTCAACACACAGCTTCATGATCAGACGCTCTTGAACGCGAACGCGATCCATCATGCTGCGCATGTTACCAACTAGGTGATCGAACTGTTTCGGAACCAGGCGGAACTGCTTGAACAGTTCAGACAGGCGAGTCACGATCATGGCAACTTCTAAAGACTCGTGGCCGTGTTCGGCGATGGCTTGTTGAGCCAGTTCGAAGTGGCGACGCAGTTCGGCGAACTTCTCACGCGCTTCCTCGGGATCTGGGCCGGACGGGGTATCGTCCTCTTCGTCCTCGGAATCATCTTCTTCGTCGTCTTCGTCATCAAGATCGTCTTGTGACAGTTCTGAACCGACGTGAGTTGCGGTTGGTGCTACGTTAGCTTCATCTTCATCTTCGGAGATAAAGCCTGAGATGATCTCAGCCAGGCGGATTTCGTCGGCTTCGAAGCGATCCCATTGATCCAGAAGGAATGCGATGGCGGCTGGGTACTCAGCTACAGAGCACTGAACCTGGTTGATGCCGTCTTCGATGCGTTTTGCGATTACGATTTCGCCTTCGCGAGTCAACAGCTCAACGGTGCCCATTTCACGCATGTACATGCGCACAGGGTCAGTGGTACGGCCCAGTTCACCCTCAACGCTTGCCAGCATCTGAGAGGCGGCTTCAGCGGCATCTTCGTCGGTCGCATCCTCTGACATCATCAGATCATCTGAATCTGGTGCAGATTCAAATACCTGAATACCCATGTCATTGATCATCTGGATAATATCTTCAATCTGATCGGAATCGATCATATCCGCCGGCAGGTGATCGTTCACCTCGGCGTAGGTCAAGTAGCCTTGCTCCTTGCCTTTAGCGACTAGAAGCTTGAGTTGTGACTGCGGAGTTTGATCCATTGATATCATCCACTTACGGTTGTGAATACGGAGTTTGAGCGAGTGGCGCACAAATAGGCTATTATAGCTTTTTGGCGTTTCATTCGCTACCTTTTCGGGACTGTTTCAAGTCCTGCAATAACAGATTCATCTGCTGTAACTGCCTGAGTTCCTCGGTGGTTATGGATCCATCACGAGCCTTGCGCTGCAGTTGCTCCGACATCTGTTCAAAAAATCGTTGATTTAGCCACAACAGGCAATCGGTAAACTCTGGCTCATATAGGTTTTCGTCCTCGATACCGAGGTTCCAGCCCAGCAGCTTACTCAATGCGTTGTACTCCGGACGGCCGCGAAAACGCTCCATCAACTGTCCGGTATTCAGTCGCTCATCACGACACAGTTCTAACATCTCTCTCAGTAGTGGGAGGCCCGCCAGCTCGAGATGAGCCAGCTCCTCTTGCTCTGGGAGTTGGTACCCTAACTCCGGGCGTTGTTGCAGCAGGGCAATTGCGCGGCGTACCGGTGTGCCTCTGCCTTGAACGCCAGTGGGTTGGGCTGGCGCCGAGTCGGTGGTGCGCTTAAGGGAGTGCGCGCCCCAACCCAGTGCTCGCTCCAAACGGGAAAACAGGCTCTCTTTGAGCAACCCATCTGGAAGCTGATTCAGTAACGGGCTCATGGTGTTGGCCAGATTGGCCTTACCTTCCTGGCTGGAGAGATCCGCCGAGGAGAGCATCCGTTCGAACAGGTAATCTGACAGTGGTGTGGCTTTGTCGACCAAGGCTTCGAACGCTTGTTGGCCTTGCTTGCGCACTAAGCTGTCAGGATCTTCGCCATCGGGCAAAAACATAAATTTAAGCTGAACCCCATCTCGCAGATGGGGCAGCGCCGTTTCCATTGCTCGCCATGCGGCTTCTCGACCCGCGTTGTCACCGTCGTAACAGCAGATCACCTCTTTGCTGGTACGAACCAACAACTGCATCTGATCAGAGGTGGTCGAGGTTCCCAACGAGGCCACCGCGTAGGGAATGCCATGTTGAGCTAAAGCCACTACGTCCATATAACCTTCAACCACCAAAATGCGGGAGGGGTGACGTTGCTGCTGCTTTAGCTCATAAAGACCATAGAGTTCTCGGCCTTTATGGAAAATCGGCGTCTCCGGTGAGTTCAGGTACTTTGGTGTCCCATCTCCAAGCACTCGACCGCCAAAGGCGACCACCCGGCCGCGACGATCGCGGATGGGGAACATCAAGCGGTCCCGGAAGCGGTCATAGCTGCGGCCACCGCCCTCTTTGGCGATCAGCATGCCGCATTCGGTCAGTACATTAAGACCGGCCGGATTGTGTTTGTGTTGCGATTGCAAATTGTCCCAGCCATCGGGCGCAAAACCGATGCCAAAACGTTTGACGGTATCACCGTCAAGGCCGCGACTGCGAATGTAATCCAGCACCGGTTGTTTACTGGGGTGCTTGCGCAGTTGCAGCTGGAAGAATCTGGCAGCCCAGTCCATCAGTTCATAATGGGTGGTGAGCTTAGGGGCTTGCGGGGCGGAGCTACGTTGTCCACCTTGTTCCCGCTCTACTTCCATCCCCATGGTTGCGGCGAGCTCTTCGACGGCATCAACAAAGTCGAGGCGGTCGTACTCCATCACAAAATCTAGGGCGTTACCGTGAGCGCCACAGCCGAAGCAGTGGTAGAACTGTTTGTCTTGGCTAACGGTGAAAGAGGGGGATTTTTCGTTGTGAAATGGGCAGCAAGCGCTGTGGTTCTTGCCCGATTTCTTAAGTTTTACGCGTGAGTCAATTAAATCGACGATGTCGACTCTGGCCAGTAGCTGGTCTAGGAAATCTCGGGAAATTCGGCCGGCCACTTACTTTAGAGTCTCCTTGAGGGCAGTCGATTAGAGACGAACAAGCCGTGCAGAGCACGGCTTATATCACGCAAAGGCGAGGTGTCTTAATTCAGACGGGCTCGAATCAGGCCGCTTACAGCGCCCATGTCGGCTCGACCCTGAATCTGAGGCTTCAGTAGCCCCATCACCTTGCCCATGTCTTGCATTGAGCTGGCGCCGGAATCGGTCATCGCCTGTTCAATCAGAGCAGCCAGCTCCTCCTCGGTCAGTGGCTGCGGCAGGAACTCCTGCAGAACCACAACTTCGGCCGCTTCCACGTCTGCCAAATCTTGGCGGTTGGCAGCTTCGTACTGACTGATGGAGTCGCGACGCTGTTTTACCATCTTGGTAAGTACAGCAATCGCTTCATCATTAGTCAGGGTTTTCTGGCCATCAACTTCCAGCTGCTTAACTGCAGCCAGAGCCAAACGAATGGTTCCAAGACGCGCCTTATCTTTGGCACGCATGGCAACCTTCTGCTCTTCTTTTAAACGCTCAATGATAGACATAAATCGTCTCTACTTAGTACAGACGAGTACGACGTGCGTTTTCGCGAGACAGCTTCTTAGCGTGACGCTTAGCAGCGGCAGCTTTAGCACGCTTACGTGCAGTGGTAGGCTTCTCGTAGTGCTCGCGACGGCGTACTTCAGACAGGATACCTGCCTTTTCACAAGAACGCTTGAAGCGACGCAGGGCTACGTCGAACGGTTCGTTTTCACGTACTTTAATTACTGGCATCTGCCACTCACCTCAATAAATTGGGTTTAACGCTGGCTATCTTTTAACCAGCAGAACTTCAAAATGGTGCGAAATTCTACTCTGAACCACATAGCCTTGTAAAGGGTGGCAATCAGATAACTGCGTCCACTTAGGCCTGTTGGGGGCTAAAGGCTTCTACCGCTTGGGAAATTACCCCAATCGGTGAACGCGATTTCCCTAAGATTTCTAAGAAATCTGGTTAGCCGTTGGTAACTGGAACACAGCGCGGGTAGAATTGCGACTTTTCGAACGATAAGCGAGAGAGTTTAGCATGCGATTGTTGGGGATCGAAACCTCCTGTGATGAAACTGGCATTGCCATCTACGATGATGAGCAGGGCCTGCTGTCTCATACCCTATATAGTCAGGTTAAATTGCATGCCGATTACGGCGGTGTGGTGCCGGAGCTCGCTTCTCGCGACCATGTTCGCAAGATTGTTCCTCTCATTAAGCAGGCGATTGCCGATGCAGGCATTGAGCCTAAAGAGCTGGATGGCATCGCCTACACTGCAGGCCCAGGCCTAGTTGGTGCCCTGCTGGTTGGCGCATGCGTGGGCCGCAGCTTGGCATTCTCTTGGGATATTCCGGCGGTGGCCGTTCACCACATGGAGGGTCACCTGCTGGCTCCGATGCTAGAAGACACCCCACCTGAGTTCCCATTTGTGGCGTTGTTGGTGTCCGGTGGCCACACCATGCTGGTTCAAGTGGATGGCATTGGTCAGTATCAAGTTCTGGGTGAGTCCATCGATGACGCTGCCGGGGAAGCCTTTGATAAGACTGCCAAGCTAATGGGATTGGATTATCCAGGCGGCCCAATGTTGTCGAAGCTGGCAGAACAAGGCACCGCCGGACGATTTAAATTCCCCCGTCCTATGTGTGACCGTCCCGGATTGGATTTCAGCTTTTCTGGACTGAAAACGTTTGCAGCCAATACCATCGCCGCTGAGGGGGATGATGAGCAGACCCGGGCTGACATCGCCCGCGCTTTTGAGGACGCGGTGGTGGATACCTTGGCGATTAAGTGCCGACGCGCACTGCAGCAAACCGGATTGAAACGTCTGGTGGTGGCCGGTGGCGTCAGTGCTAACCGCCACCTACGAGAGCAGCTCAAAGTGTTGATGGATAAGCAGAAAGGCGAAGTGTTTTATCCGCGCAATGAGTTCTGCACTGACAACGGCGCCATGATCGCTTATGCGGGCATGCAGCGTCTGAAAGCCGGCGAAACCGAGCCGTTGATGGTGAAAGGGCAACCACGGTGGCCCATTGATACCTTGACGCCTCCAGGGCAATAAGCTGAATCAGTAACGAAAATAGGCTTCCGTTGGAAGCCTATTTTTTTACCTTATCTTTGGCTTTATTAAGCCGTTCGGAGATTTTGGGTTCTTGTCCGCTCCACAGGCGTTTGAGATTCTCGTGATGACGCCAGATGATCAGTAAACACAGCAGTGCTACCGAAATGGTGTATTGGGGCTTGATAAAGTAGGTGTACACCGGGGCAATCATCGAGGTAAGGATTGCTCCCAATGAAGCGTATTGGGTGATCAGTACGATGATAAGCCAGGTGGCGATGATCAATAGTCCCATCCAATCGCTGATGGGAGCCAGAGCGCCCAGTGCGGTCGCTACCCCTTTGCCACCTTTAAAGTGAAAAAAGATTGGGTAGATGTGCCCTAGGCACGCAGCGATACCAACAAAAGCCAGCGAGATGGGCTCGATCCCTAGGTACCAAGCGATCCAGACCGGTATGGTGCCTTTGGCTACGTCAAACAGCAGTACGCACAGCGCCGCCAATTTTCCACCCAAACGCAGCACATTAGTGGCGCCTGGGTTGTTGGAGCCGTTATAGCGAGGATCGGGTAGCCCTCTGAGGGTGCACACCAATACCGCACTGGATATGGAACCCAGCAGGTAGGCAAACACAATCATTACTAGGGTCATAACCTTTTCCCAGAGTCGTTGCCGCGATGAAGCGATAGCATTATGATCGGCGGCAAACCGAAATACAGACAGAGTGTTAGGTTATCTAACCTTGGAATGGAGTACCAGCTTTGCAAGCGGATACCGTATTTATTCGTCAATTAGAATGTCAGGCCGTGATCGGCATCTTCGACTGGGAGAAAGCCATCACCCAGACCTTGTATCTGGATCTGGAGATGAGCTGGGACATTCGTCCTGCAGCGGCCAGTGACGATTACCAGCACGCCTTGTGCTACGACACGGTCTCGAAAGCCATTACCACTTTAGTGGAAGGCACTCCCCATGAGCTGATTGAAACCGTGGCAGAGAAGGTTGCCGCCTTGGTTCGTGAGCAGTTTGGGGTGAACTGGGTGCAGGTGAGTGTGCATAAACCTGGCGCGGTAGCCAATGCTCAGGATCTGGGGGTTCGAATTTGTCGCGGCGACAGGGCTGGCGCGTGAGCCAGATATTCATCAGCATTGGCAGTAATATTGAGCCCCAGCACCACATGAGTCTGGCGCTGGATGAGTTGCAGCAACTTTTTGGCAGCCTGCAGGTCTCATCCATATTCGAAAGTCAGGCTGTGGGGTTTGACGGCGACAATTTTCTAAACGCGGTGGTGGGGTGTCAAACCGAGCTGACCCTTGAGCAAACGGCCAACGCATTGAGAGAGATAGAGGTTCGCCACGGTAGACCCAAGAATGCGAAAAAGTTCGCCAGTCGCGGTTTGGATTTGGATCTGCTTCTGTTTGATGCCGTTGAGTGTCAGCAACCGGTTATCCTGCCTCGGCCAGAGATTTTCTATAATGCGTTTGTGCTTTGGCCGCTGTCGGAGTTGGCTCCGGAGTTGATTCCCCCTTCAAGCCAACGTAGCTTCGGCCAATTGTGGCAGGAGTTTGATAAAACCAAACAACAATTATGTCCGGTGAGCTTTCACTGGCAGCCAACACGAGTAAAGGTTTAAATGGATCTACTACACGCCTTTTGGCTGGCCCTGATTCAGGGTATCACTGAGTTTTTGCCTATCTCCAGCTCCGCTCACTTGATTTTGCCGTCACAGGTATTGGGCTGGCCGGATCAGGGATTGGCGTTTGATGCCATCGTCAATCTAGGTACTCTGGCGGCGGTGCTGATCTATTTCCGCCAAGACGTCATCAATATTCTAGTGGCTTGGGGGCGCTCCCTTGCGGGCCATCAAAGTGACAATGGCCGTTTGGGTTGGCTACTCATCCTTGGCACCATTCCGGTAGGCCTATCTGGCTTGCTATTTAACGACTTTATCGAAACCCATTTCCGCTCGGCGGCGGTGGTGGCAACCACCACTTTACTGTTCGGTCTGCTGTTGTGGTGGGCCGATGCCCGCCCAAGTGAGAAACGAGGTATTGCCGATCTTACCTGGCAGCTGGTGCTGTTTATCGGTATTGCACAGGCACTGGCCCTGATCCCCGGTACGTCACGCTCTGGTGTCACCATTACGGCGGCTCTGGTGGTTGGATTAAATCGAGTCGCCGCAGCGCGCTTCTCCTTCCTGCTGGCCATTCCCGTTGGTGCGTTGGCCGGCGGCTATGAAGCGTTGGGGCTCATTGGTAACCCTGAGCCGGTTAACTGGGTGGCCCTTGGCACCGCTTTGGTGGTGGCCTTTGTCTCTGCTTACCTGTGTATTCACTACTTCCTTAAGATGATCAGCAAGATGGGCATGTTGCCCTTTGTCATCTATCGGATGATTTTGGCCGCCTTGCTGTTCGCCTTCATCGTTTAACTGCTCAGTTTATTAACTAATTCAACTAAGCCGTGCAATCGCACGGCTTGATTGTTTTTGGACAAAAAAGGCACCTCAGAGAGGTGCCAATGCCTTGAGTCATAACGACTGGCTGGAAGTGGGTTAAAACTTGTAATCCAATTTGGCCCATAGGGTACGACCGGGCTCATTCACTTGAACCGTGCGCTCTTCGGGTAGGAGTAAATCGTTGCCCGCACCGGACTTGCTGACGTGTTCGGCGTAGGTTTTATCCAATAGGTTATCGATGCCAAGGCTCAAGGTGAGATCGTCCCAGTGTTTGTAGGCGACGTTGATGGACAGCACCCCAAAGCCGGCGGTTTCACCAAGATCTTGGCCAACAATGTTGCCCTGGCCTACGGCAACGCGGTCTTGTTCGGCGACGACTCGCCAAAGCACGCCCATGCCCCAGTCGTTGCCGTCATAGTTCAGGGCGAACTTGGCTTCCAGCGGCGATACCTGCCCCAGTGGATTCTTGTCTGTGTCGTTGTCGCCATGGGTGTAGGCTACCGTGGTGACCCATTGCCACGCATCGGCAAAATCATAACTTAAGGACAGTTCGCCACCGTACAAGCTGGCATCGATGTTACGGGCATTTGGCATCGATTGGGTGTCGATGAGAATGTAATCTTGGATGTCGGCGTAAAACAGCGACGCACTGAGGACCACGTCACCATCATAATGCCAGCCAATGTCCAATTGATTGGTGGTTTCAGCTTCTAGGGTGAGTTTCTTACTCGCTTTCATCACTTCCCAGTAATCCGCAGGGCGCTGGGCATGACCAAAACCGAGAATCCAGCTGTGATTGCCTTGAGCTAATTCGTAGCGGCCAAAGCCGCTGAACAGGTCGTCGCTGCGGCTGTTGTCTTTGTTGGCGCCAGCCCACATGCCCAGCAGTTTGGTTTGCCAGTTGTCCCAGCGCAGGCCAGTAAACAGCGTGCCTTGCCCTAGATCGATGTCAGACTCAATAAACAGTCCCCACTGGGTTTTACTGAATACGTCTTTGTACGGGGCCGACTCCAGTTGATCCAAACTGGTGCCACTGCGCATATCTTGGGTGCTGTCGAGGTGATCCAAACCGACGGTGGCGCTGATGTTATCGAAACTCAGATCGAGATAGAGGTGGCCGCCATAGTTGGTGCGCCTTGGGTTCATGCCCACCGGCAGGTTGTCCGGATCCTCAACCGGGCGATCAAATTGATCCATGATGTGGTCGTTTTCGTTGCCGTAGGCTTGGAATTCAATGCCGGTCAACGGGCCGTAATTCAGGGCAGTTTTAGCAAACAGCGTCAGGTTTTCATTGTCGATGGTGCGGGCTTTATTGGCTCGGTCGGCGTATTCGGCGTTGCCACTGCTGTTGCCATAACTGAGCTCAATGACGCTGTGCTCATCAGGGGTCCAGCCGATGGCGGTGTGCAGATTTTCTCGGTCGTACTCCGATTGCATGGAGCGGCCATCACCGTCTTCAAAATCATCACTCTCAGAGCCGTTGACGTCGAGACTCCAGTAATATTCGGTATCTCCGGTGGTCAACTCGAATAGGTAATCTTGACGGCCAAAGTTACCGGCGGTGAGACTGGCTCGACCTTCGGCACCTTTTTCGGTCACGCCGTAGTGGTCTCGTTCAAAGAGTACGGTGCCCGCGCTGCCAACGGGCCCATATTTCACGGTTTGTGGCCCTTTGATGATGGTGACTTTCTCGAAGGTTTCCGGCGAGATGTAGTTGGTTGGCGGGTCCATTCGGCCACCGCAGGTGCCCCCCATCTGTTTGCCGTCGTTGACGATGTTCACTCGAGAGCCGCCAAGGCCGCGAAGACTGATGTCGCCGCCAGAGCCGCCTTTACGGGTCACGGTGAATCCCGGCAGCGTTTTCAGAAAACCGGAGCCATCAAATGCAGGCAGTGGCTGTCGAGGTTGTTTGGGGTCGGTCACTGTGGTGAGAGGGCTTTGCATCGGTTCGGCACTGATCACCAATACTTCGTCGCAGCGCTCCTCGCCACATTGGAACTCTAGATCGTCCGCCAGCGCTGAGCTGCTGGCACCAAGCGCCAGTAAAATAGCGCTGGATAGAGCCGTGGTTTTCATCTTCATCTACCTGAATTTCTTATTTAATTGCAGGCTATTTTGCGCCCGCTGGCAAAGATGAAAACCAAAAAGGGGCAAACTGCGACAATTGGTCGCAGGGGGGCAGTTTATCGGGCTGAATTAGTAGGTTGTCAGAATCGCAGCAAGCTGATGGTACCGGAATGTGTTGCACAGTCGTAACTGAGTTTACCATTAAAGGTGAATTTGAATTGCGTTCAGATTTTTATTTATTAAGTCATTGATTAGTCGTGCTATTTAACCAAATTAGCGCGTGTGCATTGAAGTCACAATTGGGTACTATAGGACTCATATAGTCCCACTTAGAACCGCCGAAATGCGATCTTTCAATTGGAATGAAAATTTCGTAACTGGCTTCGGCAGCGTCGATAGCCAACATAAAGAACTGGTTTCTTTAATTAATGAGCTTGGTAATCAACTGGTTGAAGACCGCTTCGACCCACAGCGCGCCGATGAGTTGATTCAAAAGCTGGTGGATTATGCTCACTACCACTTCAGGGAAGAGGAAGCTCTGATGTTGGAGGTGGGGATTGATGCCCGTCACTTGAATCACCACATTGAAGAGCACCAGTATTTCCTCAGAGAGGTATGTACTCTCAAGGACGCGAGCAATACCGAAGTGTCTGCCACCTATATGTTGAAGTTTCTGACTCATTGGTTGGCTTACCATATTCTCGGTCAAGATCAGAACATGGCCAGACAGCTGGAATTGATTCAGGCGGGTGTTGCTGCCAATGCGGCATTTGAGCACCAACAGCGGAACGAAAATCCCGCGACGGCCACGCTGGTGGATGCCATCGGTTGCCTGTTTAAGCAGGTGTCTACTCGCAACCGAGAGCTTCAAGAGCTTAATTTGACTCTGGAAGAGAAGGTGAATCAGCGCACTCAGGAGTTACTCAAAGCCAATACCCATCTGGAAGAGCTGTCGCTGACAGACACCTTAACTCAGCTGCCCAATCGCCGTCATGGTATGCAGACCCTCGCTCGCTTGTGGCAAGAAGGGGAGGCAACCGGTCAACCGGTGAGTGTGATGTTGGTGGACGCGGATTACTTCAAGTTGGTTAATGATAATTACGGTCATGCCATCGGCGACAAAGTGCTGAAAGAGTTGGCCCGCACTCTTGAGGGGGCTTTGCGTACTGACGACATGGTTTGTCGCTTGGGTGGGGACGAGTTTTTGGTGCTGTGCCCGAATACCGATGAGCAGGGGGCGAAGTTTTTGGCTGAGCAGTTAGTGGCTAAGGTGGATTCGCTAAAAGTGGAAACCGGTGCCAGCCCTTGGCGAGGAAGCATCAGTCTGGGGTTCGCCACGCAGCAGCCAAAGGGCGATCAATCTGAGTCATTGATTCGAAGGGCAGACCGCGGTGTGTATGCGGCCAAAGTCGCTGGTCGAGGGTGTGCAAGAAGCGTCAATATCAGCGGCGAATGAGGTGGTTTTGACATAAAAAAAGAGGCTGATGCCAGCCTCTTTTTCGTTTGCGGGATTGAGTTAGCCGTTGCGAGCGTTGATGGCTCGGGCCAGAACCGCAATGGTGGTGCCGTTATGCAGCAGAGCGCTACTGGATGGCTTCAGCCAACCCATGGCGGCCGCCAGCATAATGCCGGAGTTCACCCATTCAGTAAGGCGAATGTTGCTGTTGACTAGCTTCAGCGCTTCTTGAGCCAGACGACGAGCTTCGGCAACGCCACTGAGATCATCCTGAAGTAGGGTGACGTCAGCGGCCATCTGCGCCAGTTCGGTGCCTACGGCCATTGCCAGGCCCACGTCAGCCTGAGATAGCGCAGGTGCATCGTTGACGCCATCGCCCACAAACAGCACTTGATGCCCTTGCTGCTGCAGCTCTGATACCAGCTTCTGTTTGCTTTCCGGAGTAGCTTCCGCCACAAACAGATCCAAGCCAAGCTCCTCAACCATCTGTTTGGCTTTGGAGACAGTGTCACCGGTCAGCAGCACCAGATTGGTGATGCCGGACTCTCGCAGCGCTTTGAGCGTCTGCTTGGCTTCGGCTCGCAGAGTGTCTTTTAAGCCGATAACGCCGATGGCTTGATGCTCGTTGGCCAAAAACAGGGTGTGCTTGCCCGCCGCTTCCAGCTCCTGAATGGTTTGCTCCAGCGGCGAGAAATCGATGCCTTGGTGCTCTTCCAGAAAATGTCGGCTGCCGATGGACAGCGGCATATCACCAATGGTGCTGTGCAGACCGTGGGCGATGATGTAGTCCACCTCGCCATGTTCGATGTGCGGCAACTCCTGCTGTTTGGCGGCGTTCACCACGGCTTGCGCCAACGGGTGATTGCAGTGCTCCTCGACCGAGGCGGCCATGGCCAACAACTGCTTCGGCGCTTGCTGTTCACGCAAACAGATGACGTCGGTGACTTCCAGATCGCCGTGGGTCAGGGTACCGGTCTTATCGAAGATGCAGGTATCCACCTTGGCCAGATTCTCGATGGCGCGACCGCCTTTAAAGACCAGACCTTGTTTGGCTGCGCGGTACATGATCGACTTAAAGGTTACCGGCGTCGACAGCTTCAAAGCACAGGAGTAATCCACCAAAAATACCGAGGCTAAACGCTCCAGATCTCGCGTTAGTGCAAATACCGCTGCGCCAACGCCAAGGGTGATCTTCACTCGGCGTTCGGCCATCTTCTGGGTGGTGAGCTGAGTTTGGCTCTTCTCCGACAGCGACTGCGCGATGATGCCCGCAATTTGCGCGGTGGTGGTGGCGCTGCCGACCTTATCGACTTTGAGTGTCACCTTACCTTCGTGTACCGCAGTGCCGGAGTAGAGGTAATCTCCCTCTTCACGACGAATCGGCACCGACTCTCCGGTCAGGGAGGCTTGGTTCACCAGCGCGGCGCCGGAAACCAACTCGCCGTCGGCGGGGATCATCTCCCCTGGACCAAGAAGCACCAATTGACCTTGCTGCAACGCTTCTGAGCTGATCTGACGCTGCTCATCGCCATCTACCACCCAAACTTGGGTGTGCTTCGGCTGCATCAATTCGCTGAGCAGCGTATCGCTGTTGCGGCTGGTCTGCTGTTCCATGTATTCGCCCATGGACAGCAGCGACTGGGTCATCAATGCGGTGGCATGATCGCCGCGCCATGCGGAAAGGCCGATGGCGGTGGCATCCAACACTTCAACTCCAAGCTTACCGTGGCGCAGTTGATCCGCGCCCTCAGCCAAGGTGTTGGCAATGAGCGGGTAACTGATGGCCGCGGCGTATTTGGACGGGATAAAGCAGCTGACCAATAAGCCGGTTAGATTGAGGGCAATATCGCCGCGGGTGAAGTTATGTTCACTGTCGCTGCTGTCGGCATTGTCCCAATCGAACTCAGTTAGGCGAGCTTCGATCGCTTCAGGCTGCACCAAGGCATCGTCATAGTGGATGACGATGGATTGTGCCGATTCGTTAACCCGAACCTGACGTACGCCTTGCACGGCAAGCAGGCCGGATTTAAGCCACTCAGACAATCCCTCCAAGGGCTGGCTGCTGGCAACCTTTAACCGAATTCGCCCTGGCAGGTGGTGTTTGACCCTAAGTGTGGTCATTCCTGATCCTTGTGCAGGTTACGGTAGTATTCCAGCTCCGCTTGGGTATCTTCCAAGCGCTCTTTTAGCTCTTCCACTTCACCGCGTACGGTAGACCAAACTTTGGTTCCAGCGGAGCTTACGCCTTGCTGCACCTTTTTGTTGGACAGCAGGTACGCCACGGCGGCACCGGCAACGAGGCCAGTGATAAAGTGGGTTTTGTCACCCTGCTGCCTGTAAGTTGGCGCAGAGTAAGGATTACCCTGAGGGGCCGACGGATAACCATAAGGTGAATATGGTGGGTAGTAAGGATCAGTTTTCTTCACGGGAATTCTCCAACAGGTCGTCCATCAGGTATAGGCTGGCGGCACCAGCGGCCAGAACGGTGGTGAGGGACAAAAGGGGGCGGCCAGCCATTTGACCAGCAACGGCGGTGGCGAGGCCACCGGCAAGGCCAGCTTTGGCGGCGTCTTTAAGGCTACGCTGAGTCAGCTCTTCAATGCTGACCTCACCTTGGCGATAGGCTTGCCACTGCGCAGCGGCAGAGGCTGAGCCTCCCAGCAAGGCGCTGGCGATCATCGCTCGGCTAGCGGGGCTAAGTTCGTTATGACTGTTGCTCATCGCTTGGCTGCTCATCACTTGGCTGGGCAGGGCTCATGGTTGGCTCTGCTGCGCCCTGTTGTGGTTGACGGTGGCGGGCAACGGAATCTTGGAAACCGGCTTTGCCTGCGGCGTAGGTGTCACGGAAGATCTCAGAGCCCATATTGAGGTTTTCACCGGCACTGGAGGCGGTGCTTTTGGCGCCCTCTTTGACTTTGCCTGCGCCGGTTTTCAGCAGGTCACCGGCACCGGTAAGCAGACCCATCAGTTGGCCGCGAACGTTTTCATTGCTCAGAACCAGAGCCGCGGCTGCGCCAACCATGGCGCCTTTCCAGAACTCTTTGTCGTCTACACCAAGCTTATGCATCAAGTCTTTGAAGATGCCAGCTTGCTCACCCATTAGCCCTTCTAGCATCTGTTGTGACTGCGCCATCAGTGCATCGCTGTGGTGGCTGTCATGATGGCCTGGATGCGGCGGTTGCTGCATTTGTGGCTGCTGTGGGTGTGGGTAGTGCATGTGTGGGTGATACGGATGGTGCATGTGCGGTGGGTAGCCGTGAGCGCCTGGGTGAACCGGTGGGTGCATGTATGGGTAGCCATAAGGAGGGTATGGATACGGCTGTTGCTGTTGTTGGTCGTTCTGAGACATGGTTAGGCTCCGGTTTGCACTAGGGGTGAAAGGCTGTCAAACAGCTGTTGGTATGCGGCTTCGGCTTGGGAAGCGTCGTCGCCAAACAACTGATTAATAAGAGTTGGGGTGGCAAGTTTTGGATCGTATTCGATGATCAAACTTGCGCTTGAGCTGTGGAGATCAAAATTGTGGATCGCTGGGAATGCCGCGATGGCATCGTGCCAGCGTTTGATCTGAAGTTGAGCAAATTGGGTCACCAATATCGACTTAAATTTAAGTCGAATTCGCCCAGGTATGTGATGGGCGATGGTGACCGATTGCCGCAGTGTTGCCAATTCATTTACAGAAAGGGTCATAGTATCAATTTGATAGATAATGCATCAGCGAATTTTTACACGAACTACAGGGTTGGATTCTGATTTAGATCACAGAACCGTTTGTCATTTTAGGGAAATATGGAGTACCATAAATGCAAATCAATCTCATTGGCGGTTTCGGTATGTCGACCTACATTCATAAGACTCAAAAGCGGTTACGGATTCGTTCCGAATACATTTTAAGACATCCTCAGGAAGTCGCTGAGTTGATTGAACAGCTGCAGCAGGTCGATGCCATTCAGTCGGTGACTCACAAGCGTTTTGCTGGTTCCGTTGCCATTGTGTTCGATGACCAACAGATGGATGCCGATACGCTGCTGGAAACCGTTGAGAGCCATGGTTGGCTTCGCAGTGAGAACCACGCCGCCTTTGTTGAGAATGCGGTGAAAAGCGGCTCTAAAACCTTAGTGAAAGGCGTTGCCATGATGGCTTTAAAGCGCGCTGCTGGCCCAGTACTGTCGAGGGCGTTGAGCTTCGCTTAAATGAGATAAGATTGAATTGATTTGCAAAACGGGCCCTCATCTGAGGGTCCGTTTTGGTATGTAATGCTTGGTGGGGGAAAGCCGAATTATCCCGCGAGGGCGAATTTTTTCATGGCGCACTTACACAGGCCACCCATCTGAGCCGGGCAGCGTTTGCAGGGAGGCGACTTGAGCGGCAATCTAGCAATGGCGGCAGCGTTACTGCCGGGCACGCCGGAGTTGGCAGAAGCTTGTTGAGATAGAGAGGGGGCGACAGAGCCCAACTGAATGCTGGGGGCGTCATCAAACCAAGACAGCAGCGGTGAAAAGGGCACCAGCAGTTCACGAGCCATGGCTTCACCGGTTTGCCGGCCGACCTGCTTGAGATCGCCGGTAAACGTCGGATCCAGTTTTAGGCGACGTTGACTCTGGGTGGCCGCAAAGTACTTGCCCTTTTTGGCGATCTTCTTCAGCTGCTTTATCGACGACATACTAACCGCTAATAATTCTCATTTACCATGTGGTCAGTGTAATGATTTTTATCGCCGCTGCAATCACAACCGGTAAATAACCCAGCAAAGAAGTTGGTCTTCTCACTGACTAACGTTCAAATGTGACGAATTACTAGGGCCTGTTTATCTTTGGAGATGAAATTTTGGTCTAGGATAACGGCTTTTAATCAAGGAAAACGATTGATGGCATAGTGGTTCTACGTTGAAATCGTTTGACGCAGAGTAGAAGCCGTTAGTCAGACCCCGTAGGGCGCCTAGAAACTGATTGTTTACCATCTAATCTGTCATAAGCGGTTAAATTCAGAATAAAAATGCCAATTTGTGGCGCAAAAATGAGCTCGAAAGGTCAACAGGCCCTACTTTAATCCCAGCCGTTTCGCCAATCGGTGCAGGTTACCTGGATCTAGGTTGAGGGCTCGGGCGCAGGCGGACCAATTGCCATGGTTCTGGTTAAGCTGGTATTCAATCTGCTGGCGCTGAAAGGCATCGGTGGCCTGTTTGAGATCCGTGACCGCAGGCAGCGGTGTTGATGCAGCAGGCAGAGCGGTTACTGGTGCCGCTTGGCTTGCCTCTAGCATTAAATGCTGCGGATCAATTATGACCTGGCTTGATGAGCCTAGTTGGCTGGATTGGGCGCGGGCGATCACCGCTGCCCGGCGGATGCAGTGCTCGAGTTCACGTACGTTGCCGGGCCAAGGGTTTTGGCTCAGTCGCTGCTGGGCTTCATCACTGATGCTGAGCTGCGTCAGAGCTAGCTGACTGCGGCACCGCTCCAGAAATAGGTCGGTGAGCAAGGCAACGTCGTCTCCACGCTCTGACAGTGGCGGTACACTAAGAGGGAAGACACTGAGGCGATGATAGAGATCGGCACGAAAATTACCGTCGACCACCTCCTGTTTTAGGTTGCGATTGGTGGCGGCGATGATGCGAACGTCGATCTTTAGGGCTTTATCCTCCCCCACTCGCTGTAGATCGCCGTATTGCAGTACTCGAAGCAGTTTGGCCTGCAGGGGCAGCGACAGTTCGCCAATCTCATCCAGAAATAGGGTGCCACCATCCGCCAGCTCGAACTTGCCTTTGCGGTTGCTGATGGCGCCGGTAAATGCGCCTTTAACGTGTCCAAACAGTTCACTTTCCGCCACCGATTCCGGCAAGGCGGCACAGTTGAGGTACACCATCTCCTTGTCGGCTCGGGCAGACTGTTTGTGAATCGCCTGTGCCACCAACTCCTTACCGGTGCCGGTCTCTCCCAGAATCAGGGCATTCAGATCGCTGCTGGCCACTACGGCGATCTCCTGCTTGAGGGTTTGCATTGGCACCGACTGACCGATGATCTCTACGCTGTGGCTCACCGCAGGGCGCTCGGCGCTGCGCTCGCTGTCTTGCTGCAGCAGTGCACTGTGCAGGCTGGCTGCCGCAAGGGCGGCGATGGCACGCAGATCATCGTCGCTGTAGTTGGCGAACTGGTTTTCATCGAACCCATCGATGGTCAGTGCACCGACTAGATGCTCATTAACCAGCAGTGGCAAGCCAATGCAAGCGTGCACTTTTAACTTGCCTTGATGGCTAGGGATCAGGCCATCGTAGGGATCCGCTAGATCGCTGTTTGCGGGAAAGCGCACCACGTCTCCGGCTCGGGCGATCGCTTCCAATCTGGGGTGGTCGCTTAGGGTGAAGCGGCGACCCATCACCTCGTTTGCCAGTCCGTTGAGCGCTAGGGGCACGAACTGCTGCTGCTCAAACAGAAGCAGAGCAGTGGCATCGCAATGAAGCCGTTGATGGATGGTGGTCAGCAGGCGCTGAAAGCGATCTTCGGCGCCGATGCCCGACGTTAGGTCTTGAGCGAGGGCGGTAAAGTCATGCAGAGACAGGGTCATAGGCGCAAATCTTGTCAAAATCACAATGGTGTGTCGAAATGACTATAGTTGCCTATTGTCATTTCGACAATGGTTGTTTTCATGTTTTCTTTAAAATCAATAAGATAAAAATTGGCACGCTTCCTGATATACCAAAGACAGACATTCACTATTGAAGTTGGAGGCTAACACCGAGTTAGCGCTCGTTGGCCTCCCCACTTACTCATTTGGTTTTAAGGTAGTAACAGATGGCGATTCACGTAAAAAACAACGTCACTTGGGTTGGGCAGCGAGACTGGGAGGTTCGCGATTTTCACGGTACGGAGTACCACATGACCAAGGGAACCAGCTACAACAGCTATCTGATTCAGGAAGAAAAGACCGTTCTGATCGACACCGTTGATCACCGCTTTAGCATGGAGTTTGTGCGTAACCTTGAGCAAGAAATCGATCTCAATAAGATTGACGCCATCATCATCAACCATGGGGAAGAGGATCACGCCGGTGCGCTGGCGGCCCTGCTGGAGCGCATACCTGGCACACCTATCTACTGTACTGCCGCTGCTATCGATTCGTTGACTGGCCACCACCATCGTCCCGATTGGAACTTTAACGTGGTTAAGACCGGTGACAGTTTCGATATGGGTAACGGCAAGCAACTGATCTTCATTGAAGCACCGATGTTGCACTGGCCTGACAGCATGATGACCTACTTAACTGAAGACGCAGTGCTGTTCAGCAACGACGCCTTTGGTCAGCACTATTGTGATGAGCGTTTGTTTAACGACGAAGTGGATCAAGGGGAGTTGATGGAGCAGTGCTTGCGTTACTACTCCAACATCTTAACGCCCTTTAGCCCGCTGGTGACCGCCAAGATTAAAGAGGTGCTGAGCTTTAATGTACCGGTATCGATGATTGCCACTTCCCATGGCATTGTTTGGCGCGACAACCCAGTGCAGATCATCGAGAAGTATCTGGAATGGGCCGACAACTATCAGGAAGATCGCATCACCTTGGTGTATGACTCTATGTCCAACAACACCCGCATGATGGCAGATGCCATTGCCCAAGGGATTCACGATGTGGATCCTGGCGTTGCGGTGAAGGTGTTTAACGTCAGTCGCCACGATAAAAACGAGATTTTGGCCAATGTGTTTCGCTCTAAAGCGGTGCTGATGGGCAGCTCCACCATGAATAACGTGATGATGCCTAAAGTTGCCGCCATGCTGGAAGAGATGACCGGTCTGCGATTTAAAAACAAACATGCTGCGGCTTTTGGCAGCTACGGCTGGAATGGCGGTGCGGTAGACCGCATTCATAAGCGTCTGATTGAGTGTGGCTTTGATACCGCCGACAGCATCAAGACCAAGTGGCGCCCAGATGGCTCAGCCTTGAAGGCGTGCCGTGAGCATGGCCGTCAACTGGCTCGCCAGTGGTCTTATGATGAGCAGATCAAAGCTGAGCCAGCGCAATCGACTCAGTGCGGCAGCGCCAATGGGAAAGATCTAGGAGATAGCATGCTGTGCACCGTGTGCCAGTGGGTGTATGACCCAGCACAGGGTGAGCCTAATCAGCAGGTTGCCCCTGGTACGCCGTGGGCGGATGTGCCGAATGCTTTCCTGTGCCCTGAGTGCGGGTTGGGCAAAGAGGTGTTTGAGATCATTGCTAGCAGCAAGGGTGAAGCCGCATGAGTGCACCAGTAACCTCAGAAGCGCCTTTGGTGATCATCGGCAGCGGCTTCGCGGCGCTGTCGTTGATTCGGGCAATTCGCCGAACCGATAACAAATTGCCCATCACCCTTATCTGTGGCGACAGTGGCGATGACTATCATAAACCGGATTTGAGCCATGTCTTTAGCAACAAACAGTGCGCCGAAGAGCTGGTAAAGCAGCCTGCTGCCGATTGGGCTAAACAGCTGAATGTCAAGGCAATAACCAACACTTGGGTAACGGCGATTGATGCTACTCAAAAAGTCGTTAGCTGGGATGGCGGCGCTTTGGAATACGGCAAGTTGGTATTGGCAACAGGCGCCAGTGCCATTGTACCGCCGGTTCCAGGCTCTGAGCTGCTGCATACCTTCAACAGTTTGCAGGAGTTCCGTCACAGCGAAGCCAAATTGGATGCTGCCAAAACGGTGTTGGTGGTTGGTGCTGGGCTCATTGGCACCGAGCTGGCGATGGATCTGGCTCGCAGCGGCCGCAAGGTGTTGTTGCTGGATCAAGCCCACAGCGTACTGCCGAACCTGATGCCCGCCATGGTGGCGACGCCGCTTGCGCAATCGCTGCGGGATCTCGGGGTGGAGCTACTGCTAAGCCGCCAACTTCAGGCTCTGAACCAACATGATGAAGGGGTAAGTGCCATCGTTTCTGGTCAGGTCTTGCCAGTGGATGCGGCCATCGCCGCCATCGGCCTAAAGCCTAATGTGCACCTTGCCAGAGCCATGGGGGCCGAGGTGAATCGAGGCATCGTGGTGGATGCAAAGCTTCAAACCAGCATAGAGGGTGTGTACGCCCTTGGGGATTGCGCCGAGATTGAGGGACAGGTTCGCCCTTATTTGCAACCGGCGATGCTGGCGGCCAACGCCTTGGCTAAGACGTTGTTGGGTCAACCAACGTCACTGAAACTTCCGGCGGCGCTCATCAAAGTGAAGACTCCGGCGCTGCCGATGCAGCTGGCGGGCAATACCTTTGAGAGCAGCAACTGGCAGATTGAAACCGACGCCCAAGGGCTGAATGCCAAGGCCAGTAATGGTTTTGGCAAGCTGCAAGGTTTTGTGGTGAGCGAAGCCCACCAAGCGGGCGCCATCAAGTTGTTACAGCAACTAAATCAATGAATTCAACACCGACCTTTTAAAAGGAGCTTGTTATGAGCCATCTACGCATTCCTAAACACTGGACCATCCGTCGCTCTACACCGTTTTTTACTAAGGAGACGGTCCCTGCTGCACTATTGTCCCACCACAACACTGCCGCTGGGGTATTTGGTCAGTTGGTGGTGATGGAGGGCTGCGTAACCTACTTTGGCTTTGCTGATGAGCACGCTACCGAGCATGAGATGTCTGTAACCATCGAGGCTGGTCAGTTTGCGACTAGCCCGCCTCAATATTGGCATCGCATTGAGCTATCAGATGACGCCCAATTCAATATCAACTTTTGGTCTGAGCCTGGTGAAGAGATGGGAGAGCACCCACTGTATAACACCAAGAGTTAAACCGCAGAAACTAAGTAATAGGTAAGAGAAAAGCCTGCATTGATGCAGGTTTTTCGATTTCGCGTATATGAAGTAAGGCGAGGCCCTTGAATTAGGTGTTACGCCATCCTATCAATTGGATGGTGCCACAATAACTTGTGTGGATGGCGTTAGAGAAATGGGTCTGTGATTCCACAGACCCATGGTTTTAACCTTGAAACTCGCAAAGTACACCTTCTGTGGTGCTAGAGGTACAGCACATAGTACCGATTTCAGTTTCATGGCAAGCGGCAGTTAAAGAGGAAGAAAAGCCAGCGGTGGCCAAAAGGGTTCCAAACATTACACCGAGTACTTTTTTGTTTAAAGTCATGAGCATTTCCTTATGGATGATATTTTTAATTAAGAGTTTATCTTTGATAAAGCGGTATTAGTCTATTTTCAACATCATACTTGAGTCAATGTGGTCAGCGAAATACAGAGAACGCCTAAACTTGGTTCTTGCTGTAAATTTTTATTTCTGTTTCTTTATTTTGGGTAACTTCTTTGGCGAAGATTGCATTTAAATTTGAACGTTGATTTTTACTTCGCAAGCTTATGTTAATTGGATGGTGGGTTGGGTTTTGCGCTAGGGGCTGTGGTGGCCTGCTTTGGGGCTTGCTGATGACAATGGTTGTGGAAAAGCCTAGTCAGCTTCAATTTTTAATGGGCAGTCATTGTTTATTGAGGGGTGGCGTTTAATTATTCTCTGCTTTTTAGTTGGAATTTAAGATTTTTCATTGGTTATTAAATAGTTTTATTAATTGTTTTGGTTTGCAACTCTATAATTTCTGCATCTTATTGTATTTTATTTCTCACGTTCTGTTTGGGTTATTGCGCATCCTTGTGATGGGTTATCTCTTACTAATGGGTGGGTCGGTACTCCCATATTGTAAAGTGTCTTTCGTTATTACCTTTATACACCCGAGGTTGAAAAGGGCGTCAACCTCGGTGTGTAAACTAAGAGCTATGTTGTTAGGCTGCGAATCAGCTGTCCGTAGGGTACTGATGCCAGCGCTCCAAAGCCTGCCATTTGGCGGGCTTTGACTTTGGTGAGCCACGGGCTTGGCAGGCCAATTAGGAAGCGGGCGGCCAGAGTTTCAGACAATGGCATTTGGTATTGTTTCTCAATGGCCTCTTGCAGTGGTGACAGCCACTGCCCCAGTTGATTGGCATCGGGCACCGACGCTGTTGATGTGTCGGGAAGCGCTGCCGCTTGGCCTCGACAGGCGGAGCAGTGGCCGCAGCGCTTAGGCACTTGAGTGTCGCCAAAGTAACCCGCCAGAGCGTGGCTCAAGCAGTGAGGCTCCTGCAGCAGGCTAAGCATGTTATCGATGCGAGCCACTTCGCTTGCCTCTTTGGATTGGAACTGTTCGAGAAGCTGTTGGGCCAATTGCTCCAGATCCGGCAGCGGCAGTCGAACCTTGTAGACTTCGGTCATCTGTTTCGATTGCAGCTCCAGCCACTGTTTTTGTTCCAGATATTCCAGTGCGGCCATGGCGCGGCTGCGCTGGGCGCCATAGGCTTGGAACAGACCATCAAAATCGGGCTGATGCCAGGTTCTCGCTTTGGGTGAGTGCTGCATCACCGCCTCTAAGAATTGGCGGCGTTCGCCTTCAAACTGGGCCAGCATCGGCTCAATTTCGCCCTTCATTTTAAAGCGCACATCGGCAAAAAAGCTGTAGCTGGGCTCAAGAATGCCCGCCATCTCTAGGTACACCAGCAGGGTCTTAAGTGGCAGCGGTCGAATGTTGGTTTGGTTACTCAAAGGCAGTGCCAGCAATTGCCACTCGGGGCCGGCCTCGGCGATCTCCTGCAACACCGCTCGAATGGAGCCCAGCTCCGGGGTATCGCCATAAACAAAGTTCTCTAGCACCGAGCGGTTGGCGGTGTTGGCTAGCAGCAGGCAGTTTGAAGGTTCGCCATCACGACCTGCACGGCCGATCTCTTGGGAGTAGTTTTCGATGGACTTGGGCAGATCGTAATGCACCACGTGGCGGATGTTGGCTTTATCAACTCCCATACCAAAGGCGATGGTGGCCACCATGACATCCACTTGATTCGCCATGAACTGAGTCTGCAGCGCTTGGCGACGGTCATGATCCATCCCAGCGTGATAAGCGCTGGCGTTAATTCCTTGAGACTGGAGAAATTGAGCCACGTCGTCGGCGCTGTTTTGCTGAGTCACGTAGACGATGCTTGGCTGATTCGGGTATTGGCTTAGGTACTGGCTAAGGTAGGTCAGGCGCTGCTGTTCATCAATGGCCACCACATTGAGATCCAAATTCGGACGATAGAAGCCGGTGGTGATCACCTTGTCGCGCTGCAGGTCGAACTTAGCCGCCATATCGTCAATGACCTGTGGCGTGGCGGTGGCGGTCAACAGCAACACTTGAGGGATTTTTAGCCAGCGGCGGTAGTGAGGCAGCTTGAGGTAATCGGGGCGGAAGTTGTGACCCCACTCGGAGATACAGTGGGCTTCATCCACCACCAGCAGTGAGATTGAGATCTGGCTGATGAAACGGCGAAAGCGCTCGTTCTTCAGCCGTTCAACGGAGATCATCAAGATCTTAATCTCGCCCTGACGTACTTGCTGCATCACCGCTTGTGACTGTTCAAAACTCTGGCTGGAGTCGATGCTGGCGGCGGCGATCCCTTTGGATTTTAGAAACGCCAATTGATCCTGCATCAGTGCCAGTAGGGGAGAGATCACCAAGGTTAGGTTAGGCAGCGCAATGGCTGGCAGCTGATAACACAGCGATTTGCCTGAGCCCGTTGGAAAGATGGCGGCGACGCTGTTTCCATTCAGCAAGGCTTCCACCACAGGTTGCTGACCTGGGCGAAATTCTGAGAAACCGAAGTGTTGTTGTAACAGCTGCGTTGGCATGCCGAGCTCCCTGTTGTGCAGTGACTGGATAAGCCTATCCTCTCCTGCGGGTGACAAGTGTGATTTGGTGTAACTCCATGTGAGCGGAGGCTAAGGTATCACAGAACTCAACATTGACCGGCTATTGATAAATCGGCAGTCTGAATAATCTACGTTATTCAAGCCAAAGGAGGGCCGATGGACTATTTCAATCAGCGCAGTGAGCGCCTCTATTACCGAGCGTTAACCTTAGATGACATCCCAGCATGGGAGCGGTTTTTCCATGGTAATCCGACGGTGCGATTTCTTGGAATTCCGGCGGGTTTGTCTGAGCTTGAGATAGCCACGCTGTGGATCGAAACCAGTCTCGAGCGCAATCAGCAACAGGGATTGGGTTATCTGGCGGTGCATGAGATAGCCACCGACGCCTTTATCGGCATGGTTGGGATTTTGCCTAGGCCAGACTTTGAGGGTTGGGATGAATATGAGATTGGCTATTCACTGCTAAACGATTTCCAGGGTAAGGGCTACGCCACTGAGGCAGCACAGCAGATGCGGCGTTTTGGTGAGCAACAGATCGACTGTCGCCGTTTTATCTCCATCATTCATGAGGAAAACGAGCCCTCAAAGCGGGTGGCTGAACGCAATGGCATGAGTTTGTTATTTCGTACCGACTACAAAGAGATGCCGGTGCAGGTGTATGGCACCGGCGAACGAACGCTGAAATAGAGTTAGCCTCGAGTGTGCTTAAACTCCGTCAGACGCTTGATACGGCGCTTGCTAAGCTCGGCCTTGATTGCTGGGCCCTTAAAGCCTTCCTCGACGATGGGGCGCACTTGTACCTCGTTGGCAATAGTGAGTGCTTGGTTGAGATAGTCCGCTTGAGGATAGGGCTTATCTTTCAGCCCCTGCCTGCCTTGGGCATCCGCTTGGCATACCAGTAGAAACTGCTGAAAGCGATCAGGCTTACGCCAAGCATCCACTTTGTCGAAGAGTTTCAATAAGGTGGCCGGTTTCAGTTCCAGAGCCCGATGTCCATTTAGGTGCTGAGCACAGGAGATCTGAGCTAACTCCCTGCAAGCATTGGTGACCTTAAGTCTTTCACACAACTGTTTAAGCGGGGCTAGGCCTCGTTGTTCGTGCATGATGTGGCGAGGTAGTTCCTCTTCAGGGGTTAACGCTTTGCCCAAATCGTGGGTCAGCGCAGCAAAGCGCACCGTTAGCTCGGGGGAGAGCTCTGCGGCTCGCTCCAGAGTGAGGTAGGTGTGCTCAAGGGAGTCGATCTCTGGGTGATGGGCTTGCGGCTGAGGCACACCCCGTAACAAGGCCAGCTCAGGCATCAAGGCGTTGAGGGCGCCGCAGGACTCCAACACCTCAAAGTAGACCCGAGGCGTTGGGCCGCAAAGGGCACGCTCGGTCTCCTGCCACACTCGCTCAGGAGTAAGGTGCGACAGCTCGCCGGACTCTGCCAGTTGCTGCATCAAGGTCAGAGTTTCTGGTGCGACCGTAAACCCAAGGTGATGAAACCGAGCCGCAAAACGCGCCACTCGCAACACGCGCAGCGGGTCTTCCACAAAGGCTTCGGAAACATGGCGTAGCACTCGGCGCTCAATATCTTGCTGGCCTCCGTAGGGGTCAATTAGGCTGCCATCTTGCGCTTCGGCAATGGCATTAACCGTAAGGTCTCGGCGGATCAGATCCTCGTCCAGAGTCACATTCGGATCGGCACAGATCTCAAAGCCGGTGTAGCCGTGACCCGCTTTGCGCTCGGTGCGAGCCAGTGCATATTCTTGGTGGCTTTTGGGGTGCAAAAATACGGGGAAACTTTTGCCTACCTGTTCATAGCCAAGGTCGAGCATCTGTTGTGGGGTTGCGCCCACCACCACATGATCTCGGTCTTTAATTTCGAGCCCCAATAACCGATCGCGAACGGCGCCACCCACCAAGTAAATTTGCACGTTTTGCTCCTGAATCTTTTAACTGGGTCATTATACGGCCAGTGGCCTTTGACAAGCCACCGGTCAGCCCTTACCTTGGGGCAAAATCGAACAAATGAAGTTTTCTCATTAGGGGCGCCGCAACTTTCCGCCAAGGACAGCACGCCCTAAGGCAATAGGGCTTATGTACAAAGGCTTTTATGGGTTATCGGAGAGTCCATTCTCCATCGCGCCTAACCCGGCATTTCTATTTTTAAGTGAACGACACCGTGAAGCGTTGGCTCACCTGACCTATGGGTTGGGGGAACACGGTGGCTTTGTGCTGTTGACCGGAGAGGTGGGGACTGGCAAAACCACGGTGTCTCGCAGTTTGCTGGCTCAGTTGCCCGACCACACCGACACCGCTTTCATCTTAAACCCTGCCCTGACAGAGCTTGAGCTGCTGGCCACGCTATGTGATGAACTGCATATTGAGTATCAAGCGGAGCCAACCTTAAAGCAGCTTACCGATCGCATCAGCGAATTTTTGCTGAAAAACCATAAAGCTGGTCGCAATACGGTGATGATCATCGATGAGGCGCAGCACTTAAAACCTGAAGTGCTGGAACAGCTTCGATTGCTCACCAATCTGGAAACCGATACCAGAAAGCTGCTGCAGGTGATCCTTATCGGGCAGCCGGAATTGCAAGAGTTGTTGCAGCGCCGAGAGCTGCGCCAGTTGGCTCAGCGCATTACCGCCCGTTACCACCTATTGCCTTTGAACTTAGAAGAGGTGGCTTTCTATGTTCAACATCGTCTTCAGGTAGCCGGTCGAGCTCAGCCGCTGTTTAAGCGCGGTGCCATTAAAGCCCTGCACCAATACAGTGGCGGCGTTCCCCGAGTCATCAACCTGTTGTGTGAACGGGCGTTAATGGGCGGTTTTGCCCACCAGAAGATTCACCTTGGCCGCAACGAAGTGGAAGCGGCGGCATCGGAAGTGCTTGGCATTAAAGCCAAGACTCGCGGGCGCTTGCCATTTGTCGCGGCGAGCGTGGCCTCGGCAATTGCGGCGGTGATGGCTGTGGTGCTGCTGATGCCTCGTCCAGAGCTCACACCAGCAGAGGCACCGGCTCCCGTAGCCGAGACACCCTCTCTTACTCAGTATCAGGACAGTTTAAGCGCATATCAGGCGCTGATTCACCATTGGGGAGTGGCCATTCCCGCCAATGATCCCTGTGAGTATGTCAAAACCGAACAGCTTGCCTGTTTTGAAGGGCAGGGCGGTTGGCGACAGCTGCTGAGTTTTGATTACCCAGCCGTGATTCGACTGCGTGATGACGATGGCACACCGGTGTATGGGGCGCTGCTATCGCGTTCGTCCGAGCAACCACAACGCTATAGCGTGCAGTTTGGCAATCGCCTGATGAGCGTCAGTGAGTCATGGTTAATTAGCCACTTCGACGGTGAATTCACTTTGATTTGGCAGCAAAATGGCGATCTACCAGCCACCTTGGACAAGGATGCCAGCCTCGCGCAGCTGCAGTGGCTTGAAAATCAGTTGGGGCCAATTCAGGGGCGAAGCACACGAATTTTGTCTGAGTTTGATGCCGAGCTTGAGCAGCAGTTAACTGCCTTCCAGCGCCACTATGGTTTGACGCAATCAGGGATTGCCGATGGCCAGACGCTGGCGTTGGTGAGCCTGCTGAGCAGCACCCAGGGGCCAAGGTTGTCAGCCATTACCCCGACGACCGCCATGTTGAATAACCCAACTATTGAGGGCAATCGCTAATGTCATTTTTACTTGATGCGGTTGGCCGCGAAAAACAGGCTCAGGGGCAATTAGATGTTACCGCGCACTCGCCGGTTGCGCCAAAACCCCGTTCGGTATTGAGCCTTTATGGTCATTTTAGCTGGCCGATTGTAACCGCAGCCATTGTTGCTGCGGGCGCTTATGCTTGGCAAACTCGGCCTCTTCCGGAGCAACCACCTGTGGTGGCGGCGATTGCTGATGTGACGGTTACTGACACCGTCGATATGCCTATGCCCGTGGCCTTCATTGCGCCAAAACCAGAGCCCAAGCCGATGCCTAAAGCGGCTGAGCCGGAGCCGAAAGAGTACGTCTATTACCCGGAGTCGACCACGCCAGTTAGAGAGGCGCCAGCCAAGCCGCAACCGCAGCCGGCGCAGAAGGTGGCTCAAGCCAAACCTAAGGTTGAGACCGAAACTCGCATTGATGAACAGAAGCTGGCGGACAACGCCCTGCTGGCGGCTTTTCGAGCGGCTGTACAAGATACCGATTATCAGCAACAAGCTCAGCCACAGCGTCAGCCTCAACAGCAGTCTAAGCCTGAGCCCGCTGAAATGACGCCGCAGGAGCTGATGAACTTGAACCTAGCCGATTACAACAGCGGCGATTATCGCTCTCCTGAGCCAGAGCCGATGAGCGCTGAAGCACAGGCTCAAGCGATGGAGATGTCCGCTGAGCAATTGCTCGCGCAAGCTACGGTGAATTCGGTAACGGCCCAAGGACAGGCTCAGCCTGCAGCCCAATCGGCGCCAGATCTGTTTGCTGGTATCGCGCCTGAGTTAAGTGAGATGCCACTGGAGTTTCGAAAGAGCATGCCAGACATCAATATCACCGCTCATGTGTACTCTTCAGAGAACGACTCTCGGTGGTTGCGTGCCAATGGCCGAGAGGCGCAGGAGGGAGATCTGATTGCTCCAGGCGTTAAGGTCAAAGAGATTCAGCCTAATGCCGTGGTGCTGGAGAAAGAGGGGCAGGCTTTCACCGTGCCGCCGTTGGGTCAGTTGTAGTTGGAAAAAGAAGCGCCGTTGTAAGACGGCGCTATCAGATCTTGTGACTAAGCAGGCTCTAAAGGAACAGATCTCTTTTCAGTCTTGATAGGTGTTTGAGCTTCAATTGAATTTGCGATGTCACTTAGTTTTGCATTGAATTGTCGGCGACTTTTGGAGTAGTGCGCTTCCCTATGGCAATTTGGGCATAGCGCAATGACATTTGCAGGGTGATCTGGACCGCCGTCAGCAAGCCTTGTTAAATGATGCACCTCTAAATAAGGGCCATATTTTGTGTTGAATGGGGCATTTCTTTTACACCCCTCGCAGACACCATTCGCTCTATTTTTTGTATAGAGTTTTATTGCTTGGCTACGATTGCGATAGATAGCTAATCGCTCCTTGCTATTAGGCTTGCTTTCTGAAGAGTGTATCGCGGACTTCCTTAGCCGTTCCAAACTCCAGTTTTTTTTAGGCTCGAGCAGCAAGTCAGATTTTGGGATAGGTTTTAGTAATGGATCGTTTGATTCCTCAAGGCGCAACTGGAATATGATGGCATTTCGCCAGTCCCCATTTCGGTCTGGGCGAAGTGCGGTGCTGTGCCCTTCGTATTCAAAGAAGCCAACACAACGCACGTAGGCTTTTTTCGTCTGTTCGAATAGAACTAATTGCTTTTCATTTTGTTGATGCTTAAGTATGGCTGCGTTGCCTTTGTTCATTTGCATATCGCCAACTTGACCTTCGCCGGTATAGAGGTACATATCGTTACCGTCAAAATGATCGCTGTAGCCAAAGGCCTCACCGGAATTCCCGGTAATTAGAAATATGAAAGGACTGCCTTTCGGTGTTGAGATTCCTCCTCGACGCTGACCTCCGTAATTGTCATGAATGTCTCTTTGTCGATGGTATTCCTTACCAATTTCAAACACTTTGCGTTCCTGGTTAGTTACAGTGAGGGGTAAGTTAGCGTAAGTGATGAAATAAAAAAATGAATTAGATCAGTGTTTTGCTAGAAATGGATTCTGGCCGAGATCAAAAAAGGAGCCTTGCGGCTCCTTCGTGATTTCTTGAGGTGAGTTACACCTTGAACTGGTTCAGCAGGGCGTCCTGTTTGGTCACCATGTCTGATTGTTCTTGGGTATTGACGCTGGCGTGCTGCGCCGCCTGGGACACCTCTTCGGATAGCTCCTTGATGTTGAGCGTGCCTTTGTTGATGTCTTCGGCAACCAGGCTTTGTTCCTCTGCCGCAGAGGCGATCTGCATGTTCATGTCGGTGATGCGGGTAATGGCGTCACGGATCCGCTCCAGTGCTTGGCTGGATACGCTTGAGATTTCCACTGTGCTGGTGGCGACCTCTTTACTCTGTCCCATCACTTCTACCGCAGAACGGGAACCGGCTGCCAACTGGTCGATCATTTCGCGAATCTCTGAGGTGGACTGCTGAGTGCGTGAGGCCAATGTGCGAACCTCATCGGCCACCACGGCAAAGCCTCGACCTTGCTCACCGGCACGTGCAGCCTCAATGGCGGCGTTCAGTGCCAGTAGGTTGGTTTGATCGGCAATGTCGTTAATCACTGCCAAAATTGATTCGATGTTGTTGGTGGCTTTGGACACCTCTTGAACCACTTCCACGGCATGGTCAATTTGGCCGCTTAACTCTTCAATGGCGGTGGCGGTTCGGCTTACGGTATTCACCCCTTCATCCACAGAGTCTCTGGCTTCTTGAACGGCACCCGAGGCGCCTTGGGCGTTGCGAGCCACTTCGGTGGAGGTGGTGGCCATTTCATTCATGGCGGTGGCTAGCTGCTCAAGCTCTTGCAGCTGTTGCTCCATCGCTTGGCTGCTTTTCACAGCTCCTTCAGCGGTTTGGTGGGTGCCCTCTGAGATCGACTTTCCTAAGGTTTTCACCTCGAAAATCATGGCGCCGAGTTTGGTGCAGAAGCCGTTAAAGCTCTTGGCTAATTGGGCGAACTCTTCGTCGGTGTTGGTGTTCATGGTCTGAGTCAGGTCGCCGTCGCCGCTAGCGATGTCTTCCATGGCATCGTTGATGTCTTTTAGAGGTGCCATCAAACGGTTGATCAGCATGGTTAGGGCAAAGATGGCGATTAGAACCGCGATACCGGAGTAGATGATGGCGTTATTACGCAGTTCGTACTCGGTGGCATTGAGTTTGTTGACGTCCAGTGCAATTCCCAACTTCCAACCTAGGCTCGGCAGTTCGTAAAAGCTCAACTGAGTTTCTACGCCATCCACTTCGGTCATTTTGTTGCGACCTGAGAAGTCCACTTGATTACCAAATAATTGATTGGCGAGTTTTCCATGGAGGGCGTCGTCAGGATGAGTAATAAATTTATTGTCTCGAGTTAATAGGAATGCATACCCAGAATTGAGTAGATTAATGCTGTTAATTGATGCGCTAAGTTCTTTTAAACTTACATCCAAAAACATGGCGCCAATGAAACTGCCGTTTTGTTTCATTGGAACTCCGATGGAAACCAAGATTTCATTGGTTACCGAATCTGGGTAAGGTTCTGTAAATATAACGCTTTCTTTGCGTTTTGCTTCTTGGTACCAAGGGCGAGTACGAGAATCGTAATTATCCACTGGCTGCCAGTTGATGTCATTATCAATTAAGCTACCGTCAGATTCGAAACCAACACCAATTAATACAAAGAACTCTTTTAGCGAATTTTTGCTAATGACTCGCTCAATGCTGTCTTCAGATAGGTCATCTTCGATGAGATCCATGGCGTACCGAGCCATCTTGGCTTTGGTGGCCATGGTGTCCTCTAGGGAAGAGGCGATGCTACTGGCGAACTCAGTCACGCTGTTTTCGGTAAGCTGGTGGATGTTATTTTTAGCGGTAAGGTATTGATTGATCGATAACGCAGATAAGGCGAACAGCAGAATAGTGCATGATGCAAAAACGATCTTGGTCTTGAATTTCATAAGATAAACGCCCTTATTGCAACTTTATATAATTGTTTTACTTGCTAAATAATTTTAGTGACCAATAAATAGCATCAAGTTGTCTGATGCGTCATTTTGGTTAAATTCGTCACTTGTTTTGGTGATTTTATTGTATTTGTGGGTTGAATATTTGTGATGCTGTCATAGGGGGATGAGCAATTCAACTGAGCTGGATCACAATCTTGGGGCTAAAGAGAATACTAATTGAACAAATTTTATCAGGACGTTTGATGAGTCCTTGCAACTAACTGATCTAAGGTAATTTTTTAATATAAATAATATTTGAAATTACGCTTGTTGAGCTCTGTATTTATCTCAAATTTTTTCTTCAATAATTTTGTAGATTGGATACTGTCTTCCATCGAGGATTGAAGGCGAAACACGTCGGTTAAAAAAAGGCCCCAACGTCAGTTGGGGCAGGATGAGAGTGTGGATGATAGCGGCGAGTTTCTAGTTGCAGGGACAGCACACTCGCTTTCTATTTGTTGTGATGTTCATGCCTGATGCTTTATGTAAGAGACAAATTTCTACGCAGTGGCAACCTCCTTGGTTCTATTTTTATAGAAATTAACTAGTTGTACGACGCAGGCGATGTTCAGTACCAGACTTAAGGCGGCGATGCTGTAAGTCAGGGTATCGTTACGTGGGAAGATCCACAGGTTGCGTTCGTAGAAGTTGGTGAAGGTGAAATAGAACATAAACCAAGCGGCAAGGGTGTATGCACGTGCTTGTAACCAGGTGCCAGGCTTGATCCACAGTGCTGGAATGGTGGCGGCAATGATCACCATCAATTGGGCTGACGCAGACGCTGGGAAGTTGAGGTAAACGTAGGCAAAATTCCAGACGTCGTAAGCGATGATCCATAGGGCGGTCATCTTCGGCCAGACCATGTCTTTCTGCGGGCTGTCGTCGGCACGGATGCCTTTCCAGCCGTAGTAACAGGTGGCGATGGAGAGCACGCCAGCAACGCCATTTAGCAGGTTAGGAATCAAGCCCATGCTAAAGTCTTGCGCTACCGCTTCAGCGATATTGATGGCTAGGAAGGCAACACAGAACAGTTTGGCCAGCCGGTATTTATAGACGGGGGTAAACCGCATTAATAGGAAGAACGCCGAGGCGGCCACCACCGAGTAGATTTTCGCCCACTTAAACCAGTAGACGATGCCCTGATTGGGCCAAACGAATACGGTACAGAAGGCAGCACCACCAATAAAGAAGGCAAACCCACTCCATTTTACGAATCGGAATAACTCGTTTAGGGCAATCAAAACCACCAAGGTCAACAGGATGTGGGCTTTGGCTTGCCATTCATGCCAACGGAATAGGGTGAAATTGACATCTTTTTCAAGCAGCAGCAATTCACTTCCGGCCACGTTCAGTGCCACTTCGATGTTTTCCTCATCGATGATGGTGAGGTTGGCGTGGTCAAAATCTTTGATGGCACCACCTGCCAACGGCTTAATTACTAATTGCTGGCCGTCACGCAGGTATTGATGGGTTTCGATGTGATCTTGGCCATTAAAGCGTTTCTCAATATTGACGGTGCCATCATCATAGAAATCCAGGTGATAGCTGAGGCCGCCAGTACCGGGCACACCTTCCAGTAAGATCTGATAGCTGCCGAGCTCAGAATCGGCGGCGCTAGCCTGAGTCACCGGTGCGATGGCCAGCATCATTGCCAGCCACAGCCACTTAAGCCAGCGGGTAAGTTGTGTCGTTCGTTCTGTGTTCATCAGTTGTCCTTAGTGACTGCTGTGGGCATGCTTATCCAGCGGCAGAGACCGTTGGTTGCCCTTTTTGTGGTAATAGAATTTGGACCAGAAGCCGGACAGCGCTTTCTGTTTTTCGACTTCGGTAAAGATGCCATCAGGCGCTGAGGCTGGGTGGCGGAAACTGGTGTGGCAGCGGCCGGTGTCCAGTTGCCACAGATACCAGAATACGTACACCACGCTCAGGGCAAGGTTGGCAATGCCCCACCAGGTGGCAAGCTCTGGGTTGGCCCAGGCGCTGGAATCCATGAATGGGAATACGTCGCTGATACCCAATTGGGCGACAAAGATCGCCAGAGTATAGATTCGGCCCATGATGTAGAGGTCATGACGGCCAAATACCGAGTACAGTTCGCAGGCGATCAGAATCGCTAGGCCACCAGCAAATTCGTCTGGGATGCAGCCAAATAGGAAGGCGGCGTTCCAAGTGGTGTAGAGGAAACACCAACCTAAGGGGAAGTCGACAATCAGGTCGCCACAGGTCTCTTTCTCAACCCGCCAGTACTTGCCGGCAAAGGGGATGGTAATCACCAAGCAAAAGCCCGATAGGGCGTTCCACATGTTGCCCATGTTCCAGTCGTGGATGGAGGCCTCGGTGATGTTGAGCGCCAAAATGAAAAACAGGAACCACAAGGTCCAAGGCTTTTTAAATATCTCCCAGAATGGCCCTTGCTTGTCTTCATAGACGGCAAAGCGCATCAAAGAGACAACCACCATCGGCAGCAGTACGCTGAGAATTTTGGCCCACTCAAACCAGCTATCGCGGTTTTCGGCCCAGAGAGGGAAGGTGCATAGGGCACCAATGATGAAAGCGAAACCGAGTGTGCGGCTGCGCCGGAACAGTTCGGTCAGGGCATAGGTGACGATCGCGTACACGATGATCGACACCACGAGAGTGATGTTTGAGGGTTCCATTTTACCCACTCCTTAGGTGGTCAATGAATCACTTTTACCCCATCAGATGGGGTGTCCTTCGTCCTGCCCTGACGAAGCCACAGTACACTGTGATTTCAAATTGAGTAATTACTCTAATTTGTTTTTAAGGTATCAGATTGAAAAAGAAAAAAGCAGATCCGAGTCAAATTTTGCGCAAACAGCGGGATAAATTAAGGAGGTCATAACAATGGATGAGGTTCGAATATTTGGTTGAGTCCCTCTTTTTCTAGAGCTCAGTGAAATATTGAGTGATAATGTTTCTCATTAGTGTTGGTGTGGGCTGGTTCTCAAAACTTTACTGATAAAACCACTACACTGCTGCCCAATACGTATTACCGATAAACAAGCTCGTAATTTAAGGAAAGATAATGAAGGGTAAAATGTTGTTAGCCTCAATGCTGCTCGGAATCACTCTGGGTTCTGTGCAAGCTGAAACACTGGATTTTGGTGAGGCGGTTCAGCCAGAGTTGCTGGTGCCCGTTTCTACTTTGATGGCAACCCCTGATCAGTATCTTGAGCAAAAGGTAACCATCGAAGGGACTGTGGTTGGTGTGTGTGAAAAGCGAGGCTGCTGGATGAATATCGCTTCTGATGAGCGCTTTCAGACACTTCGCATCAAAGTGAAAGATGGCGACATGGTGTTCCCCCTAAGTGCCAAAGGACACAAGGCATTGGCGACAGGACAACTGCATGCGCTTAATTTTGATTTGGAGCGTACTCGACAGATTAAAGCCCATTATGCGAAGGAGGCGGGCGAAGAGTTTGATCCGGCATCGGTAACCGAACCCATGACCATGTATCAATTGGTGCCAACCGGAGTTCGCATTCTTGATTAAGTGGCTTAAGGGCGTGAACTGGTATCGTCTCAATCGCACTCTGCATAGGGATGTGGGTTACTTTTGCATAGGCTTTGCGATTATCTTTGCGGTGTCTGGCATTGCGGTAAACCACGTTGCCGACTGGAATCCTAACTACGCGGTTGAGCAGCAGGTTCAGGCAGTGGATGACCGCGGTTGGATTACGCTCGAAGATGGGCAGATCGCTCAAAACATGCTGAAAACCTTTGCGCTACAACAGCCAGTTAAGTCCACGTTCTGGAAAAGCCAATATAAGTTTGAAGTCTTCCTTGATGGCGGCGATGCACTGCAGTGGGACAGAAAAGCCAGTCAGGTTACCTATGCCGATGTTGAGCCAAGGGTAATTTTGCAGGCGCTTAACCGTTTGCACCTTAACGAAACTCGAAACGCGTGGGTTTATTTCTCCGACATGTTTGCGGGAATGCTGATCTTTTTGGCGCTGTCGGCTCTGTTTATGGTGAAAGGCAAGCATGGCCCCAAGAAGCCCAAGTCGATGATCTTGATGGGGCTTGGGGTGGTGATTCCCATCTTTTTCCTATTGATTTGAGGTGACTTGATTGTCGCCACTATTTGAAACGCAAGCCAACGGGCTTGCGTTTTTTATGGCGGTTAAGCGTTGACGGTATTGCAGTGCAGCACCAATGGGTGGGGCTTAACGCTCACCACTACCGGCTGGCCTAGGCTGAGTTCGCTGTTTTGGCTGTGACTGATTAAGTTAAGCGCGCCCAGCTCAATTTGATACTCGGTGTAGCCGCCCTTAAAGCGTTTTGCCTTTACCGTGCCTAGTCTCTCTGGGGTGGGGTTGGCATTTGGATTAAGCTCAAGTTGTTGCGGCCTTATCAGAAGCTGCCCTTCACAGCCGACGGAGTGCTCAATGTCGTCGGTGCTGGTGATGCGCCCCAGTTCCGTCTCCAGTTCCGCTTGGTTTATCACTTTGGCTGTAACGTAGTTGGCTTGGCCTAAGAAGTTTGCCACAACTGAGCTGTTTGGCGTGCTATAGATGCTCTCAGGAGTGCCAGTTTGAAGCAGCTTCCCTTGATGCAACAGAGCCAAGCGATCGGCAAAGCTGTACGCTTCCTCCTTGGTGTGGGTTACAAAGATGGCGCTGATCTGCTGAGATTTTAGGATCTCTCGAATCTCCTCAATCAGGCTGTGACGAACCTGACTGTCGATATTGGAAAATGGCTCGTCTAGGAGTAGCAACCTGGGGCGGTAAGCCAGAGCGCGCGCGATGGCGACTCGCTGCTGCTGCCCGCCGGAGAGCTGGTGAATTTGTCGCTTTCCTAGCCCTTGCAGCTTTACCAATGTCAGCATCTCTTCAACCCGCTGCTTTCGTTTGGCTTTGGACCACCCTTGTAAGCCAAAGCCAATGTTGTCAGCCACGTTTAGGTGGGGAAACAGGGCGTAATCTTGAAAGATCATTCCCAACTGACGCTTCTCTGTGGGCAGGGTATGTGAAGCGCTAGAAACCAGCTCCCCTTCAAGGCTAATGTCACCTTCGGTCAATGGGATTAATCCAGCAATAGCGTGAAGTAGGGTGGTTTTACCACAGCCGCTGGCTCCCAGCAGAGCCAATATCTCTCCCTGCTTGAGGTTGAGATTAAGCTGGCTTAGCACCTGAGTGTCGTCGTAGTGACAACACAGATTGTGGATGGCAAGTGTGGTGGTCACGGCTGATTCTCTAAATTACGGTTTAACATCACTATCGGAATTAACCCCAGCGCCACAATGAGCAGGGCTGGCAGCGCCCCAAGCTCCAAAGCTTCGTCGGAGACATACTGATAGACGTAAGTGGATAGGGTCTCAAACCCAATGGGTTTTAATAATAGCGCCGCAGGTAACTCTTTCATCGCCTCCAGAAATACGATCAAGCTGGCGGCCAGTAGGCCTCGGCGTAGCAGGGGAAGGTGTACCTTTTGCAGTATCACTGACGGCCCGTGGCCCATGGATAAGGTGGCTTTATCCAAATTCGGGCTAAGGCGTTGATAGCTGGCTTCAACACTGCCTAGGGGCACCGCAATAAAGCGAACACAATAGCCAAAAATCAATGCCAGTAGCGAACCGGACAGCAGTAATCCAGGCAATGGAAGCGACAGCCATTCGGCCACGTAGTTGATGCCATTATCCAGCCAGACCATGGGGGCCAAAATGCCGATGGCGAGAACGGTACCAGGCATGGCGTAGCCAAACCCGGACACTCTGGCTGGCCAGCGATCTAATGCTCTTGGGCTCATGCGGCTCATAAACTGCAGTAGCAGCGCCAAAATGGCCGTTGTCACTGCGGTGAGTCCGGCCACTAAGAAACTGTTGCCACCATGGTGCCACAGCGCACCTAAGCGATCGGCATCGAAGTACTCAAAGGCGTAATCCAGCAATATGGCGGCGGGCAGCACAAAGGAGAGGCCAAGCAGCAGTGCACAAAACCCAAAGGCGAGCCATTTTTTCAGCCCAGTGAGTAGGTAAACGCCAGTGCCGGCGGCACCGTGATTATTTTGGAATCGCTGTTTTTGCCTTCTTGCAAATCGCTCACCAAGAATCAGTGCCAGTGCAGCCGCTAACATCATGCAGGAGAGCTTGGCGGCGCTTGCTAGGCTGCCGTAACTCAGCCAAGTGTCGTAAACCGCGGTCGTTAGGGTATTAACCGCAAAGTAACTGACGGTGGCAAAGTCCGCCAACGTCTCCATTGCCGCGAGGGCGACTCCCACCGTAATCGCTGGGCGAGCCAGGGGCAGACTGAGGCGAAAGAAGCTGCGGAGCGGGGATAAGCCCATGGTGCGGCTGGCTTGAATTAACGCACCGGACTGTTCCATAAAAGCGGTTCTGGCCATCATATACACGTAGGGGAACAGCACTAAGCTCAGCATAACGGCGGCGCCGCCTAAAGAGCGCACTTGTGGGAATTGGTAGTCGCTTGGACGTTGCCAGCCCATCCAGTCTCTTAGCCAGCTTTGGATGGGGCCGGCGTAATCCAGTAGATCCGTATACACATAGGCGATCAAGTAGCCGGGCATCGCCAGTGGCAACAGCATTGCCCATTGAAAATGTCGATGGCCGGGAAACCGGCACATGGCAATCAACCAAGCAACGGGAACGCCCAGCAACAAACAGCCGATACTGACCAACAGCACCAATAAAATGGTGGTTATGATGTAGCTGTTGAGAACGGTGTTGGCCAGATGATCGAAGTGCTCAGGATCGGGGGGGATGGCCTGAATGATCAGCGCCGCTAAAGGCAGCAGCAGGATGGCGGCAATTAGCCAGCCACCCACACTCCAACGTTTCGCAAGCGTTACGATCAATGGCGACTCCCTTTAGGGAATTCAGAGATCAAATTTGACCTCATCCAGCAGAGACACGGCACTGCGGTAGTGCTGTGCCAATTGGTACACAGGAATGGCGTCGGCCTTAAACTGACCCCAAGAAGCCACCAGCTCAGAGGGGGCGACTTTCGGGTTGACCGGATACTCCATATTGACCTCAGCATACTGCTGCTGTGCCAGTTCACCGGACAAGAATTCAAGTAACTGCTTGGCACCTTCTGGATTTTTGGCGTACTTGGTCATGACTGCACCAGACACGTTGACGTGGGCACCGCGGTTGTTCTGATTTGGGAAGTTGATGAAGACCGCATCGGCCCACGCCTTCTGGTTTTTATCTTTGAGCATCTTGCCGAAGTAGTAGCTGTTGCCGATGGCGTAGTCGCACAGCCCTTCAGACACCGCTTTGACCTGAGCGCGATCATTGCCTTGCGGCTTGCGTGCTAAGTTGGCTTTGACGCCCGTCAGCCACTCTTTGGTTTGAGCTTCGCCATGGTGAGCGATTATCGAAGCCACCAAGGCGATGTTGTAAGGGTGCTTGCCACTGCGCATGCAGATTGTGCCTGGCAGCTCTGGGCTGGCTAAATCCTCATAATCGATCTCCACCTTGCCGACACGCGCTTTCGAGGTGTAGATGTTCCGTACTCGTGTGGTGAGGGCAAACCAGTGGCCTTGGGGATCTCGATAGGCGTCAGGCAGGTTGTTGGAAAGAACGTCACTGTTAACCGCTTGGGTCAGCCCCATGTCGACTAAGGTGGTGAGGCGAGACAGATCGGTGGTGAGTACCACGTCCGCTGGGGTGAGTTTGCCTTCCCGCTTTAGGCGTTCCTCTAAGCCTTTTTTGGCGAATACCACTTGCGTCTCCAAGCCGGTTTGCTTGGTGAAAGTATCGAGCAAGGGTTTAATCAGAAACTCCTGTCGGTAGGAGTACACCGTTACTGGCTCGGCAGCGGCCGCCAGAGAACTGAACAGCAGTAGAAAGGGTAAAGCTAGAAAACGCATGCGAGCTCCTTATCGCAATGAGAACCATTTACTCATTAGGTATGGTAAGTGGCGGATATGAACTGTGCAATGATTTCCGATATTCGATTTGTGTCTGAATTGGAAGAAAAAAGCCCAGACCTAAGTCTGGGCTTCATCCTGCTTAAAAGCGAACTTTTGAGATTAACCGTCGCCTAGGGACAGCAGGGTGGCGTTCCCCCCGATGGCAGTGACGTTGTTGGTGCGGGTCTTCTCTGTCACGAAGCGGGTCAGGTAGTGAGGGCCACCGGCTTTTGGACCGGTACCAGATAGGCCTTGGCCACCGAATGGCTGTACGCCAACTACCGCACCAATCTGGTTACGGTTGATGTAGGCGTTGCCCACGTTGACCTTGTCGGCAATCTTTTCGGCGTGGCCTTCATTGCGGCTATGAATGCCTAAGGTGAGGCCAAAGCCGGTGGAGTTGATCTCGTTAACCACCTGCTCCAAGTTGGCCGCTTTAAAGCGAATCACGTGCAGAATTGGGCCGAAGTGCTCTTTTTCCAACTGGTCAATGTGCTGAATCTCGATGGCCGTGGGTTGGACAAAGTTGCCATTGCCGCACTCATCAGACAGCGCCGCTTGATGGATAAGCTTTCCTTCTTTGCTGATGCGCTGGATGTGGGCGTTGAGGTTTTCTTGAGCCGTCTTATCAATCACCGGCCCCAGGTCGGTTTTGTGCAGTGCCGGGTTACCCACGTGCAGTTCGTCCATGGCACCTTTAAGCAGGGTGATCACCTTATCGGCGATTTCATCCTGAATATACAGTACTCGCAGGGCCGAGCAGCGCTGTCCAGCGCTGGCGAAGGCGGATTGCACTACGTCGGTTACCACTTGCTCAGGCAGAGAGGTGGAGTCAACGATCATGGCGTTTTGACCACCGGTTTCGGCAATCAGTGGCACAATGGCGCCGTCACGCCCAGCCAAGGAGCGGTTGATCACTTTGGCGGTGCCGGTAGAGCCGGTAAAGCAGACGCCAGCGATGCGGTCATCGGCGGTCAAGGTGCCACCAACCAGAGCGCCAGTACCTGGAAGCAGCTGCAATACGGAAGTTGGTACGCCCGCTTCGTGAGCCAGTTGAGTGGCGCGGTAGGCCACCAGACTGGTTTGCTCAGCCGGTTTGGCAATTACGGTGTTGCCGGTGACCAGCGCGGCCACAACTTGGCCTAGGAAGATGGCCAGTGGGAAGTTCCATGGGCTAACACATAGGAAGGTGCCACGGCCGATAACAAACAGCTCGTTAAGCTCACCGGTTGGACCGGGCAACGTCGTTGGTTCACCTTGCATCTTGCGGGCACGAACGGCGTAGTAACGGCAGAAATCCACCGCTTCACGCACTTCATCGATGCCATCTTGCAGGGTTTTGCCCGCTTCACGAGTACACAGGGCAATCAGCTCGGCGCGATGGGTTTCCATCAGATCTGCCAGTTTTTCAATCGCCTGAGCTCGAACCTCTACGTCGGTGCGATTCCAGCCATCAAAGGCGGCATTGGCACTGACTAAGGCTTTCTCGATGGTGGCCGCGTCGGCAAAGTGCACTTTACCCACTTGGCTGTCTAGTTTTTGCGGGCTCATCACTGGCATCTCATCGCCACACAGGATTGGGCTGCCATCAACCAGAGGCGCAGCTTGCCACTGGGTCTCTTTGAAGCTGTCGAGTTCGGCGAAGAACGGACGGGATTCGGCGGCAATGTTCATATTCAGTCCTTTTGAATTGGGTCGTTCGCTCCCGAAGATGGCTTCAGGCAGCACGATCTTATTGTTATGCAGCGTGTCACAGGCGCTCAGTGTGTTCAGCGGGTGGCTGATCAGCGTGTCGATTGGGGTGTTGGGATCCACCAGTTTGTGCACGAACGAGGTGTTGGCGCCATTTTCCAGTAGGCGACGCACCAGGTAGGGCAGCAAGTCTTCATGGGCTCCGACTGGTGCGTAGATGCGCACCCGTGGGTGGTGCTTGCGGATCACTGGATCGTACAGCTCTTGCCCCATGCCGTGGAGGCGCTGGAACTCAAACTCAGCACCGTCGGCCATGTCCAGAATGCAAGCAACGGTATGGGCATTGTGGCTAGCAAACTGAGGGTAGATATTGCCCTGGCACAGTTTGGACAGCAGGTAGCGGGCACAGGCCAGATAGGACACATCGGTGGAGGCCTTGCGGGTATACACCGGGTAGTTGTTGGTGCCTAGCTGTTGGCAGTGCTTGATCTCAGAGTCCCAATAAGCGCCTTTAACCAAGCGGATAGGAATAAGGTCACCCTGTTCTTTCGCCAGCGAGTTGTACCAGCACAGAACCGGCAAAGCGGTTTTGGCATAGGCCTGTACCACCACGCCGAAGTTGCCCCAGCCCTTGGCGGCATCGCTGCGATAGAGCTTCTCGTACAGGTCCATGTACAACTCAAGGCGATCGGCTTCCTCAGCATCCAGAGTGATGCCTACGTTCAGTGAACGGCCGAGGGTAATCAGCTTAACCATGGTGCCGTACAGCTCGTCCAGCACTCGCTCGGCATTAGCGGCGTCGTACTTAGGATGAATGGCAGACAGTTTTACCGAGATGCTCGGCAGGGGAGCGCCATTATCTGGGTAGCGTTGCTTGCCCAGCGCTTCAATGGCTTCGCGGTACTCTTGATAGTGGCGCTCGGCGTCTGCTTGAGTCAGTGCACCTTCGCCTAGCATATCGTAGGAGTGGGTGTAACCAACGCCTCGATTGGCTTCGGAGTTTTTCAGGGCTTCATCCATGTTGCGTCCGAGGACGAACTGCTTGCCCATGATCTTCATGGCGGCGTACATGGCTTTACGGATGATCGGTTCGCCAACACGGTTTACTAAGCGTGCCAGGAGGTGGTTGGGGTTGCCATCGACGGTGCGATCCAGCTTCACCACCTTACCTGTTAACATCAGACCCCAAGTGGAGGCGTTCACCAACACTGAATCTGAGCCTTTCAGGTGTTTGCCCCAGTCGGCGCCAGAGAGCTTATCTTCAATCAGCGCATCGGCGGTGGCGGCATCAGGAATGCGCAGCAAGGCTTCCGCTAAGCACATCAGGATGATCCCCTCTTGGGTATCCAAGCTGTACTCCTGCAGGAAGGCGTCAATGCCGACCATAAGGCCTTTCTTTTCGACGCTACGCACGTCGGTAACTAGGTTATGGGCGCTTTGGGTAATGCGGTCGATGGTGGCGGATTCTTGCGGAACCAGCGGCATCAATTCTTCAAGGTAGCTCGCCTCATCCACACCATGGTTGATGCTGATCGCCTGTTTCAGGCTGGCGAGATCGGTTGGTACTCCATTAGCCAGTACTTGGCTTGCTTTAAACATCGCGTGTCCCTCTAATTCCATGGGGCGGCACGGATTGTCAGCATTGCGCTATTTTTGTATACAATCCCGCCGACGGCGGCCACAGTATACCTGCAAAATGTGAGCTAAAACAGCTTTTGGTTATGGAATATTCGATAGGAAAATTCAAACGTCATGCTGTGATTGGCTTTGATGTTGATTTGCTTTCATTTATTTATAAAAACAAAGGCTTGTGTTAAATAAATGTAACTTGGGATTGAGGGTTTTAAACTGCAGTTGCTCGCAGTTCTAAAACGAAAAGTGGCCGCAAAACCAGTTTGGCTGCGACCACTTTCGGTGTTCGGGGCTGGATTAGCGAGACACCCAACCGCCGTGGTGTTTGGCTTTGCGGGTTGGCCGAGGCAGGTAGGCCACAATCAAGCCAAGAATGACACCGACCAGAGCGATGATGCCGCCCTGCTTAAGCCACTGCCACATCTCTTGCTTTTGCATCTCACCGTTTTCGGTGATGAGACGGTCGTTGTCGGCCTGAGTTGTTTTCAACTGTTGCTTAAGCTGAACCATCTCTTGCTGGTGTTTATCGTAGATGCCATCCAACTCCTGTTGTAACTGCTGAACCTGTAGATTCAGGCTGTCGTTGGTGGTCTTGGCGTCATCAAGCTGGGTGGTTAGCTCAGATACCTCTTGATTGAGGCGTGGCAGGGCTACTCGGAAACTCTCGGTCTCGCTCAACTGTGAGCGTTTGATCCAGCCGGTGCGCTCTTTGGTGTCGGTGATCTCGACATAGTCACCTTGAGAGTTGCCTGTTGGAGTTACTTCCAAACCGGCGCTGATGGAGCCCAGAATTCGAAACTCCGTACCCGGACCGGAATGAAGATAGATGTAGATGTCGTCGGCGATGCTGTAGCGGGTTTCCGCCGAAAGGTTCGCGGATAGCAGTACGCTCAATGCGGCTACTACGGCGGCGATTATTTTGCGCATAGTATTGAGTCTCTTCTGATTTTGGCAACAAATAAAAAACCCGCGGTCCCGTTTGGAACCGCGGGTGATTATTTGCTTCCCGATTCTACGCCATAATGGAGCGGATCAGGTAGAAAATTATGATGGACAGGCCAGCACCGGCAGGCAGGGTGATTACCCAGGACACTACGATGTTGCGAACCACGCCCAAGTTTAGTGCCGCAATGCCGCGAGCCATGCCCACGCCCAATACCGCGCCAACCAGAGTTTGCGTGGTGGAGATTGGCAGGCCAGTACCGGAGGCAATAACCACGGTAGAGGCTGCAGCCAGCTCGGCAGCGAAGCCACGGCTAGGGGTCAGGTGGGTGATGTTCTTACCGATGGTGGTAATAACACGGCTGCCCAGAGTTGCCAGACCGATTACGATGCCCACGCCACCCAGAGGCAGGATCCACCAAGCCAGTGCAGACTTAGACAGAATCTCACCTTGAGCTTCAACGATAGACACTACCGCAGCCAGAGGACCAATGGCGTTAGCTACGTCGTTAGAACCGTGTGCGAATGCCATGCCACAGGCGGTAACCACCATCAGGATAGCGAACACTTTTTCAACGTTAGCGAAGTGGGTATCGCGATTGGCGCTAGGATCAAACTTCAAACGGGTGATGAAGTACTTACCGATTGCGGCAACGATCAGAGCGACCAAGATAGCCAGCATCCAAGACTCAACGTTGCTGAAGTGCAGACCAACGTGCTTCAGGCCTTTCTTGATGGTCACCAACGCGATAACTAAGCCAGCTAGCGCCATGTACATTGGCACCCAGCGCTTAGCGCTTTTCAGTGGGTCGTCGGTGTTAAAGATAAGCTTCTGAGCACTTTGGAAGATCAGGTAAGCGATAAAACCAGCAATGGCAGGGGTGACCACCCATGAGCCAACGATGCCAGCCACTTTGCCCCAGTTAACGGCGTCAGCACCAACGCCAACGGAGGCGAAGCCGATGATGGCACCAATGATGGAGTGAGTGGTAGACACGGGCCAGCCAAGGATCGATGCCACAACCAACCACACGCCGGCGGCCAATAGGGCGGAGATCATGCCGTAAACCAGAAGTTCTGGTGTGTCGACAAAGAAGGCGGAATCGATAATGCCTTTACGAATGGTGGAGGTTACCTCACCCCCAGCCAAGTAGGCTCCCGCAAACTCGAAGATCATCGCGATGATGATCGCTTGTTTGATGGTTAGGGCGCCTGAACCTACTGAGGTTCCCATGGCATTGGCGACGTCGTTCGCACCAATACCATAAGCCATAAGAAAACCAAATACTGCTGCCACTAGAATTAGCCAGTGACCGTAATTCACCAGTACTTCAACCATGGTAAAACCTTAAATTTTGTTTTTTTCGCTTACGCGCGAGCGAGCATCAACTCCAGACGCGAGCCAACACGCTCGGCCTGGTCAGCCAAATCACCGGCCCACTCAAGAATTTTGTACAGGAACATCACATCAACAGGATTGAGGTCTTTCTCAATGCTGAACAGACGACGGCGCAGAATGATCTGCATATGGTCGGTATCGTCTTCAATGCGGTCCAGTTGCTGAATCATCTCTTCAACCAGATTTACCTCGCGGCCACGGAAGCCGGTTTCTAGGAGGTCATCCAGTTCATCGATTGCCTTGGCGGCTTGAGATACTGCGTCAACGCAGCGTTGTAGATAGGCTTTAAAATCTTCCTGTAGTTCCGCAGGCATTGCCATCTCACGTCCAACAATACGGCCGGCAATGTCTTTGGCCTTGTTGGCGATCTTATCCTGCTGAGTCAGCAGTTCGAGCATGTCGGTACGTTCAACCGGCATAAACAAACCACCAGGCAGGGTCAGACGGATCTCCCGCTTAAGGGCATCTGCTTCACGCTCCAGACGACTGATTTTCGCCTGTTGTGCGCGGGCATCTTCCCACTGTTGATCGATAACTGCTTCCATAAACGGAATCAGTTTTTTGGAGGCTTCATGCACTTTCAACATGTGCTCTTGAAGCGGCTTAATTGGTGACTTTGCAAAGACACCTAAAATTGAGTTCACTGGCATAGCCAAAATAACCTTCTGGTATGAGCTCATTAGCATTGGCGCGGCGCATGTTACCCTATGCACCAATATAAGCAACAGCATTTAATCGCCCCCGAGTGTTTCTTTGGCCATCAAAAACCGTTCAAACCACTAATATTTCAGGGACGGGCGAATCCTAAGTTAGTAATGTGACACTTATATTACAATGTGACACTTTGTTGACTTCATCATGAATATTTCAATAATTTTAACTGGTTATGGAAATCGAATTAAAGCTTCTTCTTACCGATGTGGACCATAAGGCACTGGCCGATGACCTCAAGTCTTTGGCTAAGGTTCGCGCGGAACACACCCAATTTTTAACCAATCAATATTTTGACACACCTCACTTGGCACTCAGAGCCAAACAGATGGGGTTAAGGATACGTCAGAAGGGGGAGTTTCGGGAACAGACTCTGAAAACCGCGGGTCAATCACAGCTCGGACTTCATTCCAGACCCGAATACAACCGGGAGGTTCACGGTCCGCTTCCTGATTTGAGCGCATTTCCTTCAGCGCTGTTTGGCGATGAGCTTGATGGCCTGCAGCGGCAACTGGCCGAGCAGTTTGCCACCGATTTTGAGCGTCATGCCATTGAGCTGGTTCTAGGCGATGGCACTGAGCTTGAAGTCGCCCTAGACAGCGGCCTGATTAAAGCTAAGGGGCGCACTGTGGCCATTGATGAGCTGGAACTGGAACTGATTCGCGGCGACATTGTTCAGGCGCTCAAATTGGCCCAATCCCTTGGTCAGCGCCACTGTTTGCGCTTGGGCCAAGCGAGTAAAGCCGCTAGAGGATATCGATTGGCGGGGCTTCAGCCAGAGCCTCAGTTGGTGACGTTACCCCCAGAGGCTCTGGAACAAGGGCTGGTGGCTTGGCAAACCAATGAAGGGGTTTTGCTCAGTGCTGCTGAGGAGTTTGAAATTCAGGCTCGAGATGCGTTGGTGACCCAGTTTAGTGGCCTGTCTCAGCTGCTGATGTCATCTCACCCCACAGAGGCGATACGGTTGGCCTCCATGGGGCAAGCACTGATGGACGCGAAATCCCCACAAAACAGGCTTAGCCAATTGTTGGCTAAACCGAGTTACGGTCAGATCCAGTTGACTCTGTTGGCGCTGGTGATGAACGCTCAGACAGGCGTTTAAGTTCAGCCAGAATCTGTTGATTCTGCTGCTCGAGGTTGGCTAATTTGCGCTCCAGTTCGTCGGAGCGTTTGTTGAGTTCCAACTCCTGACTGCTTAATTTTTCCTCCTCTTCGGGAGACACAAACACCGAAGCGAGGTAACCGGCAACAATACCGAAGAAGCTAACCCCGGAGATGATGACGATGGCGCCAATGATGCGCCCCATGGAGGTGACTGGGTAGAAATCGCCGTAGCCTACGGTAGAGATAGTCACAATGGCCCACCAAATGGCTTCATCGGCGGTGGTGATGTTGGCACCTGGGGCACCTTCTTCCACCAATAAAATCAGCACCGAGGCGAAAGTCAGCACGGTCACTAACCCCACCAGTAGGCTGGTGACGGTGGTTTCTCGTTTGTGCTTTAAGAACTCGCCCCAAAAAGAGCGGGTCATCCTTGCCAGTCGAATGACTCTTAGCACTTGAAAGATGCGGGCGTAACGAAGTTGCTCGATGGCAGGGATGGAGGCCACCAGATCGATCCAATGTTCTTTGAAGTAGTGGGCGCGGTTGTCAGAGCGCCATAGTCCGTAGAAAAAGTTGCTGATAAAGATAATGCAGATCATCAGGTCAATGTGCATCAGCAACTGCATGTGCTCCCGGCCATCGTCATAGAAAGCGATCATCAACACCACAATCACCGACAGTACCGACAGCAGCATCATCCCCAATTCCCTGGGGCTAAAGGTCTCTTTTGTCATATCGAACCTTTTGTCATAACGAACTTAAAATCACATTGAGTAGCCAAGCTACCGCTAACCATTGGGCGGAAGCAAGGGCCGCGATGCCGCCGTTATCCTGCAGGGCGATCTCTTTACCCGGGTTGATCTTCATCATCACCCAGGTGGTGAGTAGACGCCGCCATAACAGCAAAATGGATAAGCTGACGCCACTGACCATCAGCCAGTGCCACAGGTCTTGTAACGGCCTTTGGCTGCCTAAATCCAGTTGTAAGGTGGCGCTTGCTAACACCATGGCGCAAGCCAGTAGCGGACCACAATGCGCAATGGCCACCGAGCGATGATCTTGCTGAATCGCCTGTTGGAAAGGGCCAAAGTGGCGCCGATTGTGGCGATATTGCAACAGAAGACTGATGAGGGTTAGTAGCAGTAGGCTGGTGAAATAGATAAGTAGGGCGCTGATGATGGCTGCAATGGAGGGGCGCACGCCAACAAAATCGAACAAGCTGCGGATAACTAGGGCGGCACTGATGAGCGCCGTGGCATCAAGACTGGCCATGGCCACATTGCCTTTTAAGATGAGCTCGCGCTTGTCGATGCGTGGCAGTGCAAACCGATCGATGCAAAATGAGGATAAGCGCATCAGCAAAATTCCGAGCACGCCAAACGCCACGAGGGTGAGGCTCATGTCTAGGTAACCGATGGGCATTGGGTTGTTCAAAACGCCGCTTAGCATGATCGCCATGGCGATGAAAGCGGCGGCGGTGCTGATGCCAAAGGCGAGGTTGTCGCGCTCGGCCAACTCCTCGTGACTGCTTACGCCGTCCCACCAACCTTGGCTGAATCTCAGCAGCGGAAACAGCAGCAGACTGATGCCGATCTGCAGCAACAGCAAAATGCCATCGGTTTGCCACCATTGAGTCAGGGTCATGGTCTGCAGTCCTTTTTAGGTTCTATTACACCATTCACGTCGATTATCCGCCGGTTTTAACGAGGGAATAATCATCAACTATTTTGTCTGCTTGGTATAAAGTGTTCGAAGAAAAATTCGATTTCACAGGAAGTTATTATGAGCCTGCCGTTCGCGTTCGACAACCTTCCGGCCAGCTTGGGCTTGCGAGCAACCGAGTTATTGCAGCAAAGGATGGATTCTGAACCCTATCCCCTTACCGATACCCAGCAGCAACAGTTGTTACTGCTTTTGGGGTGTTCCGATTTTATTGGCCATCGGCTCAAGTGGGATGCAAACTGGCTAGCACAGGTGCTGGAACAACTGGAGCAACACCTTCGCCATCCCGCTTATCAACAGACGCTGCAACAGCTTCTTAGTGAGTGCGATACCGAATTGGATGCTAAGCGAGTGCTGCGCCAGTTTCGCCATCAACAGATGTGGGTGATCGCCGCCAGAGACATTCTCGGCAAAGCGCCTCTCGAGGAGAGCTTGGCACACCTGTCGAATTTGGCAGAAGCGATGATCGTGGCATGCCGCCAGTGGCTGCGAGATTTCTTAGCCCCCAAATATGGTCTGCCTAGAAATAAAGAGGGCGTCGAACAACCGCTATTGATTTTGGGCATGGGTAAGCTTGGGGGCGGCGAGCTTAACTTCTCCTCTGATATCGACCTTATCTTTACCTATCCTGAGCATGGGTACACCGACGGCGACAGACAGCTTGATAACCAGCAGTACTTCATCCGCCTAGGGCAGAAGCTGATTGGTCTGCTGGCTGACGTGGACGCCAACGGCTTTTGCTATCGGGTGGACATGCGCCTGCGCCCCTTTGGTGAGGCGGGGCCTTTGGCGGTGAGTTTCGATTCCATGGAGGACTATTATCAGGAGCAGGGGCGCGAGTGGGAGCGCTATGCCATGGTCAAAGCGCGGCTGATGGGCCGCAGCGATTATGATGATGCCCTCTATCAATTGTTGCGTCCTTTCATCTACCGTCGTTATCTGGATTTTTCAGCCATCGATGCGCTGCGACGGATGAAAGGGCTGATTGAATCTCAGCTGCGTCGCCGGGCGCTATCCAACAACATCAAATTGGGCCGAGGTGGCATTCGCGAGGTGGAGTTTGTGGTGCAAACCCATCAGCTGATTCGCGGTGGTCGCCATCCTGCAATTCGCCGTCAATCGTTGATGCCAGTGCTGGCGGAGCTTAAGCGCAGCAACCATTTTACTGGCCGAGAGCATCACTCACTGTTAGAGGGATACCGCTTCCTGCGCCGGCTGGAAAATCTGCTGCAGGCCTTAAACGATCAACAGACGCAAACGCTGCCGGATGGCTCTGAGGATCAAGCTCGACTGGCACTGATGATGGGCTTTAGCCATTTTGACGAGCTGAGCAAGACCCTGACCAGTTACATGGACGGCATCCATGAGGTGTTTAAGAACACCATTGGCACGGCGGAGGAGGAAGACCAAGATTTAGGCGAGTTGCCAGCCTTGTGGCAGCACCCGATGCCGGAGATGGAGAGCATCCTTAAGGCTCAAGGGTTATCAACCGAGTTGGCGGAGCCCATCTCCCACCTCAAAAACGAGTTTGGCCGCCGCAGCATTGGCCCTCGAGGTCGGGATACCTTGGATAAGCTGATGCCTCGGCTGCTGCAAGAGTTAGCGGGGCAAAGAAATGCCAAACTGGTGTTCGAGCGTGTGGCGTCTGTGGTGGCCACCATTTTGACTCGCACCACTTACCTTGAGCTGCTGCAAGAGAACCCCGCGGCGCGGCAACAGTTGGTGCGCCTGTGTGCGGCCAGTCCTTGGATTGCCCAACAGTTGGCCCAGTACCCGATCTTGTTGGATGAGCTCATCGACCCCATGCAGCTGTATCAAGTGTTGCCAGAGGATGGTTACGCCGCTGGCCTGCGGGAGTTCCTGATGCGTATTCCAGAGGAGGATCTGGAGCAGCAGATGGAGGCTCTGCGTCAGTTTAAGCAGATCAGCCAGTTGCACATCGCTGCGGCGGATGTCACTGGGGTATTGCCGGTGATGAAGGTCAGCGATCACCTCAGTTGGTTGGCGGAAGCGATCATCGAGCAGGTGGTGGCATTGGCGTGGCAGCAACTGACTCTGCGTCATGGCCGCCCCTCGGGCATGACAGAAAACATGGGGTTTGCGGTGGTGGCCTACGGCAAGCTTGGCGGCTTAGAGTTGGGCTATGGCAGCGATCTGGACTTAGTGTTCCTTCACCGCGCCGACTCTGGCGTCACCGATGGTGATAAATCGATTGATAACAGTCACTTTTATTTGAAGCTGGCCCAGCGAGTGTTGCACCTGTTCTCCACTCGAACCCTGTCGGGAATCTTGTATGAGGTGGACATGCGCCTGCGACCTTCGGGCTCCTCAGGCCTGCTGGTGAGTCATATCGACCGCTACCAAGAGTACCAACAAGGGGAGGCCTGGACCTGGGAGCATCAGGCGCTCTCAAGAGCGCGGATGGTTTATGGCGAGCCGGAGATGGTGAAACGCTTTAACCGCATTCGACGGGAGGTGCTGGCAAAGCCGCGGCAGGCCGACACGCTTAAGCAAGAGGTGAGCGACATGCGTCAGAAGATGCGCGATCACCTAGATAAGAGCAGCGACACCCAGTTTGATCTTAAGCAGGGCCATGGTGGCATGACCGACATTGAGTTTATTACTCAGTACTTGGTGTTAGCTCATGGCCATCAACATGCGGCGCTGCTGAAATGGTCCGATAACGTTCGAATCATTGAGCAATTATTGGCAGTTGGTTTGCTGACCGCAGAACAGGCGGATCTGCTGGTGAGCACCTACATCGACATTCGAGACAACAGTCATCGATTGGTTTTGGCAGACCGTTCCACTGTGATTGAAGCCCAATACAGGCCGCCAGCATGCGAGTCCATCGCTCTGTTGTGGCAGCAAATTTTTGACAAAGATCACAGGAAAGGAGAATAATCGAGCTAACTCGTCAGACCAGTATAAAAACTAACAGGGATGCATTATGTCTGATAATTACCTGCTCAAGATTCACAACAAAGTAAAAAAACTGCCGATGTCGGATTGGCTAATGGTGAAGATCATCGCCAATAAGGCGCCTTACTTTAAGACTATTCCCGCCAAACTGGTGGATCTGCGGCCCCATCATGCCAGCATCAAGATCACCAAGAAGCGCAAGGTGGAGAATCACATCGGCACCATGCACGTCATCGCCATCTGCAATGGCTTGGAGATCGCCATGGGGATGGTAGCGGAAGTGTCCATTCCAAAACATCTGCGCTGGATTCCAAAAGGGATGAGTTTGGATTACACCGCCAAGGCGGGCAGTGACATCCGCTGCGTGGCGGAAACCAAGCCTGAGGATTGGAAGCCTGGGGATCTAGATGTCGCGGTAACTGCCTATGACGACAACGACGTGGTTGTCGTCAAAGGGGTGATTAAGCTGTGGGTGTCGGAAAAGCCTGCCAAGTAATTAATACCAATTACATTAATGCTCTGTGCAGTTCAGAAGCCCTCACAAGCTCTGAATCAAGGCAGGGTTGTGAAGGAATGTAGGCACCTTTCAAACAACGCTAACGTAGAGACAGGGCTTGTGAGGGCTTCCCGAAGGGCTGATTTAATCGGCCCTCATACTGCGTTAGTAAATCTCACTTTAGAGCCACTAGAGCTTCGCTTTACTGCCTTGCCTGAGAACCGATTAACTTCAGCTGAATGATCAGACCATTAGTGTAATTGGTATAACATAAAAATCCGGCCATCGAGCCGGATTTTTTGTTTCTGTTGGATTATTTATACAGACTTGGGTCGTCCTTATTTGGCCGAGTCTTAAAGCGGCGGTGCAGCCACATGTACTGCTCTGGGCGGCGCAAGATAAGCTGCTCTACCACTTTATTCCCTGCTACGGCGTCCGCTTCTGGGGATTCGCCAGGGAAGTTTTCCAGTGGCGCGCCGATCTCGATGGTATAGCCTGAATGATCGGCGTTTCGCTCCACAAAGAACGGCATCACTTTGGCTTTCCCCAGTTTGGCCAGCGTGGTGGCTCCGGTAACGGTCACTGCTTGGTCAACGGCGAAAAACGGCGCGAATACGGCGCCACGGCGGCCGGCATCCTGATCGGCGGTGTACCACAGTACTTCCCCATCCCGCAGAGCCTTAACCATCTGCCGCACTTCACGTTTTGGGATAAGACCTTTGTTAGAGCGCAGGCGACCTTTCACCTGCAGGTATTCCATAAATTTGTTGTTGTGTGGGCGATACACACCCACGCCGGGGCAGGCTTGGCCAAAGACGCGAGCGCCGGTTTCCAGCATCAGGCAGTGGGCGGCAAATAGAATCACCCCTTGGCCATCGGCCTTGGCTTGTTCAATGTGCTCCAGACCCTTGATGGTCATCTGCCGTTGAATGCGGCTGTCACTCCACCACCAGGCGTTAACGCAATCCATCAGTGCCATGCCGGTTTCAGAAAAGTTATCTGACAGCAGTTTTTCAATCTCTGCGTCACTCTTATCTGGGAAGCACAATTTGAGGTTGGTGCGGGCCACATGGGCTCGCTTTTTAAGAAAACGCTTCAGCAGTTGTCCTAGGCCACTACCAAAGCGCCACTGGGCTGACAGCGGTAACAGAGCCAGAGTACGAACCACTACGATACCCAGCCACATGGGCCAGAATCTAGGATGAAGAAAGGCGTTATCGAATTTTGCTGAGGTGATCATCAAGGTGCTGCCTGTAAAACCAAGCCCGAAAGTGTACCGGAAAACCCAAGATTAGTTAATCACGGCCATAAAAGATACACTCTGAAATTCGACCAATAACCATGAAAAATGATGCTGTTACCCCTACTTGCCGCCCTGTCGTTAACGGCACCTTGGTGCGATATCGATGGCCTGGAGCGCTGCGTATCCGAGCTGCCAGCGAAGACGCAGCAGCAGTTGGCCGCGGCTTTCGCGGTGCCTAAGCTTCAACTCCCAGACACCTTGGCTAAGCAAGTGCAAGGGCAAGGGGCAGTCGCCTTGCTATTTGCTGACTCCGGCATGGTGTTGACGGATCGCCAGCGCATTGAGCAGCATCACAGTGTCATCTGGCAGCATAAAGTGGTGGAGCTGCCAAGTCAGCACAGTGTTGAAAGTGCGCTGATTCACGAGCAAGGGCACCTGCTTCGACTCGACACACCAGCGCACCTTGAGGCCAAGCATTGGGTCGCAGGATGGGAGCAGGAACTTATCGCCGATCTGTACCTGTTGTGGCGAATCGCCCGAGAGCAGCAGGGCTTAGAGCCGGCCTGGCGTTTGTATCAATTGCGAAACTTGAACGTGATGCAGTTGGCCCCAGATTGGCAGCACTGGAGCGTACCTGGACTGCACTTTTGGCTCAGCCAACCTGAACGCCTACGCGCATCTGCCACACAGCCCTTTAACGACTTCTTGTTGGAGACTCAGATAGACACGACTTTACTGGCGGACTTTCGACTGCTGGCTCAGCGTCAGTTCCAAGGGGGCAGTTATGGACAGCACAGCAGCATCTCCCGTGAAACCCGCCGCCATTGGCAAGCGATGTTTGCGGCCACTGCGTCCTTGTTATCGCAGCAATTAAAAGTGGCGGAATTGACTAACTAGTGGTTGGAATGCCAAGCTGGTGAGCATCGTTTGATTTTTAAATTGTTTTAATTCAATTGCTTATGTCATTGGTATGGGTTTTGCTGTTCAGACGGGGTAGTGAGTTTTTGGACTATAATCATGGACGGCATTGACTGACTTTGACACTCACCAAGCTGCTATGAACTACGCAGTTCCCTAATGGGACATACAAACGGGGATAAAAAGGAGAAGGTTATGTGGAGCATGGGCGGCATCATCGCCATCGTTGCCATTGTCATGGGGTGTTTAACCAGCATCGTAAAGATGATCATGCGCAATAAGAGCAAGGTTCATCAAAGCGAAATTAGTCGACTTGAAGGGGAACTGTCTCAAACTCAGGCGCATTGCCAACGATTGGAGGAGCGAGTTGCTGTGCTCGAACGCATCGTTACCGACTCTGGCTTTGAAACCCAGCAAGAGATCTCGAGATTAGGATAAGGAGAACCAAGATGGAGCAAGGAGTAATTTGGGGAGTATTAGGCTTACTGGTGGTTTACGGTGTGATCTCCCTAGTGGTTTCAAACGCCAACAAAGCCAAAATAAAGCGCCTGTACGATGACAATTTCAATAGCCTTAAAACCTTGATGGAGAAAGCCAATCAAGAGATGGGCGGGGAAGAAACTCAGCAGCAAGGGCGTAGTATCGCAGAGCTGGAAAAGCAGGTGGCTGAGTTAACGCAGCAATTGCAGGAAGACCGTCGCCGCATCGAAGTGCTAGAGCGTATCGTTACCGACCCTGCCAATCAGGTAAAGCGAGAAATCGAAACTCTCGCCTAGTACCAACCTAAATAAATACTTGATTACTATTGCTTGATTGTACCGATTTCTTCGTCGCACTAGGCAGACCACTTACTTAATCAGGTTGGTACAAGCCCCCACAATCAGGCTGAACAATAAAAAGCGGAGTTCCAGGACTCCGCTTTTGTTTTATTACGTATGAATCAGGAGGCTGACTTAGTCGGCTTCGTTCAAGCTGGCAGTCAGGTCCACAATGGCCTTCTTACCGTCACCGAACAACATCAGTGAGTTGTCCATGGCAAACAGTGGGTTAGGCAATCCTGCGAAACCTGGGCTTAGGGAGCGCTTAACCACTACCACGGTGCGAGCCTTGTCCACATTTAGAATCGGCATGCCGTAGATTGGGCTGCCTTTGTCTTCACGAGCCATCGGGTTGGTTACGTCGTTGGCGCCAATGACGATGGCGACGTCGGTTTGCTCAAACTGAGGGTTGATGGTGTCCATCTCTACCAGTTTCTCGTAAGGCACTTCCGCTTCCGCCAGCAGTACGTTCATATGGCCAGGCATGCGCCCTGCAACTGGGTGGATGGCGTACTGTACGTCGGTACCTCGAGCTTCCAATACGTCCGCCAGTTCACGCACCGCGTGCTGAGCTTGCGCCATTGCCAAACCAAAACCCGGAACAATCACCACGCGCTCGGCGGTTTCCAGCAGCATGGCCACCTCTTCTGGGGAGGAGGACTTCACTTTGCCCTGATACACCTCATCGGCATCGATGGTTTCGCCACCTTCCGCCATTTTACCGAACAGTACGTTGGTCAGGCTGCGGTTCATCGCCTTACACATGATCTGGGTCAGAATCAGACCGGAGGCACCAACCAGTGCACCGGAAACAATCAGAACGGTGTTGTTGGAGATGAAACCTGCAGTGGCCGCCGCAATACCTGAGTAGGAGTTCAGCAGGGCGATAACAACAGGCATGTCGGCACCACCAATCGGCAGAACCAACGTCAGGCCAAGAATCAGCGCGACGCCAATCAACACGTAAACCAGCTCTGGGCTAGGGGCAACAACCAAGTAGCCCACCAGACCTAAGGCCACCACGACCAAGGCACCGTTGATGAAGGTATTGCCCGGTACGGCGATGGAGTTGCCGGAGATGATCTCCTGCAGCTTACCGAAGGCCACGAAGGAGCCAGAGAGGGTCACCGCACCGATGAGGATGGTGATGCCCACGGAGATCTGAGCCACCAAGGTGGTTGCAGAGACAGGATCCATGAAGTTGGCCAAGGCCACAAACAGAGACGCACCGCCACCGAAGCCGTTCAGAGCTGCCACCATCTGTGGCATGGAGGTCATCTGGACTCGAGTCGCAAACAGGGCACCGATGGCGCCACCGGTTACCATACCAGCGATGATCCACTCGTAGCTGAGGATCTGTTGGTCAAATAGGGTCACCACCACAGCAATCAACATACCGATGGAGGAGATCCGGTTGCCTCGTACCGCAGTACGTGGCTTGGTCATGTTTTTGATACCCAGCACGAAGCAGACCGCCGCCACTAGGTAAGCAAGATAGATAAATGCAGAACTCATGGCGACTTACTTCCTTTTAAACATGCTGAGCATGCGGTTAGTCACCATGTAGCCACCGATCACGTTGATGGTTGCTAGGGTAACCGCGATAAAACCTAAAACATTCACCAGGATGCCTGAGCCAGCACCGGCAGACAGCAGAGCGCCCACCAAGGTGATGCCTGAGATGGCGTTGGAGCCAGACATCAGCGGGGTGTGCAGTGTTGGTGGTACCTTGGTGATCAGTTCAACACCGAGAAAAATGGCGATGACAAACAGAGTCAAAAGCAGCAGTAGGGTTTCCATTACGCCTCCTCCTGTTCAGGGTTAGCAAGGCCGAGCAGTTCTCGGATTCGAGGGTTAACCACGTCGCCGTTGTAGGCGGTCACGGTATCGCGAACGATCTCGTCTTCGAAATCGAACTGAAGGTTGGCTTCGTCATCCAGCATCAGCTTGATGAGATTTTCCAAGTTGGTGCCAAACATCTGGCTACCGTGGGTTGCGGTGGTGGCAACGATGTTATTCGGACCAGAGATCGTCACGCCATTCACTTCGATCACTTCCCCTAGTTGGGTCAGTTCGCAGTTGCCGCCGGTTTCGGCAGCCAGATCGACGATGACCGAGCCCGGTTTCATCTGAGCCACCATCTCTTTGGTGATCAGAATCGGTGCTTTACGGCCCGGAATGGCGGCGGTGGTAATGACAATATCTTGTTGAGCCAGAATGTCGGCCATCGCTTGCTGCTGCTTGGCGATGAACTCCGCAGACTGCTCCTTGGCGTAACCGCCTTTGGATTCGGTCTCGGCATCTTCGATGTCCAGCTCAACTGGACGGGCACCAACGGAGATGATCTGCTCGCGTGCCGCAGGGCGGATGTCGTAAGCCTCAACGACCGCGCCAAGACGTTTTGCAGTGGCACAGGCTTGCAGACCCGCTACCCCAGCTCCCATCACGAAGGTACGTGCTGGCTTTAGGGTACCGGCGGCGGTCATCATCATCGGCATCATTCGCGGGGTGAGATCCGCCGCTTGCAATACCGCTTTATAGCCGGCGATGGTGGCGTTGGACGACAACACGTCCATGCTCTGGGCTCGGGTAATTCGTGGGACCAATTCAAGCGCAATGGCGTTAATGCCTTTTTCAGCGGCCTGTTGGGCGCCCTGTGGGCTACCTAGAGGATCCATCATTCCAATCAGGGTCTGGCCTGCGCTTAACTGCTCCAACAGTTGAGTTAACTGTTCGCCCTTGGCATGCAGGGTGAGAACCAATTGAGCATCAGCAAGGGTTTGCTGGCGGTCATTGGCAATGGTGGCTCCGCTATCGAGGTAGTCTTGATCGGTAAAACCGGCTTGAAAGCCAGCTTGAGTTTCGACGGTTACCGTGGCGCCCGCTTTCACGAGCTTGGTAACGTTGGCGGGAAGCAGAGCGACTCTGGTTTCCCCTTGGAGTTGCTCCTTGATCACTGCGATCTTCACAACGCTATCCTCTAGCAGATGGGTTTATCGGGTATGAATTCCAGTCATTCGAACCAGAATTCTTAATATTTTGAACTAAATAAATCGGTTTACGAAGTCAATTTATTCGAACAGTGCAATCGTCTTAACGCATCGTTGCAGAGGGTGAATCCTTTCAACGACTATCACTTTGTGAAGCCAATGTGCTGAGGTCAAACCAATGCTGTTAACTGGATCACGCGTTTCTGATCATTGATTTTTTATCAATTATTTTGCACTTGTTAGTTTTAATGCATTTTTTGTGAAATGTGAATAGTTTTTGTTCAGTGCGCTTATATTCGAAAAAGAAATAAAAAGTGTGTTTTTATTCTTTTTTGTAAAGAAGCGGTTCACCTACTCTGTGGCAATTCAATAATAAGTGGGATTGCACGGGATGCATTTACAAGAGTTAGCTCAGGGCGCCGGTGGCTTATCGCCTCAGCAGATTGCAGCATTGCAACAATTAGCGGGCAGTTTGACGCCAGCACAGTTGGCTTGGGTCAGTGGTTACCTAGCCGCCACCGCAAACTTAGCAACCGCTGCACCGCAGGCGGTCACTGCCGCACCTGCCTCGAGCAGTGCTGAGGTTACCGTGCTTTACGGCAGCCAAACCGGCAACAGCCGTGGCGTGGCAAAGGGTGTTGCCGCCAAGTTGGAAGCGCAAGGCAATGGCGTCACCTTGGTGTCCATGGCCGATTTCAAGCCGAAAAAGCTTAAAGATCTGCAGCGACTGGTGGTGGTGGTTAGCACTCATGGTGAGGGTGAGCCGCCAGATGATGCCATCGGTTTCCATAAATTCCTGTTCTCTAGCCGAGCACCAAAACTCAATCAGCTTGAGTATTCGGTGTTGGCGCTGGGAGACTCCAGCTACGATCAATTCTGCCAAACTGGCAAGGAGATCGATGACCGATTGGCTGAGTTAGGTGCCAGTGCACTGGTTGCGCGCGTTGATTGCGATGTGGATTTTGAAGATGCCGCCGAGCAATGGACCGAAGCGCTGTTGCCAACGCTAAAAGCCGAGGTCGCGGCACCAGCGCCGCTGACCGCAACGGCCAATGCAGTGATGGCTGAATCTCAATACACCCGAGCTAACCCCTTTGAAGCGCCGCTGTTGTTGAGTCAAAAGATCACCGGTCGTGATTCAATCAAAGACATTCGTCACATTGAGCTGGGCCTAGATGACTCCGGTATTCAGTATCAGCCAGGGGATGCATTGGGCGTGTGGGTCCACAATGATGCTGAGCTGGTCTCTACATTGTTGGCGGCTATGGATCTGAACCCTGCCGATGAGATCACCATCAAGCAGCAGTCGTTGCCGCTGTCACAGGCGCTGACGGAGCAACTTGAGCTGACTCTGCTTCACCCTGCTTTAGTGCAGCAATGGGCGAGCTGGAGCGGAGATGCCAAGCTGGCCGAGATTGCCGAAGATAAAGCCCAGCTTAAAGCCTTCATTGGCGGGCATCAGCTTATCGACCTAGCCAGCCGTTATCCGGCTAAAGTCTCGGCTCAAGAGCTGGTGGACAGCTTAAGAAAGATTACCCCTCGCTTATATTCCATCGCTTCCAGCCAAGCTGAAGTGGACGAAGAGGTGCATCTCACGGTCGCCGTGGTGGAAGAGGAGCGTGATGGTCAGCTTCGTCAAGGTTTGGCTTCGGCGGCGCTGGCGAAGCGCCTGAAGCAGGGCGACGGGGTGAGCGTGTACGTTGAGTCCAACGACAATTTCCGCCTGCCTGCGGATGACAACACCCCGGTGATTATGATTGGTCCAGGCACCGGCATTGCGCCATTTCGGGCCTTTATGCAAGAGCGTGAAGCTCGGGAGGCCCAAGGCGACAACTGGTTGTTCTTCGGCAACCCAACCTTTACTCAGGACTTCCTCTATCAGGTGGAGTGGCAGAACTACGTTAAATCCGGCTTGTTGACTCGCATCGACTTGGCGTTCTCTCGCGACCAAGCTCACAAGATCTACGTTCAGGATCGCATTCGTGAGCAGGGGAGAGAAGTTGTGGAGTGGCTTGAGCGCGGTGCACACCTGTATCTGTGTGGTGATGCAAACCGCATGGCGGTCGATGTTGAGAAAGCGCTTATTGAGGTGCTCACTGAGCACAGCGATCGCAATCAAGAGCAAGCTAAAGAGTATTTAAGTTCGTTAAAAGCCGACAAGCGCTACCAGAAGGATGTGTACTAATGACCAGTAAAAACCAACTACCGGAAGCGCTTAACGCCTTGGTTGTCGACGGCAAACTGGCGGACAACGAGCGCATTAAAGGGCAGAGCAACTTGCTTCGCGGTACCATCGCCGAAGATTTAAAAGATACTCTGACCGGCGGCTTTACCAACGACAACTTTCAGCTGATTCGCTTCCATGGCATGTATCAGCAGGATGACCGTGATATTCGTAATGAGCGTGTCGAGCAGAAGCTCGAGCCGCTGCACAACGTGATGTTGCGAGCGCGGATGCCTGGTGGGGTGATTACTCCGACTCAGTGGCTGGCCATCGACAAGTTTGCCGATGACCACACCATGATGGGCAGCATCCGTTTGACCACCCGACAGACGTTCCAGTTTCACGGCGTGCTTAAGCGTGACATCAAGATGATGCACCAAACTTTGAATCAGATCGGCATCGATTCCATCGCCACCGCTGGGGACGTGAACCGTAACGTACTTTGTACCTCCAACCCCGAGCAGTCAGAGCTTCACAGCGAAGCCTATGAATGGGCGAAAAAGATCTCAGAACATCTGCTGCCAAGAACCAAGGCGTATGCGGAAGTCTGGCTAGATGGTGAAAAGGTGGAGACCACCGAAGAGGATGAGCCGATTTTGGGGAAAACTTACCTGCCGCGTAAGTTTAAAACCACCGTGGTGGTGCCGCCTCACAATGACGTGGATCTGCACGCTAACGACATGAACTTTGTCGCCATTAGCGACAACGGTAAGCTGGTGGGCTTTAACCTGTTGGTTGGTGGTGGATTGGCGATGACCCATGGTGATGAGTCTACCTACCCAAGAAAAGCCGACGAGTTTGGTTACTTCCCCATTGAGCACACGCTGGACGTTGCTGCGGCGGTAGTGACCACCCAACGAGATCTGGGCAACCGTGTTAACCGCAAGAATGCCAAGACCAAATACACCCTCGATCGTGTTGGCTTAGACGTGTTCAAACAGGAAGTTGAGCGCCGCGCCGGAATCCGCTTTGAAGCAACTCGTCCTTACACCCTAACCGACCGTGGTGATGGCTTTGGCTGGACTGCTGGCATCGACGGCAAACACAACCTGACCCTGTTCATTGAAAACGGTCGACTGCTGGACTTCCCCGGTAAGCCGCTGAAAACCGGTATGGCTGAGATCGCTAAGGTGCACCAGGGCGAGTTCCGCATGACCGCCAACCAAAACTTGGTGATCGCTGGGGTCGCGGCTAAAGACAAGGCGAAGATTGAACAGCTGGCTCGTCAGCATGGCTTGCTTGACGACGGTGTCTCAAATCAGCGCAAGAGCTCCATGGCGTGTGTGTCTCTACCTACTTGCCCACTGGCGATGGCTGAGGCGGAGCGTTTCCTTCCCAGGTTTGTTACTCGACTGGAAGGGCTGCTGGAGAAACACAATCTAGCCGATGATGCCATCATCTTCCGAGTAACTGGTTGTCCTAATGGCTGTGGTCGCGCCATGCTGGCGGAAGTGGGCTTGGTGGGCAAAGGCCCAGGTAAGTACAACCTGCACCTAGGAGGCAACCTAGAAGGCACTCGGATCCCTAAGTTGTATCGAGAAAACTTAGATGAAGATGCCATTTTGGCCGAGCTGGATCCGCTGATTGGTCGTTGGGCGCAAGGGCGTCAGGGTGAGGAATGTTTTGGTGATTTCTTGATTCGCACCCAGGTGGTGGCACAAGTGAAAGTATCGAGGACCGATTTCTATGCCTAGTCAATCACTACAGGCGCTGCTGGATAAACTTCCCAGTGAAGCGCAGCAACAGGAACTGGCAAAGTTCAATGAGCTGTTAAAGCCGATGACGGCGGCAGAGCGAGTTGCTTGGGCGCTAGAGGAGTTGCCTGGTAACCATCTGCTGTCCTCCAGCTTTGGTATTCAAGCCTCTGTGATGCTTCACCTGACAACTCAGGCTAAGGCTGACATTCCAGTGGTTTTGACCGATACCGGTTATCTGTTTCCAGAAACCTATCGGTTTATTGATGAGCTGACTGAGCGCCTTGGATTGAACCTAAAAGTCTACCGCAGTGAGCTCAACCCCGCATGGCAAGAAGCGCGTTTTGGCAAGCTGTGGGAGCAAGGGCAGGACGGTCTGGATAAGTACAACCGCCTTAATAAAGTCGAACCGATGCAACGGGCGATGGAAGAACTTGAGGCGGGCACTTGGTTTGCGGGGCTGCGCAGCCAGCAGGCGCAGTCACGTGCCAACCTGCCCCTGCTTGAGATCCGCTCTGGTCGTTATAAGTTGCTGCCAATTTTGGAGTGGACCAATAAAGATGTGCACGAGTATCTAGAGCAGCATCAGTTGCCATACCACCCATTGTGGCATCAGGGGTACGCCTCGGTGGGAGATGTGCACACCAGTCGTCCCATGGAGCTGGGCATGACTGAGGAGGAGAGTCGGTTTGCGGGCTTTAGGCGTGAGTGTGGCTTGCATTACGATATTTAGTAATTAGAGCTAAATAAAGTTGTTAATAACTGAATTGTATTAGGTTATTAACAACTTCAATTATTCATTGTGAAAATAAGTGTTTTCGAATAACCGTATTTCTGGGAATTTAGATTCACTAAATTATAAAGTGAAGAAGAATTTTTGTTGTTAGTTTTTCTTAATTATTAAATTAAATAAGCCTGTCTTTTTTGAGTATTAACTCTCGCTGTGTAACTTCAATGTTTTATTGTTTTTCATTGTTTGCGCACTTGTAATTATTTATCCTGCCCCAGTTTAAATATTCATCAAACATCGTCTACCTACCACACTTTTGACTTCTTTTTCATCCGGCCTGTGATACCTTTCCCGCAAGGTTCATAGAGCAATGTTCCGATAGCTTTACAGATAGTTGCATGGTGAGGAACTTAGAGTGTTTAAAACATTTAAAAGTAAGTTGCTGGCATTAGTCGCGGTAGCGGTTTGTGGCGTAGCATTAGTTGGCTCTTATTTTGGTGTAACCCAATATCAAGAAGCGCAAACATTGGGATTAAACAATACACTGAAAGTTTCTACCGACAGTGCAGAAAAATTATTAACCGACTGGTTTCGTAATCATGGAAGGCTGCTGGAAAATATCGCCAGCGAGTCTAGTTACCAGCCGGCAAATAAAGAGTTATTAACGCTCGTTAAAAACTACGGCTTTGGCTTAGTTTATGTGGGCTATGCGGATAACGACCAGATCGCTTGGGACAAATCGGATCCAGAGCCTCAGCTGGATATCAGCAATCAAGCGTGGTTTAAGCAGGCCAACAACGAGAGTCGCACTGTGGCGACTCCGCCATATCAAGATTCCGTAACCAAAGAGATCGTTGTTACCATCGCAACCCCGCTGAAGGGGGGGCGCTCCGGTGTGGTTGGTGGCGACATCAGCCTAGAGCGCGTGTCTGGTGAGGTTCTGGATCTGATTCCTGAGGAGCAAGGAGAGCTGCTGCTTGTGGATAAGAGCAATCAGGTCTTTGCCTCCCGGGTGGTTTCCGAGCGCATGACTCCGGTTACCAATCTTCTATCCAGTGACGACTGGAATGCGTTGAATCGAGGCCACAGTGTTGAGTTGACCCGCCACGGTGAACCGATGCGCGCAACGTTGAAAAAGATCGATGAGCTGGGGTGGAGCCTGCTGGTAATGCAGGACTTGAGCCAAGCGCAGCAACAGATGCAAGGGGTAGTACGTAACATCCTGTTGGCAACGGCGGTGTGTCTGATTGTGATTTTGGTGACCTTGACCTTCATGCTGAACAAGCTGCTGTTGCCGCTGACTCAGTTGCAAAGCGCCATGGAAGAGTTGACTCATGGTGACGGCGATCTGACCCGTCGCTTGAAAGTCGAGCGTGAAGATGAGTTTGGTGGCGTCTCCTCCAGCTTGAACCTGTTTGTTGAACAGTTGGCAGAGATGATTACCGAGATCCGCAGTGTTGGTCGAGAGATGGGCGAGCAATCCAGCTCAAACACCGCCATTGTTGAACAGCAGTCTGCCGCCATTGAGCAGCAGCAAGATAAGCTGGATCAAGTGGCAACCGCGGTGGAAGAGATGGCGATGACCGCCAACGAAGTGGCGACTCATGCGGCGGGTACGGCGGAAGCCGCTCACCACGCAAACAACGCCAGTCAGCAAAGCCGTGAGGTGTTGGACTCATCCAACCGCACCATCTCTGATTTGGCACAGCAGGTAACCGAAGCCAGTGCCATTATCGCAAAGCTGGAAGGCAATGCGCAGGAGATCGATTCGATTTTGGCGACCATCCAGACCATCGCCGAACAGACCAACTTGCTGGCGCTCAATGCAGCCATTGAGGCGGCACGGGCCGGTGAGCAGGGCAGGGGCTTTGCGGTAGTTGCCGATGAGGTTCGAGTGCTGTCGCAGAAGACTCAAGGCTCGGCGGAAGAGATTAAGCAGATGATTGAGACTCTGCAGCAGAACTCTGCCGCGGCGGTTTCAGTGATGAATCAGGGCCAAGCGATGGCGGACGACAGCGTCACTAAGACCCACGAAGTGGCCGCGAGTCTAGAAACCGTGACCAGCTCAATGACCGAAATCCTATCGATGGCGGAGCAGATTGCTGCTGCAGCGGAAGAGCAGCGAGCGACCACCAATGAGGTGAGCATCAGCACCACTGGCATTCGTGACGATGCCTTGGCGTTGTCCAACTTGACCGGTGAAGTGGCCAGCACGGCCACTCAACTGAATCAGACCTCGGATCAACTGACCGAACGATTGGCGAAGTTTAAGACCTAGTCATGAGCAATCATGAAAAAGGCTTCCCTAGGGAAGCCTTTTTTGATTCTAGTTTGTTCTGAAGTGCTATTACGGCGCCAACTGATTCAGGTTGCCATAGAGATCTGGGCGACGGTCTCGGAACAACCCCCAAGCGCGACGTGCCGCTTGGCTGGCGTCCAGATCGATGGTGGCCACCAGGATGGTTTCCTGTTCCCGATCCGCTTCCGCAATCTTGGCGCCGGTCTCATCGGTGATGAAGGAGCTGCCATAGAAGGTGGTGCTGATCTCCTGCTCGGTTTCAACGCCAGTGCGGTTAGAGGCGATCACCGGTAGCATGTTGGCGGCGCTGTGGCCCTGCATTACCCGTTGCCAGTGGTCGCGAGAGTCCAAAGTGGCGTCCTGAGGCTCTGAGCCAATGGCGGTTGGATAGAACAGCGCTTCGGCGCCCTGCAGTGCCATGGCGCGGGCGGCTTCTGGGAACCACTGATCCCAGCAGATCGCCACGCCAAAGCGGCCATATTGGGTGTCCCACACTTTAAAGCCGGTATCACCTGGGCTGAAATAGAACTTCTCGCTGTAGCCTGGGCCATCAGGAATGTGGCTTTTGCGGTAGCACTCAAGACGACTGCCATCGGCGTCGATCATCACCAGTGAATTAAAGTGGGCATTACCAGCTCGCTCGAAGAAGCTGATGGGCAGCACCACGTTTAGCTCTTTGGCCAGCGCTTCAAACCGAGGGATCCACGGGTGATTGTCCAGTGGGTGAGCCAACTCTAGGTACTTGGCCTCCTGTTTCTTACAGAAGTATTCATACTCGAACAGCTCCTGCAGCAGGATGACTTGAGCGCCTTGGGCGGCTGCTTGACGCACCGCCTGTTCCGCTTTGTTGAGGTTGGATTCCAGATCACGGCTGAGCGCCATCTGGGTTGCAGCAAAAGTAACGTTACGCATTAGCGGGGCTCCTGCATGGTAATACAGTGGATGCCGCCACCGCCTGCCAGAATTGGCATGGCATCGATGACGACCACCTCTCGGTTTGTAAACTCAGCTTGAATAATCCGCTGAGCTTCCTGATCACGATCGCTTTGACCAAAGGCCGGCATCACAACCGCCTCGTTGGCCAGATAGTAATTGATGTAGGACAGCGCCAGTACTTCACCGTTGAGTTCAGTCTGCTCTGGCTCAGGGATGTCCACCACCGTTAACGAGCGGCCCTTGGCGTCCTGCATCTCGGCCAATGCGTCATGATTGGCTTGGTATCGCTCATAGTTAGGACTGCTGCGACTGTCGCTGCTCATGGTGAGCACTCGCCCAGGTGCGGTAAAGGTGGCGATGTTGTCCACATGACCATCGGTATCCACGTCACCGTAGACGCCATTTGGTAGCCACAGCACCTTGTCTGCGCCCAACTGCTGACACAGCTCGGTTTCAATCTGCGCCTGAGTCAGGTGCGGATTTCGGTTTGGATTGAGCAGGCACTCAGAAGTGGTGAGCAATGTGCCTTCGCCATCCACATGAATGCTGCCACCCTCGAGGATCAGTTTACTGTTTATGCCAGTAAAGCACGGTCGCTGCTGGGCCAATCGGTCTAGTACAAGCTGACCCATGGCGGCATCTTGAGCGTAGGGGGTGAATTTCTCTCCCCAGGCATTAAAGCGAAAGTTCACGGCGCCCTGCTGACCATGTGGAGTGGCAACAAACAGTGGCATGGTGTCCCGAGCCCAGGAGTCATCCAGCGCCATCGGCACTAGGGTAACGTTGCGGCTGGGTACCATCTTCTGAGCTTCCGCGAGCTGCTCAGGGCGTACCAACAGGGTGACCGGTTCAGATTGGCTGATGGCGTCGATAACCTCGGCGTAGGCACGCTTGGCGGCATCAACGCCCAGTCCCCAGATCTCATCCCGACACGGCCACGCCAGCCAACAGCCAGCGTGGGGGTGCCATTCAGGCGGCATCTGCCAAGACGACAGATTCATGCTTCTAAATCCTCTAAATAGGTATAGCCGTCTAAGCCGGCTTCCAACTCGGAAAGTACCTGCTCACGTTCGTGGGCCGGTAGGTTTTTGGCCAGATCCCGATAGCTCTCCGCGAGGGCATCGGCACTGATGTTAACGTAGTCCAGTACGTCGCGAACCGAATCCCCCGCTTGGGGTTCGATCAACATCAGCTCGCCATTATCGTCGAAGCTGACGTCCACCGATTCGGTGTCGCCAAATAAGTTGTGAAGATCCCCGAGAATCTCCTGATAGGCTCCCACCATGAAGAAGCCGATGTCATAGGGGTTCTCTTCCTGATATTCCGGCATTGGCAGCGTGGTTTCGATGCCTTGGCCATCAACGTATTGGTCGATGATGCCGTCGGAGTCACAGGTGATGTCCAATATTACGCCGCGGCGCTCCGGTTTTCTCTCCAGCCCGGATAGCGGCAGTACCGGAAACACTTGATCGATGCCCCACGCGTCTGGCAGTGATTGGAATAGGGAGAAGTTGACGAAGAAGCGGTCCGCAAGCTTCTCATTGAGCTCATCGATGATTGGCCGGTGGGCACGGTTCTTCGACGACAATCGGGTCGCAATGGCACGGCAGCTGGCGGTGTGAACCTCTTCAATCCAGGCGCGCTGCTTAAGATCCAGAGTGCCGAAGGTATACATGGTGTGCGCTTCCGCCAGATCGCTCATGGTGTCATGGTAAAGCTCGACCACGGCACGGGAGTCCACATTGGTTCTGGCATCCTGATAGGTGCGCCACAGGTTGTGCATCAGAATTGGATCCTCCTCTTCAGGGGCATCCAGCTCTTCAACCTGTTGGCTTTCAACGCCGATAACGTCACTGATCAGCACCGCGTGGTGGGCGGTCATGGAGCGTCCGGATTCGGAGATGAGGTTTGGGAACGGCAGTTCGTGCTCGCGGCAGATGTCACCCAATACCCACACCACGTTGTTGGCGTATTCTCTCATGGAGTAGTTGGCAGAGCAGCTGGATTGGCTACGAGTGCCTTCATAATCCACCGCTAAACCGCCGCCAACGTCTAAGTAGTCGATGCGGGCCCCAAGCTTATACAGCTCAGTGTAAAAACGACCTGCTTCTTTGAGGCCATTTTGCACATCTCGGATGTTGGCAAGTTGCGAGCCTAGATGAAAGTGCAGTAGCTGCAGGCAATGAAGCATCTGTGATTGTTCGAGACGGTTGAGCACCTCGAGAATCTGGTGGGTTTTGAGGCCAAATTTAGACTTCACGCCACCACTGGTTTGCCAATTACCTTTACCTTGAGAGGCCAGACGCGCCCGCACGCCGAGGCGTGGGGTCACCCCAAGTTTTTTGGCTTCTGCCAGCACCAGATCCAGTTCTGACAGCTTCTCCAGTACGATAAAAACCTTGTGGCCGAGCTTTTCGCCCAACAACGCTAAACGTACATACTCACGGTCTTTGTAACCGTTGCAAACAATCACTGAGCTGCCACGTCCGGCCAGTGCCATCACCGCAAGTAGTTCCGGCTTAGAGCCTGCTTCCATACCAAGTTGGCGTTTGGTCAGCTGGTTTTGGCTCGACAGCAAGCCTTCGACTACCTTACGTTGCTGATTCACCTTGATGGGGTAAACCGCCAGGTAGTCGCCGCCATAGCCGTACTCTTCGATGGCATGGTTAAAGTGTTCACACAAACTGTGGACGCGGTTTTGCAGAATGTCTGGGAAGCGAACCAGAACCGGCAGAGTCATGCCCTGCTTTTTCAGTGTTTTGGAGAGCTGCTGCAGATCCACCTGAAGTTCAGGGCGACCAAAAACCGGCGTGGCAATGACGTTGCCATTGGGGTTAATGGAGAAATAGCCATTGCTCCAATAGGGAATGTTGTAGGTGTTGAGGGCGTCGTTAATGGTCCATGAGTGCGGCATAGCGACAAACTCCAATAAGGTGCCACCAGGGTGGCACCGGATTGTGGCGAGTAAGCGTATTAGGCGTCTAGGGCGTCTACTACGTATTGAGGCAGGGCAAAGCTGCCAATGTGCATCTCTGGGGTGTACCAGCGAGTGGAGATTTCAGATTTCTCAAATCGCGCGCGAATCACCTCTAGGCTATGTTGACGCGCAGATGCGTCGTTGCTGGCCCACGCAAAAGTCATGTCACCACCGATGTAGGTTGGCACAGCCGCACGATAGAAGGTACGGTCGTTGAAGTACGGTGACAGACGCGCAGCGGTGGTGGTGACTTCGTCGATCTGCATGAAGCTCACGCCGTTTTGCGTGACTAGGATGCCGCCTTCGTTCAAACACTTGCTGCAGCCTTGGTAGAAACCGCTGGTAAACAGGGCTTCACCTGGGCCAATAGGATCGGTGGAGTCGGAAATAATCACGTCGAACTTCTGATCCGTGTTGATTACGAAATCACGGCCATCGGAGATCACCAAGTTAGTGCGTGGATCGTCAAAGGCACCGTTGGAATGCTTTGGCAGATAGGTTTTGCACATATCAACCACAGATTTATCGATCTCAACCATGGTCACGTGCTCGACGGTCTTATGGCGCAGTACTTCGCGCAGCATGCCGCCGTCACCGCCGCCGATGATCAACACGCGCTTGGCGTTACCATGGGCCAAGATTGGCACATGAGTTAGCATTTCATGGTAGATAAACTCATCTTTCTCGGTGGTCTGAATCACGCCATCTAGCGCCATCACGCGGCCAAACTGCTTGTTGTCAAAAATGATCAGATGCTGGTGCTCGGTTTTGTTTTCAAACAGCACTTTGTCGATGCTAAATCGCTGACCATAGGTGTCATACAGCGTTTCGAAATAGTTATCACCCTGAATCATGCTTCAGTCTCCCGTTGTAAGGTGCCAGCGAATGTTGGTGCGGGCATTGGAATCGATTTTATTGAAAATGCGTTATACCTGTAATTTTGCAGAATTCAAGGGAAATCGATTCGGCGCAAGGCTAACAAAATTATGGCGAATTTTTTACTGACATTCAGGCGATGATGACTAGAATACGCCCTAATTAATTTATAAAGAAAAAGGATGCGAGTAGCGGTGCTTTTTTTTGAAGGTTCAGAAAAGAAAGTTGAGGTTGTGGTTAAGTCTGGGACGCCATCGTTAAGGGCGTTAGGGCAAGACTACTGGTCTGAATTGGTCGCCTGCTGTGGCGCTACCATTCTGTCCCACATCAGCAATGACCAGATGGACGCGTATTTGCTGTCTGAGTCCAGTTTGTTTGTATGGCCCGACCGCTTACTGATGATCACCTGTGGCAACATCACCTTGGTGGATTCAGTGATCCATTTTCTCGACCAGCAAGGTCAGGGTTGCGTTGATATGATCACCTATCAGCGCAAAAACGAATACCAGTCGCACCTGCAGAAAACCGCATTTGAAGAGGATGTTGAGCGTCTCAATCTGCGTCTTCCTGGCAAGGCGTTTCGTCTAGGGCATCTGGATGGTCACCACAACTATGTATGGCATATGGATAAGGTGTATCAACCGGTGGAAGACGACATTACCACTGAGCTGTTGATGTACCACATCGAGGGCGAAGCAGCGGACTATTTGCGCGGCTCTGATCAAACCATAGAAGGCATTCGTCAGCACCTGCAGCTGGATGCGCTGTTTCCTGAGTTTGAGTTTGATGAATTCCTGTTTGAACCCTTTGGCTACTCCATGAATGCCATCCGTGGTGATCAGTACATCACCATGCACATTACACCTCAAGATGGCACTTCCTATGTGAGCTTCGAGACTGATATCGATATTCCCAATGAGTGCCCCGAGTTGCTCAACCGTTTTACCGATATCTTGAACCCGAGCTCATTCGATCTCATTACCTTTAATGCCGATCCTAAAATCGCCCTGCAGCCTGATGTGGCCTGCGTGGCCCACAACCAGCAGCAGCTAAAGTGCGGCTTTAAGATGGAGTTTCAACATTTCATCAAGATGGCTAAGAACATCGGACCCGCTTTGGAAATTTAAGCCGCTTAGGCAATCGAAAGCTCCGCAACGGCGGAGCTTTTTTGTATCTGACAATTGATAACCAGCTTGATGATAGAGGGGGCGGGCCTCCGGCGACCTTTTGGTCCGCTATTTTGAAAACCTGAGATTTATTATTAGGCTGCGCAGTATTCCATATACGAAAAAGCCCCGCTCATTGAGCAGGGCTTCGAAAGTGGTCGGTGATAGAGGATTCGAACCTCTGACCCTCTGGTCCCAAACCAGATGCGCTACCAGGCTGCGCTAATCACCGACGAATTTTTTACTTGGGTTAGTAGCTTATTTCAGAGGTACCCTCTGGTCCGCTAATTCCAAGGCCGAGATGCGAAACCAGAAGCTGCGCTAATCACCGACAAATTTTTCTATCAAAGAAAGTGGTCGGTGATAGAGGATTCGAACCTCTGACCCTCTGGTCCCAAACCAGATGCGCTACCAGGCTGCGCTAATCACCGACAAATTTTTTCTATCAAAGAAAGTGGTCGGTGATAGAGGATTCGAACCTCTGACCCTCTGGTCCCAAACCAGATGCGCTACCAGGCTGCGCTAATCACCGACATTTTTTACTTGGGTTAGTGGCTGATTCCAGAGATACCCTCTGGTCCGCTAATTCCAAGACCGGGATGCGTAACCTGAGGCTTCGCTAATCACCGACTTATTGTTTCGTAGAGTGTGAGCTTAACCAAAACGGCTTGCTAACTCAACGGCGGCCTATGATAGCGATTTTCTGAAGTCGTGCAAGCGATGATTATTGAAATTTGATTGATTGCCGAAATATCCATCCGAAGGGCACAAATATTCCACTCCTTATTCTCTATTTGAATTTCAAATCACCTTTTGATTCTTGTGGGTTATTAAAAGGCCACATACCCTGTGGTCAATAGCTCAAGGAGGTTTTAGGTGAGTTTAGTCAGTTTAACCCATTCCAATATCAAGGCAGCTCAAGGCCAAGTGGCCATCGTCGGGGCTGGACCTGGTGATCCGGATCTGCTCACCATTAAAGCCCTTCGCGCCATCGAGCGTGCAGACGTGATTCTGTTTGATGCGTTAGTAAGCGATGACATTAAGTCCCTATTTCCATCGAATGCGGAACGAATTCCTGTGGGTAAACGTTGTGGGCGTCACAGTATGGATCAGGAAGAGATTAATCAGTTGTTGGTTGCCTGCGCTGGCCGTTACCGCAATGTGGTTCGTCTTAAAGGGGGCGATCCGCTGACCTTTGGTCGCGGCGGCGAAGAGATGCAGGCCCTCGCTGCAGCAGGCATCGCTTATTATGTGGTACCTGGGGTCACGGCCGCGGCCGCGGTTGCCTCGTATGGTTCGATACCGCTGACTCATCGTGGCATCTCAGAGGGAGTGACCTTTGTGACTGGTCAGGGTAAGGGAGGCAGGGCCATTACTCAATGGCAGCAGCTGGCGATGAAGGATCACACCTTGGTTATCTACATGGGCATCGCTCGTTCCGAGACCATCGCTTCTGGGTTGATGGCTGGAGGGCTGTCCCCATTAACTCCCGTGGCGATCGTCAGCCACGCCAGCCGTCAATCACAGCAGGTGGTCACTGGGAAACTCGATGAGTTATCGCAATTGGCTCAAGATGAGCGGGTGCAAACTCCAGCGGCCATCGTCGTCGGCGATGTGGTTAAGCTCACCAGTGACATCAGTTGGTTCGAGCCAGATTTAGCCCTGAAAAAAGTGGGTAGCCAAGGTTGAACTGATGGCCTTACAGGCCTCTTGGTTTGCCGGTTCGGTGATGAGCCGGCTCAATTCATCCCCCACTTGAGTAAAGCGATAGTATCGAAGCCGTAATCGATTATTTTTAGGGGTGAATGGCAGGTTTTGATCTTGGCATTTGAGCAGCATTTTGGCTTTTGGCAGCCGACCGGTTTCCAGCTCGGTGCCATAAATCAGCCCAAGATCTTTTAACAGTAAGATGTTGCTGTAAGGCAACCCTAAGCCGGATAGATTAATGCTTTCCTGTTTTGCGGCGCTGAATCCCCCTAATCCCGCCTCCCGTCTAACGCCTGTCAGCAGCTTACGGCTGGGCTCTTGATTGAGCTGAACTGAGGTGGCAACCGCACGGGAAAACAGTATCGCTTCCCGTTGGGTCATCGATTTTAGGGTTTCCAACGCCCGCAAGCTGAAACTGCCCGGCATGCTGATCTCCGTCGCCAGAATCTGTGCCCACAGTTGCTGCATACTGCTGTTGTGAATCTGTTCTGCCATCTGACAAAATTGAAATTGCCAGTCTGCATCCAGCTCTTTATTTACCGCATTTCCCGCTAAGTTGATGGCCATCTTTAAAATGGCCTCAATATTGAGCTGCTTTTGATCTTCTAGGTTCTTTAGGCGTTGGTCAGCTCGGTGAGCAACAGCATTACTGCTGTTGTTATCGTTGCCGGTCAGCCCCATTCGGCGTGCAATAGAGACGGCCTGTTGACGAGCGGTTTTCTTACCTGCGCTCGCGTTTGCGGGTGGAGCAACGATAGTATCTGACATAGCAACTTACCTTACTTAGCGAATAGTGGGCCCCAGCGGGTTTCCAATCCAGGTGCGGCGACTCTAGGTAAACTCAATGCGGCCATCAAAGAACAAACGGCGATGGCTGCGCCTACGTAAAATACCATAGCGGGAGATTGAAGCCACACCAGACCTAACAGCGCTGGGATCACCACCGCAGCAATATGGTTGATGGTAAAGCTGACGCTGGCGGTAGCGGCAATCTCCTCACTATCGGCAATTTTCTGAAAGTAGGTCTTGATGGCGATCGCCAGTGCGAAAAACAGGTGATCAATCACATACAGTGCTGCTGCCGCAACGGGGTGTTCCACTAGGGCATAGCTGATGAAGACGATGATCAACCCCACGTACTCAATGGTCAGTGCCCGTCGTTCACCAAATTTACCAATAAGCGCACCAATCTTTTTGGCAAACAGCAGGTTGAATACGTAGTTAATTAGGAATAGTGCGGTGATCTCAGAGACGCTGTAGCCAAATTTTTCCACCATCATAAAGGCGGCAAATACCATAAAGATCTGGCGTCGAGCGCCGGATAGAAACGTGAGTAGGTAATAGAGGCTGTAACGTTTGCGAAGAATGAGCTTCTTTTGCTGCATCTGAGTTTGTTCAAACAGAGGGATGCGCCACCATAGGGCGATGACCATCAGCATGCCCGCAGAGCCAATTAAGGTATACACCCATAGATAGTCCAAACCCAGTGCCGTCATCAGCAGCCAGATGGATCCATACCCCAGCAGTGCGCCTGCGGATTTGTAAGCTAAAGATTGCCCCAAAAATTGCGGCGCTTGCTCTTTGGGGAGCCACTGCAGAGTCAGCGACTGGTTGCACGTTTCAAAGTAGTGGAAACCGATGGACATCAACACCGTGGTGGCGTAGAGGCCGATGACGGTGGGAAACCATCCGGTAGCGGCCACACCCGCGCACATCAGCAATAATGAGAACAGGGCAAAGCGTTGCTCTTTCACCACCAGCAGCACCAATACAGCGGTGAATGCCAAGAACCCAGGAACCTCACGCAAGGACTGCAGCATGCCAATCTCTTTGCCGGTAAATGAGGCGGCCTCGACCACAAAATTGTTCAGCAAAGCCTGCCAGACGGCAAACACCAAAGACATGATAAAGGTAAGCAGCAGCAGTAACTTGGGGCGAGAGAGAGTCACGATAAATCCTTTGCAGTAGTAGCGCTTCGCCGATGTTAAAGAGTTTCCGCGGGGGACGCCAATTTCCCGTTGTTTTTATTCGTTGCGGAATCTTCACGGTTTTGACATGTTTTTGTCATCATTTTATGGGCGACGCCGCTGGCGAGCTGGCCAATTCTGACTAGGCTTAACCTATGCCTTGTTTAAAACAGCTTTGCTTAACCCTTCTGTTTGTGACTGGTTGTGCCTCTACAACTCAGCCCCAGTTTGCGCCGCCACAATGGTTGGACTCGCAATTTTCAGCCATGCCGAATCCGGTAGAGGTGGATCAACTGTTTGAGCTGTCGCCGCAGATGCGCCAGTTCCTCTCTAATGAGTTTCGACTGCGAAGCTCGGATAACCAGAAGATCAAAACCTTATCGACGTTGGTCAGCAAAAATCAGGGCTTTGAGTACGACAACAGCCATACTCGAGTGGCCTCGGTTACCTTTGAACACCGCGCGGGCAACTGCATGTCTCTAGTATTAATGACGGCGGCCATGGCGAAATTCTGGGGACTTGGCGTGGAGTATCAGTTGGTGAAATCGCCCCCGCTTTGGGACAGACAGGGTGGGGTGCATCTACTCAACGAGCATGTGAATATTAGGGTCTATTCCAAAGATTCAGTTTGGAGTAGCGTCGATACCTCGGTCATCATCGATTTTTTGCCAGGCTCCTACGTTCGAGGTTATCAGACCGAGCGTCTCAGCGAAGCTCAGATCATTGCGAGATTCTTTAATAATTTGGGCGCAGAGGCCTTGGTCGCGGGCGATGCAAATTCGGCATACCACTATCTTAAGCGCGCCTTGGAAGTGGATCCTAAACTGCCTGAAGCGTGGAACACGCTTGGCGTCCTCTATCGTCGTCAGGGGTTGGAATCCGATGCAGAGCGGGTCTATCGTTTTGCCATTGATACGTTGCCTGAATCCACCAATGCGCTGCATAATTTTGCCTTGCTGCTTGCCAGTCAGGATCGCCTGACGGAGTGGTCGCAAGTTCATCGTCGCCTAGAGTTGGCAAGGCTGGCGAACCCCTTCTTCTACTATGATATGGCGGAGTGGGAGTATCGACAGGGGAATTTTTCTGAGGCTCTGAGCCAGTACCGCAAAGCGGTGAAACTCGCGGACTACCATCACGAGTTCCATTTCGGGTTATCCAGAGCCTACTTTCAACTGGGGGAGATCGATCGCAGTCAAGCTTCACTGAGTCGCGCCTACAGGTTGGCACCGCAATCTGAAAAGCAGCGGTATCAGCTAAAGCTCAATGCGCTGTCCTCGTGGCAGCAGTGAACTCCCCATTAAAAAAGGAGCCTTTCGGCTCCTTTTTTCGTTTTCAATCACGGGTTATTTCTGATCTTCATAGCGCTTGGCGGAGCTTAGAATCTCTTCACCAGCGGCAGCGGCATCGGCCCAACCTTCGACTTTTACCCATTTGTTTGGTTCAAGCTCTTTGTAGCGCTCGAAGAACTGGGTGATCTGAGCTTTAAGCAGATCCGGAACATCGTTGATGTCTTGGATGTGATCGTATTCCTGCGTCAGTTTGCTGTGTGGTACCGCGATGATCTTGGCATCTTCACCGGATTCGTCAGTCATGTTCAGTACGCCAACAGGACGACAACGAATCACAGAGCCAGGAGCCAGAGGGTATTGAGTCGGTACCAGTACGTCCACAGGGTCACCATCGAGGCTCAGGGTGTGGTTTACGTAACCGTAGTTAGCCGGATAGAACATCGGCGACTTCATGAAGCGGTCTACGAACAGCGCACCGGTGTCCTTATCAACTTCGTACTTAATAGGGTCGTGATTTGCCGGAATCTCAATGATTACGTAGATATCATCTGGTAGAGATTTACCCGCAGGTACGTTGTTTAGGCTCATATTTTTTTCCTTAAAACAGCCATGTAATCAAGTTTGTTAGTTTTGAGCGTGATACTCAAGGCAGGCATCTACCTCATTGGCAGAACCCAGAATAACCGCAACCCGTTGATGAATATGTTCAGGTTGGATGGCCATAATGCGTTCGTATCCGGTTGAGGCTTTACCGCCCGCTTGCTCAACAAGAAAAGCCATTGGGTTGGCTTCGTACATCAGACGAAGTTTGAATGGCTTTTCTGGATTCTTGGTGTCTTGAGGATAGGTGAATAGGCCACCTCGGCTCAAGACCCGATGCACATCGCCCACCATGGCAGCGATCCAGCGCATGTTAAAGTTACGGCCGCGAGGCCCCTCTTTACCGGCAATCAGGTCGGCAATGTAGCTTTGCATGGCTGGCTGCCAAAAGCGCTGATTGGACATGTTAATGGCAAACTCACCGGTATCTGCAGGAACGGTGACCGCGTCATCCACCAAAATAAAGTCATTGGTTTTTGGATCCAAGCTGTACATCTGAGTGCCTTGACCTGTGGTCAGAGCCATGACCGTCGCTGGACCATAAAGGATGTAACAGGCGCAGCTTTGGGCGGTACCAGGCTGCATAAACGCGTGTTGATTCACTTCCCCTTCGCCCGCAGGCAATACGGAGAAGATGGTGCCAACCAAAGAGTTAATGTCGATGTTTGAGGAACCGTCCAGAGGGTCGAAGCACACCAGGTAGCTGCCGTCGGTATTGGCGGCCACAACCTCTTCCTCTTCTTCAGAGGCGATGCCTTTAACCAGCGCATTGGCCGCCAACTTGTCTTTAATTAGGTCGTTGGCGATGATGTCCAGCTTCTTCTGGGTTTCCCCTTGAACGTTTTCGGTGTCTGCTACGCCGAGCACCCCAGCTAGAGCGCCGCCGCGAACCAGGGCGCTAATTTCTCGGCCACAATCGGCGAGGGACAAAATGAGGTGTTGCAGGTCAGTGGCAAGGCCTTGTTGATTTAAGCTTTGTTCTAGGCGCAGCATGCAGAGATCCTATCGTTTTGATTGGAGGGTAATTAAGTGCAGCAATGATAGCGAAACTTGCTCTGTTTTGCAGCGGCCGTAGACGTTTTCATTTGATTCTAAGTATGATGAAGCCTTGCGCTTAGCCTCATTGCGGGCGCATTGTCATTGATCGCCAATTCAGTTTTTACTATAACAGGTCGCTGTTCATAGAAGTATTGAGTGCCTACTTTGTCTAAGGCACTTTAGTTTAGTTAGGGGAATTAAGGTGTTTTGGAGTAATAAAAATAAGCAATCCGGTTTGACCTACATTGCGCAATCGACTCGTTTACAAGGAAAAATTCATGTTGAGGGTGATTGCGTCATCGATGGTTCTCTGGACGGCGAGTTGTCGGCAACCGGGTTGGTTGTGGTGGACAAGTCCGGCCAAGTGGAAGGCAGCATTAAGGCTGACAAGATTCAAGTGGATGGCAGTGTTAATGGCAAACTGAATTGCCTGAAGCTGACCATTACTTCCAGTGGTACCGTCGATGGTGAAATTGTGACTGGCGATATTGAGATCTTCAATGGCGGCCAGTTTATTGGTACTCGCTTAAAAGAAGCCCCAAAACTGCTGGAAGACCACTCCCAAGCGGAGCCTGTTTCCGCCTAATCAAAATGGGCGTTTGAGTTCCCCTGTCCATTCGAGGACAATGAGAGTCATTGATATTAAGGATAATAACAATGACTCGAACTCTATTTTTTGTTGTTGCTGCGACATTTAGCAGCATGGCGGCCGCCCAGCCGCTGACCCTTGAGCGTATCGTTAGCGACCCTTTGTTAACCGGCGCCAAGCCTTTTAAACCTGCCCTCTCTCCTGATGGCGAGCGTGCCACTTGGCTTGCCGCTCGCAGTGATGATCTTGAGCGTTTTGATCTGTGGCAATATCAGATCAATGACGGCAGCATCAGCCGTCTCGTGGACTCCAGTTTGTTTGAAGAGGGGGAGCTTTCCGAAGAGGAAAAAGCGCGTCGAGAAAGAATGCGCGTCTACGGTAAAGGTCTGCTCTCCTACCAATGGGATAAAACCGGTGATGCATTGCTGTTCCCTATCGGTGGCGATCTTTGGTTGTATCAACTGGCCGATGGCAAAGCTCGACAGATTACCCATACTCCAGCGTTTGAAACCGACGCCAAGTTCTCGCCTAAGGGCAATTTCATCTCCTACATTCGTGATCAAAACCTCTACGTCACCGAACTGAAAAGCGGCAAAGAGACGCAGCTGACCTTTGACGGCAAAGGGGCCATCAAAAATGGCATGGCGGAGTTTGTGGCTCAAGAGGAGATGGATCGCATGACGGGCTACTGGTGGTCTCCCGATGAGTCTCAGCTTGCTTATCTGCAAGTGGACGAATCCGGTGTTGAGCTGGTGGTTCGAAATGAAATCTATGCCGATGGCATTCGCTTGACTGAGCAGCGCTACCCCTATGCAGGCAAAGACAACGCTAAGTTAAAACTGGGCGTAGTGAAGGTGAATGGCGGCGATACCCATTGGGTGGAAGGTGCCAGCGATCAAGGTGGGTATCTGCCTCGAGTGAACTGGAACCGCGATGGCAGCGCGTTGACCTGGCAGTGGCAAAGTCGCGATCAGCACACTCTGCAACTTTGGCAGTGGCAACCGGAAGACCACGAGCGCCAACTGTTGCTCACGGAAACCAGCAATAGCTGGGTTAACCTGAGTAATGATCTGCACTTCCTAAAGCAATCTGGCTTTATTTGGAGTTCAGAACGCACCGGTTTTCGTCATCTTTATGTTATTGATCCAAAGGCTAAGTCAGTTCGCTCACTGACCAGTGGCGACTGGGTAGTGGATGCGCTGGAAGCGGTGGATGAAGCCTCTGGTTGGGTTTACTTCTCCGGTCGCAAAGACACGCCCATTGAGCGTCATCTTTACCGGGTGAAACTCAGTGGCGGTGACGTTGAACGCGTCAGCAAACGGGCGGGCTTCCACAGCCCAGTATTCAGTGACGATGGCAGTGTCTATCTGGATAACTACTCCTCTACTCGGCAGCCTCCGCAGATGAGCCTACACCGCGCTGACGGTGAGCACCTGACCTGGATTGAAGAGAATGCCATCGACGAAAATCACCCCTTAAAGGCGTACTGGTCTGACTGGACTCAGCCAAGCTACGGCACCTTGAACGCTGACAACGGCATGGCGCTGCACTATCGCCTGTATGAACCAAAGCGGGAAGCGGGTAAACGCTACCCTGTGGTGGTGAAGGTATACGGTGGTCCAGGTGCTCAAACGGTGAAGGACAGCTGGAGTCGACACGATTACTTCCTGCAGTATCTGATTCAACAGGGCTATGGTGTGCTGCAGCTGGATAACCGTGGCTCAACCGCTCGAGGCTTGGCTTTTGAAAGCGAGATCTACAAACACCTTGGTAAAGTGGAAGTGGCCGATCAGGTGAAAGGCGTAGAGATGCTTCGAACTTTGGATTGGGTGGATCCGGATCGCATCGCCATTTATGGCCATAGCTACGGTGGTTACATGGCGTTGATGGGGCTGTTTACCGCCCCGGGCTATTTCGCCGCGGGCGTCTCTGGCGCGCCGGTGACTGACTGGAGTTTGTATGACACTCACTACACTGAGCGCTATCTGTCTCAGCCACAGGTGAATGGCGTAGGTTATGACAAGTCGGCAGTGTTCCCCTATGTGGATGGTTTAAAAGGGCAGCTGTTTGTCTATCACGGCATGGCTGATGACAACGTGCTGTATCAAAACAGCACCAAGCTCTACAAAACGCTGCAGGATGCGGGCAAGCTGTATGAGTCCAAAGACTACCCTGGCTCCAAGCACTCCATGCGAGGCAAATCGGTGCAGTTGCATCTGATGCGCACTATTGAGGACTTCTTAAACCGTCGGTTGTAACCCTGACTTACACAGTAAAACGCCCAGCATCTGCTGGGCGTTTTGGTTTGGTTTTCGTGCAGCTTAAGGCAGTAGCCCTGGAATCAACCCCGCCACAAAATAGAGGGTCAGGGCGGCGGGGAAGGCGTTGGCCACCAAGCCTAAAGGTGCTTTAGTGATGCCCGCTTTGAGGCCACCAATGCTACGCCAGATCCCCAGTAGGTTAATAAAGGTGGCAACCACAGCCATTAAAATGGCGGCGATAGCTGCCCAGCCGCCGATCCCGCTAAAGGTGGATGCGACCGCTTCGGGGCTTCGTTCAATAAAGGCGTAGGGTGCGAAAGCCACGAAAAAGGCTCCAAGGTACAATGCGGCCGACACAGAGAAATGCCAAAGACCAGACTGGGGGTGTTTCACGAGCGTCTCCAACGAGGTTGTTCTCTCAGTCATAGAAAGCTGAGCAGAGGGTATAAGTTGAGTATAAATGCGTTGACGTAAAAAGAAAAAGCCAGAGTAGGACTCTGGCTTTTACTGAGAGTTCAGTAGCACTTTTTAGGCTTTGCGCAGGCTCACCATCGCAATGGCCACGACAGCCAATACCATGCAGTACCACGCGTTGCTGACGACAACCAGAGGCGACAGCTTGAAGGTGGCACCGGCCAGCAGCGCCTGAGCACCCCAAGGAATCAAACCTTGGTTGATGCAGGAGAAGATATCCAGCATCGAGGCGGCGCGGCGCTTCTTCACTCCGTGACGCTCAGCCAGATCTTTGGCAACGGAGCCGGTGATGATGATGGACACGGTGTTGTTGGCGGTACACAGGTTGGTCGCCGATACGATGCCTGCCATACCCAGCTCTGCGGCGCGAGGTGACTGCTCTTTGTTGCTGAACTTAGCGATCAGAGCGGCGGCGCCGTTAGCCAGCCAGTTCAGACCACCTTGTTGCTTCATTAGAGCCGCTAGGCCACCCACTAGCATCGACAGTAGGAAGATCTCCTGCATACCAGTGAAGCCGGCGTAGATGTCTTTGCCCAGAGCCATGGCGGTGTAATCGCCGGAGAAGATGGCCGTCAGGCCAGCCAGCAGAATGCCCACAGGCAGGACGATGAATACGTTCAGACCAGCCACTGCCAATACCAGAATGGTCAGGTAAGGCAGCACCTTCAGCAGTTCAAAATCTTGAGCTTCAACCGCAGTTTGACCGCTGCCCAGAGCAAAGAACAGCAGGAAGGTCAGCAGCGCCGCGGGAGCCGAGATGCGGATGTTTTCACGGAACTTGTCTTTCATCTCACAGCCCTGAGTACGGGTGGCCGCAATGGTGGTATCAGAGATGATAGACAGGTTGTCACCGAACATGGCTCCGGAGACGACTGCACCGGCCATCAGCGCAGGATCGATGCCTGTTTGCTGACAGATGCCATAGGCCACAGGGGCCAATGCGCCGATGGTGCCCATGGAGGTACCCATTGAGGTGGCGATAAAGCCGGCAATCAGGAAGAAGCCAGGCAGCAGCAGCGAAGCTGGGATCAGGGTGAGACCCAGAGCAACGGTGGCATCCACGCCGCCGGTTGCTTTGGCAACAGCAGCGAAACCACCCGCCAGTAGATAGATAAGACACATGGCGATGATGTTGCTGTCGCCGATGCCTTCAATGAACTGGTTCAGGCTCTTATCGATGGCTTGGCGGGCCAGCACGAATGCCAAAATGATCGCTGGCAGAACCGCAATCACTGGAGACAGTTGGTAGAAGGCGAAATCCGCCCCTTGATTTTGGTGGTAAACCCCAGCACCCACAAAGGTGGCAAGGAACAGCAGCAGCGGCAGCAGCGCAATGGCTGAGCTCTTATTGGTTGGTGTAGTAATGCTCTGTGCTTGACTCATAACTCATCTTCTCGTTGAACGGCGACTTCCCAATTTCTTTTTGTCGACGTCCTGTCGAGCGGTATTGGCAGGCATTGTGTCTGATCCAAATCATGAAGTCAATTTAGACGTCTAGACGTTTTGATGTTTTTACATCTCTGCTTCCATTGCTTTGAATTCGTTACTTTTGAGGGAGGCCCCTTTTTCGGAAAACTGCGTCGCAAAGGTCAACAGCCACGGTGCAACAAGGTACACTTGGGGCAATCTCGTTTTGGAAATTCAGCATGCACGTTCATATTTTAGGAATTTGTGGCACTTTCATGGGCGGCATCGCCCTGTTGGCTCGAAGTTTAGGCCACAAGGTTACCGGCAGTGACGCCGGGGTTTACCCGCCGATGAGTACCCAGCTTGAGCAGCAAGGCATTGAGTTGATTGAAGGCTACGATCCCTCTCAGTTGGAACCGGCCCCAGACATCGTGGTGGTGGGCAACGCCATGAGCCGAGGCAATGAGTGTGTGGAAACCCTGCTTAATGGCCACATCCCCTTTACCAGTGGGCCGCAGTTTCTGGCCGACCATATCCTGAAAGAGCGCTGGGTGCTGGCGGTGTCCGGCACCCACGGCAAGACAACCACCGCCTCGATGTTGGCGTGGCTGCTGGAAGATAACCAACTGGCGCCGGGCTTTCTGATTGGCGGTGTGCCTCAGGAGTTTGGGGTGTCGGCGCGCATTGGCGATACGCCATTTTTCGTGGTGGAAGCCGATGAGTATGACACCGCCTTCTTCGATAAACGCTCCAAGTTTATCCATTACCGCCCAAAGACACTGGTTGCCAACAACCTAGAGTTTGATCACGCCGACATCTTCGACACCATCGACGACATCAAGCGCTCTTTCCATCACCTGCTGAAGATTGTGCCGAATAAGGGGCAGGTGATCTGGCCGGAAAGTGATGCCAATCTGGCAGACGTTGTTGCCAAGGGCTGTTGGTCAGAGCAGCAGAAGCTTGGCCCCAATGACTGGCATGCCAACAAGCTTAAAGCCGACGGCAGCGAGTTTGAGGTCTATTTCGGCCAGAAGTGCTACGGCACCGTGCGCTGGAATCTGATTGGCGATCACAACATCGACAACGCCCTCGCTGCACTGGTGGCTGCCCGCCACGTGGGCGTGCGGCCTGCGGATGCCATCGTGTCTTTAGCCAAGTTCAAGGGCCCCAAGCGTCGAATGGAGCTTCGAGGCGAAGCCGGCGGCGTGCGAGTATTTGACGATTTCGCTCATCACCCCACTGCCATCACCACCTCCCTAAAGGGGATGAAGCACAGCGTTGGTGAAGGGCGAGTGATTGCGGTACTAGAGCCACGCTCCAACACCATGAAACGAGGGGTGCATAAAGATACTTTGGCAGAAGCGATCTCCTTTGCTGATGGTGCGTATCTTTACCAAGGGCCTGATGTGAAATGGAATATTAGCGATTCCATGAACAAGGCAACCATCGCGGTTGTGGTCAGTGACTGTGTTGCTGACATCGTGCAGCAGGTTGCTGCTAAGGCACAATCTGGGGATACCGTGGTGGTGATGAGTAATGGTGGCTTTGACGGCATCCACCAAAAGCTGCTGGATGCACTGGAGAATCGTTAATGCAAAAACGTGATCAATCTATCACTTTGGCGTTTACTGGCGCCTCAGGCGCACCTTATGGTCTGAGGTTATTAGAGTGTCTGTTACAATCCCGCGGCAAGGTATACCTGATGATCTCTGCAGCCGCCCGAGTGGTGTTTGTGCAGGAGCAGACCCTAACCTTGCCAGGTAACCCTAAAGCCTGCGGCGACATGCTCAGAGCCCACTTTGGCGTGGATGAGAGCAAGCTGGAGGTACTTGGAAAAGAGGAGTGGTTTTCACCGGTTGCGTCCGGTTCTGCCGCTCCAAGGCAAATGGTTATCTGCCCCTGCTCAACGGGAACTTTGGCCGCCGTGGCCACCGGAATGAGCAACAACCTCATTGAACGTGCCGCGGATGTGGTGTTGAAAGAGCGTGGCCAACTGCTGTTGGTGCCTCGCGAAACCCCATTCCATGCAGTGCATCTGGAACACATGTTAAAGCTCAGCCAGTTGGGCGCTACCATTATGCCGGCGGCGCCTGGGTTCTATAATCATCCTCAATCCATTGAGGATCTGGTGGACTTTATGGTGGCCCGGATTCTGGATCATCTTGGTATAGAACATCAGCTGTTGCCTCGTTGGGGCTACAGCAACCCTACCCACAAAAATATGAGTAATGATAATGAAGCATGAGCTCAAAGTGATGATCACCGAAGCGGAGATCAACCAGGCGCTGGATAAGATGGCAGAGAAGATCAACCGCGATTACCAAGGTGTAGATAGCCTGTTGGTGGTGGGTCTGCTAAAAGGATCCGTGCTGGTGATGTCTGATCTGGTGCGTCGCCTAGATGGCAATGTCCACCTGGACTTCATGACCGCCTCCTCCTACGGTGCTGGCACCGAGTCCAGCGGTGATGTGAAGATCGTGATGGATCTGGCTCGCTCCATTAATGGTCGTCACGTGCTGATCGTGGAAGACATCATCGATACCGGTCGCACCCTGTCTAAGGTCTGTGCGCTGCTGAAAACCCGTAACCCTGCGTCTCTGGAAGTGGCCTCTTTCTTAGATAAGCCATCTCGCCGTGTGGTCGATGTGCCAGTGAAATACGTGGGCGTTGAGATCCCTGATGAGTTCGTGGTTGGTTATGGCCTGGACTACGACGAAGCCTATCGTCAGCTGCCATACATTGCGACGGTGCTAAACCCGTAATTCGCAATTTGATTTAAAAAAAGCGCCTAAGGGCGCTTTTTTTGTGGGTCTTTATATTTCCCCACAAGTGACTGTATATCGCTGGCGCAGGGCATGAGTTTTTGCTCTCGGCTTAGATAGTCAGCCTTTCTGGAATAGTGCTGAGCAGGCTTTAGCTTGCCGTATCCAACATCGCCGGAATTGTGAGGGAAATCTCGAAATGACCTCGGTATAATGTGCCGATTACGCTCAGGTTTTTAAGCGCCGATTGGCCAACTGAGCTCAGTTTTTGGGAGAACATCATGACCTCGCCAACCTATGCGCTGGACATTCAGGGCCTGCGCAAGACCTATGCCGGCGGCGTAGAAGCCTTGAAAGGCATCGAATTACAAGTGGAGTCCGGTGACTTCTTCGCTCTGCTTGGCCCGAATGGCGCCGGCAAATCCACCACCATCGGCATCATCAGCTCTTTGGTGAATAAAACCTCCGGATCAGTGTCCATCTTTGGCGACAATCTCGACACCCGTTTAGAAGCGGCCAAGCGCCACATTGGCTTGGTGCCGCAGGAGTTTAACTTCAACCAGTTTGAGACCGTGTATCAGATCGTGGTCAATCAAGCTGGTTATTACGGCGTACCAAAATCGCTGGCGGAAGAGCGAGCCAAAATCTACCTGACCCAACTGGAGCTGTGGGAAAAGCGTGACATGGCGGCTCGCACCCTCTCTGGTGGCATGAAGCGCCGCTTGATGATCGCCCGAGCCCTGATGCATGAGCCCAAACTGTTGATTTTGGATGAACCTACCGCTGGAGTCGATATCGAAATTCGCCGCTCCATGTGGGAGTTTCTACGCAAGATTAACCAGCAGGGGGTGACCATCATTTTGACCACCCACTATCTGGAAGAGGCAGAGATGCTGTGTCGTCACATCGGCATCATCGACAAAGGTGAGCTGGTGGAGTGCACCACCATGAAAGCGCTGCTGTCGAAGCTCAATGTGGAAACCTTCATTTTAGATCTGGATGGCTCTCAGCCAGAGATCACCCTTGAGGGCTTTGTTAGCCGCCGCATCGACGATCACACCCTAGAAGTGGATGTAGCCAAAGAGGTTGGTCTCAATGGTTTGTTCGCTCAGTTGAGCCAACAAGGGGTTCAGGTGCTGTCGATGCGCAACAAGGCCAACCGCTTGGAAGAGCTGTTTGTCTCTTTAGTGGAAAATGGCCGTAAGGAGGCCCAAGCATGAGCCATCCATACTTTATCGCCTTTAGCAGTTTGCTGCGTAAAGAGGTTAATCGCTTTACCCGCATCTGGTTGCAAACTCTGGTACCACCGGCGATCACCATGACCCTCTATTTTCTGATTTTCGGTAACCTGGTGGGCTCTCGTATTGGTCAAATGGGGGGCTTCAGCTACATGGAGTTCATTATGCCGGGGCTTATCATGATGTCGGTAATCACCAACTCCTACTCCAACGTCGCCAGCTCGTTTTACAGCGCTAAGTTCCAGCGTAACATCGAAGAGTTGTTGGTGGCGCCGGTGCCTAATGTGCTGATCATCGCCGGTTACGTCGGTGGTGGCATGGCGCGAGGCCTGTGTGTGGGCGCCATTGTCACAGCGGTGGCGATGCTGTTTGTGGATGTGCAGATTCACAACGCCTGGGTGCTGGTGTCGGTGGTGATGCTGTCGTCGATTCTGTTTTCGCTTGCCGGGCTGCTTAATGCCATCTTTGCCAACAGCTTTGATGACATCAGTATCATTCCAACCTTCGTGCTGACGCCGCTGACCTATCTAGGTGGGGTGTTCTACTCCATGAGTCTGTTGCCGGAGTTTTGGCAAGGGGTGTCTAAACTGAACCCCATCGTCTACATGATCAATGCCTTCCGTTACGGCTTCCTAGGTTCCAGTGACATTGGCCTAGGACCGGCGTTCGCGGTGATCATCGGTTTTATCGCCCTGTTCTTTGGTATCGCCTACCACCTCATTAACAAGGGCACCGGATTGCGCCACTAGCCGCAGCCGGTTTGACCGTTCTATTTGATTGAAGGAGCCGTCATGGCTCCTTAGTTTTTTGCAAAATTCTACGTGGTGTAACTATGTTGGAAGCCAACTCCAGAGTGATTCAGTCCAACCAAGATGGGCTGCACGAAAACCTTGATGCCATAGTGAAAAAGCACTTGGCACAGCCGTTTAATAAGCCGTTTCATGACGCTACTTTGGCGGCCTTTTATGAGCTTAGAGAGCGAGTGCAGCAGCTGGGGAAGCCGGTGATCTTTGATTCCTGTTGCGGGGTTGGTGAGAGCAGTGCCAACTTGGCGCTAAGGCACCCTGAAGCCCTCGTGGTGGGGATGGATAAGTCGGCCTATCGTCTAAACAAGCATGATGACAACTACGATAAGGGCGCCGACAATCTGGTGCTGCTGCGGGTGGATCTTAATGATCTGTGGCGTCTGGCGGTGGCCGATGGTTGGCAGCTGTCTCACCACTACTTGCTTTACCCCAACCCATGGCCGAAATCCAGCCACATCAAGCGCCGTTGGCACGGTGCGCCGGTATTCCCTTATCTGCTGATGCTGGGTGGCAAACTGGAGATGCGCTCTAACTGGCCAATCTATCTGCAGGAGTTCGCCCGAGCATTGGAGATCGCTGGCATTGACAGTCAATTTGCTCAGCTTGAGTTTGATGGTACGGATCTGACGCCATTTGAGCGCAAATACCGCTTGAGTGAACAACCTTTGTATCAACTAACTGCGGATTTGCGTGGCGTCGAGTTGCCGTGGCGCTCAGAGTTAGTTTTGCCTGAACCGAAAGGATAAACCAATAGCGAATTTCGCTAATAATTGGTGAAATCACCATGTCCCGGTTTTGCGTTTTTAATTAAAGCCTTTGAAAATAAAGGTAAAAAACTTCTGGCACTGTTTTCGCTTTACTTGTGATTAGTTAACTTAGAATCTCAAGCCCTTGAAAAGGAAGCGATCATGAGCAGAGCAGCACAGAAATGGATGGTTATCGGTGTCGGTATGGGCATTGTGGCGGCCGGCGAGGGCGCATTGATGTTGCTGATGCTCTGAGCGCTCGCCGTTTAGGCTGGCCATTATCGCCCTAGGGTCGTATTTTTCGTTTTCTCCCTTCTTTGCTTCGCCAGAGCAGCCGCTCTGGCCCTTTTTTGTGAACTGCCATTCTCAAACTCACCCCGTTTTGGTTACAGAGTTGTTCTCTTTACTGAATTTATCTGAGATTTTGTCGCCTTGATAAAGGTGGATTTTCAACTGGCCGTATAAGACAGGGTGTTCTCATGAGCTAACCCTCATTGACAGGTCAGTTAACTGGATGAATTCAAAGGAATTGAAGTTGAAGTTGGTCAATTTAGGCATGCTTAGCCTACGTCAAAAGCTCTCTCTGAGCGCTGCTATCCCTCTTATCATGTTGTTTCTTCTAACCTTGGTCGCCATCAATACCTCCTCCAAGCTGGTTGCGGCCGATGCCAAGGTGGAATCGACGCATCAATTGATAGAAGGGGTATTGCAGATTGAGGCTGCTGCCGCTCAGATGGAGGCGGGGATGCGTGGCTTTTTGCTGTCGGGAAAGCCGAGTTTTTTAGCTCCCTATGAACAGGCTAAAGCATTGGTGTTTGAGCAGTTGGCTCAATTAAGCTCTGTAGCACACTCTGGCAGTCAATTGGCGCGGAGCCTTCAGGAGATACAGAGCAGCATTCAGGCTTGGATTGAGCAAGTGGCGCGCCCGTCAATTGTATTGCGGCAAGGAGTCGGCACCACGGCAACCATGGCTGAGGTGGTTAACTTGGTGTCACAGGCTCAAGGCGAACGCCACTTTCAGGCCATCAATCAGCAGGTGTTGGCACTGATCGAGTACGAGCGCCAGCTGATGGAGCAGCAGAAGGAGCAAGCTCACGCGTTGAGCGCTCAAAGTAATCAGGTGTTGGTAGTTGGCGGCGTCAGTGCAGGGCTGCTGACCATTTTGGTCTGTTACGGCGTTTATCGCTCGGTGATGGGGCCGGTTAAGCGCATGGGTTTAGCCATGGAGCAGTTGGCCATTGGCGATCTGACGCAAACGGTTGCCGTGGATACCGATGATGAATTGGGGCAAATGGCCAAACACTATAACCATGCGGTGTTGCAGACTCAGGAGGCGATGCGTTCCATTTTGGCCTTATCCGAGGAGGTGACCGCGGGCACAGAATCCATTGAGCAGCGAAACAGTGCCATGGCCAGCGATCTGCTTCGTCAGGCGGAGCAGGTCAATGAGATTGTGGTCTCCATGGAGCAGATGGTGGCCAGCATCACCGAGGTGGCTCATCAATCGGTGTCAGCCTCTGACAGTGCTAAGCAAGCCGGCGTTATCGCTAATGGCGGCGGCGCGGTGGTGCAAGATACCGTGGAAGGGATGGAGCTTATCCATGCTGCGGTTGCGGCGTCTTCGTCGTCGGTTGCTGAGCTGGGCTCGAGAGGACAGGAGATCGGCAGCGTGATTCAGGTGATCAATAGCATTGCGGAGCAGACTAATCTGCTGGCGTTGAATGCGGCCATTGAGGCGGCACGAGCTGGCCAGGCGGGGCGCGGCTTCTCCGTGGTGGCCGATGAGGTTCGTGCTTTGGCTGAGCGAACCACCGAAGCCACTCGAACCATTGAACAGGTCATCGAGTCCATTCAGTCGGAAACCGGTTTGGCGATGAATCAGATGACCCAAGGATCTGAGCAGGTTCAGCAAGGAGTGAGCTTGGCACGTCAGGCGGGGCATAGTTTGGATGAGATCGTCGAGGGTACCGAAGAGGTGTCATCAATGATCGATTCCATCGCCTCGGCAACTGAGGAGCAATCTCAAGCCAGTCAGGTGATCACTGACAGCGTCGAAGCGGTGTCAAAGGTGTGTGAAATGGCCAAAGAGCAATCTCGCCTTGCGGCGGAGTCGGCCATGGATTTGGCGCAGCGAAGTCAGCAGATGCGAGACAAACTGGTGAACTTCCGCGTGGCCTAAAACGAAAACAGGCACCCTAGGGTGCCTGTTTCACGTACGACACAGAGCCTTAGGCGGCTTGGGTCGGAATTACGTTGGCGGTGCCTTTGATGTCGTTAGACTCGTTCAGGTAAACCAGCTGTGGCTTATGGGCCTTGGCTTCCTCTTCGGTCATGCCGACGTAGGCACAGATGATCACGCGGTCTTTCGGGCTGGCTTTGTGGGCCGCCGCGCCGTTGACGGAGATCATTTTTGAGCCGCGCTCACCACTGATGGCGTAGGTTGCGAAGCGTTCACCGTTATCGATGTTGTAGATCTCGATCTGCTCGTATTCAAGAATGCCGGCAGCATCCAATAGATCCTGATCGATGGCACAGGAGCCTTCATACTCCAGCTCGGCGTGGGTAACGCGAGCTTGGTGCAGTTTCCCCTTCAACATGATTCTTTGCATCTAATTTGTTCCCTGTTACTTCTGGGTGGAGGCCTATCTCACACTCTACTGTTTTACAACAGATTTCTTATGGATTTGGGATCTAAACGCACGTTTACAACCCATTAACTACGGCACTATAGCCAAATCAGGGGTTCAGATCCACCCGCAAATTGTCGATTAGGCGAGCCGGTCCTAATTGAGCCGCTGCCAAAATCACTAGATTTTTATCCTCGGGCTGGGCTTTTTCAAGGCTATCTGCATGACACACATGGAAGTAATCCGGTTCAAAGCCCGCTTGCTCGAGTTTCTGATTGGCCAGTTGTTCAACCTCTTCGGCGTTCATTCCGAACTGCAGCTGTTCTGCGGCCCAATCCAAGGTCAACTTCAGCGCTGGGGCGCGCATCCGCTGCTCTTCATTGAGGTAACCGTTACGGCTACTCAGTGCCAAGCCATCGGCAGCGCGTACGGTATCGATGCCGATTACCTCTACGGGAAGGTTAAGATCGCGAACCATGGCGCGAATAACCGCCAGTTGTTGGTAGTCTTTGCGGCCAAAGATCGCCACGTCGGGACGTACCAAATTGAACAGCTTGCAGACCACCGTTGCCACACCACGGAAGTGGCCAGGACGGCTGGCACCGCAGTACTTGTCTGAGATCCCGGGTACCTCTACAAAGGTTTGATTTTCCAAACCATTGGGGTAGAGCAGCTCAGGTGTTGGGGTGAACAACAGGTCGGCACCCAGCTCAAACAGCGCTTGGCTGTCTTGCTCTAGAGTACGTGGGTAGTTGCTGAGATCTTCACCGGCGCTGAATTGCATCGGGTTGACGAAGATGCTCACCACCACCTTATCGGCGCGCTGTTTGGCCTCTTTGACCAGCAGTAGGTGGCCATCATGCAGGTTACCCATGGTGGGCACAAAAGCGACGCTTAGGCCCTGTTGTTGCCACTGTTTTAATGCTTGATGTAAACGATGACTGTCATGAGTGGTTTGCATCTTCTCTCCCTTATACTGCTACTTGGAGTTAGTTAAATTGGTGTTCTGGTCCAGGGAATTGCCCCTCTTGAACCTCTTCTACGAACTTGGCCGCCGCCGATTCAATACCGCCGGTCAGTTCGATGTAGTTTTTCGAAAACTTGGGTATGTAACCGCTGGTGATCCCCAGTACGTCGTGCATCACCAAAATCTGCGCGTCGGTATCTGGGCCGGCACCGATGCCGATGGTTGGGATGCTCAAGTGTTCGGTGATGTGGCGAGCCAATTGGCTAGGTACGCATTCTAATACTAAGAGGCTAGCACCCGCTGCCTCAAGGGCTTGGGCTTGCTCTAGGATCGCTTGGGCTTGAGCGCTGTCACGGCCTTGAACTTTAAAGCCGCCAAACTGGTGCACCGATTGTGGGGTTAAGCCTAAGTGTGCACATACGGGAATGCCGCGCTCGGTCAGGCCTTTTACGGTGTCCAGTAGCCAGTCGCCGCCTTCCAGTTTCACCATTTGAGCACCCGCTTGCATCAGTGCTGCTGCCGACTCAAACGCTTGCTCTTTAGTGGCATAGCTCATAAAGGGCATATCGGCGATGATAAGCGCTTTGTCAGCTCCTGCTCGAACACAGCGAGTGTGGTAGGCGATCTGCTCTACGGTTACTGGCAGGGTATCGCGGTTTCCTTGCAGTACCATGCCGAGGCTATCGCCAACCAGCATCACTGGAATTCCAGCGCGTTCAAAGGTGGCGGCAAAGCTGGCGTCGTAGGCGGTAAGCGAGGCGAATTTAACGCCTTCCTGTTTCCACTTCTTCAAAGTGGCGGTCGTCACTGCTTTCATTATCAGGCTCACAAAAACTGCGTCTAAAGCGGAGTTTATATTCTAATGCGAGAGCAGTTGCAAATGTACGGCGGCAGTAGAAAGCTAAGGTATTGATCTATAGAAGGCGAGAATCTGCCATCTGATACAGATCTTGAGACGGACATTGTGCCAGTAAGGTGGCGATCTGGCGGCCATCGCTCAATTGATGATTGGGTGCTATCTCAAACAGAGGCAGCAGCACAAAGGCGCGCTCGGCCAAGCCGTAGTGGGGCGTGGTTAAACGTTCGCTGTTGAGTGTTGTACCTTCAATATCGATGATGTCTAAGTCCAGCGTCCTTGGTCCCCAACGCTCATGGCGCTCACGGCCATGCTCAAGCTCAATGGCTTGCAGGCGATCCAGCAGCTCAATTGGGCTGAGTGTGGTATCGATAAGGGCGACGGCGTTGGTGTAGTCGCTTTGCTGCATCGCGGCCATAGGCGGGCTGGTATACAGGGAGGAGCACGCCATTGCTTGAGTGCCAGGCAGAGCCGAAATATCAGCGAAGGCCGCGCGCAGTTGCTCTGGGCCTTCACCGATATTACTGCCAAGGGCGATAACACAGCGCACAGGGGTTACTCGGAACCGCCAGAGGCTTTGTTACTTGGCTTGCGGCGGCGAGGACGGCGACGGCGACGGGCACCACCACCGCCAAGGGCGCGTACCATTTGGCGTCGACCTTGGTCATCGGATTCTACAAATTGAGTCCACCAGCGGCCCAATTCAGCAGCCTCGCCCCCTTCGGCTTCACCGCGAAGCAGCAGGAAGTCGTAGGCGGCGCGGAAGCGTGGGTGCTCGAAGGCGCGGAAGGCTCGGGCACCGGCGCGATTTTCCAGACGTGTCTGCATCTGCCAGATCTCTTGTGCTGGCGTGGTAAAGCGACGCGGCATGGAGATGGTTTTGCTTTGCTGGCTAAGAACTTCACCACAGGCAGCCATCATGGCATCGTAACCGCTGGTACCGCGGCTGGTGCGCTTGTGGATCATCTTCTGTAGCGGGTACCACAGTAGCGCTGCGTACAGAAAGGCTGGAGTAACCGGCTTGTCGGCATTCACCCGTTGATCGGTGTTATGCAGTACCGCTTCGATTAGGGTTTCAACCTTTTTGCCATCTTCCTTGTTTAGCAGGCTGTCCTGCATCGGGAACAGAGGAGCAAACAGATTAAACTCACGCATCATGCGGAAGTTCTCTACCCCTTTGCCGCCCATAAACAGCTTGAGAGACTCTTCAAACAGGCGAGCCGCAGGGATATCGCTGAGCAGGCCTGCCATTTTCGGGATTGGCTTGGCTACGCTTGCATCTAAGGTGAAATCCAGTTTGGTGGCGAAACGAACCGCTCGCAGCATGCGAACAGGATCTTCACTGTAGCGAGTTTGAGGATCGCCAATCAGGCGCAGACGGCGGGCTTCCAGATCATCCATGCCACCGAAGTAGTCGTGGATGCTGAAATCACTGATGTCGTAGTAGAGGCCGTTTACCGTGAAATCGCGTCGCTCTGCATCTTCATCGATGGTGCCGTAGACGTTGTCACGCAGCAGACGACCGCTGTCGTTCTGCTTGGCTTTCTTGCTGTCCTCTTCCACGTGATGGCCACGCAGAGTCGCCACTTCAATGACGTCACGGCCAAACAGGATGTGTGCCAGCCGGAAACGGCGGCCAACCAAGCGGCTGTTGCGGAACAGGCGTTTGACCTGCTCTGGAGTGGCATTGGTGGCAATGTCGAAATCTTTGGGTTGCTGACGCAGTAATAGGTCGCGGACACCGCCGCCAACCAGATAGGCGTCATAGCCAGCTTTGTGCAGTCGATACAGTACTTTTAACGCATTCTCGCTGATGTCCGAGCGGGATACCCCGTGGGATTTGCGGGGATGGATCTGAAGCTGTGGTTCTAACTGGATCGCTTGCTCTCGAGACACAAGTTTTTTCGCCAGCTTGGTCAGTCGCTTAAGAATGGGACACCTCGATAAAATTCAGGTTGTTAAAAGTGGGGCTATTCTGGCGCGCAATCATACCCCATCGCTGTAGAAATGATAAGCGCTTGGAGTTATTGAGGTAGAAGGATTTTGCGCTCAGTCGGAATCTGGCTCAACTCAAAGTTAGTAAGCGCCCACTGCAGCTGCTGTTCTACCTCAGCACCTTGAATAAAGTCTGGCACTGAAAAGCCCAAAAAATCCAGCGCGCGGCTTAGGGTTTGCGCCCTTTGGTCTGCGGCAATGGCGGGGGCGTGATTCTGTTTCGACAGCTTGTTGCCGTCGGCTTGAACCGCCAGCGGCAGATGCAGAAATTGTGGCGCATCCAGTTCCAAGCTTTGGTACAGAGTCAGTTGTCGCACCGTGGTTTCTAAAAGGTCGTTGCCGCGTACCACTTCAGTAATGCCTTGAAACGCATCGTCTACCACGACCGCCAATTGATAGGCATAGAGCCCATCGCGGCGATGGATAATAAAATCTTCCTCTGAAAACTGAGCATCAACGTCGATATGACCTAAGAGCTGATCGCTAAATTCACGGATTCCAATCTGGTTGTTGAGCCTAAGTGCACAGTGCTCAGGGGGCAGCTGGAGTGTTCGGCAGTGGCCGTCGTAGTGACCGCCATTAGCTTTGATTCGTTTGCGCGTGCAGTCGCAGTAATAGGCCAGACCTTGATTAATCAACCACTGTTGGGCGTCATCGTAGGCGTGATGGCGTTGGCTCTGATAGAGCACTTCTGCGTCCCAGGTGAGGCCGTAACGTTCAAGAGTACGAAGAATGTCGTCGGCGGCGCCGGGCATCTCTCTTGGGGGATCGATATCTTCCATGCGCACCAACCAAGCTCCCCCTTGACTGCGCGCACGCAACCAACTGCCAAGGGCAGCAATGAGAGAACCGAAGTGAAGTGGGCCGGATGGGGATGGCGCAAAGCGCCCTATGTATTGACTCATGGGGGGAACTGAACAATCAAAAACGGGAGCGCGATGCTCCCGTTGTTGTTTCTTAGCCAGCCATCTGTTTTTCTTTGATTTCGGCTAGAGTTTTACAATCGATACACTGGTCGGCTGTTGGGCGAGCTTCCAGTCGGCGGATGCCGATTTCGATGCCGCAGGAATCGCAGAAGCCGAAGTCGTCTTCTTCGATCTTAACCAGGGTTTTTTCGATCTTCTTAATCAGCTTGCGCTCACGGTCACGGGTGCGAAGCTCTAAGCTGAACTCCTCCTCTTGGGCTGCTCGGTCAGCTGGATCTGGGAAGTTAGCCGCTTCGTTCTGCATGTGGTTCAGGGTGCGGTCTACTTCTTCACGCAGCATTGTGCGCCAGCCTTCAAGAATCTTCTTAAAGTGCTCCAGCTGCTTGTCATTCATGTACTCCTCGCCCGCGGTTTCGCGGTAAGGTTCTACGTTGGCATAGGCTAGTACACCGATCTTTTTCGCTTTGCCCTCCGGCATCACGCATCTCCTGTATATTCCAAGCGCGAGGTGACCCTCGAAAAATTGGGCGGTATCTATACCAGAAGATCTGCATCTGTGCAAATCTAATTTGGTATTCAAGCCAACTCCCGTTGCTTATTACTCGTATAACACCATTTGCCTGCCCTGAGCAAGCAAATGTCACACTGTGGTAATCACAGGTAATGACTTCATCACATTTATTCCTCTAGGGGAGATCTCTGTGCTCACCGCGTAAAATTCAACCCCTTTTGCTACTGCTTGCTGGCACAGTTCGGCGTACTTAGGATCCAGATGAGCCGCGGGCTTAACCGAGGTGATGCCCGTGTGCTGAACCAAGAATATCAGTGCCGCTCTGTGGCCCTGTTCTACCATCTGCATCAGCTCTCGAATGTGCTTTTGACCACGCACGGTTTTGGTGTCTGGGAAGTAGCCTTGCCCCTGTTGCAACAGGGTGCAGCTTTTCACTTCGACGTAGCAGAGATTATTACGTTCATCACTAAGGAGCAGATCGATTCGGCTGTTCTCTTCTCCGTACTTCACCTCCCGTTGAATGTTGTTAAAACCAGCCAGTGGCGGCAGTAGGTCTTGTTCAATGGCTTCTGCGGCTAGGGTGTTGGCGCTGGCGGTATTGATGCCGATGAAATGGCCCGCCTGGGTTTGGGTGAGCTCCCAACTGTTAGGGTATTTTCGTTTGGGATTGTCTGAGGTGGAGTACCATACGGTATCGCCGGGTTCAGCGCAGCCGGTCATGGCGCCAGTATTGGCGCAGTGGATGGTGATCACCTCACCATTTGCCAACTCAATGTCTGCCAGAAATCGTTTGTAACGCTTTAGTAGCGTGGCCGATTGCAGTGGAGAGGAAAATTCCATGATTAGCCCTGTTGTAAAAATAGTTGGTCGAGGGAGATGGTTTCAATGGGGTGCCCCGGTTGCTGACTCAGGGCGATCATCGCTTTGGCGACTTGAGCCCCAGTGATGGGACGATATTTTGCCAAAGGAGGTAATCGACACATTAGGGGTAATATAGTGGCGGCTAGCCGCTCGCCCAGTCGAAAATCGGTTCGTTCCCCTAATAATAAAGAGGGTTGCACTATGCTGATGCGATTAAATGGCAATTGCTGCACCCGTTGTTCCAGCTCTCCCTTCATCTTTAGATAGGCGGAACGAGACTGGGCATTGGCACCACTGGAGGAAACCAATAGATAGTGGGAAACCCCTTGTTGAGCTGCAATTTCAGCTGCGTGGTACTGATAATCTACATCGACTTTTCTCTGGGCGTCGATGCTGCCTGCTTGTTTTAAGGTGGTGCCCAGTGCGCTGAATAGCAGGTCGCCCTTAAACCATTGACTGCTGCTCTTCAGGTTGTCGAAATCCACCACCTGATTGTCGACCTTAGCGTTGGAGTAACTGACCGGCCGCCGAGTCAGGCTGACTATCTTGTCGATGTCTGTTTGTATCGCCAACTGGCGGACAAGTTCTCTACCAACCACTCCGGTTGCCCCTAAAACAATGGCGGTTTTCCCCATAGTGTTACCCACTTTCCCTAATGAATCCGATGGTGGAGGTCATTATGCCATGCCCATAGAGGGGCGCAATTTGCTCAAAAATGCATCGTTGGCGTCAATTTTGTGATGACTGCGATTCAGATGGGAAACGATTTGAGATCTTCCCTAAAACAAATTTGCTAGTGTGATCAAGTCAAAATTGAACTTTTCACATGATTAAAATTTTGTTTATAACTTCATAATTAATTGGAAATACCTCGTTATCAGTAGGGACTAGCATAGAAAACTGCACTCAGCATGAATAATTTTGATGCGCCGATGACTGTGATTCATGTCTCATGAATTCGGTTTCGGTTTTTCTAGAATGCGTCGCCAAGATCACCTTTTGAGGCATCGATGAGAAAGCTTTGTAAGCTGACGCATTCGGTTTTGAGGGGGGAGGTCAAGTTAAATTCGAATAAATCGACCTATTAGAGAGTTTACTTGTGACTATTATTCAATCTTTGGCAACTTTGACGCCGATCGTTTCGGTACTGGTGTTTCTGGTGCTAATGCGCATGCCAGCTTCAAAAGCGATGCCGATTTCCGCGGTGTTGACAGCATTGGCGGCGGTATTTGTTTGGCAGATGGACACCACCATTCTGGCTGCATCCGTTGTTGAAGGGATGCTGGCGGCCATCACCCCTCTAACCATCATCTTCGGTGCCATCTTCCTGTTAAAAACCTTGGCGGCTTCTGGCGCCATGGACACCATTCGAGCCGGGTTTACTAACATCTCTGCCGATGCCCGTGTTCAGGTGATTATTATCTGTTGGTTGTTTGGCTCCTTCATCGAAGGCTCCGCAGGCTTCGGCACGCCAGCGGCCATCGGTGCGCCGCTACTGGTATTGCTGGGTGTTCCTCCTCTGGCCTCAGCGGTAGTGGCACTGATTGCCGACTCCACCTCAGTATCTTTCGGTGCCATCGGCTTGCCTGTGCTATTTGGTATGGATCAAGGCCTGACCTCCTCTGCGGGTCACATGGCGGCGGAGCAGATTGCGGCTCTGGGCGCAGGCTCAACCTTTGCTGATTACGCTCAGTTGATCGCCATGCACATGATCACCATCGATTTGATTACCGGCAGCTTGATCCCTCTGGCGCTGGTGGCGGTTCTAACCGGCTTCTTTGGACGCAACAAGTCCTTCGCTGAAGGCTTGGCCATCTGGAAATTTGCTCTGTTTGCTGGTTTCGCATTCACCATTCCTGCGTTCATCATCAACTACTTCGCTGGCCCAGAGTTCCCATCGGTAATCGGTGCACTTGTGGGTATGGCCATCGTGGTTCCTGCAGCGAAGAAAGGTTTCTTGTTGCCAGCAACGCCGTGGTTTGATTTCGACGGTGTTGAAAAGAAAGAGGAATCTCAGCAAGACGAAGCCAAATTCTCTCAGCTAGCTGCGTGGACTCCATATCTGGTGATGGCGGCACTGCTGGTGATGTCTCGTACCATCGCACCACTGAAGTCATTCCTGACCAGCTTTAACATCTCTTGGGAAGGGCTATTAGGTACTGGACTAAAAGCGGGCTTTGCCACCTTCTACGCACCGGGCGCGTTCTTCGTACTGGTTTGTATTCTGGCGTTTTTCATCTTCAAGATGAAACCAGCGGCCTTTAAAGGTGCGTTTACTGACTCTTGCAAATCACTGGTTCCAACCATTATCTCCCTAGGCGCTTCGGTTCCTATGGTGAAGATTTTCTTGAACTCCGGTGAGAACGCCTCAGGATTGTTGTCTATGCCTAAGGCTCTAGCTGAAATGCTGGCGTCTACCATGGGTGCCGTCTGGGAATGGACCGCGCCAATTGTGGGTATCTTCGGGGCCTTCCTATCTGGGTCGGCTACGTTCTCAAACATGATGTTCTCGGGCCTGCAATACTCAGTGGCCGACAACATTGGTGCCAATCATGCCTTGGTGTTGGCACTTCAGGGGATCGGTGCTAACGCCGGTAACATGATGTGCGTAATGAACGTGGTTGCGGCGGCAACCGTGGTTGGCATGGCGGGCCGAGAATCGGAGATTATCCGTAAAACACTGCCTGTTGCTTTGGCTTATGCCATGGCAGCCGGAACCATCGCTTACCTGTGGGGCGGCTACTAAGTCCCTCATTATGTTCGATAAAGAAAACCGAGTCTTTGGACTCGGTTTTGTTGTATTTACCCACCGGAGTTTGATCACATGCCGAATTATAAAATAACTGAGCTAGCTAACAAACTTGGCCAAATTCTTGAGAAAGATCGCGTTTATACCGATAATCTACGCCGAATTGCGTGGGGAACCGATGCTTCTTTCTATCAGAAGCGCCCCCAGATCGTGGCACACCCAAAAACAGAATCTGAAGTGTCTGAGATCCTGGCGGAGTGCACCAGTTGCCAAACCCCAGTTACCTTCCGTGCTGCAGGAACCGCGCTTTGTGGTCAGGCTTTGTCTGACTCGGTTCTGATGGTGGCCGGCGGTCACTGGAGCAAGCTTGAAGTATTGGACGATGGCGCCCGCATTAAATCTCAACCTGGGGTGATTGGTGCCAAGATCAATCAGACCTTAGCGCCGCTGGGCTTTAAATTTGGCCCAGATCCGGCCACCATCGCTTCCGCCATGGTGGGTGGCATCGTAGCCAACAACGCCTCGGGCATGAACTGTGGTACACACCAGAACTCCTACCGCTTGATTGAGTCTGCCCGCATCGTCATGGCCAACGGTTTTGTACTGGATACCGCTGACACCGCCTCCTGTGATGCGTTTCGCTTGAAGCATCCTGAGGTGATCGAGGGCATCGAAGCGATTCGTGATGAGATTCGCGCCGATGCCGAGATGGTTGCTCGCATTCAGCGAAAGTACTCCATTAAAAACGTAACGGGTTACGGCATGAACTCGTTCATCGACTTTGATGACGCCATCGAGATTCTGCTGCACCTGATGGTGGGTGGCGAGGGAACCTTGGGCTTTTTGTCTGAAGTGACCATGAAGTCGGTGGTGAAGGCCACCCATTCCGCCTCTGCCATGGTGTACTTCGACTCCCTGCGTGGTGCCTGTGAGTCCATCGTTGAACTGCGCCGTGATGCTTTCGACGAAACCAACGCCGCGGAATTGCTGGATAACTTTGCCCTAAAAGCGGTGTCTGCATCGAAATACGATACGCCAGAGTTTCTGAGCGAGATCCATTCTGACGTCACTGCGGTGCTGTTTGAAACCTTTGGCATGAGCCAGCAAGAGGTGGATGCCAACATCGCCAAGATGACCGCCATCATGGCTAAGCATGGTTTGTATCGTGAGGTGGAATTTACTCAGGATGCGGCGGTGATCGCCAACATGTGGGCCATCCGTAAGGCGGTATTCCCACTGGCGGGCTCCATGCGCCCAGCGGGCACCTCCTGCATTATTGAGGACATCGCATTCCCAATCGAAGTGCTGCCTCAAGCCACCATCGATCTGCAGGAGCTGTCCTTTAAACACGGCTATAACGATGCGGTGATCTACGGTCACGCGCTGGAGGGGAACTACCACGTTATCTTCTCCCAAAACTTCAGTACCGAAGCGGAGATCGAGCGTTTCGATAACTTCATGCAGGAGATGGTGGAGCTGGTGGCCACCAAGTACGATGGCTCGCTGAAAGCAGAGCACGGCACCGGATTCGGTATGGCCTCTTTCGTTGAGAAAGAGTGGGGCACCGACATCTACAACATGATGAAGCGTGTTAAAGCGGTGGTCGACCCTCAAGGGATTCTGAACCCAGGGGTGATCATTAACGATGATCCTAACTGTCACTCCAAAGGCTTTAAGCCACTGCCAGAGATCTCCTCCATTGTTGATAAGTGCATTGAATGTGGCTTCTGTGAGCAGCACTGTGTTGCCCATGGGCTGACGCTGTCTCCTCGCCAGCGTACTGCGGTTGCTCGAGTGATGAAGCGTCTGGAGATGACTGGCCAAGAGCCGGAAGTGCTCAAAGACCTGCAGGAGAAATACCCATACTTCGCTCTAGATACCTGCGCCGCCGACGGCCTGTGTAAGAGTGGCTGTCCTATGGGTATCGATACCGGCAAATTCGTGAAGATGAAGCGTGCTGAATACGCCACCGATACCGACCGTAAGATTGCCGACTTCACCGCCAACAACTTCGACAAGCTGGAGTCTGTGGCGCGCTTCGCTCTTGGGGCAACCGACGTTACACGTGCCGTCATTGGCGATGGCAGCATCAAGGCGGTAACTCAGGGGCTGCGTAAAGTGGGCATGCCGATTCCGCAGTGGTCTGAAGGGATGCCGAAACGCGGCAAGGCGTTGCCAGAGCTTAAGACCACTGGCGATGTGAAAGCGGTGTACTTCCCAGCTTGTTTGCATCGCATGATGGGCACCTCGCCAGCCAACAAGGACCAGCGCTCTGTACCAGAGACCATTCAGTCGCTGTTTGAAAAAGCCAATGTGGAGATGGTGTCTGGGGTGAAACCTCAGGGACTGTGTTGTGGCCAGCCGTGGGAGTCTTATGGCCATGACAAGCAAGCGGATGCCAAGTCTGACGAGCTGTCCCAGTGGCTACTGGAGGTATCCAACAATGGTGAATACCCGATTCTGGTGGAAACGACCGCCTGTCTGGAGCGCATGCGCCGTGCCTGCGATAAACGCTTGAAATTGCTGGGCCCTGAAGAGTTTGCTATGCAGTTCCTGGTTGAGCGCTTAGCGATCACCAAGATCGAAGAGAAGATCGCCGTACACCCGACCTGTACCTGCCGTAAGCTGGGCATCGTCGATGATCTGGTGGGGCTAGCTGAGCTGTGCGCCTCTGAAGTGGTGGTGCCACCCCGTGACAAAGTGGGTTGTTGTGGCATGGCCGGTAACCGCGGCATGAACTACCCAGAGCTGAACGAGCATGGTCTGCGTCACTTGAAAGAAGAGACCAAAGACAAGGGAGCAACCTCGGGTTACTCGGTGTCCGCCACTTGTGAGGTGGGCCTGACCACTCACTCCGGAATCCCATACAAATCGATTCTGGCACTGCTTGACCGCGCCGCAGTGGCAAAAGCCTAATCACTAGCCGTAAGGCATACCTTTGAGCTAAAGGCTCTCCTAATTCGTTAGGAGAGCCTTTTTCACATAAACCAAAGACAGTTTCACTGCCTATCTCCCCATATGTGCTTACTTTTTTGTATGAGGTTGGCCAACCAAAGGGTGATACACTGAATCGACAATAATGATGAAAGGAAACACAGCATGAGCGAAGTAATGAAGGTCATCTTGTCCGAGCAACCAGCGCCAGCCCATTGGGGCGAGGCCAACCTAAGCTTCGACGGTACCACTGCCACCATTCACTTAGTGGAAGATGATCAGGGTCGCCAGGTGCAAGGAGCAGCCCGCAAGCTGACTGCACAGGGTATCCGCACCGTTGCCTTGGAGGGCGACGCTTGGACTCCAGCGCTGCAGTGGCAGTTTGCTGGTGGTCTGCAAACCGCCAAACTGGATGCGAAAATCCAGTGGGCCAATAGTGAAGAGCAGCTCAGTGCCCAGTGGGATTCCGCAAACTGGCTGCGTGAACTGGTCAACATGACCCCTGAGGATTTAAGCCCAGAGATCCTAGCGGATCGAGTTGCCGAAAAACTGACTGAACTGGCACCAGATCGCGTCAAAACCAAGCAGTGGGTAGGCGAAGCGCTACTGACCGCTGGCTGGGTGGGCATCCACGGTGTTGGCCGTGGCAGCGAGCGCCCGCCGGTACTTCTAGAGCTGGACTACAACCCAACTGGCGATGCCAATGCCGAGGTGGAAGTGGCACTGGTCGGTAAGGGCATCACCTTTGATTCCGGTGGTTATTCCATTAAACCAAGTGCTGGCATGGTAGCGATGAAGTGCGACATGGGCGGTGCCGCGACGGTAGCCGGTGCGCTGCATCTGGCTATCAGCCAAGGGCTGAATAAGCGAGTGAAGTTGTACCTGTGCTGCGCTGAGAACTTGATCTCCGGTCACGCATACAAGCTGGGCGACGTTCTTAATTATAAAAACGGCGTTAGCGTTGAGATTGTAAACACCGATGCCGAAGGCCGTTTGGTGTTGGCCGATGGCCTCATGGCCGCCAACGAAGCTGGCGCCAAGCGCATCATCGATGCGGCTACCCTGACCGGGGCTGCCATGGTTGCCGTGGGTGACGACTACAACGCTCTGTTTGGCATGCACGATGGTGCTTGCCAAGACGCGTTGGCAGCGGCGGCCGACGTGGAGGAGGGCCTGTGGCGCTTGCCGCTGGCTAAGTTCCACCAGGGTAAGTGTCCATCTGCATTTGCAGACACGGCCAACTCTCGCGCTCAAAAGGGCGGTGGTTTCGGCGGCGCCTCCAACGCGGCGGGCTTCTTGAGCCGTTTCGCTGGTGAACCGGAAAATGGTTGGCTGCACTTTGATCTGGCTGCATGCTATTCCGACAGTGCCAGCGGCCTGTGGGCCGAAGGCGCCACTGGCGTGGGCATGCTGACCATTGCTAAGCTTCTGAAAGACTAGTCTTAAAGCCCTAGTTGTACTTAATGCCGCTCTTCAGCATTGCTGGGAGCGGCATTGTTGTTTTTACGTCGGCATGGATACTTTTCGTGGCAGATAAATCATTTGGTTTTGTGTGTTTTTTGATCAATTTTGGCGTCTGATATCTCTGACATTTTGTGAGTCTCCGTCTAGATCTCAGCGGTTGCAACTGGATTTGGGTTGTAATCTGGTGCATCTCTCTAAAAGTAAGGCCGTTATCGGGTAAATGGTGGAAAGGAGCCATCTACCCGTTAAAGACTGTCGCTGGTGACGACATAAAAAATCGAGACAAGGTTGAAACAATACCCTGATGGATAAAAGTATATCTAAAGGGAAGTTTTATGTTTAAGACCAGTACACTCTCGATGCTCATTATGAGCGCTGGATTAGGGTTGTCGGCCGAAGCGGCTAACCCCGAACGCACTCAATATTACGAAGAGCAGCAACGATTCCACCATGTGCCTAAAGAAAGTTATTCAGGCTGGGGGTGGTCACCAAGTTCGATCTATCAGTCGGCCAGTTATGATTCCGAGACTTCCGGTGGTGGAGGCGGCGGGGACGAGCCACCACCGGAAACTCGACCCTCTGCACCGGCCAATTTATCGGTGCTGTATACGCCGGGCCAATCTCAGGTCACCATCTCATGGGCAACACCTGCCGATAAGGGCAATGGGTCAGATTTTAAGTATGAGATCTATCGAGTTGATCAAGGGCAGGCCTCGGAGCTGATTCGCAGCCAGTCCTCCACGTCTAAGTTCAATTACAACCTGATTCATGACGCTCAGTCGGAGGACACCAGCACCTCAACGTCGACCTCAACTGCGACAGCGTCGCCGACCGCTTCGGTCAGCGCGTCTTCAGGGTACGCCGAGTTGGTACCAACCCAGTTTCGAATTCGTGCGTGTAACTCAGCGGGATGTTCCTCGTCTCAAAGCAGTCCTTTCATCATGGTGGCAGAGCCTAAGGTTGACGTGCCCACTCAAACCCTTTTGGAGCGAAGCCGACAGATCCTCAGTAGCACCAGTAATGCCAACTACCGTAAATCCGCAACAACTTACACCAATGGCGAGCTGGCGGTCGCTCAAGGTGTGTTAGGGCAGGGGATTGATATGCTCAACGCTGAGCCGGTGGAGAACAGCTATTGCTGGAATGCTTCGTCCCAAGACAAGGTCAGTGCCAATGTGACTCGATTAAATCGACAAAGCATGAGCTTTAGCAAGGTGGATACCTATGAGAGCTTGCAGACCAGCTTAGATCTGAAGCGCAGTGGCGGTATTAATCTCTCCTTTGGTGGCTTCAGTATTGGCGCCAAGTCCAAAAAAGCGATCTATTCGAAAACCAAAAAAGTAACCGAGTCCTCGGTTATTGTTGCCCATTTCCTCGATGAGCAGAATAAGTTTACCGCCAAGCCAGCCATAGAGCTGGACATGAAGTCTGCCTACGTCGACATGCTCAAGCCGATGAATGCCACCAAAAAGTTGGAGTTTCGTAAGGCCTGCGGTGACAACTACATCAACTCAATCATTACCGGTCGAGAGTTGACCGCCACCATTCGCATCTTCAGCGAGCATGAAACCGCGTCGGAAACCAAGTCTAAAACCTCCGGACTTCAGGCTGACCTTCAGGCCTACAGTGCCGATGGTAATTTCGACAGCAGCGAACTGTCACAAATGAACAGTGAGTATCGAAACTACACCTTCGAGGTGCTGGTGTATCAATCCGGTTCGAGCACGCCAGGGGACATCATTCGATTAACGACCCCAGAAGCGCTGTTTGATGTTATGAATCAATTTGCCAGCAGCAGCAATCAGGATCTGGTCGCCATTAGCAGTACCGATGCCGAGTATCCGATCCCTGAGCTGCTCGATGGAGAGTTGCACTTTGATGTATTTGCCAACTACGTGAACTATCAAAATCGCGCTAACGCGTGGATGCGATTGGATGAGCAACTGTATCAGCGCTGCTGGATGTTGGACACCGAAGTGGTGGGCGCTGAAACCGCTGGCGATATGGAGGAGGTGATGGGAGATCGAGCTTATGTGAATGGCCAGAGTGAGTCGTTTATGTGCGATGCCTCCAAGACCGTCATCGAAGAGGGAATGCGTCAGTGTACTCAGCAATCGCTGTGGTCCGGGTGCTACTACCCCACAGAGCCCTTGTGTGAGGATGCGCTCAATGGTGGTCAATGTATGGATCGAATGGAGCAAATTAGCTACAAGGCGCCCCGTAGCATTTCTCATCGACTGGATGTTTCCCGAGGTGGCTGTGCCATTGGACCTTGTAAGCGTTCGAAATCGATGACCACCTGTTTCACCGATGCGTCGGTGTTCCCGGATCTGAGTCGCAACGACGTTATCTCTAGCAGCTATCAAACTCAGCCTGTTGCGGGAGTGAGTGCACAAGTTGATCGCGCTTGGCAGGTGAATTACGCCAACAATAGCCTGTCGGCGGGCAGTGACGCTAAATACTGCTTGAAGTCCAGCGCTCAGGTTTATGGTAAGGGGGCATGGGGCTCTGGCGGTCGTTACGAGTCATTAAATAAGGTGTTTGGCTTTAAGCCAATTCAGTTGGATTACTCCTTATAAAAACCACGCGAAGGGGCGCTTGAGCGCCCCTTATCTCGACAACGTAAACCTGAGGAATGGTTGTGTATCTTGAACGAATTTGGCCAGAGACCCAGAAATCCTATCGATGTTTTTGCCCTCCTCCTTTGCATCAGCAGCCCCTTGCGGAACAACGCACTTTAAGTTGGCCTCATGGCCGATCATCGCCGCTGCCGATTCCCTTTGATTACAGCCATTTTCTAAGTCGTTATCTGGCTGGTGGGGTGTCATTGAAAGAGGGGCGGCAAATATCCAGGCAACGCTTAGAGTTGGTGGAGGCAGGATTAAAGACCGAGGATCCCTTGGCGGCCGCGGTGGTCGATCGGGCGCGGCGCTACCGGCAGGGCATGGCGCTGTTATCAACTCAGCCGATAACCAAGGCCTCGTTGTGTCAAGCTCACCAGTTGGTTGCTTTTGACGTGGAGTGCAGTGGTCAGGTGCGTAAGATTCAAAACTGGGTGGGTGGCCACTCCCCCGTTGACGCCAGGATGGTTCCTGTGCCGCCAGATCAGCTGCCAGCACATCTCGAGGAGTTTATCGATTACATCTGCAGTCGCAGTAGTTGGTCATTGGAGCAGGTGGTTGCTGTGGTGACGCAGTTTATCGTGTTACACCCATTTCATGATGGCAACGGCCGCGTTGATCGCTTGTTGTTGGAGGTATTACTGCAGTCTTGGGGGCAGTTTGCCCATGGCGTAGTCAATCCAATTCTGTATCGACTCAGTCACCGACATCAAGGTTTTTTTGATCAAACCATGGCGTTGGCCCAAGGACACTGGCAATCGCTGTTTAGCTTTTGGCAGTCCGCTTTCGACTGGAGCGCTGCGGTCAGCAGCCAGTTTGATGCGTCCATGGGGCAGGCACATCAAAAATTGCAGCGAAAGCTGGCATTAAGGAGCATAAGCCCGGGAGCCAATGCACTGTTGAAAACCCTATACCAAAGGCCACTGGTGACGATTGAGTCGGCGTCCAAAGCCCTTGGGCTTAACCCGATGGCTGCACATGGGACGATTCAGGAGCTAGTCAATCTTGACGTGCTGGTTGGCTATCCGCTGCGGGTGCCTAAAGGCGCTTTTGTCTTTGAATGTCGAGAGGTGTTGGAAGCTTGGCAGCAGATGGATGCTGCGGTATTTCAAACTGAGGTAGCGACCCCGCAGCCAAACTAGGGCAGTCTTTGAGCCATTAGTTTGTGGTCTCGCTTCGCCAACGAACAAGGGGGGAATAGGTCAGCTTGCCCATTTCTCGTTGTGATGCCATCAACTGCACTTCATTTATCTCCAGTGTCACCGGCTCTGGCTGGGGCAGCTCAACCACAGAGTCCACGCCTCGATAGAGGGTGACATGAGGACGAAACGCGGCTTTGTGGCTATGCAGGCCGTGGCGAGCAGCATCCCGTCGCAGGGATTGTGCCAGTCGCATTAGGGCGATGGGGACTTGGTCACTGGCAAGGCACACCACCCCTGCTTTGGGGAAGTGCAGATAGCGGTTTAGCGTCAGGTGTAAGTTTGGCACCGTAAGATCCCGCCAGCGCTCGATCAGCGCCTGCTGCTGAGATTGGGTCACATTACCCAAAAAGGCCAGAGTCAGATGAAAATTGGTGGCGGGCACTACATGACCCAGATTTCCTAAGTGGGCTTGGTGCTTAATCAGTGCCATCTGTTTGGGCACACTCACTGGAATGGCGAAGAACAGCCGCTGGGCCATGGCGATACTCTCTTAACGATACTGTGGTCAGTATATTCGCAGCCCCCTGTGAATGCGACGGTCAGGGTAATATTGGTGGCTGTCGGTTTTTTTTGTTTTAAGCCCAAGTTTATTCGATTCATTACTCTGTCATTTTTAAAGCCAATTCAAATTTCCATAGGATCTGCTGCCAAGGTCGCAGTTTCCGTTTTCCCGACTACAGCTGTGGGCGTTTGTCAGTACAATCCGCCGCGCAAATAGCAGCTATCACATTGATTAATAAATATATTAATTAAAACTTACATCACAAGTTTTTGGGAAAATCATAACAATGCGCCTACTTTTGTCCGCCCTTGCCACTGCGTCGCTGTTGGTCTGTGGCGCAAGTCACGCCAATAATCAACCCTACGCTCCTTCCTACCTGACTCTGGATGGCGATCCCCAAACCGTTAAAATCAAAGATTGGAACAGCCCGAAGCAGTGTAAGGGGTGTCACCCCCGTCAATTCAAAGGTTGGCAGGGCTCCATGCATTCCATCGCCTTTATCGACCCAGTTTTTCAGGGGGAGTGGGCGTTAGGTGAAAAGGAGACCAACGGCCTGACTCGTAATCTGTGTGCGGGGTGCCACACCGCCGTGGGTACCGTAAATCAAAAAGTCGAGTTTGACCCCAAGATGGGCAAACACGGTGGCTTTACCACCGAAGGCATGGCCAATGCGGGTGTGTCCTGCGATGTGTGTCATACCGTCAGTGAAAATAATGTGCTGCATACTGCGATGCTTGAGAACGGTAACGCCTCGTTTGCCATTGCCAACGATAAGGTAAAACGTGGGCCGCTGAGCGACTCCAAGTCGCCAATGCACAAAACCGAGTATTCTGATTTGCACACCAAGTCAGAGTTCTGCGGTAACTGTCATAACGTGTTCCACCCAGGCAACAACTTCCCAATTGAGCGTACCTACGATGAGTGGAAATACTCCCCTTATGCTCAAGCTGAGATCCAGTGTCAGGATTGCCACATGGTGCCAGTGGATACCGCCATTCGTGTTGCCGATGAGATGAAGCCAGCCAAAGATTTGGAAAATCATGGTCTGGGGGGCAAAGCTGCCCGAGGTGGTAAGCCGCGCGATATGGTGCACGACCATGGCTTTGTTGGCGGTAACTTCACCGTAGCACCGCTACTGGGCGTCAAAGGCGGCCAAGAGCATGCGGATGCCGCCAAGAAGCGTCTGCAAAACGTGGCGGAACTTGAAGCAAAAGTAGCCACTCAAGCCGATGGTGTGAACCTGCTGACTGTTACCGTGCATAACCGCCGCGCCGGTCACAACCTGCCGACCAGCCTGACCTTTATTCGTCAACTGTGGTTGGAAGTGGTGATCACCGACGCGAAAGGCAGTGAGCTGCTGCGCTCTGGTAGTCTGGATGCCAATAATGAACTGCCTGAAGGCACGGTTATCTTCCAAAACCGCGCCGTCGATGGCGATGGCAAAGGCCCACAACACAAGCCGTGGAAAGTGGCGGGTTTTGACATGCAGAACACCATTCCACCTAAGGGCAGCCGTGATGCGACTTACGCATTCAACCTACCGAAGGGCGTGAGCGAGTATCAGGTTGAAGTGAAGCTGAACTACCGCTCCTTCAGCCAAGCCACTGCGGATCTGCTGCTGAAAGACAAAGTGGAAGTGCCTTACATCGAGATGACCTCTCTGTCGCTGTAATTCTGGGTTATTAGAATAAGTCATTAGACTGAGTCATTAGATTAAGCCAAACGCCGCCCTTCGAATGAAGTAGCGGCGTTTTTGTTTTAGGGCTTGTGAGCGGCTAGTGGTTTGGCTCTCGGCGTTGGCGAAGGTACACTAATCGCCATTCCTGATTAAAAAGCCAGATTGTTTGTGTCCCAGCCTGTCCCTATTACCCAAGTTTTCCCCCAGCTCCAGCATGCCCTGACTCAGTCGAATCAGATTGTGCTGCAGGCGCCTACCGGTGCCGGTAAATCCACCGCCCTGCCTCTGGCGATGCTGAGCTGGCCGCAAATCAGCGGCAAAATCATCCTGCTGGAGCCTCGCCGCATCGCCGCTCGTGCCATTGCTCGCTACCTAGCAAAACAGCTGGGGGAGTCCGTGGGTGAAACCGTGGGGCTTAGGGTTCGAGGTGAAACTAAGGTCAGCAAACAGACTCGATTGGAGGTGGTGACTGAAGGCGTATTAACCCGCCAGATCCAGGCCGACCCTGAACTCGATGGTGTGCAGCTGGTGCTGTTTGACGAAGTACATGAACGTCATCTGGCGACGGACTTGGCCCTGGCGTTGGCGTTGGAGGTTCAAGGCGGGCTTCGTGATGATCTGACCTTGATGCTGATGTCGGCCACCCTTGAGGGGCAAGCGCTGGAGCAGTGCTTGCCTGATGCCGTCAAGGTGGAGAGTGAAGGGCGCAGCTACCCAGTCACCCTAGAGTATCGCCCCGTTGCCCAAGGGCAGTTTTGGCTTGAGGCAACGGTTTCTGAGGTGCTAAAGCAACTGAGCCAGCGAGAGGGCAACCTGTTGGTGTTTCTGCCTGGGCAGGGGGAGATCCGCCGCGCCGAGACTCAATTACTGGAAAAAGTCAGCAGCGAAGTCATGGTGTGTCCACTCTATGGCCAGCTGTCGCCTAAGCAGCAGGACGCCGCCATCGATACTCCCCCACCTGGTAAGCGCAAAGTGGTACTGGCCACCAACATCGCCGAATCCAGTTTGACCATTGATGGTATCTCGGTGGTGGTGGATGCCGGCTGGCAGCGTCAGGCTCGTTACAACTTGAAATCCGGCATTAGCCGGTTGGAGACGGTGCGCATTAGCCAGTCTTCGGCGGCGCAGCGAAGCGGCCGTGCCGGGCGTTTGATGGCCGGTCACGGCGTGCGCATGTGGTCGGAATCGATGCAGCAGGGATTGGCCAGCGCCGATGCCCCTGAGATCACTCAGGCAGACCTTACCTCATTGGCTCTTGAGCTGGCGGCGTGGGGCTGTCGCAACGCCGACGAATTGGTCTGGTTGACGCTACCGGCGACCACTAATATGACCAAGGCGTGGCAGTTGCTGACGCAGCTGGAGTTGGTGGATGACAGTCATAAGCTGACCGCTTTGGGGCGTCAGGTACATAAGCTGGGCAGCGATCCTCGTCTCGGACACATGCTGCTTAAAGCTAAGGTGTTGGAGAGCGAGCTTGAGATCCGTGGGTTGCAGCGATTGGCCTGCGAGTTAGCGGCGCTGCTGGAGGAGAACGATCCCCTTCGAGGCCGAAACTTAGGGATCGATATCGATCTGCGTCTCGGTAAGCTGCCCCATACCGCCAAGGCCCAAAGCCAAAAGTGGGCTAAACAGTTGGGTTGCCAAACCGACTCCATCGCCTCAGGTGAGTACTGTGGTTTGCTGTTGGCATTGGCCTACCCAGATCGCATCGGTCTGGCTCGGGGCCAAGGTGGCCGCTATCAACTCAGTGGCGGCAGCGGCGCGTGCTTGCCTCAGGACGACCCTTGGTGCGGTCTTGGCCGTAACCCTTCGAGCAAGGATGAAACCCTGCTGGTGTGTGCCAGTTTGTCGGAGCGTCAAGGTCAGGGGGATGCGATAGTGCACATGGGGGCGCAGATCCCGTTAAGTGAACTGCAAGACGCTCTGCCGTATCTTTTCCGTTGGCAGCGTTTTCAGCAGCTATCTCCTAAAAATGGTGAGCTCATCGCCGAGCGGCAACTGCAGCTTGGTGCCTTGGTGGTGAGGCGTGAACCTCTGACGGATCTGAGTGACGACGACTATGTGCAGGCATTGTTGCAAGCGGTGCGCCAGCAAGGGCTTGGCTTGCTGCCCTTTACAGACAACATCAATCAGTGGCGTTTTCGGGTCGCCCATGCCAAAGCGTTACTCACCCAAGGTGATTGGCCTGAGTTAAGCGATGAGTCGCTGCTGGCGGATTTGAGCTGGTTGGAACCCTATCTGTCAGGCGTTAAGAAGGTATCGCAATTGAATAAGCTGGATCTGTTTGCTGCCTTAAAAGCGCAGCTGGACTGGTCACTGCAATCCACCTTGGAGCAGCAGCTTCCTAGCCATTGGCTGGCGCCGACTGGTTCCAAATTGCCCTTGGAATATCACGAATCAGGGGTGAAACTGGCCGTTAGGGTTCAGGAGATGTATGGCGAAGCCGAAACCCCGAGATTGGCTCAAGGCCAACTGCCAGTGACGCTGGAGCTGTTGTCGCCAGCAAGGCGGCCACTTCAGGTGACCGAAGATCTGGCCGCCTTCTGGGCAGGAGCCTGGAATGAGGTGAAAAAGGAGATGAAGGGGCGTTACCCTAAACATCTGTGGCCGGACGATCCTGCCAACACTCAGCCGACCAAAGTGACCAAAAAAAGGATGCAGCAGCAGTAGATGGCTCCCGCAAATAAAGACAAGCCGGCCAAGTCCAAAGCGCCAGCAAAAGGGCGTACGCCGCGCAAACGCACCGCCGCCGCAAAAGGTAAGACTGGCCGCAAGCGCGCCATGACCAAAAAAGCCAACAACAGAGGCAGTTGGAAGCGTCGTATTGGCTGGTTGTGTTTGTGGACCCTGATCATTACTACTGCGGTGACGTCAGCGTACCTGTGGTATCTGGATAAGATCATCGCCCAGAAGTTTGAGGGCCAACGTTGGCACCTGCCAGCGCAGATCTACGCCCGACCGATGGCGATCTACCCTGGCGCTCCTATCACTCATGAACAGCTCAAACAGGAGCTGCAGCTGCTGGGGTACCGCAATACCGGCAATCCAAGGAAAGAGGGCGAGTTTGCGGTATCCAGCACCAAAATTGAACTGTTTAAGCGCGGCAGCGACGGCCCCAGTGGCTATGACGCTGCCGAGCGAGTGATCATCAGTTTTAGCGACAACCGCATCAGTCGGTTGCAGCGCTCTAGTGATGCCCGAGATTTGGGCTTCGTGCATTTAGAAGCCCTACTGCTGGATCGTATGGTGGCCAGTGATCGGGAAGACCGGTTATTTGTGCCCAGAGAGCAGATCCCTGAGCGATTGGTGGATGCTCTGCTGCGCACCGAGGATCAGAACTTCTATCACCACCACGGAGTGGCACCTCTGGCCATCGCCCGAGCGCTGGTTGTTAACCTAAAAGCTGGGCGTACTGTGCAGGGTGGCAGCACCTTGACTCAGCAGTTGGCCAAGAACTTCTTCCTCACTCGGGAGCGCTCAATCTGGCGTAAGGTGCGAGAAGCACTAATGGCGCTGGTGATCGATTTTCGCTACTCCAAAGACACCATCTTAGAGGCTTACCTCAACGAGGTGTACATGGGCCAAGATGGCAGCATTGGCGTTCATGGAGTTGGCCTTGCAGCTCGTTTCTACTTCCATCGCCCCATTGAGGAGCTTACCGTGGCGCAGCAGGCCACGCTGGTGGCGATGATCAAAGGGCCAAGTTATTACAATCCATGGCGCTATCCAGAGCGCACCATCAAGCGCCGCGATCTGGTGCTTAAACTGATGCTGGAACAAGGCATGGTGAATCGTGCCGAGTATGAAACCGCCACCGGTAGCCCTCTTACCGTGCGTGATGCCAGGGCGAAGCTGCGCCATCGTCAGCCCGCGTTTATGCAGCAGCTGCGTCAGGAGTTAGTGACTCGTTTTGGCAGCGAAACGCTTAATCGCTCAGGACTTAAAATTTACACCACCTTAGATCCGTTGGCGCAGCGAGCGGCGGAGCTTGCGGTGGAGAAGGGCACCGCTCAGCTGATTAAAGACCGTGGTGATAAACGACTGCAATCGGCGATGGTGGTGGTGGACCGCTACCAAGGGGGCATCTTGGCCATGGTGGGGGATCGCTCCCCAAGCTACAACGGCTTTAACCGAGCCATGGACGCCCGCCGCCCCATCGGTTCTTTGGTGAAGCCCTTTGTGTACCTGAGCGCCCTGTCGCAGCCACAGCAATTTAACCCGATGACCCCCATCAAAGATGAGCCGATCACCCTGAAAAGCAGCGGTGGCAGTACTTGGTCGCCCAAGAACGATGACAAGCAGTATCGAGGTCAGGTGCCGCTGAAAGAGGGGTTGGTGCGCTCGTACAACGTGCCCACGGTGAATCTTGGCATGGAGCTGGGCTTAGACAAGGTGGAAGGCACTTTGATGGAGGCCGGTTGGCCAGAGCCGATTAATCCGGTGCCATCCATGTTACTGGGCTCCATTGAAGCCAGCCCATTAGAGTTGGCGCAGCTGTACCAAACTCTGGCGGATGGCGGTCGCTACCGGCAGCTGCACAGCGTCAAGGCGGTTCTGGGGGAGGATAATTTGCCGCTGGCGGAGCATAAGTCCCACAGCGAGCAGCGACTGCCGGTGCAGGCCAGTTATTTGACCAATATGCTGCTGACTCAAGTGGCGCAGCGAGGTACCGCTCGAGCACTCGCTAACGCTTTTCCAAACGTCACTTTGGCGGGCAAAACTGGTACCACGCCGAAAGGGCGAGATGCTTGGTTTGCTGGTTTTGACGACCGCGACGTGGTGGTGACCTGGGTGGGGCGGGACGACAACTCCAACGCCAATCTTTATGGCTCCAAGGCGGCGCTGCCGCTGTATCAGCGCTATCTGAGGGAACGAGACCCGCTGTCGTTGGTGCTCACTCCGCCCGATGGTGTGCTTACCGGTTACTTTAATAGTCAGGGCGTTGCCGTTGCCGAGGATTGCCGAGGGGCCACCGCCGTTGCAGCGGATGCTGTCAGCTGGCCACAGCCATCAGGCTGTGCCGGAGCCAAGCGGGACAAAAACTGGTTGCAGCGGCTATTTGAGTTTTAATTGAGATGGCTTTGCCCATTCGGGGCAAAGCATGATCTGTTGGGGGGGAATGGCCTTTCTGTCGGTAGGCAAAACGGCTATCGCTTGTCGCGCTTCAATCACCAGTGTTTTGCGCAGAGGCAGATCGTGAGCTCGATTTTGAGTGTCGATGGCTCAGAACTTGAGAGGGCTTCTGAGCTGCGCAAAACATTAATGTGATTGGCTTTATTACTCGCTAGCGGCTTGGTCTTGGTAGAGCTTGGGCAGAATCCGCGCCAGATGATGCATCTCTTCACTGCAGTGCTTCAGGAGATTTTGCCCATGGCGCTGGGGAAAGGTCATGCGCCGTATCAGGCTGAGGTTAAGGATGGGCGTCAGGAGACGACCAATCAGTGGCCATCTGCAGCGGGTGCCGCCAAGCCAGAACGCGCTCATCATTCGACTGCCATTTTCTGTTGGAACAACCAGATGCACCAGATGACCACTGACGATATGACTGGTGCGGCTGGCGGTTTGGGCGCAGATGGCGATTCCCCCTTGGCGGTCAAGCTTATCGATTCCCAGCGACTCGGCAGTATGAAAGGCGATGGCCAACTTGCACAGCTTCTTTCCTAGGTATTCATTGACGTAGGAGACGTTGCCGAGATAGCGAGCCAGGTGTTGCTTATGGAAACTGCGATCCACTTTAGGCTTGGCAAACAGGTGCGCTTGAGGGTGCCACAACTGGTAGCGCTCACTGCTGACGATGTGCCAACCGAACCACCAGTTCACCATCTCTGGCGTTACCCCCGGCATCTCGGTGGTGCAGGTCACCAACATCTGCCCATCTTTGCTGCGCATAATGCGATTTTGATAGTTATGCCATTGGCTAAAGAGCTGGTTGCCCTGGGCAAGGGTGGGAAAATCGATTAATTCTGCTTCTTGGCTCGCGGCGTGTTGAAGGTGGGGTGGCACGGGTTCCATCGCCAGAAGATATTGGCTAAGGGGCATGAGAGCTTCCTGTTAACTGCGGTCTTTATAACGCTAACAGGATATCGTAAATAACGGTTAATCAGTTAGTTAGAATTTTGAGTTACTTCAACTGCCACTCGCTTCCACCGTCATTTTAGGGGTGGAGTCTACCTTGGCATCCAGATCTTGTTTCACGATGGCTAGGGCTTTGAGGGCGGTTTGCGGGTCAATTTCGTTACTTTCCAGTAGGTAGATAAGATCGACGGCGAGTTTGATTTCATCTGGGGCACTCTCAAGGGACATGCATAACCTCTTAGTAAATTGATGAGCCCCCATTGTAACCGCTATTACAGCGGGCTGCAGCGCTAATTCCCTCGATAGGCGGGCACATCCAACAACCGGTTTTTGCTGCGCACAAAGATGCCATTACCTCGGCCAATCTCTCGGCCTTTGATGTCGTAAATGACAGACTCAGCGATCCACTGACTGTTGTTTTGATTCACGACTTTGCCGATGGCGGTGAGGGTGCCTTCGCTGACCGGACGCGTCAGGTAGGTAGTAAATGAGGTGGTAAGCACAAACACTTCCGGTTCCAATGAGCTCACCGCAAAGTAAGCGGCGTCATCCAGCAGCTTGAAATAGACCGAACCATGCATGGCACCGGCAGCGTGGTGGTAGTCGGCAATGGCCTCAAGAGTGAGCTCTGCCTCTCCATCGCTGACCTGCATTTGAGTCGGATAAAAACCGTTGATGGGTGCACCCTGATACATGGCTTCAAGGCGTCTATGGTGATTGTCCATAATCTACGCTCCTATTTCTGGCTAAGTTGCCATAGTGGCTGGATAGGAACAAGCTAGAGCGGCAAGCCCCACCAAGTTCAAGGTGGGGCTTTGGTTGTTATCTTTTGCAGGTCACCTCAAATTCTCGGCTCTTATCCCATGTGGTATGGAAGTAATTTTTGTTGTTAAACGCCCAATAGTTCGAGCCACCGCCTGATGTATTGCTCCAGATATGGTAATCAGGCCAGCCACAAACAGAGCGCGTTTCAACATCCGTATGCAGTTGTAGCAGATCGCCCTGACTCGGTAGGTTTGCTCCGAGTGAGGCACAGTAATTGGCGGCATCATCCCAATTCAGGCGCTCAGTGGAGAAGCTGGTGTAGGCGGAGCAGCGAGGATCGACATTGCTGTCAGGGGTGATGTCACCAAGGTCGATTTTGGCCACTTCAGACCAAGAACTTGCAGAGCTCTCTGGACCGTGTTGGCCGTCATTGGTGTCTATCTTTATCCATGCGTTGGTCAACTGATCGGTTGGCGTGCCACTGAAGGTGACAGCCGTGCCGCAATCTGCAACATGGCAGTTAAACGACATGCCGGGCACGTTCGTTTGTAGGCGATATTTAAGTGGATCGTTTTCTTCATCGTGGAACAGGAAGGCGGTTTCAAAATCGATGGAGATATTTTGATTTTGGCGCAATTCGATGGAGTCAAATAGCCATTGTAAACCTTCTAAGCGCTCTTGCTGGATAACGGGCTTTTGATTATCTGACACCTCACCACCATTGATGCTTAGGGCGAAGTTAACGATTTTAGGGTCTAATCTTGAGCCATTTGCACTGATGTCAAACTTCATCACGCTAAGGTCGAAGCTCTGTGAACCGTCGAATGAACCACTGAAGGAGACCACGCCGTCTGTTGGTTCTTGGGATATCTCAATTCCCATCGCGTTGATCTGATCCCCATAAAAATACACGATGTCTTCATTGGTATCTGGATCGATAAACAGCGACCTAAAGTCGACGTCGAAATTGAAATTAGGTTGAGAAAACTGTTGTTGCAGTTGCGCTTGGATCAGTGCTGCCTGCTCAGCGGAGACAACCGCAATGGTGTTAGGACCTCTGTTTGGAATGATGATGAATCGATGGTCTTCAATCTGTTCTGCAGTCATCTCTTGAATGATGTCGATGATCAGGGCAATGAGTTCTTGATAGAGCTTCTCGTAACCATCAGGGTCGACCATTCGGCTAAACAATAAGATTTGATTGACCTTCTTTAACACCTTGTCATCGTTCAAGATGTGATTTTGATAGATGTCATCAATCCCCAATTTGTTAAGCAGTTCAAGGAGAAAGCTTTTCGCCTCCTCCTCAGTCATGCCTTGTTCGTTCATCAGGCGAACCACAATGTCAGAGAGGGGCGTAATCACCGCATTATCCGCGGTTGTGGCCAAAGAGAAAGGATCTGAGAAGTGATTCATTGGCGCATCTTGGTCGTAGGTATAACTGCGCTGATACTGAGCGGGAAACTTGCTGCTGTTCTTTAACGTAATGGCTTCAGCGACCACTTGGTCGTCCGGCATTATGTTGATTTGACTTGCATCGACACGGCCTTGTGCATCCGTCAGGCCAATGATGGTTTCACCGTTTTGGAAGCGAAGATCCTTATTGCTGTCGATAAACACCAGCATGTTGGTGAGGTAACCATCAATGACGGTATAACTAGATATGTCAACGGGTTGTGGGCCAGGGGTTGAAGGTGTTGATGAGGAGTCTCCGTCTCCGCCACCACAGCCTGCTAATGCCAACGATAGGATGGATAAGCTCAGACTCGTTTTTACGTACGACATAATATTCCCTTAAGAACTCGATTTAGAGAGTGAATACGAACACCACAGCGTCTTGCTAAGGCCTAGTCAGTAGGGAAAACCTTATAGATTTGAATCGATTAATAGACATAGCGGTGTTTTCTGTCGCTCGACTATATCGATTTTCATTGGGGCAAGTATCAGTAACAAGTTACTGTTTTTATCACTAAATGGAGGGGGAACCTGTCGGGGCGTTGGCTTTGGAGGAGCCAAACTCAAGGGCGATAAACACACGCATTGGCGGCGCGTTATTGCCGCTTTCGTGATTGACGCTCTGCACCGCTAATGCGCATCAGCTGCGAATCAATGTTGGGCTTCGGGAGTACTTACCTACTTGTTAGGACGTTTGCACACGTTGCCGTCGCATTGAGCTGGCGCAGGTCCCAGCCATAAGCCTAATCGATGTCGGTGGCGGGCAAAGTAGCGGTAGCCAAGGTCGGTAATGGGTTTTACCAGCGGCCAACGTAGCCAGTTGACCCAGTGACCTCGGCCAACACTGCGCCAAGTGGCCACGGTTACGTCGAGTCCCAACAGAGGCTGCCCAAAATCATCGATACCGTGGAGTACCTTCAGGCATTGTTGTGGATTGATGTGGGGGTAACGGCGATGCCAACTGGTGTCGTGAATGTCTTCAAAGGTCAATTTACCTAAGGTATCCAGCGCTTTAAGTTTACTGACCTCGCGACTGCAGAGAGGGCAGGCGTAATCCACAAACAGAACCATTTCGGTGCTTCTCCATCACAAACATGTGTGGCTTTACGAGCAGTCCCGATGTTTGGTTCAAAAAAGGGCGCTCATTAGCTGACGCCCTTGCGGATAGGTAAGTGGGTTTTTAGAACGGCTGGTTAACCACAACTCGTACCTGATTGCCCTCTTCGCTGTAGCCGATGTCCATGCGAACCAGCACATTTTCAACCCACAAACGGGCACCGAAGCCAGCGCTCCACTTGAGATCTTGATGCAACTCACCGAGATCAAACTCGTCATGAACCCGGCCGACGCCAGCGAATAGAGACCACTGCCACCAGGGCATCTGATAGCGATTAATAAAGGGTATCTGGCTCTGTGGTTGGTAGTTGGGCGTCGCTCGGTATTCGGCACCATAGAAGATGGCACTGCGATCGTGGAAGCGGTTCGCGGTGTAGCCTCGCAGGCGATCCCAGCCACCTAAACGGTTTTGGGCAAAATAGGGCGCTTGGTGAGTGTTGTTGTCTTTGTCCCACGTAGGCGTGTCGGCCAAATACGCAGTCAGCGACAGCGTCTGCTGCTTACTGTATTGATTGACCCCAAGGTCAAAGTACTGACTGTACTGAGCTTGCCAGTTGGTGTAACTGTCTCGATCGTCCGCGCCCCAATCTCGCTGCATATCCACTTCGAAGCGGTAGCCTGAACTCGGTGATGGTACGTAGTTACGGGCATCGACATCCAGTTTGAGCTCTAGCCCAGCGGTTTTCTCTTCGTCAAAGTCAGCAACGGTGGCGGTGTAATAAAAGGGTTTAAAGCCTAGGGTCACCCAAGGTTGGTCCGTTGGACTTTGATGACTGACGCTATCGCTTTGGGGCGGCATCGGCGAGAAAGCCTGACGACGGTTGGCACTGGCATCCGCGCCTGCTCCCAAAGGCAGCAGGTAGCGAAAGTGAATGGAGTAGCGTTCCTGATGTTCTTCGCCAGTAACGTAATCTTGCTGCTCACTGTTGTGGCTGCCGTTGAGGTAGACCTCTGATTCTTTAAAGGTGCCACTGAAGGCTTCCAGATCCAGCTTCCAGCGTTTGGGGCCGAATGACAGGTTGTGAAGCCCGCCATAGGCGATGTAGCTGTCGTTATTGGAGTACGCGCCAACGGCGATCAACTGCGCTTGAGGCTGAAAGATACCTCGAAAACTGCCCGCGGCGGCTAAGGTGGTGCCCATGCTGGTGGAGGAAAACAGAAACGGCACCACCGCATTGCGTTTACCCGGCTGAGCTTGGGCGGCTTGAGCCGTCTCAACGGAAGTATCGGGGGCGTTGTCACTGATGCCTTCGTTGGCCAGCAATGGCAGTGGCAGTATGGCAAGAGCAAAAATCGAGAGCGAGCGCATAAAAAGTCCAATAAAAATATTGCGCTACAGTCTACAGACAAAATTCTCTTTACGGTGTCAATCCAAGGTTAAAGTCGTGGTTTAAATGTGGCGAATTATGTATTGCTCAGCCACACCACTTGGTAGGGGGCTAACGTCAAGCTGGCCAGAGGGTCTCTCAGCTCTTTTTCTGAGATGAGATCTCGCCACGGGTGGGTATCTATGAGGTTTAAACTCGATAGCGGCAGGGGCTGTGGTCGGTCGCTTAGGTTGGCAATGGCGAAGATGCTTTGGCGGCGATCCTGACTTTGTCGCCACAGCCCAAACAGAGGCTCCGGCAGTTGCAAGGTGAACTGGGTGGCATTCGGGTGGAATGCCTCCTGCTGCGCTCGGTACTTGAGTAATCGACTTAGCCCTTCAAAGCATTGGTGATGCTGACTGTCAGGGGTGTTTAGCCTGTGCTGAAGGTCATCCCAGCTCCAGTTGTGGCGGTTAATGCTGCGATGGCTGCCGGTGTTGGCCACTTTATCCAGATCATTACTGGTGCCTAAAAGCGAATGAATGTAGATGGCCGGAATGCCCTCCAGCGACAACATAATGGCGTGGATGCACAGAAACCGCTGCAATTGAAATTCTGGATGATGACAGGCATCAAACAGCGACACATTGAGCTCGTAGGCTTTGGCTGCTTGACCGTCTACATTACGCCAAGAGATGCGCCCACCAACCGCCTGCACATGTTCGATAAGTTGCTGCGTCTCTTGCTCCGAGAGAATGGACTCCACAGGCCTGAGGCCGATGCCATCGTGAGAGGCAATAAAGTTAAGATAGCTACAGCCTTGGGGGGCTGGAGGCATCGCCATCTGCCAGCGCTTGAGGTGAGCGGCGCTGCCACTGATAAGCGCTTGGAGCAGCAGCGGCGGCAGAGCAAAGTTGTAGATCAGATGGGCTTCATTGCCGTTCCCAAAATAGCTGAGGTTGTCACGATTGGGAATGTTGGTTTCCGTCAGCAGCAGGCTACCGGGAGCATACGCGTCCACTAGGGTTCGCAGTAGCCTAACCACTTCATGGGTTTGCGGCAGGTTGAGGCAGTCTGTGCCTGGGGATTTCCAGAGAAATGCGATGGCATCAAGGCGGATCATGCGGCTGCCATGATCAAGGTAGTGACGCAGTATTCGCACCATCTCCAGCAACAGCTGCGGTTGCTGAAAATTCAGATCCACCTGATCGTGACTGAAGGTACACCACACCCACTCATCCCCACGGGCGGTGCGCACTGGCTTGAGCAGTTCGCTGGTGCGAGGGCGAACCACAGCGCTGAGGTCGTCATCGAGATTGGCGGTAACGAAATAGTGGCGTCCGGGTTCTTTGTCTTCGATAAACTGTTCAAACCACAGGCTGCGACTGGAAGCGTGGTTTATTACCAGATCGGTAACCAACTCCAGCCGATGGCCTAGATCTTCCACATGGCTCCAGTCTCCCAGCTTGGGATTCACTTCCAGATAATCCACCACCGCAAAACCATCGTCGGAGCTGTAGGGGAAGTAGGGCAGCAGGTGCAGCATAGAGAACTGTCCAGAGAGGCGTTCATCGATGAAGTGCTTGAGGGTGGTCAGCGGCATCTCATCGTTAGCCACGAGGTTGTCGCCGTAGCTTATCAGCACCGCATCCTGTTGATCCCAAAGCTCTGAGGGGGCCTCTTTGGGTTCGGCTGGCGCCATGGCACTCATCAGTGCTTTGGCCAGCACGCTGTTGTCCCCACCTGGGTAGATCCGCTGCAGGTGATCCTGAAGTTTGGTGGCCAGTGGCGTCATCGTTTTCCCATCATCTCTTGGTGGTCTTGCTCTACCGCTTCGATCAACTGCTCAAAGATGTCGGGCACGGCGCTGCGAACTCGGCTCCAGCTGGGAATGAAGGGCTTCTCCATCGGGTTTTCCAGAAAGTGCAATCCAGCCTTGAGCACATTTTCGGCGAACAGCTCCACCGATTCCTCTTCGCTGTGGACATCAAACTCTAAGCCATTGATGGCGGCGTCGTTACGGTAGGTTTCGATGAAGTCTAGGGCGATGCGGAAGTAGGTGGCCTTAATGGAGCGAAAGGTCTCGGTGGAGAACACCACGCCGTTGGTGGCCAGCTTGCGAAATATCGCCTTAGCGATGTCGATAGACATCTTGGAGAGACCGCCGTTGTCGTCCTCTTTGGAGAGATCTTGATGTTTGTGATCGTAACAATCGGCGATGTCCACTTGGCACAATCGATTGGTGGCGTAGTTACGGTTCACCTCAGACAACACGCCGATCTCCAGGCCCCAGTCGCTGGGAATGCGCAGATCGTTAATGACGTCGATGCGAAACGAGAACTCTCCGGCGAGGGAGTAGCGGAAACTGTCTAGATACTCGAGGAATTCCAGATTGCCGTAGATCTTTTTCAGGGAGCGAATAAGCGGCGTGACCAGCAGTCGGGTGACCCGGCCATTGAGTTTGTCGTCGGCCACTCGGGCGTAGTAGCCCTTGCAAAACTCATAGTTGAAGGTGGGGTTGGCCACCGGGTAGATAAGTCGAGCCAGCAGCGAGCGGTCGTAGGTGAGGATGTCACAGTCGTGCATGGCCACCGATTCGGCGCGGCCTTTGGCGAGCACATAGCCTAGGCAATACCAGACGTTGCGCCCCTTACCAAGCTCTGTGGGGGCAAGGCCCTGAGCCTTTAGCATGGCATCGATTTTTTTTAGTCGGGGGCCGTCGTTCCACAGGATGCGATGGTTTTGGGGCAGGCGGCCGAAGAAATCCAGGGCATGACGATATTGATCTCTGTCGGCTCGGTCTAAGCCGATAACAATCTCGTCCAGATAGGGCACCTGCTTTAGCTCCTCGACGATGTTGTCCAGCGCTGGCCCCTGAAGCTCACTATAAAGTGAAGGCAAGACCAGGCTCATGGGCCGCGTGCGGGAGAATTCAGTCAGTTCCGCTTCCAGCGCTTCGGTGGGGCGCTGAGTTAAGTTGTGCAGGGTGGTGATCACCCCATTTTGGTAAAAATCGCCCATGGTTATCTCCCTAAAATCCCATCGAGTGTTGTTGAGCTGACACTGCCGTGCGTGGTCTTAGTCGAACTGGTAGTGATCCAAAATATGGTGAATTGCTTGATTCCAGCCGAAGGGGCCGATGCCGGCGGGCAGCATGGTTTTGCGGCCTGCTTTGGCATCCACCTGCAGCGGTGAGTGGTTGGGGCTTCGTATCACCACCGCCCAATCCGCTTGCGCCAACATGGCTCTGTCGTTATCGCCATCGCCGAGAGCGACGATCACCGGCGCCTGCCCCAGTTCATGGTGGTAATGCTCCCGCAGAGGCCCTAGCGCATCACTTTTGTCGTGCTGTCCCTGCACGTGCAAAAAACGGCCTCCTCTGAGTCCTTGTAGATCGTGCTCGGCCAGCGCTTGGCTAAAGCGTTCGAGCGGCTGCTCTTTAGGCCAAAGCAGTGGTTCGGAGTAGCGCCTTGCCATGGCTTGCTCCGCTGGGCCTTGAGCTAGGCCTGTGTGGGTCATCAACTCGTCGGTGGTCCAGTGAGAAAACCCTTCTAGAGTCAGGGACAGTTGAGTTTGTATTCGTGCCAGCACCTCAAGAATGGCGTGTCTGGGCTTACCCAGAGACTGCACCCGCTCCCCTTGTTCGGTAGGCCACAAAATGGCGCCACCATTTTCAATGACATAGGGGTGATGGTTATCCAGTTGTGCTCGCCACTGCTGCACTTCTGCTCGGGTTTTGCTGGTGTTGAGTACCACCGGGATTCGGTGTTTTCGCAGCCGCTCCAGTGCGGGCAACGCGGCAACAAAATCGTAGTGATGATGATCCAGCAGGGTGCCATCGAGATCGGTGACTACCACCAAAGCTGGGCGCGTGAGGGTCATGGGAACTCCTTTGGTGGTTATCGACTTGTTATGAATAACCATTCAATAGAAGCGGGGCCGTGGTCAAATAAACAGCGCTTCTGGAAGATTAACCAAAAGGAGGTAGATGGGATTAAGGGGCGTAATTGGAGCGCTTTAGCGCCATGGGGGCTGGGTTTTATCTATGAATAATCAGTGCTGATGAATGGATAAACCTCGGTCGTGGATGATGAGACACGGCCGAGGTCTGGTTGGGTTACTTACGTTTCATGTCTGGGTATTTGAACTCGTGACACTGGTTGCAGTACACCTTTGGCTTCTTATGCTCTGAGTGGCAGTAGACGCAGCTCAGATCTTGGCCGTAGTGCAGGCTGTCGTGAGGGTTAGGCTCAAACTCAGCGCCGTGGCCGGGACGGGCGGTCTCTTCGGCTAGGCTGGCTTTGTCGCCGTGACAGCTGATGCATTTGGCTTCATCGGGGAAGCTGTAACGCTTAGAGTCACCGTGGCAGGCAGAGCATTCCACGCTGCCATCATCATTGGTGAACATCTCTTTGTGATAGGACTTTAGCGGCATCTTAATTGCCATTGCCGGCGCTGCCATGGTTACGGCTGCAATCACAACGGCCATAGATAGGTTACGAATTAACATGGTATTTCCTTAACTCTTCAGAACACTTAGGCCAGTTTTAGGTCGATGGCTTTTTCAGACACCGCGGTGCGTGCCGCATTACGGCCAGTCACTACCCCTTCGGCAACAGCGCAGGCACCCAGTCGGGAAGCCCCGTGAATGCCGCCAGTGGCTTCGCCAGCGGCAAACAAACCTTCAATCGGCTTGTCGCTCACCAGATGCAGCACCTGAGAGTGGGTGTTTACGCGAACGCCGCCCATGCAGTAGTGCACTTTTGGCCACATGCGAACCGAGTACCAAGGGCCTTCAGTTAGCTCGAATGCTTGCATTAGCGGGCGACCAAATTGCTTGTCTTCGCCGCCTTTAACGAACTGATTCCACTGGGCAACCTGAGCTTTAAGCTTGTCTGCTGGGATATCGTACTGGGCGGCCAACTCTTCGAGGGTGTCTGCTTTTTTGATCACGTCGTACTTCATGCCCCAGGCCAGGGTTTGTGCGTTTTTGGCACCCTTGGCGTTGGTGAATCCGATTGGGTATACCGGCTTACCTTGGTCATCACGACGGGTCATGATCGCTTCGGCGCGGGCTTTGCGATCCGCCAGTTCATTGAAGAAGCGCTCGCCGGTGCGCACATCGACCACGATGCCGTTCTGGTAGGTGGCGGCGGTGTTGAACTGAGATGCGGTGCCAAAGCCTTTCTCGTCCGGTGACGACCATGGGCCCAGCTGGATCTGATCTAAGTGGATCGGGTTGGCGCCAATCAGCATCATCTGTTTTAGGGCATCGGCATTAGCACCTGGGTGGTTGGTGGAGTCCAGCTCGCTGGTCAGGCGTGGCTGCTGCATCTGACGGAAATCGATGTCGCGGCCAAAGCCACCGGTGGCCATGATCACCCCTTTGCGAGCACCCAGTTTGGCTGGGGTGCCGCTGCGAGATTTCTGGAAGAAGTGGTTGCGCTTCACTTCTACACCCACCACACGTTCATCCGCATCTTGAATGAAGGACTCTAGCTTGGTTTGCTTGTACATGGTGACGCCCAGCTTCTCGGCAGCGGCGATTAGAGGGCGAATGATGCCAGCACCGGAGCTCTCTTTGGTTTGTAACACTCGAGGTACCGAGTGGCCGCCAAAGTGCTGTACGAACGGTTTCCACACGGTGCCGTATTGAGCCAGCCACTGGGCCGACTCTGAGGTGCCATCGCACACCAGCTTCAGCATTTCCACGTCGTTCATGCCGCGACCGGATTTCAGCATGTCTTGCACCATCAGGCTAACGCTGTCTTTCACGCCCGCTTTGGCTTGCAGCGGCGAGCCTGCTACGGCCATGGCACCGCCATTGATGGTGGAGTTGCCACCGAAGACTGGCATCTTGTCGATGACCAGCACTTTGGCGCCAGACTCGGCCGCCTGTACCGCCGCAGACATACCGGCGAAGCCGGAGCCGACCACGATAACATCGAAGATCTCATCGAACTTGGTTGCTGCGGGTTTGCAGCTGCTGCTGGCATTCGCCGCAGGGGTTAGCATCATGGTGCCCATGCCAGCGGCTAGGGCGGCACCTTGTTTCAGTAGCGCGCGACGCGACGCCAGTGGGGATTGGTTGTTGCTCATCAGATTCTCCAGAGCTCGTTGGCATTGTTTGCTCTGATAACTGCAGGGGGCGTGCCAGCGGCACAATTCAGGGGAAAAACCTGAATATTTATGAGGTTGACCACATGAGTACGAGATTTCGGTGATGGGGTTGCGAGATATCGTATACCTCTTTAGGAGTGGAAAAGATGTCGCGATCTTGATCTTGTTTTTGCGGGTTTGGAGTGAAAATTTGAATGTCTGGGGTTGTTGATTGTGTGGCTTGGGCGTGATGGTTGCGAGATATCATAAAAAAGCCGACCCCGAGGTCGGCTGGCGTCATGATTTATCGTGCTTAGTAGTGTTTCACGAAGTCAGTAGAAGCACGGAAGTCTGGAGTGTAAGGGCGATCCTTGTCTACGAAGGTCACGCGCTGACGGTAGGCTTTGTACATCTTGTTGGTTTCTTTACCCAGCTTCAGCTTAGGGTTGTCCATCTTGCGTAGGTCAATCGCTTGAGCAGAGTGGAATAGTTCCAGGCCGAAGATGCTGCTTAGGTTGTCGGAGATCTCGATCAGGTTGTCAGAAGCCAACTTCATGTTGGTGAAGGTATCTTCGATGTTACCGGCGATGGCTACCCCTTCGAAGCTGACTGGTTGCGCCAGCTGCTTGTTGCGTACGTGCAGATCCACATAGGCTTTTTGTACCGCGCCAAAGGCGTGGCCCACGTTGCCTGGTGCAGTCAGGAAGCGTGGCAGCTTGGTGAAGTGATCGTCAGACAAGCGAGTGGTGCGCATGACTGAGTTGTGGGAAACCTGAGTCAGGGCCACGCTCAACTGCTGAACCGCCATGGCAACTGGCAGAGGGTTGAAGTTGGTGGTTGGGAATACGCCACCTTTACCGTCGATCAGGTACTTAGCAACTTGAGGGTACTGGGTGTAGTCCTGTTCAGGGTTCAGTACTACTGCTGGGTTGTCATCGGATGCGTTGATCTGAATCTTCAGCATCGACTCCAGCTCGTCCGCCGCTTTTTCAGCCATGGCGAAGGTGTAGCCAGTGGTACGGAACGACAGTGGATCCTGCAGAGGGCGCTGGTCGTTCAGATCCCACAGGTAGGAGCCATCAAGCTGGTTCAGGATGTTTTTGGAGGTCGCTTGAACGTATGGGAATGGGCGTACGCCATTGGTCTGTGGCAGGAATGGTGCCACGTTACCGTTCAGACCTTCCAGAGACAGACCAAACAGGGTTGGTGCCACTTTCAATACTTGCTCAGCGTCTTTCAAACCTTGCATGGCGTAAGCGGTCGCGAAGGCGTTGTTAGACAGAATGGACAGTGCATCTTTACCGATAGGATCCAGTGGCTTGATGCCCGCTTTCTTCATCGCTTTGGCTGAGCTCATGCGCTCGCCTTTGTAGAACACTTCCCATTCACCCAGCATTGCTAGACCGACGTGAGAGGCCAGCAGGATGTCCGCTTCGCCAACGGTACCCTTTGATGGGATGACAGGAATGATGTCGTGGTTCAAGTAGGCTTCGTACAGCTCGGCCACTTCAGGTTGAACACCGGTTTGACCGTGCAGTAGGGTGTTTAGACGAATGGCCATGCCTAGGCGAACCATCTCCGCTGGCATTGGTTCGCCGATACCGGCGCTGTGAGCACGCAGTGCGTTGATCTGGAACTCTTTAGAAGCTTTCAGCGCTTCTGGGGTCATTTCGCCACTGGCATCAAACAGTTTGTGGTCTTTGTTTAGACCCACGCCCACGGTCAGGCCGTAAACGGGCTTGCCTAAGCGAGCGGCGGTCATCAGGGTATCGTAAGCTTTGTCTAGGCGTTTCTCTGCCTTGCGAGCGATGTCGACCTTGGCATCACCTTCGGCGATGGACCAAGCTTGCTCCAGAGTCATGTCGAAGCCGTTCAGGGAGATGGTGTCTTTGGCTGAGGCGGCGCCGGCACCTAGGCTGAGTGCCAGGGCGATGGCGACTTTAGTTGCTACTGCTTTCACGTTGTATTCTCCAGCTTTTTTGCTTGTTAACTTAGATGTTCGATAGCGCAGTGCTATCGCTGTTGAGCTAACAAGTGCAGGTAATGTACCAGCCAGGCCACAGAGGGGATTTACCCCTGAATTTATGATCCGATACTTAGAGTTACGAAATTTCGTGGTGTTGTTCTACTGAATTTCGTAGTAACTACGAAATCTAACTACTTGATGGATTCGGTAGTTTGGAGGCTCTTTTAGTGTAATTGAATCAATATTTTACTTCACCCTAAAAGCTGTGAGCTTGCTCAAATCTTGATGTGATTTATGAGCCAGAGATAACTTTTAAATAGAATGTGAAATGGGTTGGATCCCATTCTAATATTTGATTTAAATAAAACTCTGTTTGGATTTTATTTGGAATTAATATTTATCGACTCACTTTACTAATTGGCCTTTTCTAATACTTGATCCATTCCTCGGAAATAGCAGGCCTTGCCACTTAAAATAGTCCATTACAAAAAATAATGGAGGCTGCCCATGTCCAATGAGCTGAAATTCTTCTTTGAGGTGACTCAGCGGCTGTCCAGTAGTCTGCAGTTAGACCGGTCTCTCAAGAGCTGCTTTGATTACCTTGAGCAGCAACTGCCGATTGATGGCATGTACATCAATCTGTTTCGTCAAGAAAGCGAAGAGATACAGATGGTGGCCCACGCCGACCGCCAAGGCGGTCAATTGCTGGATAGACGCATCGCTCTGACCCCACAAATGTGTGACGCGTTGAACAATGGTGAGCGTCCACCGATCTTAATTCTTAACTACATCGATATGGACAGCGTGACCCATCACGTGATGTCCCAGCTACTACCCAAGGTAAAGTCGCTGATTTTGCTTAAAATGCACTGTGATGACTTTCATCTTGGGGTGGTGGGTTTCTACTCCTATAAAGAGCAGAGCTTCCGTGCCCGTCACGCAGATATGTTGCAGTCGCTGCATCAACCCTTTGCCATGGTGACCGCCTTTAATCTTCAAGGGCGTAATCTGCTGGCGGAAAAGGCGCAGTTGGAAGCGGAGAACCGTACTCTGCGCCGTTCAATGGGCAGTCGCGATGACGTGATTGGTGCAAACAGTGGCTTAAAGCAGGTGATGGAACAGGTTGAGGCCATTGCACCTCTGGACAGCACGGTGCTGATTCAAGGGGAGACTGGCTGCGGTAAAGAGGTGATCGCCAATGCCATCCATACTCGCTCCGCTCGGGCCCACAAGCCTTTCATCAAAGTGAACTGTGGTGCCATTCCCGACACCTTGATCGACTCTGAGCTGTTTGGCTATGAAAAGGGGGCCTTTACCGGCGCCGAGAAGCGCAAGCAGGGTTACTTTGAGCAAGCTAATGGCGGCACCATCTTTTTAGACGAGCTTGGGGAACTGCCGTTGTCGGCCCAAGTCAGACTGCTGCGTGTGCTTCAAAGCCGCACCATTGTTCGTGTGGGTGGCGTTGAGCCGGTGGAGCTGGACATTCGTATTGTGGCTGCTACTCACCGAGATCTGCAGGAGATGATGAAAGAGGGCACCTTCCGCGAAGACCTCTGGTATCGCCTGAGTGTATTCCCAATTGCCATTCCGCCTCTGCGTCATCGTCGTCAGGACGTACCATTGTTGGTGCACCATCTACTAGAGCAGTTTTTGGGACGGTTTAATCTGGATCGCCTGCCTTCCATTGCGCCGGAGCAACTGGCTAAGCTGCAAAACTACAACTGGCCAGGTAACGTACGAGAGCTGGTGAACGCCGTAGAGCGTGCCATGATCCAATCTCGAGGTGCACCGCTGCAATTTGATTTCTTAGGACCCGTGGAGGTGGCAGAGTCGCTGCCGATGACCAGCAACCAGACCATAGTGATCGACCCCAGCCGAGCCACAGATCAACTGGTGTCTTTGGATATGATGACTGCGAAGTACATTGAGCATGCGCTGCGCGTGACCGGAGGTAAGATTCATGGTCAAGGGGGCGCAGCGGAGAAGTTGGATATTCACCCTAACACTCTGCGTAGCCGCATGAAAAAGCTGGGCATTCTTTAAGACTAAACCATTAAAAACAAATTGAATTAGAGCATGGTTTTAGGGCTGGTAAGTTTCATATCTGGAGCCGTTTTCGCTAACTATTCCTTACAGGTTTAGTAAGATGCGAGCACCAAAGGGCCGACTCAGGACGCCGAAATGACACTGCGATGGAGCAAAGCCGAGGACAGGATGTCCGAGAGGGCCGTTAAGTCAGGGACGGCGCATCGGACCGATGCTTTAGCGTAATGCAAGTAGGAGTGAGGGAGTACGTCCTGTTATCGGCAAAGGGGAGTGCAGAGGGGGAACCCCTTGCCCGGCGGAGGCAAAACTGCGAACCCGATGTGAACTGCTTAAGACCGTTGTTAAATAGCGTTTTTCTGAATCAAAAAAAGCCACCGCGTTGCGGTGGCTTTGGCTTTGACTACAGGAACGAATGTTAGGATGTATTGGCCTTCAGAGCCAGGCTTTGTGACTGAAAGAGATGATATTTAAATCACCCATATTTCTGTCTAAGAGCACTATCCGGGTACGCACTCAGGGTGCCAGATTAACGCCTCTCACTTTGCGTTAAGCAACTTTGACTTAGAACCACTAAGCCTGCAGTCGCTTTCCTTAATTGAGAGGGCGTTTCTCAAGGCCAAATTCCTGCCCCTAAAAGCTCAATTCATCCTAGAAGTAGTAGCCGAAATTGATGTTGATGCGCTGATCCCAGCCACCGCCGTTGGAGGCCAAGCCTACGTGGTCGTTCTTCTCGGTGGAGAAGGTCATGTTTTTACCCATGATGTAATCGGCCATGATGTAGATAGGACCCGCAGAGAAAGCGGCACCGGTCACGTTCTGGTAGCTGTTGTCGAAGCTGTTGTCATCGGTATCTGGCGTCATAACGCCAAAGTCGTTGTAGATCTTCACGCTGCCCCAAGAGGTCGGCAGAGTTTTGGCTAGGTTAACAGAGTAGATCTGACCCTTAGAGGCCACTTCGTATTGCCAGCCAGCGCCGCCCAGACCAATCTTGTTGTTGTCCATGCCTTCTGGGTTTTCAGCGTCGAACTCATACTGCATCGCTTGCAGTTGCAGTTTCCAGCCTTGGTAGCCCGCATCCATGTGCAGAGCTACAGCGTAGCGGTCGCCATTTTTCTCGGTTTTGGTGTTGTAGATCTGGCCGTACTCTACAGAGCCGCCCATCACCATCTTCAGGTCACCTTCAGATAGGGTGTAGGTTTGGCGTAGGTTAAGCTGGTTGGTTTCTTGGTTGTTGTACTCGGTGCCAGCCACGGTGCCGTTGAAGATGTCTGGGGCGTAGGCTTTGGTGTCGCCAGAGTTGTATTCGCCGTTTTTGTAGAAGGCGATGTCGGTGTGCCATTTGCCGTTGTCGTAAACCGCCTTGGCGCCCACATCGAAGTCATCTTCGAAGCCAAGGTAGTACGGCAGGCCGAACCACCAGCTGTTAGAGATAAAGCCAGGGTTACCAAATGGAACTTTGTTGATACCGAATTGGAATTGCCATTCAGGATCTAAGTTGTAGTAGCCGTAACCCCATTTGATGAAGTTTTTGCCGGAAGCAAAGCGGTATTCGCTGGATAAACCCCAATCACCGTGAGTTCCGTCAAACTTTAGGGTTAATACGTCGAAATTAAGATCACCGCCTTTATCTTTAGATTGGTCATCGTACAACTTCATGCCGTAATTAACGCGCACTGAGCCGCCAATGTTCATTCCATCTTCAGCCACCGCACTGTTGATGTTTAGGGACGCCATTAATAGAGAAACCGCTACCGCAGTTTTCTTTAAACGCATATTGCTCATTATTTTCACCTAATTATATTTACTGTTGTAATTTGAATAGAGCGAAGGCTATGCCAATATCTAAATTGGCTGGATAAAGGCGAAAATAGTTGAATTGGCATCGGCAAAAACGAAATATGGTGACAAGCTGGTTACGAGATATCGTTTAATCAACGATATCTCATGGCTTGTTAACAATTTTTTGTGGCCTAGCGCAAACTGTTATTGTGTTGTAGAAACTTCGCTGTGAATTGACTCTGACGGTCGAAACTGGAGTCGATGGCGGTTATGCTTTGCGATAGAAATCCCGTTCAGATAGCCACAATCCAGGTAGTAAGGAGAGACCATGGCCTGTCATCGTATCGAAGAATTATTAGAGCTTCTTGAGCCTAAATGGCAGAAAAATCAGGAGCTAAACCTAGTGCAGATGCTGGAGCTTATCGCCAAAGAGGCGGGCTTTGAGGGGCCGTTATCGGAGCTGACGGACGACATGCTGATCTACCAGCTAAAGATGGGAGATTCCGATAAAGGGGCGATGATTCCAGGCATTCAGAAGGACTACGTGGAAGACTTCGATTGGAAAGGAGCCTTGCTGAAGGCTCGCGGCATCGAAGAGGAAAAGTAGAATAAGAGAGGGCGGTGGATCTGCTTAGGCCGCCGCCGTTACACTGAGCCTATTCTGCTTAAAAATAAAAAGACATCATTATGCTTGGAACGCTAAAGAAAATGTCCGGCCAACTGGCTGGTGACGTGCAATATGGCCTGCGTGTCGGAGAACAAAACCTGCCTTTGAATGGCCTTATTGGCCAAACACTCACGTTGAGCTATACCGGAAACATCTACTGCGATGCCTGTGGCCGTAAGACCAATAAGAGTTACTCACAGGGACACTGCTTTCCCTGCATGAAGAAACTGGCTCGCTGCGATATGTGCATCATGAAGCCGGAAACCTGTCATTTTGCGGCGGGAACCTGCCGCGAGCCAGAGTGGGGAGAAGCGCAATGTATGGTGCCCCACTATGTGTACTTGTCGAACACTTCAGGGCTCAAGGTGGGCATTACCCGCCACACCCAACTGCCAACCCGCTGGATCGATCAGGGCGCCACTCAAGGATTGCCTATCTTTAAGGTGCGCAGTCGCCATATTTCCGGTTTGGTTGAAATTGCCCTTGCGGAGTTTATCAACGATAAAACCAACTGGCGTGCCATGCTCAAAGGCAACAATGATCCTATGGATCTTAAGGCCTGTGCCGCGGAGTTGATCCCGCAAATTGAAGCCAAGCTGGCGGCGATCTGTGCTGAATTTGGTGACGACGCCATTGAGCGCTTGGACGATAACATCCTAGAGATCGATTATCCGGTGCAGCAATGGCCGGTGAAAGTAGCCTCCCACAATTTCGATAAAACGCCGGAGGTCTCTGGCATCTTATTGGGGATTAAGGGCCAATATCTTATCTTCGATACCGGAGTGATCAATATTCGTAAGTTCACCGGTTACGAAGTGCAAGTGTCCCATTCGTAGTCCGTCTGCCCTTGTAAAATAAGCGCCAAGATCGGCGCTTTTTTTATTTTTGATGAGCTTTAGGATCACAGATATAACTTCATAACGAGAACAGAGTTTCGAATTTCACCCTACGACTCAAGATTGAATTCACCACTAAGGATTTTAGTGATTTGTCAATGGTCAGTGGCGCAGATATTTAGAGATTTTTCCTCCCTATTCTCCCGGTGTTGCCGGTAACGGTATTCGAGAATATGGAGATAATGATGAAAATAAAACATTGGGGCGCAGCCAGTTTGGTCGCTTTGTTGGTTGCCTGTGGCAGCGACAGCGATACCAAGGGAGAGGTAACACCGCCCACCCCTGAGCCACCGACAAAAGACACCAAGGTGTTTGGCACCCAGCCTGAATTTTCCATGCGTGGTAAGCATTTTAACCTCTACTGGAATGAGGGCAGCGGCTTCTATTTCTATGAAGGTGGCATGGTCATTGAAGCGCCGAAGACTCGGCCTATCGTCATCAGCGGTGATGAGGTGCTTGATTGGTTGGATCAGCATCACGGTGGTGAATCCATTAAAAACCAATACGTGAAGACCTTTAAACCGGGTAATTTCAGTGAGTTCGATGCCATCATCTATGCCATGGAAAATCGTCAAGATGAGATTTGCCAGCGCTGGGGCAAAGAGTTTGGCTGCCAGCTGGATGTGGAATATCGCTGGGTACCGGAGCGTCGCACCTTTCAGGTGAGCGTCAATGGCCAAGAGAACTGGCTCACCGTCCGCGATTATGACGGTGGTGATGAAACCGCGGCCAACAATTGGGGGCTTGAGTTTATTGGTAACTTTCGCGCCGATGAGATCTTAGTAAAGAACAAGATGAACATCGGTTTTGCTCCCATCGATGAAGACGAATTGGCTCACTATCAGCAGGCTCAGCGCGATGAAATTGCGCGTCTTGAGGCCAACGATGGCAAGTTAATCATCGATGAAATTCGAGTTCAGACTGGCATGCGCTTGAATCAGTACATCGACTTTGAGCAGCGTTACATTAAGGAGTACAACCGCCAAGACCCTTATAGTTCAACGTTCACTACGGAACTGTCGGAAGCGCAATTGGATGCCAATGGTGAACCCATGACCCACACCGGCTTCGTGCAAGATGGCGACTTTGTTAGTTGCGGTATCGAGGGGTTGATCTGCTGGGATTACACCCCAGATTACAGCATCCGCAATGTGGAGGTGAAGGCGCACAACCTGCGCCCGGATTACTTCTATGATGGCGTGATCACCATGGCGGATGTGGCTCTGTCATTGAATGACGTGGCGGGTCACTCCGGTAGCTTGATCCTGTGGCCAACTCTGGATACCAATACCAATGTCGATACTTACGCCATCAATGACATCGATGGTCTCTACTCCAGTGGCTTTTATGGCTGGAACTACAACTGGACCGACAGTGCCATGCATGAACGTCTTGGCACTTCCCCTTGGGATTACTCTCCCCACATTGTGGGAGACATGGCGGTGCTGGCCAGCCCGAATCTGGTTATCTTCCAATATGCCGATTTTTACCGCTCTTACTACGAGGTTCAGGAGTTTACCGCTGGGGACGATAACGACCCCTACCGCGCCACTCGTCATCACGTGCTAGAGCCTTCTTCTCCGCTAACGTCGGAGCACTTTGGCTGGCAGGTGGCTAACTGCGGCCAGTGCCACTCCTCTCAGGACATGGACTTTAGTGTGCATAAAGATCTGGCGATGGACGATGCATTGGAGCCAGCTAAGTGCGCTGAATGCCACGGTAACAATGGCGCTAAGTGGGGACACGATCAGAAGTCCGGCTGTTATCGCTGTCACTTCGATATGGTGGGCCATGGCGATGCCAATACCGCCAATCGCACGGCACATCCGTTCGAAAAGCACGGCATAGGTCAAAGTAAAACCTTACCTGATCCTTATGCTTGTGTGAGCTGTCATGCCAATGCGAATGACATTCTGATTGGCGGAAAATAACAGAGAAACAGCGCCTCAAGTATGGGGCGCTTATTGTGAGTGTGGTTATGTTAACGCGTCGAATACCGTCGGAGCGGTTTGATACGCTGATGAAGCAGTTACGGCAATTTGGGTTTCACTCTTGCTATTACACGCTGTTTTATCGGATCTCTCCGGGTCAACAGATCGCTCCCGAATTTGCAGAGCTTATCGATTACGATCGTTGTAGCCCTCGGGTGATCAGTAAAAAGCACTACCTGTTTAGTGGTGACAAGCGGGCTCTTCAGTTCCAAAAGGTCTATCTTCAGCGTTTTGCTGAATACGATAAAAGATTTTATCCTGGAGACTTTTTCGAACTGGCTGAGTACCACTCTAAATGCCAAGGACGGGTAGAGAAAGCGATAGAGTCGGGTTTAAAGGCTCATGGCATTGAGCATGAGTACTGCCTCGCCATTGAGGATGAGTTTCGTAAAGGCCTAGTGGGCTTTTTTTGGTTATGTAGCCCCAATAAAGAGTTACCTCAGGCTGACGGCAAATTGGATACGCTGCTTATGCAAACCCACAAACAGTTGGTGGCCAGCCATTATGAGGAGCTAAATCCTTGGACTGACGCTCAGCTGTTGTCGCCGTCATCGATGACGGTATTGAAGCTGCTTGCTGATGGGGTTGGTAGCAATGAGATTGCCGAGCAGTTGCATCTCAGTCGCCGTGGAGTGGAGTACCACATCGATGGTCTAAAGCAAAAACTTGGGGCCAGCAACCGCATTCATCTGGTGGCCAAAGCACTGAAACTGGGAGTGTTGTCACTCTACTGAAAAGCAAAACGCCTCACTTTGTGAGGCGTTTTTTGTCATGTCGAGCGCTGGTAAAGCTTACTGCTCGAAGGTGGCATCCCAGTCGCCGTAGTTTTCGTCACCGGCGAAGATGGTCACCTCTGGAGTGCTGCCCAGAGTGGCAGTAACGATGTCAGCGATGCGCTTGGCTTCGGTTTCGATTTCCGCTTCGGCAGTGAAGAAGTGGATGGCGATGTGGTACTGGTTGTTGAAGAACGCCAGGAAGGTGCCCACGGTGTCGTTGGCAGCGTTGAACACCGCTTCGTCCAGCTTATCGAACTCGTTGATGTCCGCTTCGAAGCGGATGTGGATACAGGTCGAGGCAAACTCACCGATGGCCATCTTCTTCAGGTGGCGAGGCTTGTGGTGAGCTTTGATCTCAGGTTTTGCGAACTCCGCAACTGGGGTAATTTTCATCTCTGTATCTCTTAATAGTGAACAAGTGCCGCTTGGGGCAACAGCGCCAACCAAGTTTGCGGCGCTACTTTAGCCCAAGGGTAGAGGGATTGCCAATTTTGCAGGGCACCTAGATTAGGATCGCCGATCTGAGATCCGAACTGGTTAATAATTTATTCTGTTGTCCGGTCAGGGAAAATTAATAAGTAACCGCATCTGGGCTGCTTTAGAACCGGTATGGGGAAGAATGCCGCAGCTTGGTTAATAAGGCTGCGGCAATATCGATCGCTTATAGGAATCAGTTCAGTTCGTCGAAGAACTCCGACTCAAAGGCTTTTTCACAGTAGTGACACTTCAGATCCACGCGGGATCCTTTGTCTTTCACATAAAACTTGGTGGACGCCGGCTCGTGATGAGTGATGCAGTTCGCGTTGGGGCACTTTAACACCCCTTCGATGGACTCTGGCAGAGCCACCTTAAACTTGCCCACCACCTCAAAGTTGCGAATTTCGTTGATGGTGGCTTCACTGGCAAACAGAGCTAGCTGGTTGGCTTGATCTTGCGTGAAGACGGTGTTTTCCACCTTGATCAGATCTTTACTGCCGTTGTCGCTGGTGCGTAGGTTTAAACCTACGGTGATGCGCTCGTTCTTGTCGGTAAGGGAGAAGAATTTTAGGATGCGCACCCCCATGCCCGCTGGGATGTGATCGATTACGGTGCCATGCTCAATGGCTTCCACTTTCAGCTTATTTTTCGCCATGATTATGCCTCCTCACTCAAAACCAGTGCCAGCAGTGCCTGGCGTGCATAGACTCCGTTTTCCGCCTGCTGGAAATAGTAGGCGTAAGGGGTGGCGTCCACATCGGTGGTGATCTCGTCGATGCGAGGCAGTGGGTGCAGAATCTTCAGGTTGTCTTTGACGTCACTCAGCATGCTGGCGGTAAGCACATATTTGGATTTCATGTGCTGATACTCAGTGGGATCGAAGCGCTCTTTCTGGACTCGGGTCATGTAGAGCACGTCCAGCTCTGGTAGCACCGATTCCAGATCATCCACATGGGTAAATGGAATGTCGGCTTCGGTTAATTCGTTACATAGGTAATCAGGCATCTTCAGTGGCTCTGGGGCCACAAAGTAGAACTGACAACCGAACAATGACAGCGCTTGTGCCAGTGAGTGCACGGTGCGGCCATATTTCAGGTCACCAACGAAGGCCACTTTCAGCCCCTCTAAGGTGCCTTGGGTTTCGTAGATGGTGAACAGATCCAGCAGGGTTTGAGTCGGGTGCTGGTTGGCACCGTCACCGCCGTTGATTACCGGCACGTTAGAGAATTCGCTGGCCAGTCGAGCCGCACCCTCTTGAGGGTGGCGCATGAAGAAGGCGTCGCTGTAGGAGGAGATAACCTGCACTGAGTCCGCCAGAGTTTCCCCTTTTTGTGCCAGTGAGGTGTTGCCGCCAGAATCGAAGCCGATGATGGTGCCGCCAAGGCGCTGAACGGCTGTCTCAAAGGAGAGGCGAGTCCGAGTCGATGCTTCGAAGAAGCAGCTGGCGATCACTTTGCCGGCAAGCAAATTGGGTCGTGGGGTCTGTTTAATGGATTGAGCGGTGGAGACGATCAATTCAAGATCGCTGCGGGATAGGTCCGCGATGGAGATAATATTCTTATTGTACAGAGGATTTGTCATGCTGATTCTCTCGTATCGGCATTCACCGAATGTGTCTGCGGGCCAGACACAGCCGGATGGGTATTCTAGCAGCTTGATGGCTGGAAGCCCATATAGAGCCTACTGAATTTCAGCCACTTTTATTGTCATAAAACCGGTCGAATTTGATTCACAGCTTGGTCATCCAGCTGTCGTGCGCTTGTCATCGAACCTGAGCGATCTTAACCGCATTCACAAGCACACGGAGAGTCACAATGAATCAACACGTAGCAATGGTCACTGGCGGTACCGGCGGCATCGGAACCGCAATTTGCCGAGAGTTAGCAGCGCAGGGCATGAAGGTGATTGCTGGCTATCGCAATAAGGAAAAAGCCACCCTGTGGTTGGAGCAGCAGCAGGCTCAGGGTTTTGATTTTGAACTGGCGTATATGGACGTATCGGATTATGAGAGCTGCTTCCACAGCTTCATTAGCGCAGAAGAGGTGGTGGGGCCCATTTCGGTACTGGTGAATGCCGCAGGCATTACTAAAGACAAAGTATTGAAAAAGATGACTCCAGATCTGTGGCAGCAGGTGATCGACACCAACCTGACGGGCACCTTTAACATGTGCCGCATTGCCAGTACCTGCATGGTGGAACGTGGCTATGGCCGCATCATTAACATCAGTTCGGTGAATGGCCGCAAGGGCCAGTTTGGTCAGGTTAATTACGCCGCCAGTAAGGCGGGCATCCACGGCATTACCATGTCGCTGTCCCAAGAGCTGGCGCGTAAGGGAGTCACGGTGAATACCCTGTCACCGGGGTACGTGATGACTGAGATGGTGGCCAAGGTACCTGAAGAGGTATTGGAGTCGATTAAAGGTCAGATCCCCGTTGGCCGTTTAGGTGAACCGGCGGAGATCGCCCATGCGGTGGCGTTTTTAGCCAGTGAGCGTGCCAGTTTTATGACCGGCAGCGATCTGTCGATAAACGGCGGCATGCATATGTATTAAGCCCAGAAGAACCTTTGCGACCAAAGGCGGTTATCGATCAACCGTCGATTGGCAGCGATGAACATGCCCTAGTCAAGGTATTGTGAGTGTTTGGGCACCTAGGTGCCCTTTTTTAATGACTGAAATTGAACCCCTTAAAAAGATGTTTTTGCTCGTCGGTGGTGATATAGTCGCCGCCCTTCGTCCCAGCCCGGCGGCATTTTACGCTGTACTGAGACGCCCATTGTGGCCGTTTGCCACCGTTTTTCGTCTTCTATTATGAGCGTAAATATGACTGCCTTCTCGACCCTACCTTTATCCAAACCACTGCTTGAAAACCTCGGCCAGCTTGGCTTTGAGGCCATGACGCCTATTCAGGCGGAAGCATTGCCGCTGATCTTCGAAGGTAGCGATCTCATCGCTAAAGCCAAAACCGGTAGCGGCAAAACCGTGGCCTTTGGGCTAGGTGTACTGCATAAGCTCAACCCTAAACAGTTTGCCACTCAGGCGTTGGTGCTGTGTCCAACCCGAGAGCTGGCCGATCAGGTGGCGGTGGAGATTCGGCGTTTGGCTCGTACCATGGCCAACGTGAAGGTGCTAACTCTGTGTGGTGGCCTGCCCATGGGGGCGCAGATCGGCTCCTTAGAGCATGGTGCCCACATTATTGTGGGTACCCCCGGGCGTATCTTGAAGCACATCAAAGCCGGTCGACTGGAGTTTGCCGATCTTAATACCCTAGTGCTTGATGAAGCCGATCGCATGCTGGACATGGGCTTTGAAGCGGACATTAATGCCATCAAAGAGCGCCTGCCTCATCAGCGTCAGACGCTGCTGTTCTCCGCCACCTATCCGGAACAGATTGAACAGTTAGCGGCTCGAGTGCAGCGTCAGCCGAAGATGGTTGAGATTGAAGGCAGCGAAATCCAAGAGCAGATCACCCAGCGCCTGATTGAAGTGCCGCCATCGGCCAAGGCATCCATGGTAAAGGCGGTATTGGGGCGTTATAAGCCGGAGTCCACCGTGGTGTTCTGTAACACCAAGCGAGCCTGTCAGCAGGTGGCGGATGAGCTGGAAGATGCCGGTGTGTCTGTGGTGGCGCTGCACGGTGATAAAGATCAGCGCGATCGAGATCAGATGCTGGTGCGTTTTGCCAATAAGAGTGCTTCGGTGCTGGTGGCTACCGACGTGGCGGCGCGTGGTTTGGATATCAAGGATCTATCGATGGTGATCAACTACGACGTGGCGTTCGAAAGTGAGGTGCATGTGCATCGCATTGGCCGAACCGGCCGTGCTGGCAGCAAGGGCATGGCGATCACCCTAGCAGCGGGTGGTGAAATTCATCGGGTGCTGGAGATTGAAGAGCTGCAAGGCCATGAGTTTCAACGAATTGAAGCCGACTCTTTGCCAGAGCCTAAGCAGCTGCATCTGCAGCCACCTATGGTGACTCTGTCTATTGGCGCCGGTCGCAAAAGCAAGCTGCGCCCCGGTGACATCCTTGGCGCGTTGACGTCGAAAAAGGTGATTGAGGGTAAGTCGGTAGGCAAGATCACCGTGATGGATCGCCTCTCCTATGTGGCGGTGGATCGCAAGGTGGCCAGCAAGGCGCTGAAGCTGCTTCAGAACGATAAAATCAAAGGGAGAAAATTAGTTGTGCGCCAGCACAAATAAGCCCCAGCGACTGAGAGTTGTGTCAAGCTGTGACACACTCTTTACGTAGATTTACCTAACTCTGGATCCACCCTGTCAGAGTTTGAAATACAATCCCCATCCTGCAACTGCGATGGGGTTTAACTGCAATGAAAAAATGGTGTCTCGTCATCTTGATGATGGCAGTGGTGGCACTGATGCTGGTGACGCAATTAGGTGCGAAACCAGCCCAGCCTGAGTCTTCTAAAAAAGCCAAAACCGTGCCTGTGGTTACCGCCATGGTTGAGTCTCATCAACTGGTGCCTCGCCTTACCTTGATGAGCAAGCTGGAAGCACAGCGCTCTATTGATGTGGCGGCTCAGATCGGCGGTCAAATCGCCGTCATCCAAGTTAAGCCCAATCAAAATGTGGCAAAGGGCCAACCGTTACTGCATATCGATGATCGCGTTGAAGCGGCCAACGTTGCTGAGGCCAAGGCCTATTTGAAAGATGAGCAGCGTAAGCTGACTGAGTTCACCCGTTTGTTGGCCAGCAGCGCCATCACCCAGACCGAAATTGACGCTCAAACGGCTCAGGTAGAGATGGCCGAGGCTCGCTTGCAAGCGGCCCAGGCTCAGTTGGCGTTCCATCATATCGAGGCTCCCTTTGCTGGACAGGTTGGGTTAATGAACCTCAGCGAAGGCGCCCAGATTGTTTCTGGTCAGTCTTTGTTGACCCTAGATGATCTCTCCAGCATGCGTCTGGATCTGCAGGTGCCTGAGCGTTTTCTGTCGCAATTGAATGTGGGGATGCCGTTAGCCGCCACCGCACAAGCTTGGCCGGGAGAGGTGTTTGAGGGCAAGGTGGAAGCCATTGATACCCGAGTGGACACCGGCACCCTTAATTTGACGGTTCGCCTAGGTCTGGCCAATCCAGACCTCAAACTGAAGCCGGGAATGTTACTGACCTCGACCTTGGTATTTGCGCCTATCGAGCAAGCCATTGTTCCTATTCAAGCGCTGGAGTACTCCGGCAGCAAGCGTTACGTCTATGTGGTGGACGCCACAGGCATCGCCAATCGAACCGAAGTGGTGCTTGGCACTCGGGTGGAAAGCTCGGTGGTGATTGAATCCGGTATCGCGCTGGGTCAACGAATTGTGGTGCAAGGATTGGTGAATATGCGCGATGGCCTCAGCGTCGAGGAGGCCAAGGCCAATGCTACTATCTGACGTTTCCGTTAAGCGCCCCGTTGTTGCCATCGTCCTGAGCTTGCTGCTGTGTGTGTTCGGGGCGGTGTCGTTCTCGAAGCTGTCTGTGCGTGAGATGCCGGACGTAGAAAGTCCCGTGGTGACGGTGATGACCACCTATGATGGTGCGTCGGCACAGATCATGGAAACTCAGGTGACCAAGGCCATTGAAGACCAACTGAGTGGCATCAGTGGTATCGATGAGATCACCTCGGTAACCCGTAATGGTATGTCTCGGATTACGGTGAAGTTTTTCATCGGCTGGAACCTCACCGAAGGGGTGAGTGACGTACGAGATGCGGTAGCCAGAGCCCAGCGGCGCTTGCCTGATGAGGCCGATGATCCGGTGGTGTCCAAAGACAACGGCTCTGGGGAGCCCTCCATCTACGTCAACCTCAGTTCCACCGAGATGGATCGCATCCAGCTGACCGATTACGCCGATCGAGTATTGGAGAAGCGCTTCTCGCTGATCTCCGGCGTAAGTTCGGTGGATTATGGCGGTGCCCTTTATAAAGTGATGTATCTGCAACTCGACCCACAACTGATGGCCGGTCGGGGCGTGACTACCACCGACATTGTGGCGGCGCTGAATGCGGAAAACTTGGAAAACCCAGGGGGTGAGATTCGGAACGACACCACGGTAATGCCAGTTCGAACCGCGCGTATGTATCAAACCGCAGAGGACTTTGAGTATCTGGTTGTGCAGCGCACCGCCAAAGGTGACTCGGTCTACCTTAAGGATGTGGCTAAGGTGTTTGTTGGGGCGCAGAACGACAACTCCACCTACACCCGCAATGGTGAAGTGAACCTGAGCTTGGGCATTGTGACTCAGTCTGATGCCAACCCTTTGGATGTGGCGCAGCAGGTCTACAAAGAGGTGGACCGCATTCAGGCATTTTTGCCCATCGGTACCCAACTTGAGGTGAGTTACGACTCCACCCGTTTTATCGACCAATCCATCGACGAGGTGTACCAAACCATTCTGGTGACTGCGGCCTTGGTGGTGTTGGTGCTGTATCTGTTCTTAGGGCAGGCTCGAGCGACCTTAATTCCCGCATTGACGGTGCCGGTTTCGCTTATCTCGGCCTTTATGGCGGCGTATCTGTTTGGGTTTTCGATTAACCTGCTGACGTTGATGGCATTGATTTTGGCCATCGGCCTGGTGGTGGACGACGCCATTGTGGTGGTGGAGAACATCTTCCACCACATCAAGCAGGGTAAGCCGCCGCTGCTGGCCGCCTATGACGGCACCAAAGAGGTGGGGTTTGCAGTGGTGGCCACAACCGCGGTGTTGGTGATGGTGTTTCTGCCGATCGCCTTTATGGATGGCATGGTGGGCCTGCTGTTCACCGAGTTTTCCGTGGTGTTGGCGATGTCGGTCATCTTCTCCTCGGTCGTGGCGCTGTCATTGGCGCCAGTGCTAGGCAGTAAGGTTCTAAAAGGGCAGCAGAAACCCAATCGCCTCATCGTCGCGATTGATTGCCTGTTTGACAAGCTGTCGAATCGATACCGCAGTGCGATGGCCGTTGCATTAAGGCTGCGCTGGCTGGCGCCGGTGATCATCATTGCCTGCGTTGCTGGCAGTGCTTGGTTGGTGACTAAGGTGCCTGCAGAGCTGACTCCGAAAGAGGACCGAGGGGTGATCTTTGCGTTCATCAAAGGCGCTGAGGGCACCAGTTTTAATCGCATGGCGCAAAACGTTGAACAGGTTGAGGCTCGGCTGTTGCCCTTAGTGGGGCAGGGCGTTGTAAAGGCCGTTAGCATTCAGGCTCCGGCCTTTGGTGGCCGCGCCGGTGATGAGACCGGTTTTGTGATTTTATTGCTTGAGGAGTGGGCTCAGCGTGAGGTGACCGCTCAGCAAGCGCTGGGGCTGATCCGAGAAAGCCTTAAGGGCTTACCGGACATCAAAGTATGGCCGATGCTGCCCGGTTTTCGAGGCGGCTCCAGTGATCCGGTGCAGTTTGTGCTTGCGGGCTCTGATTACCAGACCTTGTTTAAAGAGGCTAAGGCGCTTAAGCAGTTGGCCAGTGACAGCGGGCTGATGACTGGGGTGGATCTGGATTACGATGAGATCACTCCGGAGCTGCTGGTGCGCGTTGATCGTGAGCGAGCCGCTGAGCTTGGCATCAGCGTTGATGATGTAGCAACAACTCTGGAAGTGATGCTGGGAGGACGCACAGAGACCACCTTTGTTGACCGAGGCGAGGAGTACGACGTGTACCTTCGTGGCAACGAGCGTCACTTTCAAAACTCCGCCGATCTGAGCCAAATTTACCTGCGCACCGGTGATGGCCAGATGGTGACGTTGGACACGGTCACCATCATGGAGGAGTTTGGCGTTGCCGATCGTCTCGGCCACACCAACAAGCAGAAATCGATCACCATCAAAGCCAGCCTCAATGATGGCGTGACCTTAGGTCAGGCGCTGGCTTATCTGGATGCGCAAGCTGCTGAGCAGTTGCCCTCAGAGGTGAGCGTGGATTACACCGGCGAGTCCAAAGACTTTAAGGAAAACCAAAGTGCCACCGCGGTGGTGTTTGGGCTGGCGCTGTTGGTGGCCTACTTAGTGTTGGCGGCGCAGTTTGAGAGCTTTATTAACCCCATGGTGGTGATGTTTACGGTGCCCATGGGCATTGTTGGCGGCTTGTTGGGGTTGGTGATTACCGGGCAGGGACTCAACATCTACAGCCAAATTGGCATGATCATGCTCATCGGCATGGTAACCAAAAACGGCATCTTGATTGTGGAGTTCGCCAACCAACTGCGGGACAAAGGTTTGGCGCTGGAACCGGCGATTACCGAAGCGGCGGTTCGTCGATTGCGACCGATTTTGATGACGGCCATGACCACGCTGTTTGGTGCCGTGCCTTTGATCCTATCCACCGGTGCCGGTTATGAGAGCCGGGTGGCAGTGGGAACCGTGGTGTTCTCGGGGATGGCGCTGGCTACCCTTGTGACCCTGTTTGTGATTCCGGCGATGTACCGCTTGATCTCCGGTCACACCAAGTCTCCGGGGCATGTTGCCGCCACCTTGGCAAAGCAGCAGCGAGAGTTCTCTTAAGGCTTGTGCCAACAAGATGACGATTAAAATGGCCACATTTTCGTGGCCATTTTTTATGGTAACCCTTTGTTTACCACATACTCTGTAAACTGTTTTTCTGGACGTAATCTTTAGCTGAGTTTCGGAGAATCAAGTGAGAGCCTCTGTCTTCGTTGTTGTTTTATCCCTGCTATGTCTGGCGGGCTGCCAACAGACCGGTGCGGTTAACCCGTTGCTGTTGCCGAGCGATGCGCGTTTTGAGTATCGCTTTGATCGTTTTGAGGATTATCAAGCGGCGACGGCGGCCGAATTGAAGCAGCATCGGGTCTTTGTTACTGACGACTCGGCGCAAGAGATCGCCATGAACCAGCCTTTTGAGCTGCGTCCAAAGGCAGATGGCCGGCCAACACGTGGGGTGCTGCTGGTGCATGGCCTAGGGGATTCGCCATGGTCTTTTGTGGATGTTGGGCAAGCTTTGATGGAGCAGGGCTATCTGGTTCGCACCGTCCTCCTTGAGGGCCATGGCACCCGACCCGGAGACATGATTGGCGCCGATTATCAGCATTGGCGCGATGTGGTTGCGCACCACACTCAGCTCCTCAAGCAGGAGGTGGGGAAGGTCTACCTCGGCGGCTTTTCAACAGGGGCTAACTTGGCCTATCTGCAAGCCAATAACGATCCTGAGATTGCCGGATTAATGCTGTTCTCTCCGGCGTTTATCTCCGATGAGCAGTTCATTGGCTTGTCGCCTCTACTCGCCTGGTTTAAGCCTTGGCTCTATGAACCAAGTCTTGAGGGCAGCAGCAATGCCGCTCGCTACCGATTTGTGCCCACCAATGGCTTTGCCCAGTACTACTACAGCAGCGCCGCGGCTCAGGATGCCATTGACGATAAGCCCTTTGAGCGTCCGGTGTTTATGGCGCTAACCGCCCACGACAGCGTGCTGGAAGCCACGGAGATTCGAGCACTGTTTGAACGGCGATTTACTCACCCTGACAGCCGTTTAATCTGGTTTGATAACCGAGGTGAAATTGGTCAAGACCGAGTGCGAGTATTAGACAGTCGAGTGCCGGAGCTTAAGATCAGCAACATGTCACACATGGGAATGCTGTTTAGCCCAGCCAATCCCTATTACGGCATCGATGGCAGCCAACGCATCTGTCACAACGGCCAAACAGAGATGGACACTGCCGCCTGCCTTGAGGGAGAACCGGTTTGGTATGGGGCTTGGGGGACTCAAGTTGAAGGCGTGGCCCATGCTCGGCTGACCTTTAACCCCTATTTCGACACCATGATGGCACAGTTAAATCGTGTGTTTGAGTAATGGAGTAGCATCATGAGAGCATGGATTTTATCTATCTGCCTAAGCTGTTTTAGTTTGAGTCTATCGGCACAGGAACTGAGTGCAGAACAAGCGGTTCATCAGATTCAAGGGTTGTGGCAGCTGCTGACCTATGTGGACCGAGACGGAAACCAGAGCGACTACAGCAAGCAGTTCCGAGTTTGGCGCTTTGATGGGGATAAGCTAAGCCTAGATTCTGATGATCTTGGCCACCTAGTGGCCGATCATTTTCGCCTAAAGCGTTCCATTTTTCGCGTCGATACCCCCATCATTCTGTTATCTGATAAGTTAAAGCAGACGCACCTTACCTATGGCAAATTGGTCCTCGAAAGTGTGGATAACCAGACTCTTATTTTCACCGATTGGGATAAGCAGGTGTCGTATCGTTTGCGGCGAGTGCAGCCCATAGTCAGTCGTTTGTAGGAGAGGAAACGTGCTGGTTCTACTAGTGGAAGATGACAAGCGAATGGCAACAACCGTGGCCGAATTCCTTGATTTGGAAGGGATAGATGTCGATTTTGCCCGTGACGGCGTTCAGGCATGGGAGCTTAGCCAGCAGAATCAGTATCAGGTGGTGATATTGGACATCAACCTACCTCGGTTGGATGGCTTCTCCGTTTGCCAGCGAATACGTGCGTCAGGAGACGACACGCCAATCATCATGTTGACCGCCAAAGATAGGCTGCAGGATAAGCTGCAAGGGTTCGAGGCCGGTGCCGACGATTATCTGGTGAAGCCGTTCGCTTTGGATGAATTGGTGGCGCGTATAAAGGCGTTATCGGGCCGTTTGAGTCGCCAAGTTCGAAAGCTGACCGTGGCCGATCTGGAGTTCAATCTGGATGAGAATCGGGTCAGTCGCCAAGGGCGGTCACTGTCTTTGCCTCCGGTTAGTTTGAAGCTGCTTGAAGTGTTGATGCGGGCCAGCCCGAAAGCGGTGGCCAAGCAGCAACTGATTGAGTCTGTATGGGGAGATGAGGTTGAGGGCAGTAATTTGAAAGTTCACATCCACAAGCTGCGCAAAGTGGTAGACAGCCAAGGGCTGCCGCCGTTGATCCACACTGCCAAGGCGTTAGGTTACGTCATTAGGGAATCCAATGCGGACTCGAACTAGTATCAAGATGGTGTTCATTGTGGTGACGGCCGTGAGCGTAGTGCTGCTGTCACGACTGTTCTTTGTGCTGATGTTCGATTACTACAAAGAGGGCGTAACCACCATAACCAAAACCTTTCTTGAGGATGCGGCCAAGCAGAATACCGGAGGCGATAGCGAAGACAACGGCATTGTGGTGAGGCACCGCTGGCAAGATTGCCCCGATGAGTTCAAACAACAGTTTGATAAGTTTCCCACTGAGCTAGGGCAGTTTCAAAAGCGATATGGCGACAAACTGCCGTTTCAATCCCCGAAAGAGTTCTTCTATGTGCTGTACACCACCAATGGTGCGGGCGAGCCGGTGTATGTGGGCAAGCGCATCGATTGGAGCCAAACCGCGGTTCAGGTAGGCAATTTCGACATGCTTATCTATTGGCGTTCGGTGCTGCTCAGCGTGTTGTTTGCGGCGCTCGCCACCGCACTATTGCTGTTTGTGCTCAAGCGGCTGGTCAGCCCGTTAGAGAACCTGAAAAACTGGGCGCAGACTCTGGCCAAGACCAACAGTGCAACCGAACCCATTCCCAATGAGGAGTTCCGATTTCGGGAGTTCTCAGAGATCGCCGAGGTGCTCAGTGACAGCATCAATACTCAGCGTGCCATGCTCGATAAAGAGCAGGAGTTTTTGCAATTTGCCAGCCATGAACTGCGCTCGCCTCTGGCGTTGATGCGAGGCAATGCGGAGCTGCTGAGCAAACTCAGTGAAAAACAGGGCGACGCCAAAATCAGTGCCATTGCGGAGCGTTTGGAGTCGGCTTCCAGTACCATGACGCTGCTGGTTAACACCTTGTTGTGGTTAAGTCGGGCGCAGGCTGAGTTTGCCGAATCGGCGCAGCCCGTCGAGCTGCAGGGGTTGTTGACGGAACTGGTTTCGGAGCTGAATTACCTGCTTGATGGCAAGCCGGTCAAGGTGCAGATGGCGTGTACACCTGGGGAGATCCTAGTGCCGCCCACGGTGTGTCGCATTGTGCTTAGCAACCTGATTGCCAACGCGTTTCAACACGCAGCCAGTGGTGAAATCTGGATTCGGCAGCAAGGCGGACGAATTGAGGTGCTCAATGACAGTGGCCGAGGTGATGGCCATGAGGATAGCGGGTTTGGCCTTGGCCTTAAGTTAGTGGAAAAGCTGGCCCTGCGCTTCCATTGGCAAGTTCGGGTATCTCAGCCAGAGCAGCGCTTTTGCGTCGAGCTGACGTTTTAGCGTTGAGAGGCTGGCGTTTCGCCAACAAGGAACAAAAAAGGCGACTCATTGAGTCGCCTTTTCAGTATTGGTCTGTTTACAGACGAGCCAGAATGGCGTCGGTAAACTCATTGGTGCCAGCGTTGCCGCCTAGGTCGCGGGTAACGTGTTCGCCAGCGGCGATGGTGTCACGTACCGCAGTGCGAATGGCGTCGGCCTTATCGCTCATGCCCAGGTATTCCAGCATCTGGATGGCACCCAGTAGCAGGGCGGTTGGGTTGGCCAGGTTTTGACCGGCGATGTCAGGGGCGCTGCCGTGAACCGCTTCGAAGATCGCCGCGTTTTGACCGATGTTGGCGCCTGGGGCCATACCCAGACCGCCGACAAGGCCAGCACACAGATCCGACAGGATGTCACCAAACAGGTTGGTGGTCACAATCACGTCGAACTGGCTAGGATCCATCACCAACTTCATGCAGGTGGCGTCGACAATCATCTCTTCAGATTGGATGTCAGGGTAGCGCTCACCCACTTCACGGGCCACTTTCAGGAACAGGCCTGAGGTGGACTTCATGATGTTGGCTTTGTGAACCGCAGTTACCTTCTTACGACCCTCTTTACGAGCCAGTTCGTAAGCGAAGGTGCAGATGCGCTCAGCACCTTCACGGGTGATGATGCTCATCGCTTCGGCGGTGTCGCCATCATCAATTACGCGTTGACCCGCACCGGAGTACATGCCTTCGGTGTTTTCGCGAATGGTGATGATGTCGATGTCATCGTAACGTGCCTGAGTGCCCTTAAGAGACAGCACTGGACGTACGTTGGCATAGAGGTTGAATTTCTTACGCAGCGTTACGTTGATGGAGGTAAAACCTTCACCGATAGGGGTAGTTAGTGGACCTTTCAGGGTAACGCGGTTTTTCTCGATCAGATCGAGGGTCTTCTGTGGTAGCAGTTCACCGTGCTTTTCCAGAGCCATCAGGCCAGCATCAGCAAACTCATAGTTGAAGTCACAACCCGCTTTATCCAGAACTTTAAGTGTGGCTTCAATGATATCTGGACCAATCCCGTCGCCTGGGATCACCGTGATATTACGTTGAGACATGGATACATCCTTCCATTACGTCTTAAGAATCAGCCCCTCTATTCTGTGACAGTGTCTGGGGGCTTTGTTAGCATAGTCGGGCGTCATCTTACCTTTTTTGTCGACTGGATCACAGTTAGCAAAAGGTAGAAAGGAAAAAAAATACCAACCCGATTAGGACTGTGATTGACCTAGTGCGGCCAATAAATCGCTTCAACTAAGGCGTAAGACGCCATTGCCAGTGGCCCTAACAATAGGACTTGGGGCGAAGCGTGGGGTGATTTTGGCTGGCATTGGGGCTCAGGAGTCTGTGGTGGTTGGCATCATACTAATAACAAAAAGGAGCCTCCCTTGAGAGTCATTGCCCCTCTAGCACTGATGCTCGCTAGTGGTTTCAGCATTGCTGAGCCTCTAAGCCTCGAGCAGATAATGAAGTTTCAAACACTGAAGAATCCCGCATTGGCGGACAATGGCCAGGGTCTGGCCTATGTGGCTCAGCCAGATTGGGGCGAAGCGACCGGTTACGTGACCAACCTCAATAAGAAGGTGTGGACCGTAGAGCAGGGCACCAAACCCTCCATCAGTGCCGATGGCGCTTACGCGCTGTTTGAGGTGAAAGCCCCTCTGTGGGAGCGCCAAAATGCGGGCAAGAAAAAAGCGGGCAAGATGTCCGTGGGCCGCACTCTGATTAACAGCGATACCGGCGAGCAGCGCAGTTTTGACAAGGTCACCAGCTCTGATTTCAGTGCCAGTGGCCGCTTCCTGATGGTGCAGTTTGAAGCCGAAGAGGCCGATGACACCAAGGATAAGGACGACACCGCTGAGCAACCGGAAGCCGCCGAAGAGCAGGGCGCCAAGATTGACATTGCCGAGTCTAAGCTGGGCACCAAGGCGCTGCTTATTGACTTGAGCTCGGGCAAGGAGCTCGAGTTAACGGGCGTTACTCAATTTAGCTTTGCTAAGGATGCCGACATTCTGGTGTGGGCCACCAGCTTTGAAGAGGGCGTGGGCAATCAGGTGGTACGCCGAGACTTGGCCGCTGGCACTGACACTGTGCTGTGGCAAGGGCAAGATCTGGGGGCAACCGCCATCGCTCAAACTGAAGATGGTCAGCTGACCAGCTTTAGCACCACTTTGCTGCGTAGCGAGGATAAGTTCCAACTGGCACATAAGTTGTGGCTGGCTGATGGCGCCAAGCCTGCCAATGAACTTAGCTTGCCTGACGATGGCATGCTGCTGACCGAGCACTCCAAACTGCACTTTAGCCGCGATAATCAGCGCCTGTTTGTTGGCCGCCAACTGCCGCTACCACAAGAGCTCACCATTGAGGAGTTCAGCGACAGTAACAGCCTGTATGACATGGACACCTTGATGTCACGAGTTGAACTTAATGTGTGGCATGGGGATGACCCTCGCATTAAAACCAACGAGATCAACCAGTACAAGAAGGCGCGCAAGCACAACTACGTTGGTGTAATGCACCTCAAAGACAAGAGGTTCGTGCAGCTGGCGGATGCCTCGGTGCCGGATGTGACCGTCGCCGATAATCAAGGTTATCTGCTGGCCAGCAGCGATCAGCCTTACCTGAAGATGATCTCCTGGGCGGGTTTCTATAAAGATTGGTATCTGGTCGACCTCAATACTGGCGAGCGTCGCCTGTTGGTGACTCAGCAAGGCGGTTATCAATCGCCAACGCTGTCCCCGACTGATAGCGGCGTTGCTTGGTTCGTTCGTGGCGACCTCTATCGTCACAATATTGCCAACAATCAAACCGAGGTGGTTAGCCACGGCGAAGAGACTGGTTTTGCTGACGAAGACCACGACTACCCATCACCAGCTCCGGGGTATGGTTTTGGCTCTTGGCTGGGCAATGGCCGTGCCGTGGTGGCCTACGATAAGTTCGATCTGTGGCAGCTGGATATCGACAGCGGCAAGTTGACGGCATTGACCGCTGGCCGAGAGCATGGCTGGCAGTATCGTGAGATTGACTTGGATGCCGATTCCGACCTGCACCCAATGGGTGAGCCGATGCTGCTCCATGGCTACAACGTGCAAGATAAGCGCGAAGGTGCTTACCAGTTGGGGCTGAGCGATCGCAGCTGGAAGGTGGCTCAGCAAGGGGATTACAAGCTGAGCTTTGTGGCGAAAGCCGAAGACAGCGATACTTTGCTGTTCTCCAAGCAGCGTTACGATCTCTACCCGGATCTGCTGACCACCGACGCCACCGTATCTCAGCTGACCAAGGTGACTGAGCTGGGTAATCAGTTGGATGGATTGGATTGGGGACAAGCTGAGCTGGTGCACTGGCGCTCTAACGACGGTAAGCCGCTCTCTGGCGTAGTCATCACTCCTCACGGTTACAAAGGCGATAAGCCATTGCCGACCTTGGTGTATTTCTACCGCTTCATGAGCCAGCGTCTGCATAACTTCCCGCAGATGGCGCTGAATCATCGCCCTAACTTTGCCCAGTATGTGAATGATGGCTATGCGGTATTCCTGCCGGACATCCGCTTTGAAGTGGGGCATCCGGGGCAGAGCTCTCTAAGCTCTATGCTGCCTGGGGTGCAGAAGATCATCGATATGGGCATTGCTAAGGCGGATGCCATCGGCGTTCAGGGCCACTCGTGGGCTGGCTATCAGGATGCCTATCTGATCACTCAGACCGACATCTTTGCCGCCGCCGTTTCCGGTGCGCCGGTGAGCAACATGACCAGTGCTTACGGAGGCATCCGTTGGGGCTCCGGGCTGACCCGTCAGTTCCAGTATGAATCTGGCCAGTCTCGCATCGGTAAATCGCTGATGGAAGCGCCGCATCTCTACATCGAGAATAGCCCGGTGTTTCATGTGGATCGCATCGATACGCCGTTGGTGATCATGTTCGGCGACGAAGATGAGGCGGTGCCTTATGAGCAGGGTCTGGAGCTGTACATGGCGATGCGCCGCGCTGCCAAGCCTGTGGTGATGCTGCAGTATGAGGGCGAACCTCATCACCTGAAGAAGTACCCAAATAAGGTGGACTACAGCATTAAGATGAAGGCCTTCTTTGACCACCACCTCAAAGGTGCTCCTGCACCTACATGGTGGACTCAAGGCGTACCTTATCTGAAGGCGAATAAAGCGGACTAACTGCGTTATCGTTTTTGATTAAGTGCAATCCCTCGCCTAGGCGGGGGATTGCTGTTTCTGGCGGTGGAATTTGATGTGAAAAGCAATCTGGCTCTGTTCGATTTTGACGGCACCATTACCGATGCCGACACCTTTACTGAGTTTGTGTTATTCGCCACGCCCAAGTGGCGCTTGGCATTGGGTTTGGTATTGATTTGGCCAGTGATATTGGCGTTTAAGTTGGGTTGGCTGCCGGCCGCTCGCACCCGTCCGATTGTGGCCAAAGTGGCGTTTTGGCATCGCAGTGTGGCGAAGGTGAATGCCCAGGCTCAGGCGTATGTTGAGCACAGGCTGCCGCAGATTGTTCGTCCCCAAGCGGCCCGGCGCCTTGACTATCACCGCAGCTGCGGCGATCGCATCATCGTGGTTTCCGCCTCTTTGAGTCCATATCTGGAGATCTGGTGTGATGAGCAGCAACTGGAGCTGCTTTGCAGTCGCTTAAGCAAAAGTAAGGGACAAAGCGGGAGTCGATACAGCGGTAGTTATGAGACGGGAGATTGCAGCGGCCAGCGTAAGGTCGAGTTCATCAATTGCGCCGTCAATCTTGATGACTATGAGCAGGTGTTTGCCTACGGAGATACGGATGAAGATCTGCCGATGCTGGAGCTGGCGGACCAAGCTTATTTGAGGTGGCAGCCTTACCAGAGAGGTAAAAAAGAAGGTTCTTAGCTTATCTTCGACGATGAAATTCAGTTTAGATTTTAGTAAGCATAACTACCTGAAAGTGATGACTGTTGTCATGCCGATTGATACCTACCACTTGAACCGATTTTACGGAATTTCAGCTTCCAATAGGCCTTCGATTCGAGCACCAAGCGCCGACTCGGGACGCCGAAATGACGCTGTGACGAAGCAAGACCGAGGACAGGACGTCCGAGAGGCCCGCTAAATCAGGGATGATGCATCGGGCCGATGTTGAAGTGGAGTACAAGCGAGAATGAGGGAATACGTCACGTTGGAGGCTAAGGGGAGTGCAGAGGGGGAACCCCTTGCCCGCCGGAGGCATTGTTGTCGCTTGAATTGGCATATTAGCAGTGAATTTGAGCAGTTCATGTAAGTCTGCCATAGATCAAAAAATAAGCCCGCCTTTAGGGGAAGACGGGCTTTGGGCTAGCCGTGCTTTTGTTAACAGCACGGTCTGCAGCTAGCAAGTTAGACAGTATGGTTTTGCTAGCCGATTAAAAAGAGAAAAATTCTTCACATTGAGCGGAAATAAGAAAAGCCCGCACTCTAGGATGCGGGCTTTGAGTTACCCATGCTCTTTGCAGGGAGTAGGGGTTAGGTTGGTTGCGAGTGAGTCACTGGCAACCGTTTTCGTTAATTGAGCTGGCCGTGCACCTTATCGACACCCGTAGTGCTGCCGATGGCGTGACACACTGAGCATGATTCAGTGCCCGCCGCTTCGGCTTCGCTGCTGGCACCAAATACCGCACCGCCCATCTGAATCATGTGATTCAACAGTGATTTCTCATCGGCGGTGAGGGTTACCGGTACCTGCGGGAATTCACCGTTGTCATAACCGATGCCGTTGCTGCTCAGATCTCGAGTCAGCAGGGTGTTGCCCAGTGCGTCGGTGACAATGTTGCCGTCGGCACCGATAAGGCCTGGACCCACACTCAGGTGGCAAGAGCTGCACACGGTGGCAATGGGGCTGGTATAAACCGCACCATCGCGGCCTAAGGTGGTGCCATCGTCCAAAGAGGTGGCTGGCGCTCGTGCGATGGATGGACGAGGGTTTTGCGCTAGAGGCAGGTCGATCTGGTCTGGCTCGTGACACTGGCTGCAATCAGCGATAGGCGCAGGGTAGTACTCCAGTCGGCCAACCATATCAAAACTGTTATCCGCATAGGCAAAGCGATAGTTGGAGTGGATCTTGTGTACCTCAAATTTCAAGTCGCTGCTTCCGCCGTCTCGAGGAGAATCGGCCGGGGAGCGGGTGAAACGATTGGCGTTGTGGCACGCCTTACACTGACTTGGGTCATCTGAGCGGCGGCTGTCATGCTGAATGACCTGCTCATGGCAACTGCCACAGCGGTCGAAGCTGGCGCCTAACTTCAGCTCAAAATGCTCATCTTCGGTTAGTGAGCTGACCTCGAAGAAGCGATTGACCACCGTAGATGGTGAAGAGATCTTCTCTAAGGCGTTGTTGTCTTCGCAGTTCACCAACTGGTTGCGGCTGTCGACGCACACCCCAGAGGAGATAAAGCTGGTAAGAATATGCCCTGAGGTTAGCGGCTGGCCGCCGTTGATGTACGGGTCGTTGGCGGTGTCCCAGCGGCAGATGATCTGGCCAGTCTCCCCGCCGTCGCGACAGTCGCTGCTCTTATCCAACTCAAATGAGTTCGGGGTCTTTTTGCCTACGTGAGTTTCAAAACCTAGGCCGTTATCCCAGTTAAGGAACAGACGCACGCTGTTTTTAAATTGCAGGTATTCATCACCTAGGGTGACGCCTTGGCCATCTTTGGTAACCAGAACATGGGCATCGTAGGCGGTATCAACGCCGCTGACCGGCTCAAGGTGGGTCACCTCGAACTGATAGCCGTACTCTTTACCGGCCTCTTTTTTATCCATCGCAGCTTTGGTGTGAACGGCGGCTACGGAAAAGGTGTTGCCTTCACCATGACAGGAGAGGCAGGTGCCATCTTCAATTGGGAAGCTAACGTGGCGCTCAAGGTTGTGGTTGGCGTCGAGCATCTGCTGGGTAAACGCAATGTTGTCGTGACAAGAGCCACAGGCGGCGATACTCGGTACGGTTTTCCAGTTGCCGGCATCGGCGGTGATTGGGGTAATCAGATCTGGGTTGGCTTGGTGATCCGCTTCATCGGCGTGACAGCTGGTGCAGTTGCGGATGTCCATCGGGTAGTTTACACCGTCGATGGTGCCTTTGTTGCTCAGTACCCAGATGCCATCATTCTCGCCGTAGATGCGCTCATCGGCACCGCCACTGGTGAAAATGCTGTATTTGGTTCCCTCCTGTTTCAGGCTGGGCAGATCTAAACCGTGGTGTAGCTTGTGGGCCATCACTTTGAGATCCAAGCTTTCGCCGCTGATGGGATCGACATTGTCCGCATTGTGGCAGGTAACGCAGTTGTCGGTTTCGATTCGGCTACCGCCGTGAAAGTCGAGTTCGGTGTGACAAACGCGGCAGGCATCGCTACTGACGATCTTGCGGGTTTCGGTGACGTCACCACCATCGGGTACCCAGTCATAGGCCACGTTGGCAACCGGGTAGTCGTCACTGGAACGCACTTCGACGCCAATGCGGTGGGTAAGTTGCTGCTGCCACTCAATGGGCGCTTTAGTGATGGGATCTTTGGCTTTTTGCAGATTGCTTTTGAGTTGGTATTGGTAGCTGCCGTCGCCGTTGTCAATCAGCTCGCCGCCCTTATCACTGCTGGCGTGGCTGACGTCATCCACATCGGGGAAGCGCTCATGGTCGACCTTGGTGGATTTTCGTAGGTAGCTTACCCAGTTGTGACCGCCAGAGGCGTTGTCTGCAGAGAGTTTGGCCACGGTAGTGCGAACGTCATTGATGCCGACGAGGGCAGTACCGTGTTGGTCGCTGGCTTTGAAGTGGACGGTTAACGTGCCATCCTGCTCATTCACTTGGGTGACTTCAATATTGAGGCGTTCTGCGGTTCGTGTCGTAGGAGGTAGGATCTCGCCGGGCTTACCAGGTTCACCGTTTGCGCCATCGTCACCGCCGCCACAGCCCGCAAGCAGTAAGCTTGCGGTCAGTGGTAGCCAGAATTTGGCTTTGTAGTTGGGTTGTTTGGTCATGGTCGTTACCGTTTCATCATCATCATTTTCTTTTTCACTCGAAGCAGTAGCAGCTTCGGTGTGATGAGAATTGTCTGATTTAACGTCGATTTTCGACAGATAACCAAAGTCCACGGAACGGGGTTGAGACTGATAATTTAAATTATCATGAACAAAATAAGTGGTTGAATATAATGTGGTTTACCAATGAGGCTGGAACTTAAGGTTGGGTCAATTATTGTCAACTTTTGTCAATAGTTAGAGATAGATCCCACATTTATTTAGTGGATATTATTTATCAGGCGAGAGAGGAGACGTCGTGATCTCACCGCTGCTGTTTGCCAACTACCTAATGTATGGCTTGGCGTTCTTTGCCATTGGTGTGGCGATCCTATTTCGAGATCTGAGCCAGAGCCGATTGGCCATCGCCAAAGCGCTGCCCATGTTGGCGATGTTTGGTTTGCTGCATGGCCTCCACGAATGGTCTGAACTTTATCTGATGTTGTTTGGTGACTCCCTAGCATTAGGAGTAGACGTTGCTACGCTCACCACCACCAAGCTGTGGCTGTCATTTCTGTTTCTACTGGGGTTTGGCTGGCGGATGATCCCGTTAACGGGATGGCGGCATCAACAATGGTTGAAACGGCTCATCGGCTTGGTGCTGATGCTTTTTACCTTTGATTTGATTGTGCGTGGCATGAACGTTGATTGGGCAAAGTTCATCGCTGATACCTCGAGTCAGGTACGTTGGCTATTTGGTTTGGGCGGAGCTTTGCTCTCGGGGTTGGCGGTTATCGCTTATAGTCATCAGCTTAATACTCATGAGCCTCAGGTAGCGACCTTATTCCAATGGCTGGGCTGTGGATTGATCGCTTATGGGCTCAGCACCAGTGTACTAACACCTGAGATGGGGATCTGGGTGTTACTGGTGCGAATTTTGTTGGCTTGTGTGGTGCTGGTAACGCTGTGGCGGGCATTGTCGGTATTTGAAGCGGAACGTCAGCGCCGCATTGAAGTGGCGCTGACTCATTCATTACAGGACGACAAGCTGAGAGAGATGGGGCAATTGGCCGCGGCCATTGCACACCAAGTTCGCACGCCTCTGAGTAGTGCGCTCATCAGTACCTACCTCGTGGAACGCCAGCTAAATGGCTCGGAAGCGGGCACTCGTGCTTTGAACCAGATCCGCAGTAGCATTGAGCGAGCTGATCATATCAGTCAGGGCATTCTAAATTACGCCCAACTTCGCCGACCGCAACGACAAATGCTGGAGTTAACCGCGCTCATTCGCTCCACCCTAGAGGTGATGACGCACCGATTGGTGGGCATTGAGTTAACTCTGCAGCTGCCTGAGCCTTTGCTGCTGGAGGCCGATGAGCTGTTGCTGCAGCAAGTGCTGAGCAATCTGATTGAGAACGCCATTGAAGCCATGGCAGCAGTGGGCGAGCCCAAATTGGGAATTCGACTTGAAGATATCGGTTCCCGTGTTCGCTTGACGGTGACCGACAATGGAACCGGTATGGAGGCGGAAAAGCTGTGCCGCGCGACCGAGCCGTTCTTTACCACGAAAGCTCAGGGCACGGGGTTGGGGTTGGCGCTGTCCCATCAGATCATCAAACAGCATCATGGCCACCTGTCCCTAGCCAATATGGATGGTGGATTTCAGGTGGAGCTGATTTTACCTAAGGAGACATCATGAAGACGTTAACGCTGCTATTGGCCGAGGATGATGCGCCACTTAGAGAGGTGCTAAAAGAAGCTTTGCAGTTGGAGGGGTTCGAGGTTAATGCCGTAGCCAGTGCCGAGGCGGCGCTGGATTTGGCTGAGCAGCATGAGTATGACTTAGCGCTGTTTGATGTGGTGATGGACGGCATGAGCGGTACCGATGCCATTGCCATGTTGCGCCGTTTACAGCCCCACATTGGCGTGGTGCTAACCACCGCTTTTGCCACCGTGGATGGCGCCGTTGATGCCATGAAAAAGGGGGCGGATGAATACCTGACTAAGCCGTTTCATCTACCGACTCTGGCGATGACCTTAAAACAAGTTCATGCCAAGCGGACGCCGAAGCTACCAACAGAAGAGCGGGTCAATGATCAGGTGTTTAATGCCATGGCCAATCCGGTTAGGCGAGTGGTGATGCATCAATTGAAACGTCATCACAAATTGAAGTTTATGGATCTGTGCCGTTTAGTGGAGATAGAAGATCACACTAAATTTAATTTTCATCTTCGGCAACTGGTGAAATGCGGGTTGGTGGAAAAGGATGAGCAGAAGTTGTATCTGCTCACCCACAAAGGCCAAGAAGTCTTGGCCCGGATGCTGGTTTAGTTGGTGGCGCTACTGAACCGAGGTGGTGTCAGGGGAGTTATCGGCTTGCTGAATGATCTGGTTGAGCAGTTCCAGATCGATAGGCCCATCGAGGAAGCGCTCGCTGGCGATCTCTCCGATGGCGAACAATACATCGTCCACAAACAGCAGCGGCGTACACTCATCTCTGGTGGTTTTGCCATCCCCCTCATTACGTTGAGTTCGCCAGTGTAATAACTGCACCTGCTTTCCCTGTACAAACTGAGCGTCGTTGAAGTGTGGCTTGCCCATTAACTTGATGGCTTCAGCCTTAGTGGTGCCTAGGGATAAACCACCAATGGTTTGTTGGTTGTACTCTTCACGCTCGCGCCAGTCCATATTTTCATAGGGCACATCCGAGATAACCGGCTCTTCCGGTTCGTAAAAGTTGAGTACTAAAGCGGCAAAGACCAAGTAACTGCCGATGATTAGGCCAATGATCTTAATGATATTTGTTGGGGGCTTACGACGTTCTGACATGGTGTGTTCCTTGCTCGAATTGTCGATAGTTTACCCTTGAGTTGAGAAGGATAACAATGGGATGTTATTCCATTGTTACGATTTTTCTTGTGATGGCAAATCAGCGTGAGTTACGCTTTGTGTTGGTGCTCAATCAGCTCTGCTTGAGGGCCTTCATAAACTTAGCAAAGTGGCTGCGCAGCGGCTTAAACAGTTCATGTTTGCCATGTCGCATCATAATGCCGCCAAACAGCTTGACGCCGATGGCGAAGGTGGTGGCTTCATTGGCGTCGTCGAATATCGGTTTCTGCTGGATCTGGCTGGCGATCATCGCAATGTCTTCATGACTGTCGAATTCAGCGGATACTGAGGCCAGTTCGGTGTTGTCGAGCGGTTCAATGGTGACGCGATAACGATGGTTTTTCATGACAGGGTTCCTCGTTTGATGTTGGTTGACCGGGTCAACTATATAGCTCGATGGTTGATGTGGTCAACCATTTTGATATCATTGTTCTATTGAAAGCTGGAAAGAGAACATGCCAATGCTGGTGAATCGTAAGGCATATCAGTTAGCTAAGGCCGCGAGAGATTTAGGAGAAAAACAGCTTAAGCTACAGGGCATCGAGCTACCTTTTCCATTGTTATCGCTGTTGCAACAGGTTGAGTTGATGGAGTCCTGCACGGCTCAGAAGCTGGCCAAACAGTTGGGGCGGGATAAGGCTTTATTGAGTCGAATGGTGTCAAAGCTGGAGCGGCAGGGGTATGTCACTCGTGCGGCCTCCGAGGCGGACAAACGCGCCATTATTATCACGCTTACTGAGCAAGGCGCAGCAGCGGCGAAGGGGTTTGAGCGAATGGAGCAGGAGCTGCATCGCACCCTAACTGCGGGGCTAACTTCGGAGCAGTTGTCGCAATTTGATGCCTTGATGGACTCGATGCTGGCGAATCTTAATTCGTAACCAATTGAGCCATTACGTAAGGGCGATACCTAGAGTGTCGCCCTTATTCGATTTTACCGCCAGCTACCAAGGCAGTTCGGTGCCGTCGTAGTTGAGGAATTTGCCGCTGTCAGCCAGCGAGCTCTGCTCTAAGACATGGCGCATGCCGCGCACGGAAACCTCAGTGGTGATCAGGGCATTGGGCCCGCCCATGTCGGTTTGTACCCAACCTGGGTGGAAGATGGTCACACAAGTGCCCTTAGGGCTAAGATCGATGGCTAAGCTCTTACCGATGGCATTAATTGCGGATTTCGAGGCACGGTACACGTAGCTGCCGCCACTGCCGTTGTCGGTGATGGAACCCATCTTGGAGGAGAGCAGCGCAATTTTCGCTCCTTGAGCGAGATGAAGCATCAAAGACTGCACCAGCATTAGCGGAGCGGTGACATTCACCGCCATCACCTGCTCGAAGTGCTCGGCTTGATATTCACCCAGAGGCAGACCTTTGGGACCGTAGGCTCCAGCATTGCTGATCAAAAGATCGATTTGACGCCCCGTTAGGTAATCCTGCAATCCAGACAGTTGGGAGTCGTCGGTGATGTCCAGTGCCACCAGCTCCAGCTGATCGATGTGGTCTTGCGCCAGCGCTTGCAGTTCATCCGCCTGTTCCGGCTCGCGGCAGCAGGCGATCACCTGATGGCCTTCATGCAGGTACTGCTTACAAAACTCAAGGCCAATGCCACGATTGGCGCCGGTGATTAGTGTGGTGGTCATGATCCGTGTCCTTTCAGTCGGTATTGGTTTAATCGGGCGTCCAACTTGAGCTCCGTTCGCAGTTTAGCCAGACGATAGCTGGTTTGGGCTTGCGTTTTGCCTGCGCGAAGTTTTTCTCCTAGTTTACCGGGTACCACATCCTCCTCAAACAGCGTTTGTATTGGATGCTCAGACAGCAGTTTTTGGGCGCTTTTGGCGCCAATACCCGTGATGCCTGGGATGCCATTGCCACTGTCTCCGGCCAGCGACCAGAACTCCAGTAACCGCTCAGGTGGCAGATTAAATCTGGAGCTAAAGTAGTCGGCGTCTAACCACAGCTGGTCGAAGTGATTCCACTGCTGAACTTGGTCACTGTGAAGCTGCACAAAGCCTTTGTCGGTAGAGGCGATCACCACGTGAGCTTGATGCGCCACCAGCTTGGTGGTCAGAGTGGCAATGACGTCATCGGCCTCGATGCCATCGCAGGTGAGGGAGTGCACGCCAATCTGATCTAAGCATTGCATCAGCTTGGGCAGCCAAGATGCTAAATCCTCCGGCATGGGAGAGCGATGGGCTTTGTAGTCAGGGTAGATCTGTTGACGCCAGTGATGGCTGTCCTTGCCATCCCATACCAAGATGGCGTGGGTCACTTGATGGTGGCGAACCATCTTTTGACACGCCCCTTGAGTTCGTTCATACAGTGCATTGGCGTCCCCATCTGGTACGGCGGCATAGATACGGCGAACCAGATTGAGGGCGTCGATGAGTAGAACTTTATTGGGCATTGCGTATCTCGTAGCAGGGAGTGTAGGTACCTTCGAGTTTCATTCTACCCTGCTTCACAAAGGCCGCGAGTAATTTATCCATCTTTTTCATGATCTTGTCATCGCCATACAGTTGGAACGGCCCATATTTTTTGATGTGTGCCACCCCTTCGGCTTTGACGTTACCAGCCACAATACCGGAGAACGCCCGGCGTAGATCCGCAGCCAGTAGCGCTCGATTGGTTTGGGGATAAAGGTGCAGTGAAGCCATGGATTGATGATCTGGGTTAAAGGGCAGTTGGAACTCTGGCTCGATATGCAGTGACCAGTTGTAGGCGTAAGCGTCCCCTGCGTCTCGGCGAGACTGGCGAACATGCTCCATCTGCTCCCTTAGGTACTTGGCCACCTGCTCAGGGTCATCAATGATGATCTTATAGAGGCTGGTGGCTTCCTCGCCCAGGGTACTTCGGATAAAACGATCGATCTCCTTGAAGTAGTTTTCGCTCTCTTTGGGGCCGGTTAACACCAATGGAATGGCTTGTTCATCATTGAGCTGGTTCAGCTTGATTCCCAGTAGATACAGCAGCTCCTCCATGGTGCCGACGCCACCGGGGAAGATGATAATGCCGTGGCCAAGGCGTACAAACGCCTCCAACCGCTTTTCGATGTCAGGGAGGATGATCAGCTCATTGACGATCTGATTCGGTGGTTCGGCGGCGATGATGGAGGGCTCGGTCAAGCCGACGAAGCGGCCGTTCTTGATGCGCTGCTTGGCGTGGGCGATGGCGGCCCCCTTCATCGGCCCTTCCATGGCTCCAGGGCCACAACCGGTGCAGATGTTGAGTTCACGAAGCCCTAACTGGTAGCCCACCTCGCGAGTGTATTGGTATTCCTCACGATTGATGCTGTGGCCACCCCAGCAGACAATCATATTAGGCTGAGACAGCACCGGCAGAGCCTTGGCATTGCGCAGGGTTTCAAACACCGCGTTGGTGAGGTGGCTGGAGTTGGTCAGGTTTATTTGCCTTGAGCTTCCCAGTTTATCGCCGATGTAGAGAATGTCTCTGAGCACCGCAAATAGGTGTTCTTGAATGCCGCGAATGATCTCGCCATCCACAAAGGCTTGAGGCGGTGGGTTGGTGAGCTCGAGTTTGATGCCCCGTGCTCGCCGCAGAATACGGATGCGGAAGTCGCTAAAGCGTTCGAATAGGGCGGCACTGTCGTCGGTGTGCGCGCCGGATGCCAGTACGGCAAGGGCACAGCTTCTAAATAACTGGTGCAGCTCTGATACGGCGCTCTCTTGCAAGCGCTCCACTTCGATTTGAGACAGTTGGACCAAACTGCCTCTAGGGCTTATCTGTACCTGCATAGGCCCACCTCCTTGGTTTTTCTTATAAATTGATTCTCTAACTATCTAATTAAAATGGCATAAAACGAAAAACGGCCACCCATTAAGGGTAGCCGTTTGAGAAATTATTGCTGCTCATTAAAGCATCAGTTGTCCATTTCAACCTTATCTCGGCCTTGGCGTTTGGCACGGTACAGAGCGGCATCTGCACGTTCGAAGGTCTCTTGGATGGTTTCTTTCCCAGCCACTTTGGCGGCACCGATGGAGACAGAGATCGACAAGCGTTCATCTTTAAACTTAAAGGGAATCGCTTTGATGCGTTCACGGATGCGGTTGAGCACCTGCAGCACCTGTTCTTTGTCCATACCCGGTAGCAACACCACAAACTCTTCGCCACCGTAGCGGGCCACAAACTCCTCTTTACGAAGCGAGTTTTTCAGCGCCATTGATACCACCTGCAGCGTTTTGTCGCCGGTGGAGTGGCCAAAGTTGTCGTTGATGCTCTTGAACCGGTCGATGTCCACCACGGTTACCCACAGTTCGTGGCCGTAGCGTTTATATTGACGGTAGGCGCGTTTAAGCTGCTCATCCAGAGCGGCGCGATTTGGCAGCTGGGTCAGTGGATCCACCTGATTGATGCGCTGCTGCTCCAGTAATTTGTCTTTGTAGACCGCGGCTTCGTTGGCCAATGAGTTGAGCTCGGCCTGCATCTTCTGCATGCTTTGCTTCATGGCCGCAAACTCTTGCTGCTCGCGAGATTCACGTTTGCTTATTTGGTGGCGAATGAACGCCATCTCATTGACAACCATCTCTCTAAGGTCATCAACATCATCGTGTTCCTGCGCTTTTTCACCGACTTTGCTGACGTGGGCGTTGAGCTGGTGCATGAATTGGCGGTTGGATTTGAAGCCATTGTTGGTGGTTTGCCAACTGTTGCGGATCGATTGTCCCACCACATTCAGTGAATCACTCAACTCGGCCAGAAATTGCTGTGAGGCACTTTTCTCTTTGGCCATTTCGCCAACCAAGATGGTCAAGATCTGATTGTAGGCATCCAGCAGTTGATCCACTTGCACATCGCCACTGAGAATGGCTTTGATAGCGGCAATCTCTTCACGATATTTAGATGGAAACTCAACCTCTTCCAGAAGCTGAGACAACTCATGGGCCAGTTGGCGATGCTTTGGTGTGGTGGTGATGCGATCTTCTTTGGCGAGGCGCTCTTGCAGCAGCTCTTCATAGTACTTAAGCAGCCGCTCTACTCGAGGCAGAATCTCCCAAATGGTGTGGATCGGCTTTTGGATGTCTTGCTGGTAGTACTTCAGTTCTCGGCGGAACTGATCTGGAATGCCACTTAAGCTTGAAAGCTGACGGGCAAGTTGCTGTAGAGAAAGCTGATTATGCTCCAACTCGCGCTGGTTGTTTTGGTACTGGGACTGCAGGGCTCGGGTGAGATCCTGCATCTCAGGCAGAACCTCATCTAAGGAACCGTGATCCGCCAACTGATGGCGAATTTTTGCGAGACGATTGTCGAGTTCAAGGTTTTGGCCTTTACAGCACAGACTCAAGCGCATAGCAAACTGGACTATGCCTTGTTGGTGTTTGGCGTGAAGATCTTCAATCTCTTGCTTGTCTTTGCGCACTTTATCCAATTTTTTCTGCATATGCTCCAGCTGAGACTTAGCGTCTGTGACCATATTCATCGTGAGTTGGCTACCTATACCTGCGAAGACCTTAAGTACTGCGTTATCGTTTTCTTTTTATAACGGCCATTTTGGTATCGTAACGGCTCTGTTTATAAGTTCAAGATGGGCGAGCTTGATAATTGATTTTTTTAATTATCAAACCATTAGCGTTTCTAAATGAATGAACTTGATAAGGAAGATAACACCGGGCTAATCGCGCTATTGTGAAGGATAATTTTGTAAATTGGTAATTTGACATACGAATTGTTTGCACTGTGCCCGATAAATTTTTTTCGAGAATATCGTGGTAAAGGCGGAGGTGATTGTTTTTTTTGAGAAATTATTCGAATGTTTTGCAGGAATAGTGCCCACAGGGTTGCGGCGAAAGCGCACGTTTGTGGATGCAACAAAGTTTGAAATCCGTCAAGAAAACCGTATTGTTGTCGCAGATTTATTCGAATGATTATTACTTAGAGGCAATGGATGCAGACGTGGATGAAATTAACGGCGGTGGCCGCCAGTTGTTGGAGCGCTTTGGTTTGGGGGCAGGTCGAATACCACATTAATATTGACCAACCTCAGCACCACCTTGCTCAAGTCGAGGCCAAATTCCCTCAAGTCTCGACGGACACGTTTGAGTTTCACCTGCCGAACTGGCGCACCGGACGCTACCTGCTTTTACCTCTAGCCGATGGCGTTCGCTCAATGAGCGTAGTAGACAGTAATGGTGAGCCTCTAGAGTGGAAAAAGACAGCCCGTGGCAGTTGGTTGGTACAAGTTGATAAGCCAACACAGGTGACGGTTCGTTATCAACTTCATGCCGATCAGTTAGGAGACCGTTCTCGCCATATTGATGATAGCCACGCTTTCCTCGATGCCTCTGGGGTGTTTGTCTACAACCCTGAGTTTCGTGATCAACCCCTTGAGGTTTCTTTAACGGTTCCTGAAAGCTGGCGCAGTGTGGCTGGTATGGACAGTCCTAAGGCGCATCATTTTACCGCACCGAATTACGATGTCTTGATCGACAGCCCGATTGAGACCGGTGAGCATCAGAGCTTTGAATTTACCGTTGATGGTAAGGACTATGAGCTGCTGTTTTGGGGCCAAGGTAACTACGATGTCGAGCAGACTCTAGAAGATCTTAAAAAACTGGTGGCTCAAGGCCCTGGGATCTGGGGTGGTTATCCATACGACCGTTATGTGTTTATGATTCATGCCACCAGTGGCGCTCGTGGTGCAACCGAGCACCTAAACTCCACGGTGATTCAACGTACTCGAGACAGCTTTGCCGAGCGCAAAGATTACATCTCCTTTATGTCGACGGCGTCCCATGAGTACATTCATACGTGGAACGTAAAAGCCTACCGGCCTCAGGCGATGGCGCCCTATGACTATCAGCAGGAGAACTACTCTCGACTGCTGTGGTTGGCGGAAGGGTCAACCAGTTACCTGCAAAATCAACTGCTTTTGACCGCAGGGGTGATCACCATTGATGAGTTCCTTGCTGATGTTGCCAAGCGTATTGAGCGCAGTGAAGCAACGCCGGGCAGAGAGATTCAGAGTGTTGCCGATGCCAGTTTCGATAATTGGATCGCCACCGGTGGTGATTACGCCCGCAACCACAGCGTCAACATCTATAACGAGGGGTATCTGGCGTCTTGGTCGCTGGAGATGGCGATCATCGAGCGCACTCAGGCTGAGAAGAACTATAAAGACCTGCATCGATATCTGTACGAGCAACATCGCCTGCCAAAAGGCTATAGTGAGCAGGATGTCAAAGTGGGCTTGAAACGGATCACCGGCGTGGCATTTGATGATTGGTGGCAGCAGGCGATCGATTCTCCTAACAGTTTGGATTTCGACGCCATCTTGGCTCAGGTGGGATTGCAGCGTAAGGCGAGCAGCAAGCCAGCGCGAGTCGATTATGGTTTTGAGCTAAAGGCCGATCAAGGGACAGGGCTATTGACCCACGTGCGTCGAGACGGTCCTGCGTGGCAGGCAGGTCTGACTAAGGGCGATAGAGTTATCGCCATCGATGGTCAGTGGCTAAAGCCTGGTAAGTGGTCCAGTAAATTGAAACAGCTTTCTGCGGATAAGCCAGTGACCTTTAGCTACTTCCGCCGAGATACCCTGATGACCGCCATGGTGCACCCAAGCACCAAGTCAGCAGAGAAACTGAAGCTGGAACCGGTAGCGCAGCCAACTGACGCGCAAAAGGCGGCATTCACCGCATGGGCTGGTATCGATTGGCCTTGGTAGTTGTTGCGCCAGCACACATAAAAAGAGCAGCCTAGTGGCTGCTCTTTTTGATTCTAAGGCGCTGATTTGAAGCTAAGGTTAGACGCTTGGGTCTTCCTGACCACCTAGGGCGGCAAACAGGTCGGGCAGGAAGCCGGTAAGTTCACCGCACATTAGGGCAAAGTCTGCATCCAAGCGAGCTGCGAGCTCCTCTTTGTCAAATTCGTTGTTCTGATCGCGAATCTCTTCGCTGAACTTGAGGCGTTTTATCGACAGGTCGCTGTCTAGAACCAGTGACAATACGTCACGATACTCCAGAGCAATCTTAGTGACTTCCAGACCTTGTTCGATGTGGGCGGTGACTTCGCTGCTGCTGAGCTCCATCTGCTTCATGGTGATGCTACCGCCGTGATCCAGCGGGCTTTTCAGGGTTGCTTCGTCGAGCATGGTGAAGCCTTCACCCACGTGGTTTTTCGTCACCCACTCGGTCATCACCTCTTCTGGCAAGCGGTTGGTGCTTACTGGTGCGATTGGCAGTGAGCCGATGGCTTTGCGCAGTAGGCTCAGAAGCTCTTCCGCCTTGTTGTGACTGGTGGCTTCCACAATCACGAAGTCCAGAGAAGCCAGTACCAGCGCGCGAGTGCGACTGCGGCGGCTAAACGCACGAGGCAGCAAGGTGTGGATGATCTCCTCCTTGATGCTGTCTTTCTCTTTCTTGGTGACTTTGCGGCCCTGTTCGTCTTCGATAAGGCTCACTTTCTGATCCATCTCTTCACGAACTACGGAAGCGGGAAGGATCTTCTCCTCTTTTTCCATCGCCAGCAGCAAGTTGCCTTGAGCGCTGTGCACCAGGCTTTCTCCTACTTTACCCAGTGGCTTAACAAAACCCTGTTTGCTGATGTCTTGGCTGCCGCAAGGGGTGAACTGAAACCCGTCCAGCTGCTGTTCTAGCTCATCGGCATCCCAAGTGGTGGGTTTGGTAAGACGGTAGATCAATAAATTTTTAAACCACATGGCAAAGTCTCAATTGGCTGGTGTTTGGCAGGCAAGTTTATGGGTAAGGGGTATGGGAGGCAACCATTTGCTTTGTCGGAGCTTTTTTAAGCGGCTGTGAGGCTTCTTCAAAGTGACATCTCTCTGTCGTTTTAGTTAAACATTTTTGCAATAAATCTGTCACTTAGTGGATGCAAACTGCGGCCGTCAAATTAAAAAATCTCCTTAAAAAGGAAACCTGAGAATGAAATTTTGTAAGCCAACTTTGGTCGCGACTCTGATCGCAGCCATGATCCCTGCTGCTGCCTCTGCATCCGAAGCGTTGACCGTTTACGGAAAGCTGAATGTCTCTTTCGATGTCTCTGATGAGGCGGGTGATAGCTCCACTGGCGTTCACTCCAACGCGTCTCGTTTGGGTGTGAAAGGTGCATTTGACCTGAGCTCCTCTCTTGAAGCGTTTTACACCATCGAATATGAAGTAAACACCAGCGATGATGAGAAGGATAACTTCGAAGCTCGTAACCAGTTTGTGGGTTTGCGTGGTGATTTTGGTGCCATCTCTCTGGGACGTAACGACACCATGCTGAAGCAGTCTCAAGGTAAGGTGGATCTGTTCGGTGACCTGCAGGGCGACATTAAGCACCTGTTTAAGGGAGAGAATCGCATGGAGCAAACCGTGACCTACACGACGCCGTCATTCAACGGTTTCAGCTTTGGCGCAACCTATGTGGCTGAGGAGTCTGGTAGCCAAGCCGAAGGCGATGATGGCTTCTCTGTGGCGGCGCTTTATGGTGATAAAAAGCTGAAGAAGTCCCCTATTTTTGCTTCCGTGGCTTACGACACCGATGTTAAAGGCTTTGACAACATTTTGCGTGCCAGCGTGCAGGGTAAAATGGGTGACCTGAAGCTGGGTGCCATGTACCAAGATCAGGAAAAAGCCGGCGCGCAAAGCACCGATGGCTTCATGGTAAGTGCAGCATACCAACTGTCTGCCGTGGTTCTGAAAGGTCAGTACCAAGATATGGATAAAGTGGGCGACTCATTCTCTGTGGGCGCTGACTATAAGCTGGGTAAGCCGACTAAGCTATTTGCCTACTACACCTCTCGCGATGAAGAGGGAGCCAGCTCCTCCGACGATTACTTTGGAATTGGGCTTGAGCACAAATTCTAAGCTTTAGCTTTATCCAACACATCGATCTCTTGTGTATGTCAAAAGCCTTAGCTCTGCTAAGGCTTTTTTCGTGGCCGAGCTATGTTGAGAGGTTAGGTATTCTTGTTAGCACTGCTCGGTGAAGGTCACCACGCTGGGGGCTTCACCGGTGTTGTTGGGGTCGTTGATGTAGCGAACTTGGCACTCAAAGCTGGCGCTTTTTTGGTGCCAATCGTCGCTGAAAAACACGTAAATTCGTCCGAGTGCTCTGGCGCGATCGGAGAAAAACGGTTGAGGAACGTCACCATCGGCGTCGCGAATGGTGTTGCGGTCGATAACGTCAATATCTACCCACGCTTTCAACTGCGCATTGATCTCAGCAAACCCATTTCGAGCCTTGGCATCGGGGTAGCCGTTGTGGATGGCAAGTTCGACACCATTAAAATGTAAGGTGTGGTCACCTTCGAGTTTATCTTCAATGGCGGCCTTAAGATGAACTAAGCCCATACCTTCTCGCATCGAGCCGGCAATGGCGTTCAAAGTGGCAATTTTGCTGTCTTGATTGAGGCGAATAAGCTTGGTGCTGGCGATGGTTGCGAGTGCGGCCAAAAGCAGAACAACAATGACCATTTTAATTAGGGTAAACCCAGTACGACCCATATTTAGCTTCCAGATAACGGTTGGGCTAACTCTAACATGATGATGGCATTGGGGCGACAATTGGGTAGGAAGAACCCGCCTGGCTAGCAGGCGGGGGAAGCGTTTTAGAACATTGGTTTAAAGTCTTCTGGCTCCTTTGCGCTAGGCGCGGGGCTGCCGCCGATGCTTCCACCAATACTGCCGCCACCCAGATGCACGGTGGTTTCGCTGCTTTGCGCTTGTTGACGAGCGCTGGCAAAGCTTCGTTCAATATTCTCAGCTTCAGCAAACATCGCTTTTTCGAGGGCCGTTTCTAATGGGCTGGAGCTGCGTAGTGTGCCTCCTAAGCGATCGGTAACGAAGGCACTCAGGTGGCTAGCCAAGAACCACAGAATGAAGCCGCCTACCCATAGAGTCCACTCCGGCGGACGCATATTGACATTAATAAACGCGACCAAAAACCACGTAATACCAGCGCCAAAAATGATGGCTAACAGATTCATTAACTTAGACCAAACCGACTTAAGGAAACCTTGGTTCATTAGGTCTCGCTTGGCGCGTTTAATCTCGCTTTTACCTAGGTAATGTAAGCGCTCGCTGTCATGAACATAGAAGGCCAGCGGGTGGTAGTAATCTTTGTTTGAGGTGTAGAAAATGGTGATGGCACTACCTTGGGGAATGTTGGCGGTGCCGTCTTTTACTACGCTCACCACTTTGCCATCAGATGTACGTACGTTGACGGTTTCGTACTGTGAGGTGGAGGTTGAGGTGCGACCGTTCTCTGTGGTGGTGGAGGTGCGGGTTTCTACCGAGCCACCTGCATAAAAGCCGGTTTTTGAATGCATCTCGGTGTCGATCTTACGACCCGGCAGATTTTGCTGAAATTTAAATGGCTGCATTGTCGAAATTCCATGTAAAAAAGCGGGGAGAGTTCCCCGCATTAGTTTTAGTCTTGGTGCTCAATTTGATTTTGGCCCGCTTCCAGCGCATTAACGCTTGGTTGAGGCTGAGCACCCGGCATGGCTCGGCTTTGCTCATTTAACTTATGAATTTGGGCTGCCGCTTCAATGTCTGCTTCCGTACCCACATTAGCGATGGTTTGACGGGACTTGAGATAGCCACGCAGATCATCAACGATGGAGGTCAGGTCTTCATCATTGCGGTACATCGACATTAGGTGACGAGGCTGCTCTAGGTTTTTACTGCCCACACCAGCAAAGGTTGAACTGATTGCGCGAGCGGTGATCACCCAAGGGGTCATGGAGGAGCGACAGATAACGTTCTCCGACTGAGTCGAATCGTAGATGCCTTTACCGGTTGAGATGGTGCTCTCGGTGTAGGTGCCCTCACACTTGAAGTAGATCAGCTGCGACTCAAACTGGAACTCACTCCAGAAGGTGTGAGTGAGATTAGTGAGTAATCGACCAAACATGGCAAAGATGCCGATGCCCAGAAGCGCGTTGATAGCCGTTGCGACATCGGTTCCCACTAACCACCAAGTGTCGAAAGCTTCGCCACGGGCAAGAGACGGAATGGCAATAAACCAGCTGATTAGCTTGCCAAGAATTTCATAGTTGGCAAACAGCAGTACCGCGGATGTGAGCATGAACAATTGGCCAACCACAGTGCCAAGAATACGCAATATTTTCGGCAAGCCGGATACTGGCATTGGTTTAACGCGAGGTTGAGTTTCCTGAATGGTTTCGCCGTAGAAGGCGCCTTTACCATTGGACTGCTCTTTTAGCATCGGCTTTAAGCTACGGTAGATGCGGTTTGGCACCTCTTTGTAACGACGGTTAGCCATCACCATAGAGTCTAGGTTGATGAACACTTCACGTGGGTGCACCGATTCTTGCCAGTTTTCACGCAGTTCAGACACTTCCGTGGTTGGGTCTGATTGGCGACAGCGGTTGGAAACCAGCATGGCTAGGGCCACACTAGAGAGGGCGGCAATTATGGCAATGGCCACAATCCATAGGCTGATGCTGACGTTCTCGTGAATCGCTTGAGTGAAACCAACCAAGGCGGCATCGCTTCGACTGAGCGTCTCAACTGGAGCAAATAGATCCAGCACTCTAACTAATGGTGTGTTAACCAGCGCGTAGTTCAGACCAATGGCCGCTGCCGTTGGCAGCGTGACGGCCAGCACTAAGGCTTTGGCTAAACCACCTGCACCTCGGCTTTGGGCTCCCTTCGCTACATTGCGGGCGATGGGGCGGCCGGCTTTAAACCAGATACTGATCAGATATAGCAGGAACAGGGTTGAGATAACTGGGCTTAGAAACGGCTGCACGGCACCTTGAACTAAACCACTGTGAATGACGAAGCTGGCGAGTCCATAAACAATAACGGCAACGGCGGTTTGAGCCAGTGTGTCGGTTAGCTGCTGCGCCATGTTGCGAATTGGATAGGGGACGAAAGTCAGTTTCGGAAATAGGGTATGAATCAGGCGACCGATCAAACCTTGAGGCTCGGTGAAGGTCAGGTTTTTACGACCAACCAGCATCTGTTCCATCTGCCCCGCATCGTAGGCAACGTCATTCAGTTCAGCTTGAGCGCTGTCTGCTTCCGATTTGGCGTGGTTAGGTGCCAAAGACGTTGGCACTGAGCGGCCAACGAAGAAACGCAGAGTTTGCATCAGGCCACTGCCTAGGGTCCACAAACCATTACTTAGTAAGATGAAGCCCGTGAGTGCTGTGATCCAGCCGATGATTTGATTTTCCTGAACGGCCGAGGTGACCGACAGTAAAACGATTAAGCCTAGGGCGGTCGTCAACAGCCCTCGAAGGGCGCGTATAACCCCTTCAAAGCGAAAGGGATTTCGAATCCCTAAGTCTAGGGAACCGTGTTCATATGCCATAAAAGCGTACTCTTCGATTTTTAGTGTCGTTTAACAAATTTTTACCGAATGAAGTCTACTTGGTTTTTTAGGGGCTAAAAAGAAAAAATATTTAAATTTTAGTATTTTAGCTTTATTTAATAATGGATGTTACGCTCGCTTCCAACAATTGATGTGAAGAACCTTCACCTTTGTCGAGCTAAAGCTCTAGCCTTTGCTGTGGATGTGTTATGAGCCAGCTTCGAATTGGTTGAGGCCAATTCAGGTTTCTCGGCTTTTTAGCCATGGGTAATATTCACCTTGACTCAGACTTATAGTCGGTCATATTTCTGTAATACGATTGTCTGATAATGCCCACAATTGTTTCATGGGAGGACAGCAAGGAAATGACTGCCCGCATCTTAATCGTTGAAGATGAGTCTGCCATTCGCGATATGCTGACGTTCGTGTTAGACCAGCATGGCTTTCAGACGGTAAGCGCCGAAGATTTTGAACAGGGAGTTCAAAAGTTGGTAGAACCTTACCCAGATCTAGTGTTGCTTGATTGGATGTTGCCTGGTGGCAGCGGAGTTCAGCTTGCCAAGCAGATCCGAAGTCAGGAGCACACGCGCCAATTGCCGATCATTATGTTGACCGCCAGAGGCGAAGAGGAAGACCGCGTTCGTGGCCTTGAGGTTGGTGCCGATGACTACATCACCAAACCGTTCTCCCCAAAAGAGTTAGTCGCCCGTATTAAAGCGGTACTGCGACGCAGCGCACCCACGCGGTTAGAAGAGGTGATTGAGGTACGCGGCTTGAAACTGGATCCGGTGAGCCACCGAGTTAGTGTCGATGAAAGTTTGCTGGACATGGGGCCGACGGAGTTCCGTTTGTTGCACTTCTTTATGACTCACCCTGAACGGGTATACAGCCGTGAACAACTGCTTGATAACGTATGGGGCACCAACGTCTACGTGGAAGACCGTACCGTAGACGTTCACATCCGTCGTTTGCGCAAAGCGATTCAGCTCAATGGCCACGACAGTCTGATTCAGACCGTTCGCGGAGCGGGCTATCGTTTTTCGACTAAGATTTAATTGCCAATAGATCAGAAACATGGCCCACTGTTCTCCATGCTAGGAGCAGTGGGTTTTTAGGGTCTGTTTACCTTTAGTGATGAAATTTAGGTCTTGAATAACGGCTTTTAATTAAGGAAAACGGTTGAAGGCATAGTGGTTCTACGTCGAAATCGTTTGACGCAGAGTAGAAGCCGTTAGTCAGACCCCGAAGGGCGCCCCAAAACTCTTTATTTACCATTTAAGTCATACAGTCGGTTAAATTCAAAGCGAGAGAAATCAATGTGTGGCGCTAAAATGAGCACAAAAGGTCAATAGACCCCTTAGTAGGGCTTTATGTTTGAAGAATACTCCGGATACCGACAAGCCGTCCGCCTAAGCCTATGGTTCGCCGTATGGCTCAGCCTTGGATTGCTGTTTCAGCAAGTGTTGTTGTTGCTGTTGATTGGTGCCCTGATTTTATTAGGGTATCACTATCGGCATCTTTCCCGTTTGGCTCACTGGCTGTGGAAGGATCGGCGTCTAACGCCCCCCCATGGCAGTGGCAGTTGGGAACCTATCTTTAATGGCATATACCGCCTACAAGGAAAAAACCGCCGTCGTCGCTCCCAGTTGGCGCGACTGTTGTCTCGCTTTAGAGAGGGAGCCGAAGCCCTTCCTGATGCCGCAGTGGTATTAGGCCCTGAAGGGGAGATCGCCTGGTGCAACAAGTTGGCGGAGCTGCATTTGGGCATTCACTGGCCCAAAGATTCCGGGCAACGAATCGATAACCTGATTCGCCTGCCTAAGTTTTCCAAATACCTCCATAGCAAGTGCTATGACGATCCCATTGAGATCACCTCCTCGGCGTCTTCCTCTTGGCTGTTGGAAGTGCGGATCATGGCTTATGGTGACAATCAAAAGCTCTTGTTGGCCCGGGACGTCACTCGCCTACGGCAACTGGAGCAGATGCGCCGCGACTTCGTGGCCAACGTCTCCCATGAACTCAAAACCCCACTGACGGTACTGCAAGGCTATCTGGAGATGATGGCGATGATGCCCAACATCGACGGTAAGCAGGTGCAGGCGATGTCGGATCAAACTGAGCGAATGAAGAGCTTGGTTGAGCAGTTGCTGACGTTGTCAAAAATAGAGGTGGGCACCCAGGTAGACCCCTCCATGCGAGTTGGCATGTCTGGGCTGCTATTGCAGCTTAAAGAGGAGGCGTCGGCGTTGTCTGATGGCCGTCATAACATCACCTTTGAGGTGGATGAGGAGCTGGACATTGGCGGTGATGAACTGCAGATCCGCAGTGCCTGTGCCAACTTGATTCAAAACGCCATCCATTACTCTCCTCAAGGCTCAAGCATTCGAGTGCGCTGGTTTAAGTACGGCGATGTGGCTCGATTTGAGGTGGACGACAGTGGTGACGGCATCGCCCTTGAACACATTCCGCGCTTGACTGAGCGCTTCTATCGGGTGGACCGAGCCCGCTCTCGTCAAACTGGCGGTAGCGGTCTGGGATTGGCAATCGTGAAACACGCCTTGAGTCACCATAACAGTGAGCTTGAGATCCACAGTAAGCTTGGCGAGGGCAGCACCTTTGGGTTCTCCATTCCCGCCAATCTGATCGCCAGCTCTAAGCGTGAGCGTGCTTAATTACCTGAAGTTGTCATCTATGGGTCACGTCATCGTCACATAAGTGTCATCTAACGGGTCAATACTGAGCCTGTCTTTTGAAACCTGATTGCAAAAATTAACGGAGTAATCCAAATGAAAATCAAACAACTGGCCAGCGCATTAGGATTTGCTGCAGCGACCATGTTTGCCTCTGCAACTTCTGCAGCCATCGATCCCGCTCTGAACGACTACAACAAAACCAGCGGCGTTTCCGGTAACTTCTCCTCTGTTGGTTCAGACACCTTGGCCAACATGATGACTCTGTGGGCAGAAGAGTTTAAGCGTCTGTACCCTAACGTAAACCCACAGATTCAAGCGGCAGGTTCCTCAACTGCGCCACCAGCACTGACTGAAGGCACCTCTCAGTTCGGCCCAATGAGCCGTCAGATGAAGCCAAACGAAGTGGAAGAGTTTGAAAAGCGTTACGGCTACAAGCCAACTCCAATTCGAGTTGCCATTGACGCCTTGGCGGTATTTGTACACAAAGATAACCCAATCGAAGGGCTGACCATCAAGCAAGTTGACGGCATCTTCTCCTCCACTCGTAAGTGTGGTGGCAGTGACGTAAACCGCTGGGGTGACCTAGGTCTGACTGGTAGCTGGACTGGCAAAGACGTGCAGCTATATGGTCGTAACTCAGTATCCGGCACCTACGGTTACTTTAAGAAGAAAGCGCTGTGTAAGGGTGACTTCAAATCCAGCGTAAACGAGCAGCCAGGTTCCGCTTCTGTGGTTCAGTCGGTATCTACCAGCTTGAACGCCATCGGTTACTCTGGCATCGGTTACAAGACTGCAGGGGTGAAAGCGGTTCCTCTGTCTAAGAAGGGCGGTAAGTTTGTTGCTGCAACTACCGACAACGCTGCGAACGGCAGCTACCCACTGAGCCGTTACCTGTACGTTTACGTGAACAAGCATCCGAACAAGCCACTGGATCCTATGACTCGTGAGTTCGTTCGCTTTGTTCTGTCCAAGCAAGGTCAAACCATCGTTGAGAAAGACGGCTACGTATCTGTACCTAGCGTTGTGGTTGCTAAGGACATGAAGAAGCTGGGCATCAAGCTGTAAGCCTTGCTTTATAACAGCCAATAGTAAAAAGCTGCCCTAGGGCAGCTTTTTTGGTTTATATAAGCCTGTGTATTCTTCGATATATATTTGATTTAGCGCCAGTTCAATTGCCAACCTAAGCTACTTAGGTGCTGCTTCTCTAGCTCCAGATCCGCTTGCAGCAAGTCATTATCTTCAAGCCCTTCAGAAAACTGCAGCATCAGGTTCTGCTCTTCAACCTTAAGTTGGGGCAGGGCGATGCGATGACGACGGCCCAGGTGCAGCAAGATTGCCAACCGAAGTGAGATGATCAGTTTCATCAGGTGACCATCGTCGATGGTTTGCAGCCCTGGCAGCTCGAAGCCGCTAAGTTTCTTACGCTGCCAACGCACCAAGAAAGCCAGCAATTGCTGCTCATCAAGGTTGAAGCCTGGCAAGTTGATGTTGCTAAGGATGTACTCTCCGTGCTTGTGGATGCCGCGATAGTTGATGTGCAGGCCAATCTCATGCAGCGCCGAGGCAAACTCCAACCATACCCGGTGTTTTTTCTTGCCACCCAGTTGTTGATGCAGCCATTGGGCGCTTTGGGTGATTAGGGCGCTGTGTTGACGATCCAACTGATAGCGCTTTTGCAGCGAATCGATGGTGCGCTGGCGAATGTCTTGATGCAGCGCCATGTCTGCCAACTCGCTTAGCACGCCTTCTCTTAGGGCCGATTCGCTGAACTGCATCTGCTCAATTTCCAGTTGGCGGAAACAGGCAATCAAAATGGCAAGGCCGGATGGCAGCACTTTACGGCGCAGCTCTGCCAGTTGCTCGAAGGGCAGCTCATCGGTGTGCTGATGCTCCACCAGCTTGGTGGCCAGCGCTTCTAAGTGTTTTAGCTTAAGTGGCTTGGATAGATCACCGTCGTGCACCAATAACGTGATGGCCTTTATGGTGCCGGAGCAGCCGATACAGGCATCAAAACCGAAGCGAAGGTAGCGTTGCTGCAGCAGTTCTAGCTGTTGCTCTGCGGCCAAAATCGCTTTCTTCATCCGCTTTTCACTGATTTTTCCATCGGAGAAAAAGCGCGACTGGTAGCTGACGCAGCCCATGGATAGGCTTTCCAGCGCCTGAGCTTGGTGGCCTTGACCGATAACCAGCTCGGTGCTGCCGCCGCCGATGTCGATCACCAAACTTGGATGCTGCACCACCTGATTTTGGCTGACGCCGGTGTAGATAAGGCGCGCTTCCTCTCGGCCGGAGATGATCTCGATGGGCAGCTGCAAAATCTCTCGAGCTTGGCGAATAAACTGATTGCGATTGGGGGCATGGCGCAGAGCGTAGGTGCCAACCACACGGATGGTCTCAAACTGCATCTGATCCAGACGCTGTTTAAATTGGCGCAGGCACTCTAAGCCGCGGGCCATCGACTCAGGGTCGAGATTGCCGGCGTCGTCGCTGTTCTCAGCCAACTGCACCCGCTGTTTCATGCGATGCATCGGTTGAATGTTGTTGTCTAAAACTCGGGCGATGCCCAAGTGGAAGCTGTTGGAGCCTAAATCGATGGCCGCAATGATGCGGCCACTGTTTGGAGCTAATTGTTTTTCCATTGTGCAGCCGAATTTCGAGGGAGCGTTCGCTCATGCTCAAATAGATAATCATAGATGGCTATCTGTGAGCGGATCTTTTTGCGATTGCCCCGTTTTACATAACGGTTCTTCTGTTCCCGATCGATTACTCGGGCTTTGGTGGTGTCTCTGAATTGAATATCGAGGATATCCAAAATCCGTTGTTTCAGATCGACATCGTAGATGGGGCAGCCCACTTCGATGCGTTTGTCGATGTTGCGGGTCATCCAATCGGCGCTGGAGAGGTAGACCTTAGGGTCGCCCTCGTTATGAAACACCATGATGCGTGGGTGCTCTAAGAAGCGGTCGACAACCGAGATCACCTCAATGTTGTCAGATATCCCTGGCACTCCCGGCAGCAGCGAACACATGCCACGGATGATCATCTTCACTTTGACGCCGTTACGGGAGGCATCGTAAAGCCGTTTGATCAGACCGTTATCGACTAGATTGTTGATTTTAAGCGTAATTCCCGCCGGTTTGCCCATCAATTTGTTCTGAATTTCGCGGTCGATAAGGCTGTAGAGTTTACGCCTAGCGTCATTGGGGGAGACCACCAGATGCTGGAATTTAAACTTCTTGTAGCTGTGCTCGATGAACTCAAACACATTGGCCACTTCGTTGCAGATCTCCTCATGACAGGTAAATAGGGCAAAGTCGGTGTAGATCTTGGCGGTTTTCTCATGGAAGTTACCGGTGCCGATGTGGGCGTATTGACGAATTTTGCCCTCCTCCAAGCGCTTGATCAGAATCAGCTTGGAGTGGATCTTAAGGGTTGGAATGCCAAAGTTGATGCGCACCCCATGTTCGGTCAAGAACTTGGCCCATTCGATGTTGGCCTCCTCGTCGAAGCGCGCTTGCAGTTCCACCACCACCGACACGTCTTTGCCATTTTTCACCGCTTCGATCAGCGAGTGCACAATCTGTGAGTGTTTGGCGACCCGATAGATGTTGATCTTGATGGAGCGTACTGCGGGGTCAAACGCCGCCTGCCTGAGCATTTCGGTGACGTGGTTGAAGGTGTGATAGGGGTAATACAGCAGCACATCTTTGGCCCGAATCGCCTCAAAGCTGTTGGTGTACTGAGTAAACTGGCGACTGCGTAGCGGTGCCACCTTGGGGTGTTCCAGATAGGCCCGTCCTGGATTGGGGAAGCCGATGAAGTCGCGGAAACAGTGATAGCGACCGCCGGGGATCATCGAATCGTAGCTGCCGATGCCCATCTTTTCTCTGAGCATCTCCAGCATGTGGTTGGGCATGTCTCTGTCGTAGACGAAGCTCACCGGCTCGGCGGTCAGTCGCTGTTTGAGCGCCGAGGACATCTTCTCCATCAGGCTCATCTCAATCTCGTCGGAGAGATCGAACTCCGCATCTCGGGTCAGCTTAATGGAGAAGCACTCCACCGAGTCGAACTCGAAGAAACCGGTAAACAGCTCCTCTAAGCAGTGGCGAATGATGTTGTCCAGCAGGATGATGGTTTTGCGCTTCTTGCTGCCTTGGGCGGGCAGTTGAATGAATCTGGGGATCTGTGCCGTGGGCACTTCCAGCAAGCAATAGGTGGTTTCTGGCCCTTTGCGAATGCCGGCTACCAGATAGGTGTTGCCGTCGTTAAGGTGGCGCACAAGATCCGTATGCTCATCCACAATCAGCGGCACGATGTGGCGACGAATGCGCTCGCGAAAGTGGCGTTTGAGCCAGTCACCTTGAGCCTCGGTCAACTGTTTTTCATTAACGAGGAAGATGTTGCGCCGCGCTAAATCGTGAATCAGCTGCAGGTAGATCTCATCGAACTTAGTCTGCAGTTGTAAAACTTTCTCGTTGATGGCAGCCAGCAGGGCACGGGCGCGTTCGCCACCGCCTTTGGATTCGTCAATCAAAATGCGGCGACGCACATCGGCCACTCGCACGCGGAAGAACTCATCCTGATTGTTGGAGTAGATTCCAAGAAAGCGAACCCGCTCAATCACGGGTACTTTGGGGTCGCCAGCTTCTTGCAGCACCCGTTCGTTAAAGGAGAGCCAGCTGAGCTCCTTTTCCAGGTAGGGGAAATGAGTTTGCGCAGACATCGAAAGAGTCCTTCTTATTGGAGTTGCGCATCATTGTCTGTCAGAAAAATGTCACAAATATGAAACTATCTGAATTTCCTGATTTTTTCTGACTATTCAACGATTCGTTGATACTCCACCATTAAATCGTCACCTAAGGCGAACAACCCTTGTTCGATTAGATCCAATTGTTGCTCGTTATCGGCGGTTAGCAAAACATTAAGGCGGAACAGTGGCAGACCGGTGTGGTTGGCCACGTCCAGGTCGCTGTCGAGTTGATCGATGTTGGCTCGTTGGCTGTTGATCACCTGGGTGACGGCGGCCACGATGCCTGGGCGATCGTTACCCACAATCTCAACCAAGAATTGATGCTGGGAGGCGGCTTTCGGTTTCACCTGTTGCAGCTCAATAGCGAGGCCAGTAAGGGTGGTAAGATCCTGTTTTAACGAGGTAACATTCTCTTTTGGCAGGCTTAATTCAATAATCCCTGCATAACGGTCGCCGATACGTCGTAGGTTGGCATCCAGCCAGTTGGCGCTGTTTTGCTTAAGGATATTAGCAAGGTGTTCGGTGATGCCTGGGGAGTCTTCACCGACCACACTGAGAATCCACTTTTCCATTTATGCTCCTAAAACGAATAATGAAAATGGGTGTAACACTAGTGTCATATAACCGACATATACTCCCCAGCAATTAGAATAACGACTGCTCCTATGTGCTAGAGGAATTCGATGGAACAGACGATCGCTGACAAGTACCGTGCAAGTCATCGGCGCCTAATTAAGGACCGAGCGGCCAAGTACGGCGTGACCGCGGGCGGAGTAATGGTGTTGATCGCCCTTTTGCTGATCTTCTTTTATCTGCTCTATGTGGTGGCTCCCGTTTTTCGCGGTGCTACCCTAACTCCCACTTTTCAGACTACGCTGACCGACTCGTCAGAGACGGTGAAGCTTGGTACGGATGAACAGAAGGAATATGTATACCGTATCACGACCTCTGGTGAGATCCAGTTCTTTTCGTTAACAACCAATAACCTAGCTAGCACCTTAGCCATACCCATGGCAGAGGGCGAAACGGTTACCGCGTTTGCACAAAGCCAACCTGCAGCTCGCAGTACGGCATTGGCCACCAATACAGGTCAAGTATGGGTGGTTCAGCCTGATTTTGCAGTCAGTTACCCCAACGATGTGCGCACCATTACTCCTCAGCTTCGCTACCCTCTGGGCAGTGAGCCTCTGCAGCTATCGGAATCCGGCGCGGTAGAGCGCTTGGTGTTTGAAGCGGGCGAAGAGGGCAGCACCTTTATCTGGGGCGACGGCCAAAGCCAAAAGCTGACTTTGACTCGCATGGCGGCGGAAGTGGACTTTCTCACTGACGAAGTGGTGTGGGAGCGTAGCGACGCCGAGCTGCCGCAAATCATTGAACCGATTCAGAAGCTGCTGCTGACGCCGGATCAGATTCGTCTGTTTGTATTGGCGGGCAACCGTATCACGGTTCTGAACGTGGAAGATGCCGATGCTCCCTTTGTGGAGCAGGTTTTAGAAGCGGCCGAAGATGGCGCTAAAATTGCCGACATCGAACTGCTGGCGGGGGCAAGCTCGCTGCTGGTATCAAATGATAACGGCATCATCTCTCAGTGGTTCCAAGTTCCTTCGGACAAAGGCCGTCGCTTCCAGCGCATTCGTGACTTTGAAACCGATGGCACTAGCCACACCATGGCCTCTGAGTTCTTCCGTAAGAGCTTTGTTACCGGTGGCGACAACGGCCAAGTGACCCTTTTCTACACCACAAGTGAAAACAAGCTGTTAAGCGAGTCGCTGTTTAACCAGCGTGTGGACGCCATGGCGTTCTCTCCTCGAGGTAACGGCCTGGTAATGCAGAGCGGCAATGAGCTGCGCTTTGCTGAGCTGGAAAACGCCCACCCCGAGGTGTCTTGGTCAGCCCTGTGGCAGAAAGTCTGGTATGAAGGCTACCCTGAGCCTACCTATGTGTGGCAGTCCACCTCTGGTTCTGATGATTTTGAAGCCAAGCTGAGCCTGATGCCACTGGCATTCGGTACGCTTAAGGCGGCCCTGTATGCGATGCTGTTCGCCACGCCGTTGGCACTGGCTGGCGCCATCTACACCGCCTACTTTATGTCCTCGAAAGTGCGGGCGGTGGTGAAACCCACCATTGAGATCATGGAAGCGTTGCCGACGGTAATTTTGGGCTTCCTCGCCGGTTTGTGGCTGGCTCCTCTGGTGGAGACCAACCTGCCGGGTATCTTTATGCTGCTGATTTCACTGCCGAGTGCGGTGCTGCTGGCGGCCTTTATCTGGCATAAGCTGCCTCAAGATATTCGTAACTCTCGCTGGGGTGAGATGCGCGAACTGCTGCTGGTTCCTGTATTGCTGTTGGTTGGCTGGGGCGCCATGGCGCTAAGCCCTGCGGTGGAGTTGGTGCTGATGGGCGGTGACGCTCGCGGCTTTGTGACCAACGAGCTGGGCATCACCTTCGACCAACGTAACGCCTTAGTGGTGGGTATCGCCATGGGCTTTGCGGTGATTCCAACCATCTTCTCTATTGCTGAAGATGCGGTGTTCTCCGTGCCTCGCCACCTCATTAACGGCTCATTGGCGCTGGGCGCGACCACTTGGCAAACCTTGACCCGCGTGGTGATGCTCACTGCAAGTCCAGGCATCTTCTCTGCGGTGATGATGGGCGTTGGCCGTGCGGTTGGTGAAACCATGATTGTATTGATGGCCACGGGTAACACTCCGCTGATGGAGTGGAACATCTTTGAAGGGATGCGAACCCTGTCCGCCAACATCGCGGTTGAGATGCCGGAATCAGCCATCGGCAGCTCGCACTACCGTGTGCTGTTCCTGACCGCCTTTGTGTTGTTCATCTTCACATTCGTATTTAACACCATTGCAGAGTTTGTTCGTCAACGTCTGCGTGACAAGTACAGCAGCCTGTAAGGGAAGGTAAGACTAATGGGTAAGTGGTTTAAATCGGGCTCCCCCTGGATCTGGATGACCGGCGGTGCGGTGAGCTTAAGTTTGATTGCCGTATTGGGCCTGCTGTTGATGATCGCCTGGCGGGGTCTGGTCTACTTCTGGCCGTCGCAGGTGCATCAGTTTGAGCTGGTGAACTTGGACGGCAACAGTGAGACCGTGATCGGTGAAATTTACGACCGTGAATTGGTGCCGGTCGAGCGCCTGCAACAATCGGGCATCAACCTCAAGGTGGAAGGGGACTTCGTTGAGCGTTATCTGGTTAAAACCGGTAACCGTGAATACGTGCCGCTGGATTTCCGCTGGATGCTGGTACCGACCATTCAGAAACAGACTCAGCCGAACGACATTGCCGTATTTGAGCGTAACAAGAACGGTAACTTCTATGGTTTCCCGGTAGAGCTGACCTTCGATGGTAAGACCTACACCGGTAGCGATATCACCAGTAACTTGATGCTGGCCATCGAGCGTGCTGCCGAGCTGAACGAAGAGGCTGAAGAGCTGCAGAAGGTCGACATTGGTCGCATCAACTATGAGCTCGAGCGTCTGCGTTTGGACGAGCGCAAGCTGGAACTGGATAACAAGCTGACCCAAGCGGCCATCGCTGAGCTAGAGAGCAAGCGTCAGGCGCTGAACGATGATTATCTGGTGCTTGAGAAGCAGCTGTTCGACCTGCGTGATAGCGCCGCTCAAGATCAGGTGGTGGTTGTGGACATGCGCGGTGAGCGCGTGACCTTGAAGATGGACAGCGTTCTGGATGTGGCCTTCCCCAACCAGCTGGGTTTCATCGGTAAAGTGGGCCATTGGGTACACGCCGTAGGCAAATTCGTCAGTGACGACCCTCGTGAAGCCAATACCGAAGGCGGGGTGTTCCCAGCCATCTTTGGTACCGTATTTATGGTGCTGTTGATGGCGGTGATTGTGACTCCATTTGGCGTAATTGCTGCGGTCTACCTGCATGAGTACGCCGCTAAGAATGCCCTAACTAAGTTGATTCGCATTGCGGTGATCAACCTAGCGGGGGTCCCGTCCATCGTATACGGCGTATTTGGTCTTGGCTTCTTCGTCTACATGGTAGGTGGCTCAATCGATGATCTGTTCTACCCAGAAGCGCTGCCAAACCCAACCTTTGGTACCCCAGGGGTTATCTGGTCGGCACTGACTCTGGCAATTTTGACCCTGCCAGTGGTGATCGTTTCTACCGAAGAGGGCTTGTCGCGAATTCCGTCGGCGGTGCGTCATGGCTCACTGGCGCTGGGCGCTACTAAAGCGGAAACCCTGTGGCGCATCGTGATCCCAATGGCCAGCCCAGCCATCATGACCGGTCTGATTTTGGCGGTTGCCCGTGCGGCCGGTGAGGTGGCGCCGCTGATGCTGGTGGGCGTGGTGAAGCTGGCTTCAACCCTGCCGGTTGATGGCAACTGGCCATACATCCACTTAGACCGTAAGTTTATGCACTTGGGCTTCCACATCTATGATGTGGGCTTCCAAAGTCCGAACGTAGAAGCGGCGCGTCCGCTGGTGTACGCCACCTCGTTCCTGCTGGTGAGTGTGATTGTGGCACTGAACCTGACGGCCATCGGTGTGCGTAACCACCTTCGTGAAAAATTCCGTGCCTTAGAAAACTAATGCCGAAAGAAATTAAGTCGAGAGAATAACCATGATTGCTATTGAAACCCTGACTAAGTCTTCGGCGCCGCTGGATCTGAAGCAGCTGACGCCAGAAATGACCGCTTTTGACATCGATAACTTAGACTTGTTCTACGGTGACAAGCAGGCGCTGTCCGGCATCACCATGAAGATTCCGCGTAACCAGGTTACCGCCTTCATTGGCCCATCTGGCTGTGGCAAGTCGACCTTGCTGCGCTGCCTAAATCGCATGAACGATCTGGTGGATGGCTGTAACGTCAGCGGTAAAATTTTACTGAACAACGATGACATCTACGGCAAGCACGTGGACGTTGCTTCCCTGCGCCGTAATGTGGGCATGGTGTTCCAGCGTCCAAATCCGTTCCCGAAATCGATCTACGAGAACGTGGTGTATGGCCTGCGCCTGCAGGGCATCAATAACCGCCGTGACCTAGATGAGGCGGTAGAGCGTTCCCTGAAAGGGGCGGCGCTGTGGGACGAGGTGAAAGACCGTCTGCATGACAACGCCTTTGGCCTTTCCGGTGGTCAGCAGCAGCGTCTGGTGATCGCTCGCGCCATCGCCATTCAACCTGAAGTGTTGCTGTTGGATGAGCCAACGTCTGCGCTGGACCCAATCTCCACCCTGACCATTGAGGAGCTGATCCACACCCTCAAAGACCAGTTCACCGTGGTGATTGTGACCCACAACATGCAGCAGGCCGCTCGAGTATCGGATCAGACCGCCTTTATGTACATGGGTGAGTTGATTGAGTACAGCGACACCAATACCCTGTTCACCACGCCGGCGAAGAAGAAGACCGAAGATTACATCACCGGTCGTTACGGTTAAGGAATTAGATTGATGGATAACAACAGCTTAAATAAGCACATCTCCGGTCAGTTCAATCTGGAGCTGGAAGACGTTCGTAGCCAGGTGATGGCCATGGGCGGCCTGCTGGAGCAGCAGCTAAAAGACGCTCTGGATGCGGTACAAAATGGTGATAAAGAGCAAGCCAAGCGAGTGATGGCATCGGACCGTAAGATCAACGCCATGGAAGTGGCCATTGACGAAGAGTGCACCCGCATCATCGCCAAGCGTCAACCGGCGGCCTCGGATTTGCGCTTGGTTTTAGCCATCTCTAAGACCACGGCTGACCTTGAGCGTATTGGCGATGCCTGCGTGCGAGTGGCTCGCACCGTACTGGAAACCAAAAACGCCGACCGTCAGGGCACGCTGGTATCAATGGATGCCATGGGGCGTCACGCGTCGCGGATGTTGAACGAAACTCTGGATGCCTTTGCGCGAATGGACGTCGACGCCGCCTTCCGTATTCACAAAGAGGACATCAAGGTCGACAAAGAGTTTGAAGCGGTAATGCGTCAGCTGATGACCTTTATGATGGAAGACCCTCGCTCCATTCCTAGTGTACTGGATGTGCTGTGGGCAACCCGAGCGCTAGAGCGCATCGGCGACCGCTGTCAGAACATCTGTGAGTACGTAATCTACTTCGTGAAGGGTAAAGACGTACGCCACATGGACAGCGACGATCTGGAAGACCTACTGCGTTAAGAGAGAACGTGCTATCAAATGATGAAGCCGAGCGTTTGCTCGGCTTTTTGCTGCTAGCCCAGTTTGTCTAAGGTTTGCCAGTGGTTGATCAGCGCTTCTGCCACGGTTAACCCAAGCTCTTTTGGCAGCTTGCCGGAGCGAGTCAGGGGAATGTAGCCCTCTTTTCCGGCAGCGGTGTAGCCGGTGGAAACGCCGCAGTAGATCTGATCTGGCTCGATGGGACGCCATACCGACTCGCCGTTATCGTCGTGGCTCAGGTAGGTTAATGCCTCGATGCGCTCGCCAAATGGTTTGTCGGCCTGATAGTGAAATTTCAATCGGGTGCAGTAAGGGTAGCTGCCAGAGCCGGTGCCGATCATGCCGTTGTTGGTGGCGTTGTTGATGGCGGACTCTAGGGTGTCTCTAAGATCTCGGCCTTTCACCTGATAATGCACCACGCCGATGGCAAAAGGCGCCAGAGTGCCAGCTATCCAACCTGCGCTGACCATCCCCTGAGGAATGCTGGCACGGGTGCCGCCAGCGTTGTGCATGCCAAAGTCGACCTTGAGCCCTAACTGCTCTGCCTGCCATACCATCGCCTCGGCTAGCAGGGGGGCGACCTCACTGCCGCCATGTTCATCGGGGAGGCGCACGTGCCTGAGCTCCCGCTTCGCCTCAATCACCTGATGGTGGTCGTAGTGCTCAATCTGTGGCCGATAGTGCTCAGCCAGCAAGGACTCTATCTTGGGGTCATCGGTAAACAGTCCTACATTGGGTTGGCGCTTGAGATATTGGTCGATGCGTTGATGAAGCTCAGGCGCTACGAGTTCGCCTTGTGGGGACGTGCTGTACGGCGCCCCGAGCAGCAGTTTTAGCCCTCCGTCGACTCCGATAACCTTGCCGTGTTGGTCCAGATCCAGATGCAGTTGGCCTAATCCTTGGGCATTGCAGCCAGCCTGAACCACTACGGTGCCGTTGATGGTAACGCCGTAGCGGTCTTGACCATCAATGACACCGCCTAGGCCAAGGTTATCGAAATCTCCCTGCCATACGTGGGTGTGACCGCCGATGATGGCGGCCACGTTCTCCAACTTCTCTGCCAGTTCTAGGTCTCGCTCATAGCCGAGGTGGCTGAGAATGAGGATCTTGTTGATCCCTTCCTCTTGAATAGCCCTGATGGTGGCCTTGGCGACCGTCAGGCAGTCATGGAACTGGGTGTCCGCATCGGCACAGGCCAGGCTGTGCATGTTGTCGAGGCTGAGACCAAACAGTGCCACCCGATCTCCTTGAACCGATTTGACGATGTACTGGCCATGCTGCTGCTTTGGCAGGTATCCCTTAAGATTTTTATGGCCCGCCATCTTAAGGGGTTTGTCTTGAGACTCGTGGCTCAAGTCGATGTTAGCTGACAGCAGGGGAAACTGGATGCGGCCTAAAAACTCCGCCAGAGGGCCATTGCCGAGATCGAACTCATGGTTGCCAAGGGCCATGGCTTCCACATCCAGTTGGTTGCTCAGCACCGCATTGACGCGGCCTTTGTAATGGCTGAAATAGAGCGAGCCCTGAAAGCAGTCACCGGCGTGCAGCAACATAAAGTGGCGCTGCTGAGCCTTAGCCTGTTTTCTTGCGTAGTGGATGGCGCTGGCGAGGCGAGGGTAGCCGCCACACTGGGCGTAATAGCGCTCTCCTGAAGGTAATTGCAATCCTAGAGGACTGGCGTCAAACCGGGAATGGGTGTCATTGATGTGAGCCAGTGTCAGGCGGACTGGTGATGGTTTTGGCATGAAGGTAGAGGTACGGCTTTTAGAATTATCTGTGCACAGTATACGCCTTAAACTCCGGTTTACTGACTTGAAAGGGTTACAAAATCTGATGAGCTCTTCGAGAGCAACGCGCCATCATCATAAATAGCCCCCGGAGATTGAGACACACCGCCCAAGACAGTGAGCTGTTGTAAAAATTTCCTCAATTCAGCAGGTTAAGCATTGGTGATTAATTGAGCTGTGATATGCTCAAAGGAGTCACAACCATATTGTGTTTCAAGGTTTAGGAGCAGTTATATGAAAGGGATAGCTTGGTTCGGTTTGGTGTCATTGGCTCTATTAGGAGGCTGTGAACAAGCAACCACAGCTCCCACTTCTGCCCCGCCTAGTGTTACCACCACTACGGTTGCGCTTAAGCCGGTGACCTACAGCATGGAGTACGTTGGCCGCACTCAGGCCAGTGAAGATGTCAGTATTCAGGCTCAGGTATCCGGCCCCATGTTAAAGCGCCACTTCATCGAAGGAGATGATGTGGAGCAGGGCGCGCTGCTGTTTGAAATTGATCCCGCTCCTTATCGCGCCGAGCGTGCTCAGGTGGCGGCTGAGCTGGAGCGTGCAGTAGCCGCTCGCGACGTGGCCATTTTGAACTGGCGCCGAGGCAAGCAGCTGTTCCCCGATGGCATGATCTCCGCCACCGATATGGATGCACTCACCGCCAATAAACTGCAAACCGAAGCGCAGATGGTTCAGGCACAATCGGCGCTGGACGCCGCGGAGCTCAAGCTCTCCTATACCAAGGTTACCGCGCCCATTGCCGGCAAAATTTCTACCGCGCTGATCTCTCAAGGGGATCTGATTAATCTGCAGCAGGATCTAGCAACCTTGGTTCAGGTGGATCCCATACGCGTTGTGTTTCAGGTGTCGGCACGAGAGATGTCCAATGCGTACCGAGTGGTTCAGGAGAATCCAAACGCGCTGCCTCGCCTGGAAGACCTGATTCTGAATTTAAGGCTGCCCAATGGCGATGAGTACGGCCATCAGGGCAAGGTGGATTACATCGCCAACCGTGTGGACGCCGCCACCAGTACCGTGGATCTGCGAGCGACCTTCCCTAACCCTGACGGCTTTGTGCTTCCCGGCACCTACGTCACCGTCGTGGTGAAAGCGCCTGAAACTGAGATGGCCCTGCTGGTGCCTCAGGCATCGGTGCAGCAGGATCAGCAGGGTCGCTATGTGTTCATCGTGGGTGTCGACAACAAGGTTGAGAAACGCTTGGTGGTTCTGGGCCAACAGTTTGGCATCGATTGGGAGGTTCGTAGCGGCCTTAACGATGGTGAGAAAGTGGTGGTGGAAGGGTTACAGAAGATCCGCCCTGGAGTGGAGGTGCAAACAACCGAACGCAGCGCCACTCCCTTTAACCAAGGTTAGGGGGCATTATGATCAGTCGCTTTTTCGTCTTTAGACCGAAGTTTGCTTTTGTTATCTCGATTATCCTGACCTTGTCGGGGTTACTCGCCATTCCGTTGCTGCCGGTGGCAGAGTTCCCTGATGTGTCTCCGCCTCAGATCAACGTCACCACCAGTTTCTCCGGTGCCAGTGCTGAGGTGGTTAAAGACACCATTGCTCAGGTGATTGAAGCCGAGGTGAACGGTGTGGAGGATATGATCTATATGTCCTCAAAATCCGCCAACGACGGCAGTTATTCACTCACGGTGACCTTTGAGGTTGGCACCAACGCCGATGATGCTCAGGTCAATGTACAGAACCGAGTACAGCAAGCGCTGCCTCGATTGCCGGAGACGGTAACCAAGCAAGGGGTGCGGGTAAAGAAGCAGAGCCCCAACTTCCTGATGCTGGTGAACCTGGTGGCGCCAGAGGGCAGCTTAGACTCCCTGTTTCTGACTAACTACGCCACCTTGAATGTGAAGGATGTGCTGGCCCGTCAGGGCGGGGTATCCGAGGTGCAGATCATCGGTGGCATGGATTACGCCATGCGCATCTGGTTGGACCCAGATAAGATGGCCGCCTTGGCGATCACGGCCAACGACGTGCAAACCGCATTGCAGGAGCAGAACATCCAAGTGCCCGCCGGTCGCATCGGCTCGGCGCCCATCTCCCCCGATCAGCAGTTTCAGTTGAGCCTGCAAACTCGAGGCAGATTGGTTGAGGTGGAGGAGTTTGAACAGGTGGTGCTGCGTTCCAACCCCGATGGCTCCAAGGTGGTGATTGCGGATATTGCTCGAGTGGAGTTGGGTTCTCAAACTTACGACGCTCAGGGCCAGCTAAACAACGCGCCCAGCGCCATCATTGCCATCTATCAAAGCCCTGACGCCAATGCGTTAGAGGTTGCCCAATCGGTACGGGAGCAGATGGCGCTGCTCAGTCAAAACTTCCCACAGGACATGGAGTACACCATTCTCTATGACACCACGGAGTTTGTTACCGTTTCCATCCGTGAGGTGATCAGCACCCTGTTCATCTCGGTGGCGCTGGTGATTGCCGTGGTGTATCTGTTCTTGCAGGATTTTCGTGCCACCTTGGTCCCCGCCATTGCCATTCCCGTGTCCCTTGTGGGCACCTTTGTGTTTCTGTTGGTGGGCGGGATGACCATCAACACCATCTCACTGTTCGCGTTGATTCTGGCGATCGGCATTGTGGTGGACGACGCCATTGTGGTGGTGGAGAACGTCAGTCGCATCATGGAAGAGGAGGGGCTTGACGCCAAGGCCGCCACCATCAAAGCGATGGAGGAGGTTACCGGTCCAGTGGTTGCCACCACCTTGGTGCTGTTGGCGGTGTTTGCACCTACGGCGGTGATGCCGGGAATTACTGGGCAGATGTATGCTCAATTCTCGGTAACCATCTGTGTTGCCGTGCTTATCTCCTCAGTTAATGCCCTAACTTTGTCCCCGGCTATTTGTGCGTCGGTGCTAAAGGCTCCGGTGCCTAAGACCTCTGGGCTCTTTGGCGCGTTTAACCGAGGGTTTGACAAGCTAACTTTGGGTTACGGCGGCTGGGTTGGGGTGCTGATTCGTCGCAGCAGCTTGGCGATGCTTGCTTTCGTTGCCGCTATCGCGGCCACCGCTTGGCTGGGGGGATCCTTGCCTACTGGATTTGTGCCCGCCGAAGATAAAAAGTCCTTCTTAGTGGACATTCAGTTGCCCAATGGGGCATCGCTGAATCGGACCGAGGCGGCGATGGCCAAGATGGTTGACCAGACTTTAGCGGTGCCGGGGGTCAACAGCGTCATCCACGCGTCTGGCTTCTCGGTGTTGTCTGGGTCGGTCTCCTCCAATGGCGGCTTGTTGGTGGTGGTGCTGGACGATTGGGATGAGCGTCAATCACCGGAGCTGACGGATAAAGCGATCATGAGGCAGCTACAAGGGCTCTATGCTCAAAATCCGCTGCTGCAGGCGATGGTCTTTGCGTTGCCCCCTCTGCCTGGCGTGGGCAACGTCGGTGGCTTTGAGTTTGTGCTTCAGGACACTCAGGGGCGCAGCGCCGCTGAGTTGGCTCAGGTGATGCGAGGGCTGATCATTGAAGCCAATGCCAGGCCCGAGATCGCCATGGCGTTCAGTAACTTTAGAGCCGATACCCCTCAGTTATTCGTCGATGTGGATAGAAATCAGGCCAAGGCCTTGGGCATCCCATTAACGGAGGTGTTCTCCACGTTACAGACTCAGTTGGGGGGCAACTACGTTAACGACTTTAACCGCTTTGGAAAGGTGTTCCGGGTGATGCTGCAAGCAGAGGAGCAGTATCGAAATTCCGATCGGGATATCTCTCGTTTCTACGTGCGCACCGCACAGGGAGAGATGGTGCCGTTGTCGACCTTGACTCGAATCGAGCCGATTTTGGGACCTGAAGTGGTCAACAACTACAACCTCTATGGCTCAGTGGTGATCAATGGCATCCCCGCTCCAGGGCACAGCTCCGGAGAGGCCGTGGCGGCGATGGAGCAGGTAGCCGCCAGTAACCTGCCTGCGGGCTACAGTTTCAGCTGGACTGGCCAAACCTATCAGGAGATCAAAGCTGGCAACCTTGCGCCACTGATATTCAGTCTCGCGCTGGTGTTCACCTATCTGTTTTTGGTGGCTCAGTATGAGAGCTGGACCATTCCGCTGGCGGTCATGTTAGCGGTGCCGGTGGCAGTACTCGGCGCTTTCCTCAATGTGTGGTTGGCGGGTTCGGAGGTGAACCTCTATACCCAGATTGGTCTGGTTCTGCTTATCGGTTTGGCTTCGAAAAACGCCATTCTTATTGTGGAGTTTGCCAAGCAGCAACGAGAGAGTGGGGTAGGCATCTTCGATTCTGCGGTGACCGCCGCTAAGTTGCGATTCCGTGCGGTATTGATGACCGCCTTCTCCTTTATTCTTGGAGTGCTGCCCTTGGTGCTGGCCACTGGTGCTGGGGCCGAGAGCCGCAATAGCCTAGGTTACGCGGTATTTGGTGGCATGGTGATGGCCGGTATCGTGGGTACCCTGCTGGTGCCGGTATTCTATTACTTGCTGCAAAGTATGCGCGAGAAGGTCAAAGGCTCGGCATAAGGGGCTAATCATACCGAAAGGGGGCTGCGGCCCCCTTTTTTGGCTGTGAGTTAAACAGGTATGAGTCACTACTGGGTGGAATTTGTGAATGACGCTGGTTATAATCGCCGCCTCATTTCGGGGGAGTAGCCTCTTTGCGGCGACAAGCAAAGGGCAACGTCAACATCCTCGGCCTATTTCTGGCTGTGGCGTTGTCGGCTAAAGCAAGGCTTTAGCTTGGCGAGACTCGAATCGCAGCACTCTGCCGAGGGCCAGATGCTGGGATTCGTGGTGCCCTCATGTGAGCTGTTTTATGTCGCCTCTTTTACTTCCTATTTTTGCCGTTGTTATCGGTTTTATCGTACTGACCTACAGTGCCGACCGTTTGATTGCGGCTGCGGCGACCATGGCCCGTTACTTCGGTCTTTCCATCGTATTTATCGGCATGACCATTGTGGCCTTTGGTACTTCGGCACCTGAGATGCTGGTTAGCGCCATTGCAGCCTTAAATGGCGCCGATGGCCTGTCAGTGGGCAACGCCATCGGCTCGAACATCATCAATACTGGTTTGGTGTTGGGGATCTGCGCTTTAGTCACGCCGATTATGGTGAGCCGCCGCTTTTTAAAGCGTGAGTATCCCATCTTATTGCTGGTCGTTGCCTTTACCTACCTCCTACTTGCCGGAGGGGAAGTGGCATTGCCCCAAGGCGTAGCGTTACTTATTGGCTTGATTCTTTACTGCGTTTATCTGGCCAGAACTCATAACGAAGCCGAAGATCAAGACATTGAGTTTCTCGATATCTCGAAAAAGCGAGCCATTACAGAAACCCTAGTGATGCTGGGTCTGTTGCTGGCCAGCTCTCAGGTGATGGTGTGGGGCAGTGTCGAGCTAGCTCGAGCCTTTGGAGTAAGCGAGTTGGTGATCGGCTTGACGGTCATTGCCTTTGGTACCAGTTTGCCTGAGCTGGCTGCTGCCATCGCTGGCGTTCGACGAGGCCTGTATGACATGACGCTGGCCACCATTATTGGCTCGAACACCTTTAACTTGCTTGGGGTGATGGCCTTTCCGGGGCTTTTGGGCGACGGCATCGTTTTGCCTGACGAGGTGTTAGAGCGGGATATGCCGATGCTTGTGGCGATTACGCTCACCTTGGGGCTGTTCTTTGTGATCGCTCGATTGCGCACTGAAGAGCCGCAAGGTCCGGTACGAATGATGCGGTTATCTGGAGCGATGCTGCTGGTTGGGTTCAGTGGTTACATGAGCTTGTTAGCGATGGCTGCGTTGAACTGAGTTTTACTATTTTCACTTAAATATGCCAGTAACCCTGCCTGTCTGGTTGGTGCTAGTGATATGAAATTGGTCATGCCAATTCAATGAATAACGCCTCCAAATTGGAGGCGTTCTGCTGTCTGGCGGATGTGCGCTTGATCAAATTGACCGTTAACTTTCGACAAGGGGGTTCAGAATTTTTGATGAAAATTTGCGCGGTAACCCTAGACCCCATTTTCAGACTGTGGTGGTAACTTTTCTGTTGTCAGCAGATAAAAATCCTTCTAATCAAAAAGATAAGTTAATAAACCCTTTGTTTTCTTATTTCTTGGTGAATCATTGATTCCTTATTTATTTGTGAATATTTATCACTAATCCTGTCAAAACAGCCATCGCCAACTGCAAATGTAGTAATTTAATTACAAATGGTGGGTTTTCAGTATGGTTTTTAAACATAAAATTGAATCATTTGATTAAAACTGTTGTTTAAAGTGTTGGCTCTAACTAAATTTTCTTATTATTCAGTGGTTTGGTTTATTTTTGTAAAAACACTGTAATTTCAGTGTTGATCTTTTCTGTGATCAGGTGCAGGTTTATTAAGCATAAGGCGACGTCATTTTCAGCAGATTCATGACCGCCATGGAGTAGTTTGATAGTTACAAATGAAAGTTGCACTGGAGGTGCCTCAAATGAGCCAAGCCACCGAGTTAGTTAAAGGGATCGACGTTGTCGGCCCAATGCAGTCCGAATACCAGCAGATTCTGTCACCAGAAGCGCTGGCCTTTGTGGCTGAGCTGGCAAGCCGTTTTGCACCAGGGGTTCCTCAACTGCTGGCCGGCCGCGAAGCTCGCCAAGCCATGGTGGATGCGGGGCAACTTCCTGATTTCCTACCTGAGACTAAAGACATCCGCGATGGCGATTGGAAGATCTTAGGCATTCCAGAAGACCTGCGCGACCGCCGCGTTGAGATCACCGGTCCCGTTGACCGCAAGATGATCATCAATGCCCTTAATGCTCGCGTAAAAGTGTTCATGGCGGATTTTGAAGATTCACTGGCACCAAGCTGGGACAAAGTGGTTCAGGGACAGATTAACCTGCGTGATGCGGTTGCTGGCACCATTGAATACACCAACCCTGCCAATGGTAAACACTATCAACTTGATGATGACCCTGCGGTGTTGATTGCTCGCGTTCGAGGCCTGCACCTGAAGGAAAATCATATCCTGTTTGATGGTCAGCCGCTGCCCGGTGCTCTGGTGGATTTCGCCCTGTACTTCTACCACAACTATCGCGCCCTTCTGAAAAAAGGCACCGGTCCCTATTTTTACATTCCTAAGTTGCAGAGCCACTTAGAAGCGCGCTGGTGGGCTCAGGTGTTTGCTTACACTGAAGAGAAGTTCTGCCTGCAGCCAGGCACCATCAAGGTGACCTGCCTGATTGAAACGCTGCCAGCGGTGTTCGAGATGGATGAGATCCTCTATGAACTGCGCAACAACATTGTGGCGCTGAACTGTGGCCGCTGGGATTACATCTTTAGCTACATCAAGACCCTGCGAAATCATCCGGATCGGGTTCTGCCTGACCGTCAGCAGGTGACCATGGACAAGCCGTTCCTGTCGGCCTACTCGCGACTGTTGATCAAGACCTGTCACCGCCGCGGCGCGTTGGCAATGGGTGGCATGGCGGCGCTGATTCCGTCGAAAGACCCAGCTCAGCAGCAGGCGATTTTGGACAAAGTGGTGCTGGATAAGGAGCTGGAAGCTCGTAATGGCCACGATGGCACCTGGGTTGCACACCCTGGATTGGCCGACACCGCCATGGGCGTATTTAACGACTTCATCGGCTCGGATCTGGATAACCAGCTGCACATCAGCCGTGATGTGGACGCGCCGATTACTGCCAAGGAGCTGCTGCAGCCTTGCGAAGGCCAAGCGACGGAAGCGGGCATGCGCGCCAACATCCGCATCGCAGTGCAGTACATCGAAGCCTGGATCACCGGTAATGGCTGCGTGCCTATCTACGGGTTGATGGAAGATGCGGCTACAGCGGAGATCTCTCGCGCCTCAATCTGGCAATGGATTAAACATGGCAAGTCTTTGGATAACGGTCAGCTGATTACCGCCGACCTGTTCCGAGGCATGCTAGAGCAAGAACTGGAAGTGGTGAAACAGGAGCTGGGTGAAGCTCGCTTTGATAGCGGTGCCTTTGACCAAGCGGCCAAGCTGTTTGAACAGCTGACCACCGCCGAGGAACTGGCAGACTTTTTGACCCTACCTGGGTATCAAATTCTGACTCAAGAGACTGTTTCTTAGGGAACAAGAAATTTTAAGGAGTACCACAATGTCTACTTACAAATCTGACATCGATTCAGCCAGCACCTTGATTGGTTCTATGGGCAATGCATGGAATGCCATCAGCCCTGAGTATGCGGCACGCATGAAGGCCCAGAACAAATTCAAAACCGGCCTAGACATCGCCCGCTACACCGCCAAAATCATGCGCGCTGACATGGAGCGTTATGACAACGATCCATCCCAGTACACTCAGTCTCTAGGTTGCTGGCACGGTTTCATTGGACAGCAGAAGCTGATCTCCATTAAGAAGCACTTTAACAGCACCGACCGTCGCTACCTGTACCTGTCCGGTTGGATGGTTGCAGCACTGCGAAGTGACTTTGGTCCGCTGCCAGATCAGTCCATGCACGAGAAAACCTCCGTAGCTGGCTTGATTGAAGAGCTGTACACCTTCCTGCGTCAAGCAGATGCTCGCGAGTTGGGCGGTCTGTTCCGTCAACTGGATGCGGCCAGCGACGACGCAGAAAAAGCCAAGATTCAAGAGCAGATCGACAACCACCAGACTCACATCGTGCCGATTGTTGCCGACATCGATGCCGGCTTTGGTAACGAAGAAGCCACCTATCTGCTGGCTAAGCGCATGATTGAAGCAGGCGCTTGCTGTATTCAGATTGAAAACCAGGTATCCGATGAGAAGCAGTGTGGTCACCAGGACGGCAAAGTAACCGTGCCTCATGAAGACTTCCTAGCCAAGATTCGCGCTGTCCGTTACGCCTTCCTAGAGCTGGGTGTGGACGACGGTGTGATTGTGGCCCGTACTGACTCTCTGGGCGCTGGCCTGACTAAGCAGATTGCCATCACCAACGAGCCAGGGGATCTGGGTGACCAGTACAACAGCTTCCTGGACGGTGAGTACATCGACAGCGCCGAAGACATCGCCAACGGTGATGTGGTCATCAAGGCCAACGGTAAGCTGCTTAAGCCTAAGCGCCTGCCTTCGAACCTGTTCCAGTTCCGCCCAGGCACTGGTGAGGACCGTGTGGTTCTAGACTGCATTACTTCGCTGCAGAATGGCGCCGACCTGCTGTGGATTGAAACCGAGAAGCCTCACGTTGGTCAGATTGCTGGCATGGTTAACCGCATCCGTGAAGTGGTGCCTAATGCCAAGCTGGTATACAACAACAGCCCATCGTTTAACTGGACTCTGAACTTCCGCCAGCAGGTGTTTGATGCCTGGAGTGAAGCTGGTAAAGACGTGTCTGGTTACGACCGTACCAAGCTGATGAGCGCTGAATACGACGGCTCTGAACTGGCGGCGGAAGCGGATGAGAAGATTCGCACCTTCCAGGCCGATGCGGCTCGTGAAGCGGGTATCTTCCACCACTTGATTACCTTGCCGACTTACCACACTGCGGCGCTGTCTACCGATAATCTGGCCAAGGAGTACTTCGGTGACCAAGGCATGCTGGGCTACGTTAAGAACGTTCAGCGTCAAGAGATTCGCCAAGGCATCGCGTGTGTTAAGCACCAGAACATGGCTGGTTCCGACATCGGTGACGACCACAAAGAGTACTTCTCTGGTGATGCGGCCCTGAAGGCCTCTGGTAAAGACAACACCATGAACCAATTCGGTTAATCACTGCGGTGATTCACTGAAGCAGTGGCCACGCATCCAGTCGTCGCGTGGCCTTCAAACTGACTTATAGAGCTGTGTTTTATCTGTGGTTAAGTCGGTTTGGCTCGGGCCAAGACCCCAAATCTCTGGCCCAGCATGGGAGCTTGTGTCACCCATGCAATGGACTTCAAAACAGTAACAGAGACCGTTTTGTTGGCCAGCCTTTTTAAGGCACCTTCCAATTTAGCTACGTTGCTTGTGCTTAGGGGATGAATCTTGCGGGTCATCCCCGTTTTTTTTGCCTGATGTTTTCCATTCGACGGTGGCGATGGCCACTTCCTGTTTCAATACCAACGAAAATTGCCAATGGTGGATAGAGCAGAGCCGATCGACGATGGCAAGCCCGAGCCCATAGCTGACCGGTTCATTAGTGAGCTTGACCGCCGTGGCCGATTTAACCGCGTTGGTTACCGTTAGCTGATTTTGGGTTAGGTGTAGCGTGATGGCACTGCCTTGGGGGGAGTGTTGGGATCCATTTCGCAGTACATTGGTGATGACGGTGCTAAGCGCCATCGCATCCACCTCCAGAGTAACGTCATCATCGCTTTGGTAGAGGTAGTCTGTTGATAAATTGCTAGCGTGGCGCTGCTGCTCTATCAGAGCGTCGATTAGGGCATTAAGGTTAACCTTGTCTTCCGCTAACGGTGAGCGCTCTCGGGCAAGGCCTAGAAACATCTCTATGGTGTCTAACATGCGCTGATTGGCCCGCTCAATGCGTGACAATACTCGCTTATCTTTGTCATCGGTATGGCGGTGCTGAAGAATATCTAAGGCACCCTGAATTACGGTAACGGGAGTGCGCAGTTCGTGGCTGACGGTTTGGGTGAACGCTTGCTCTCTGGCAATGTACTCAGACAGTCGTTTTAAGGTCTGTCGTAGGGAAAAAGCCAGCTGTCGAAGCTCTTGGTGTTCGTATTTTTCTGGCTGGATCTTCTGCCAATCCTCCTTGGGCAGAGACTGCATTTCGATGTTGGCGACGTTTTGCGACAGCCGCTGCAAAGGCTCAATGGTCTTGCGCGCAAACCAGATGCCAAAACCGACTACGGGTAGGCTACACACCAGAGAAATTGCCAGCAGTCGAAGAAACCACTTTTGCATCTCCGCCGTTTCTGGTTCTTTGATGTGAGTGCCATCGAGAATCATCACCTGACCTGGCTTTCCTTTCACTAGGGTTAGGTGCAATTGCTCTTCGGCGTATTCGTAAATGACCCCCTGTTGCCAATGGAATAGATGTTGCTGCGCCTCATCAGGGAGAAAACTGATGTCCACCATCCGAATGAAGGGAGAGTCTGGTAACTTCGCGTGCGGGTCCGTTTCCAGTGCTCTCTGGTAATCGTCTCGGGTCAATCGCAGCTGGCGCTCAAAAACGCGATCTTCTGAGTTTTGGTCAATGATGGCGAGCGCCAAGCTCCACGCCAAACAGATCAGGCTTAAGTAGATGCTGCAGCCTAGAAGTACCTGATGGTACAGGCTCTTTACCTTCACGCTGGAGGTTTCTCTATCAGCTGATACCCCACTCTGGGTAGGGTGTGCAGTAGCTGGGAATCAAAAGGTTTGTCTACCACGGTCCGAAGCTTATACAGATGGGTTCGCAGTACATCGGAATCCGGCGGCTCATCGCCCCAAATCAGAATTTCGAGATCGCGACGGCTGGCGGTGGCCGGGGAGATGCTCATCAGGTGCGCCAGTATTTTAAAGCTGATTGGGTTGAGGTGCAGAGGGTGGCCTTGGCGAAACACCTGTTTGGACGCTCGGTCTAGAACCAGATCGGCCACTTGGAGTTGCGGTTGGATTTTGCCAAATCGCCTTTGATACAGGGCTTGAATTCGAACGTGAAGTTCTGGCAGTTGGAAGGGCTTGACTAGGTAGTCATCGGCGCCATGGTGAAACCCTTTGAGTTTGTCCTCCAAGGTGTCTCTAGCGGTCAGCATGATCACCGGAGTTCCAAGGCGCAGTTCGTGCCTTAGAGTGGTGCAGAAGGTCAGACCGTCCATTTTGGGCATCATCACATCCACCACAATCACATCGAAGGACTCCTCTTGGAGCAGCCCAATAGCGGTGATGCCGTTATCGGCAAAGTCGACGATGTGATCAAACTGCGACAGGTAGTCGCCAATGTTTTCACTGATGTCTGTGTTGTCCTCGACAATCAGTACGCGAATGGATTCCGACGGATGTTGAGCCAGCATAGGAGACCAGGTTAGTTAAGCCGCAGTCTCCATTCTGAGGTTAGGGGCGTCGATAAAATGTGAACTTCAATTCACAGTGACAGGCGTGGCTCGATGAAGTCGAGAAAGGCGCCAATTCGGCTGGACAGAGCACTGGAGCGATAGTAAACCGCGTTGACGCTTTCGCGGTCGGTGTTGGGCACTAGGTCATCGGCAAACAGGGGAAGCAAGCTGCCATTGGTCAGCTCCTTTTCCACCATGAAGTTTGACAAACACGCGATGCCGCAGTGGGTTAGCGTCAGTTGCTTGATCACTTCACCATTACTGCAGCCTATGCTGGGTTTTATCTCTCCTAGCCCCGCCAATGGCCAGCGATTGAGGCGACGGGCATTGGCAAACCCGATGAGCGGATGCAGTTTGAGCTGGTCGATGCTTTGTGGTTTGCCGTGTTGATCAAGGTAGCTTGGGGTGGCAACAATGTGCAGAGCACTTCGGCCCAGATGGCGAGCGTGCAAGCTGGAGTCGGCCAGCGGACCGATGCGAATGGCCAGATCGGTGCGCTTTTCCAGCAGATCTACATAGCCTTCGTTGCAGGTCAGATCCAATTGGATGTCAGGGTAAAGCTGAGTGAACTCTGGAATGAGCGGCACGATTTGATGTTGCATAAAGGGGCTGGCCGCATCCACCCTTAGGGTGCCTTTGGGAGTCTGCTGCTGCGATTGCAGCGCGTCTTCAGCTTGGGTGAGTTGGCCTAGCCCTAGGCGTACGCCCTCCACAAAACCTCTCCCCTCTTCGGTAAGTTCTACCCGTCGGGTGGTGCGATTGAGCAGGCTAACACCGAGCTGTTGTTCAAGACGAGTAACGGCTCGAGAGGCACGTGCCACTTGGATGTTGAGCTGCTCCGCGGCTGCGGAAAAGCCCCCACTGTCGATCACCGCCAACAGAATTTCGAGATCATCGGACCGGGTTTTCATTGTCATTTCAACAAAAGTGATTTCACAAAAGGCTCATTTATCGCAAAAGACTAACACGGAATACTGTGCAGCGTCGTTAATTGAGAGGGGATTGTGACCGAACTGATGTCAGCTCAACGTCCCTCACGAATAAGTTTAGGTTGTGCTATGAAAATTCCGTTACCCCTGTTGATGCTCTGCTTGAGTGCTTTTGCCATTGGCACCACTGAGTTTGTGATTGTTGGTCTTATCCCCACCATGGCGGCGGATCTTGGCGTGTCTCTGCCCTCCGCCGGCTTGCTGGTGAGCTTATATGCCTTAGGCGTTGCCGTTGGAGCTCCGGTACTGACGGCGTTGACTGGAAAGTGGAAGCGTAAAAATGTATTGCTGGCGGTGATGACCCTGTTTGTCGTGGGCAACGCCTTCGCTTGGCACGCGCCCAACTACCAAACCTTGGTGATTGCCCGCATTCTGACCGGCTTAGCCCATGGGGTGTTTTTTAGTATTGGTTCTACCATAGCGACCGGTTTGGTGAGCAAAGACAAAGCCGCCAGTGCCATCGCCATTATGTTCACTGGGTTAACCGTGGCACTGGTAACCGGTGTGCCACTGGGGACTTACATTGGTCAAAGCTTTGGTTGGCAGGCGACCTTTCTGGTGGTGTCGGTGTTGGGTCTGATTGCGCTGTTGGGCTCAGCAGTGTTGGTACCGAGTAACCTGAAACAGCCTCCTGCAGCAAAACTGTCGGCGCAGCTCAAGGTACTGACCGAGCCTCGTCTCTTGCTGGTGTATGGGATCACGGCGCTGGGCTATGGCGGCACGTTTACCGCATTTACCTATCTGGCTCCGATTCTAGAGGAGGTCGCTGGGTTTAATGCCGGTGCCGTAGGGCTGATCATGTTGGTGTACGGCGTCTCTGTTGCGGTGGGAAATATCTGGGGCGGTAAGATGGCTGACAAGATGGGGGCAGTGAAAGCCCTAACGGTAATCTTCATTGGCCTCGCTGCGGTTCTGGTTCTGTTCGGTTTCACCGCGTATCACCAAGTTGCCGCAGTGATCACCATCTTGGTATGGGGTGCCTTTGCTTTTGGTAACGTGCCGCCACTGCAGGTGTACGTGGTTAACCTTGCCGAGAAATACACCCCTGATGCCGTCGATGTGGCTTCAGGTCTGAACATTGCCGCATTTAATGTTGGTATTGCGCTAGGCTCTTGGGGCGGCGGCCTCATCGTGGCTCAGGGTGAGTTGATGGATACACCATTTGTTGGAGCCTTGATTGTCGTAGTGGCATTGCTACTGACTCGTTTGAGCGGCGCCATGGAGAGCAGAGTCATGGCTAAGAGCTGTTAATTGCACCAATAAGCGGCCTTCATAGCGAAGGTCGCTTTTTGGGGTTTTAGGCGCAGATTTTTAGGTGAATTTTATCTCAGGGATTATGATAAAGGTCTGTTTTATCAGAATTAGGGAACGCTTTAATGTTAAGCAAGATTCTGCTTCTGTACGCTCACCCATCTCCGAGCCGCTCTGAGGTGAACCAACCCCTGTTTCAGGTTGCCAAGCAGTTGCCCTTTGTCACTGCGGTGGATCTTTATCATGAATACCCCAAGCTTGATATCGACATCGAGCGGGAGCAGCAGCGTCTGCTCGACCATGACTTAATCATCTTTCAGTTCCCCTTCTTCTGGTACTCAACCCCCGCCATCTTAAAAGAGTGGCAGGATCTGGTGTTGGAGTATGGTTTTGCCTATGGCTCTGAAGGCAACGCCCTTCATGGCAAACGTTTCATGTGTGCCATTACCACAGGTGGTTCTGAGAAGGCGTATCGAGCCGATGGTTACAACCACTTCACCATCAAAGAGTTGCTGCAGCCTCTGGAGCAGACCGCCAACATCACCGGCATGAAGTATCTGCCGCCTTTTGCGCTGTTTGGCAGCCGAACCGCCGTTGAAGAGGGGCGCTTAGAGGCCCATAAGCAGTGCTGGCAGCGAACGCTGACGGCGCTGTATCAGCAAGGCTACGATCTGGCTGGGGTTCAGGCTCAGCCAACGCTGAACGATGCCGTTGATGCTCAGATGCTAAACCCGCAGGAGGACTAACATGACGGAATATTTTGTCCAAGCGTTCATCTACCTGGTGTCGGCGGTCATCATTGTGCCTCTGGCAAAAAGGCTCGGGTTGGGCTCGGTATTAGGCTATTTGATTGCTGGGGTGGTTATCGGGCCCATCACTGGGCTGGTGGGCGATGAAACCACCACCATTCAGCATTTTGCCGAATTTGGCGTGGTGATGATGTTGTTTGTGGTGGGGCTGGAGATCGAACCCAAGGCTCTGTGGCAGATGAAAGCCCGTTTATTGGGGCTGGGGGGCGCCCAGCTTGTGCTCACGACCGGGCTTATCATGGCCATAGCCATCAGCTTTGGCTTGGCATGGCAAACCGCATTGGCGGTGGGGCTAATTCTGGCGCTCTCCTCCACCGCCATTGTGCTGCAAACCTTTAATGAGAAGCATCTAAGCCACACTGAGGGTGGCCGCGGTGCGTTTAAGGTGCTGTTGTTCCAAGACATTGCCGTGATTCCAATGTTGGCACTGCTGCCACTGTTGGCGTTAGCGCAATTTGCGCCGGAAACGGCGGCGGATGCCCATCATGGCATGAGTCTGGTGGATGGGTTGCCCGGCTGGGCGTACATGCTGGTGATTGTCCTTAGCATTGGTGGCCTTATTGCCGCTGGACACTTCTTGAGTCAGCACCTGTTTCGCTATGTAGCCAATTCTGGACTGCGAGAAATTTTTGTGGCCACGGCACTGCTGCTGGTAATCGGCATTGCCGCCTTGATGAGCTTGGTGGGGTTGTCTCCCGCCTTGGGGACCTTCTTGGCCGGAGTGGTGCTGGCAAACAGTGATTTTCGCCATGAGCTGGAGTCCAACATCGAACCCTTTAAAGGTCTGTTGTTGGGACTGTTTTTCATTACCGTTGGCGCTGGCGTTGATTTTGGCATTTTGCTGGAAAGTGGGCTGTTGATATTGGGGCTGGCTTTAGGGCTGATGCTTCTCAAGTTTTTGGTGCTATTTGTGCTGGCTAAGGCGATGAAGGTTAAGGGCAGCGACGGTTGGCTGATGGCTTTAAGCTTGGCTCAAGCCGGTGAGTTTGGCTTTGTGTTGGTGAGCTTTAGTAATGCCAATGGCGTATTGCCGCCAGATCTGTCGCCGATTTTGCTGATGGTGATTGCGCTGTCGATGTTTTTGACTCCAGCTCTGTTCATCGCTTTTGATAAGTGGGTGCTTCCCAGATACCAAAAGAGCAGTAATGATCGCCAGCCCGATGAGATTACTCAGCAGGGAATGGTATTGATTGCTGGAGCTGGTCGTTTTGGCCAGATTGTTAACCGCCTATTGGTGGCCAACGGCATTCCTACCGTGGTATTGGATCGACAAGCGGCTCAGGTGGATAACCTTAAAGCGGTCAACATTAAGAGCTACTTTGGTGATGCCAGCCGTCCCGACTTACTGCACACCGCAGGGATTGAAAAGGCCAAATTGGTGGTGATCGCCTTCGATGATCGTGAGGAGGCGGTTGAACTGACCCATTACCTCAAGCAGACCTATCCGAAATTGAAAGTACTGGTACGCGCCTTTGATCGTGGTCATCACTATCAGCTGCGAAAAGCCGGTGCGGATTGGGTGGAGTCTGAAACCTACCATTCGGCGATGGAGCTGGGCATTCGTTCCATGAAAAAGCTGGGCATGCACGGTTTTGAAGTGGAGCAGAAAGCCAAGACCTTTAAGCAGGTGGAGCAACAAGCTTCTGAGAAGATGTATCAGCAGTGGTGTATGGGCAGCGAAGGTGAGCAGTATGACCACGGTTACGTGCAGATGTTTATCGAGCTGGATCAGCAGATTAGCCTTGAGATGGGGAGAGATCGGCAAGATACGCATTCCAGTGAAGAGCGAGGCTGGACCCCGCCACCTAAGGGTTATGCAGAGAAACTTCAAGATGAAGGAGCTTGATATTATCTGCATTAGTTAATGGCAACGGCACAGCTAAAGCTAACAAATGGTTTTAGCTGTGCTTTGTTTATTGATTTGAAAAATTAAAGTGGATTTTATTTGTGGTGTCGGCGGCGAATTGTAAGTAAATTTGTGCGCCAGATAATTGAATTTGATTTAGCGAAGAATCACTAAACTCACTACTGATTTGGGTTTATCTTCCGTGAGTTTTGTATCTGACGGTAAAAAAGTCTGAGGGAACTGTAGGAGATTTCCTCTTTAATAAAATTTACCTTTGTTCTTTGCTTTCAAGTTTGTAAATAAAATGTTGTTCGAAATGTTGGGCCTACATAAAAGTTGATGAAACAGGGGCTTAACAACTGCAGCTAGGTTATGTAATTACTTTCATTCGTTTACACTTTTCAGATCTATATTCGCTTGTCGATATACCTTGTGTATGAGATAAGTGTTTATTAATTATCCTTATTGCAATTTTTATACTCCCTATCGGATCTCGGCAGGGAGATTTGGTGTTTATTTAGGAGTTCAAATGCGGCAAAAGCTGACTATTGCCACTGTGATCGCTACGGCGCTATTTATTGTTGGTTGTGAATCACCAGAGCAACAGGCTCAGGCACCAACTGGACCACAAAGTGTGCCCGTTGATGCGGTGAAACTGGAAGCCACATCTCAAACGATCTCACTGGAGTTGCCAGGACGCAGCCGTGCCTATATGGAAGCTGAGGTACGCCCACAGGTGAATGGAATCATTGAGGCGCGCACCTTTGTTGAAGGTGGTGAGGTGACTCAAGGCCAACCTTTGTATCAGATTGACGCGGCCCCTTATGAAGCGGCGTTGGTCAGTGCTAAAGCGGATCTGGAGCGTGCCAAAGCCTCCATGGCATCGGCAAAGGCCACCGCAGCTCGCTATAAAGAGCTGGTGAAAACCAACTCCGTCAGTGAGCAGGACTTCGATCAGGCGGAAGCAACCTATCTGGAAGCGAAAGCCAGTGTGGCCATGGCTAAGGCCGCCATCAATACCGCTGAAATCAACCTAGAGTACACCAAGGTGAAAGCACCAATCTCTGGTCGAATTGGCAAATCGGAAGTTACGCCGGGTGCGTTAGTGGGAGTGGGCCAAGCTCAATCGATGGCCACCATCTCTCAGCTTGATCCCATCAACATTGAGATTGTGCAATCCAGCACCGAAATGTTGCGCCTGAAGCAGCGCATTGCCAATGGTTCCCTGATCCAGCCAGCCAACGCCGATGTGCGACTGCTGCTGGAAGATGGCACCCCTTATCAGTATCCGGGCAAATTGCAGTTTGCCGAGGTGACCGTCAACCAAGACATGGGCACTGTATTGTTGCGGGCTGAGTTCCCGAATCCAGATGGTCTGTTGCTGCCGGGTATGTTTGTGCGCACTATCTTGAACGTGGGTACAGCGCCAGAAGCGATCTTGGTACCGCAAAAAGCGATCGCTCGTGACCCGAAAGGTCATGGTGTTGCCATGGTGGTTACTGCCGATAACACCGTGGAATCTCGCACTGTAGAGACCGCCGAAGCCGTTGACCATCAATGGCTAGTGACCAAGGGCCTTGAAGCGGGTGATACCGTGATTGTGAGTGGTCTGCAGAAGGTGCGCCCTGGTGCACAGGTAACCGCTAACTTGGTAAATGAAGCTCAGGCGAAAGCAGAATAAGTTAAGGCAGTTTTATGGCTCGATTTTTTATTGACCGTCCGATTTTCGCCTGGGTAATCGCCATCATCGTGATGCTGGCGGGTGTCCTGTCGATTACGACGTTACCGGTATCGCAATACCCCAGTATTGCGCCACCGACCATTGAAGTAAGTGCTAACTACCCGGGTGCGTCTGCAAAAACTGTAGAAGATACCGTTACTCAGGTGATAGAGCAGCAGATGACCGGTTTGGATCATCTGCGTTATATCTCGTCTCAGAGTGACAGCTTTGGTAATGCCACCATTACCCTGACCTTTAACGCGGAAGCGGATGCTGACATTGCTCAGGTACAGGTGCAGAACAAACTGCAGCTGGCGACACCGCTGCTGCCTCAAGAGGTTCAGGCCCAGGGCATTAGCGTAAACAAAGCCAGTGCCGGTTTCTTGATGGTACTGGGTTTTGTCTCCCAGGATGGCTCCATGGATAAGGCGGACATCGCCGATTACGTGGCTGCCAACATTCAGGATCCCATGAGCCGAGTTTCTGGGGTGGGTAACATTACCCTGTTTGGCTCCCAGTACGCCATGCGCATCTGGCTGGATCCATTGAAGCTAAACCGTTTTAGCTTGACCACCAATGACATCGTTGCCGCCATTCGTGAGCAAAACGCTCAGGTATCTGCAGGTCAGTTGGGCGGCACGCCATCGGTTAAAGGTCAGCAGCTTAGCGCCACCATCTCCGCTCAAAGCCGTCTGCAAACGGCAGAAGAGTTTGAGCAGATTGTGCTTAAGTCTGATGCATCTGGCGCCAAGGTATTCCTAGGGGATGTGGCTAAAGTGGAAGTGGGGGCCGAAAGCTACTCGGTAACCTCCTTCTATAACGGTCGTCCGGCCGCAGGTCTGGCGATTCAGCTGGCCACCGGTGCCAATGCTTTGGATACCGCAAAAGCGGTGATGGCTAAGGTGGATGAGATGCGTCCGTTCTTCCCTGAAGGGTTGGACGTGGTGCTGCCATTTGATACCACCCCATTTGTTGGTAAGTCTATTGAAGGGGTTGTGCACACCCTGTTGGAAGCGGTGGTGCTGGTATTCCTTATCATGTACCTGTTCCTGCAGAACTTCCGTGCAACCCTGATCCCAATGATTGCGGTGCCCGTGGTACTGCTAGGCACCTTTGGCATTTTGGCGGCCACTGGATTCTCCATCAACACCCTGACCATGTTCGCCATGGTTCTTGCCATCGGCCTGTTGGTGGATGATGCCATTGTGGTGGTGGAAAACGTCGAACGGGTGATGTCGGAAGAGGGCTGTAGCCCATTGGAAGCGACCCGTAAGTCTATGGATCAGATCACCGGCGCGCTGGTGGGCATCGGTTTGACCTTGTCAGCGGTATTCGTGCCGATGGCATTTATGTCTGGCTCTACTGGGGTTATCTACCGTCAGTTCTCCATCACCATTGTATCGGCAATGGCGTTGTCAGTACTGGTGGCAATCATTCTGACGCCAGCGTTGTGTGCCACCATGCTTAAGCCGATTAAGAAAGGTCATGCGCACACCACCAAAGGCTTCTTCGGCGCGTTTAACCGCTGGTTTGATAAGCTGACGTCTCGCTATGAATCCAGTGTGGGCGGCATCATCAAACGTACCGGCCGTGTGTTTATGATCTATCTGGCTCTGGTTGTGGCCACGGGCTGGATCTTCATGCGCATGCCTACGGCGTTTCTGCCCGATGAGGATCAAGGGGTGATGTTTGTGCAGGCCATTTTGCCGCCAAACTCCACTCAGGAGCGTACTCAAGAGGTTCTAGAGCAGGTTGAAGATTACTTGCTGAAGCAGGAAGGCGATTCCGTTGAGTCGGTGTTTACCGTGTCTGGGTTCTCCTTTGCGGGCATGGGCCAGAACATGGGCTTGGCGTTCGTTAACATGAAGCCATGGGAAGAACGCACTGGCGCGGGCAGCGATGTGCAATCGGTGGCCGGTCGAGCCATGGGGGCCTTCTCGCAAATTAAAGAGGCGTTTGTATTTGCCTTCGTACCGCCTGCGGTACTAGAGCTTGGCACCGCCAATGGTTTCGACCTCTATCTTCAGGATAAGAACGGTCAGGGCCATGACGCGTTGATTGCCGCTCGTAATCAGCTTCTGGGCATGGCTGCAGAGAATCCGAACCTAGTGGGCGTGCGCCCTAACGGTCAGGAAGATGCGCCTCAGTACCAGCTGCATATTGACCATGGCAAGCTGCGGGCTCTGAGTCTGAACATCAATGATGTCAACGCCACGCTGTCTACGGCTTGGGGTAGTTCCTACGTCAATGATTTCATCGACCGCGGTCGAGTGAAGAAGGTGTTTGTTCAGGGTGAAGCGGATTTCCGTATGCAGCCTGGGGATCTGGACAAATGGTTTGTTCGTAACGCCCATGGCGAAATGGTGCCGTTCTCGGCATTCGCTACGGGCAGTTGGGAATACGCCTCTCCACGTCTGGAGCGTTTCGGTGGCTTGCCTGCAGTGAACATTCAAGGTGCCACTGCGCCTGGTTTCAGTACCGGTGCCGCCATGGTCGCCATGGAAGAGATGGCCCAGCAACTGCCTCCTGGTTTTGGTATCTCCTGGAACGGCCTCTCCTATGAGGAGCGACTGTCTGGTAACCAAGCGCCGGCGTTGTATGCGCTGTCTATCCTAGTGGTGTTCCTAGTATTGGCTGCCCTGTATGAGAGCTGGTCGGTACCATTTGCGGTGATTCTGGTGGTGCCTCTGGGCATTATCGGCGCGCTGTTGGCCACCTATGGTCGAGGCCTGTCGAACGACGTATTCTTCCAGGTGGGTCTGTTGACTACGGTCGGCTTGGCGACCAAAAACGCCATCTTGATTGTGGAATTTGCTAAAGAGTACTACGAGAAAGGAGCGTCTTTAATTGACGCAACTCTGCATGCGGTTCGAGTGCGTTTGCGCCCGATTCTAATGACCTCCTTGGCCTTTGGTCTTGGGGTTGTACCGCTGGCGATCAGTACTGGCGTAGGCTCCGGTGCGCAGAATGCGATTGGTACCGGCGTACTGGGCGGTATGGTGAGTTCCACCTTCTTGGGAATCTTCTTTATCCCGCTGTTCTTCGTGATTGTAGAGCGGATCTTCAGTAAGCGAGAGCGTAAAGCTAAGCACGCTGAAGCCGAAACGGCGACTGAGCTAAACTAAAGCAATCTCTGAATTGAACAGAACGTCTAAAAACCCAGCGCAAGCTGGGTTTTTTGTGTATCTGAGTCGAACATCTGATTAAAATGCGATTGCTAATAAAAATTTCTCATGATTATGAGTGTTTTGAATATGAAGGGGGAAATGGACTCTTGGTGCGGAGCTTTTGACTAGAGGCGTGTGAGATTTTAAACCTTATTGCCTGCGTAAAACTCTATTTTTTCCTATCTACGTTTTTGTCCTTGCTATTTTTGTATACATTATCCGCTCTTGATTTTGTTTTAAGGATGAATAAATGCGGACATTGTTACTATTTCTAGTTTTAGCTATAGCGCCTATTGGTGTGAGCTATGCTGGCCCCAAAGATTTAGATTGTGTATGCGATAAGACACACTGCTACTGCCAGGAAACTAGCGAAGGAGGTAAACCATGATTAGATTCTTTATTACTTCTTTATTTATTATTTTGGGTGCTTTAGGTTCGGAGCACTCATGGGCTGGCCCTTTAGGTCCAATGACATGTGACACCGATAAATGCTCTAGAGTGATTGGTGGTTGGGTGTGCCCTAAAGAGGCTTGTAAACCACGAGGAGAGCCTTAATTTAGACTAAAAGTTTAGTGTGATACTTTTTCACTAGCTTTGAGGATGTATTGATGAGACATGTATATATCTGGGTGTCGTTGCTTGTACTTATAGTATCAGGATCATTCTTTGTTTATAGGGCTGAGCCAGTTCCAGCTTTTAGCTCTAATAAGTCTGGTGAAATGACGCTACAGGATAGCAAGGTCGATGACTCTTCTCTGGCGTTAGTGTCAGAGGTGGAAACTTCCTTGCAGCTAGAGCAACGGCGTGCTGAGCCAGCTATCGATATTGAACGGCAAGTGCCGAATGTTGGAGAGTTAGAGCGTTTACAAATGCCTACCTTTAAGACTGAACTTGTGCAGCGTGGAGATGCGAATTACGGTGAGTTGTATGAGCATTACCTTGAAAAAAACTCACCATTTTTCGTTGATGATCTTGTCTATTTTCCTCACTTTAATGGTGATGGATTAAGTTTTACCTCAATTGAGCGCCAAGTGATTCAAGTGATGATGGCAAGCCCATCAGATTTTGTGCAGTTTCTTACTGATGATTTTATCGGAGAGGAAACTCATGGCCAGTGGCAAGATAACTGGGGTGTTGAGTTTCCGGAAGACTATCAGGTTAATTATCAGTATTGTCGTGAGTATGCATGTTTAATTTCAGGGCGCTATCAAGACAAAAACGAGGCTATAGCCTTTGTTGACGCATTTAAAAACGCATCCCCAGATTTGTACGTTGAAGAGTACATTCTGAATAATGGTGACTTGTTGTTGAAATATGCCAAAAATAGTCTTTGAGAAACTTTTAGCTACTTAATAAAAAACCAGCGCAAGCTGGGTTTTTTGTGGACGCATTGCTAATTACTCTCGTTAGCAGTCTGCTGCTGATTCGCTTTTGACTGCCACAGCCAAGCGGCGGCAAAGATAATCATGCCATAGATCATTGCGCTGCCTAAGGAGAGGGCGAACAGGGCACATGCGCCAATTCCCAATAGCGCTTTAACCCGAAATCGTTTGGAAAGCAGTTTGTAACCGGCCAACATTGAGCAAAGATATATCAGTACAAACAGGCCGTTGCACCACTCTAGTAGAGGCTCGAAATTTAGACCGCTTAGGTGGGTAAACACCAAAGCGATGGCCACCACAATCAGCAAAATGCCTAAACCCAGCGTCGGCACTCGGTGGCGATTCAAGCGACCCAATTGGGAGGGCAGTTGCCCCTCTTGAGCCAAACGCCACATCAATCGTGACATGCCAGATAGGTAGGTGTTCACCGTCGCCAGACCTGCGGCGGTGCCAAGAACGCCGATGACTAAGGCGCCACCGTCACCAAACTGCTGATCAAACAGCGCCACCATGGCCAAACCTGCACCATGATCCTTGGGTAGCCCCAATACCATGGCGGTAGAGACCAGATAGATGGCCGCCACCAATACCGTGGCGATCACCATGGCTGGCACAAAGTCTCGCTCTGGGCGCTTAAACTCTTCCGACAGGTGACTGACAATTTCGATGCCTAAATAGGCCCACAGGGCGATGGCAAAGGCGCTCCAAAGGCTTGGTGAAGGCGCTTCTAATTGGGAATTCAGATCAGCGGGAAGATGCAGTTCGTTACCCCAAAGCAGCGACAGGGTAATGGCGACAATGGCCAGAGTTAGGGTGAGCTGCAGGACGCTGGAGAGCTTAAGTCCCCGCACATTGATGACAAACAGAAACGCCAATGCCCCCAACTGAGCCATCAGCAGCTCCGTATCAGTGAGGGCAATCAGTGGTTTGATGAACTCAAAGGTGATCATAAGCGCCGCTGGCGTACCAACGGGAGCGGCAAACAGAAATAGCAGGCCAATGCTGGCACCCAGTCGGCGATTAAATGCGAGACTCACGAAGTGGGATGGACCACCGGCATTGGGAAAACGTTTACCTAGCTCAGCAAACACTAAGGCCAACGGCAAGATAGCGATTACCAGCAGTATCCAAGCCCAAAGAGCAGCAGATGCCGCCATATCGACGGTAACCTGAGGCAGGATAAATACACTGGTGCCCAGCAGTGAGGTGGTGATCATGCCCACCCCTTGCCAGCGGCCAATGGTGCCTTTAAGTTCTGACATAGAAGGGTTCTCTTTATTCAATTTTATTGGACTATTGTACTGCTTAGATAACTTAGTTACTGTCGGCAATCACCAACAGTTTATCGGAGTTTGCCGACGAATCGTCGGCTAGGAGTGTTTAGGTGCCCACCGAATTAGATGCGTTTGATAACGCCATTATCTCAGAGCTTAAACTGGACGCGCGTCAAAGTGTGGCCAATATTGCGGCCAAGGTAAATTTGGCGCGTTCGTCGGTCTCTGAGCGAATCAAGAAATTGGAGCGAAATGGCATCATTCGAGGCTATCGGGTGCAGTTGCAGCAGTCGATGCTCACTGGGGTGAGTGCTTACTTTGAGATTGTTCACGCAGACAAAAGTTGTCGAGACATCACCGACGCCATTGCCCAGATCCCAGAGGTATTGACCTGTCATGGCATTAGCGGTCATGTGGATCTGTTGGTGTTTGCCAAGATGGCATCGATGCAGCGCCTTCACGAGGTTCGAGCGGAGATCGATGCCTTGCCTTCGGTGCGCAAAATCACCACCCACGTCGTTATGAATGAGTGGCTGTAGCTGAATACTGAGATCTATTTACGGCTGCTGACTTTCAGTTCCAGTGCATCTTGACGCCAGTATTCGAGGTTGTAATCCACAAGTCGGTCGTTGGCGTCATAGCGCTTGCGCTCGATGTGCAGGCAAGCGGTGCCTTCCGGAATCCCCAGCAGAGCCGCCTCTTCAGATTGGGTACCACAGACCAAAATGTGGCTAGATTCATGGTTGATCTGTACCTGATACTTATTGGCAAACAATTCGGTAATTGAGCCGTCCAAAGGTTGTTGAGCCAACCCAGGAAAGTCGGTTTGCCTTAAATAGATCCGCTCTACCATTACCGGGCGGCCATCTAAGCGGCGTAGCCGCAGTAGCTCAAGGTTGTTACCGTAGTCCATGCCGAATTGATGCCGGATAAGCGGGGCATCATAGAGGGGATTAACGCTAACGACTTCGGTTTCCGGTTGCATTCCCTGATCTCTGGCCTGCTGGTAAAAATTTACCCGATGGCAAGGGTCCCACAACAATCGCGGCGGGCTAATAAACCAGCCTTTGCGATTAACTCGATAGATGAAACCTTGAGATTCCAATTTGGTGAGCCCATCTCGAATCGTGATGCGACTGGCGTGAAATTTCGTTTGCAGTTCACGCTCAGAAGGGATTTTGGCATGGGCTAACCAACCATGCATTTGAGCCTGATCTAACAGATATTGGCGAATTTGATGGTGTAACGACACAGAAGTTTGACCTCAAAGTCTGGATGACGGGGCATAGCTAGCCCCGTCATTGGCGGGCTAGGGTAGCTCGTTGTTGGCAATTCTACCTGCAATCTCGCTCAGAGTAGAAGGAAGATCCGCAACTGAATCAATAATGTAATGAGCACCTGATTGCGACAGTTTAGTGTAAGCGGTTTGTTTTAGCTCAGCTTGTTCTTCGGGGCTCAGTGCTTGCCAATGGTCAAACTCCATGCCAACGGCATTGCCAGAAAGGGCGACAGCGACCGTCCACATCCCTGCGTTGATGCCCTCCTCTATCCCCGGTAAGGTGTCGTCGACTTTGACGCAGCGGGTGACTGAGCCCACCCCGAGCTGCACGGCATTGAGCAATGCCGCGCCGGGACCCGGGCGTGCAGCGATCACTTCGTCGGCGGCGACTATGCTGTCAAAGCGAGCACCTTGTTGAGCGACTTGCTGAACCAGATCACCGATCATCAAACGGCCATAGCCGGTGTTGCCACCAATGGCGATGTGGTGCTGCGCTAAGAACTTGAACGTCTCAACTGTACCCGGCACCAGGGCGGTGCGGCGATTGATCTGTTCGATCTGCAATGGGACCAGTTGTTGATACAAATCGTCTAAATCGGCTGGTGTGGCCTGGCTGTGGTAAATTTGCTGCCATTGCTGGGCGATACTGGGCATCGCTAGCATCCGCCGAATGTGTTCTTTTTTCTCGGTTCCCATTGGCTCTCGAGCTTGTTGCAAACTGACGTCAATGCCGCGATTGGCAAACAGCTGCTGAAAGGCAGCCAAAGGGGCTAAAGAGCCGTAGTCACAAATGGTACCTGCCCAGTCGAAAATAACGGCGTCGATGTGTTGATTTAACATAATAAAATCCTTTTAGTTAATAGGGGAGTGAGCGAGCTGAGCGGCGAGAGTACGTAGCTCACCAGCGGCGTAAAGCTGATGTATGACCCGCTCAGTCAGCCCCGCGGAGGTGGTCATGCCTTTGCCGCCAATGGCGGTCAGCGCGTGAATACCTGGAGATAGGGTTTCGAGCAACACGTTATTGGCGTCGTCTTGGCAGTAGAAGCCACTCCAAGTTTCAGCAATATTCCAGTGGGGGAGGTCTAGAATGCGCTGGGCTTCCTCAACAATCATTCTGTTGACCTGAGCGTCATCGCGATAGGTCAAAGAGTCGCTGGCGTTGGCGTCGTCATAGTGATGGGAATCACCGATGATGATGGAGCCATCGACGGATTGCTTAAACAGAATGTGGATGCCGTGAGCCTGCAACCGCTGTTGATGTTCGTTGGCACTGAGCTGGGAAAATGATGGCAGGCTGGCGAAGCTTTCATATCGACGAATCGTTAATCCCGTCAATAGGTTACCTTTCAGAGTGACGCTGGGGATCGGCTGAGTTTTTAACATCTGCAATTTGGCGATGCGTACTGATTTACGTTGAAGTTGGTTGGGAAACAGCCGGTTGAGAAAATGGCCACAGCAGATGAGTGCGTCTTCGGCTTGGATGGAGAAACCGCTACTGCAACGCACCTGAACGTCATTATTGGAATGGGTGATGTCTATCGCCAGTTGGCCTCGTTTAAGTTGGCAGTTGGGGTGCTGTTCTAGGTAGGACAGCAGGCGCTGGCTAAGCTGCACGGATTCGGCTGAGTACTCATTAGGGTAATAAGCGCCACCGACGCAGTAATCGGATTTCAAGTTTGGGTTTGCTTGCTGTAACTGCTGTCGAGTGAGTGCAAAATTGGCGTAATCCATCTGGCTATGATGTTGGCCAAGCTCGGTTAAGAGTTGCATCTCAGCATCGTCAGAAGCCACGTAGTAGGAGCCGTTTTGGCGAATGGGCAATGGCCACTCTTGGTGCAGTTGCTCATAGATGGCGACACTGCGGATCGCCAGTTCACTCCATATACCAAGCGCCATTCCTGAGGGAACCACCTGACCGAAGTTACGAACGGTAGCTCCGGTTGCGTGTTGTCCAGATTCGATGAGGGTAACGCGCTTACCTTGGCGCAGTGCGTGGTAGGCGCTGAAACAGCCGACAATTCCGCCGCCAATGATGACCAGATCGGTTTTCATGCGGGAACACTCCTTTTATGTATCGGGTAGGGGGGGAGATGCGATTTAGGCGTCTGGCGCCAGAAATAGGCCATGGCCAGCGAAACACAGACCATGCCAAGGGCGGCGCAAGCCAGAGACGCAGTGAGGAAGAACGTTAAGTAGTTTTGCTCTGGTGCCAGCAGGGTGCGGTAGAGCATGATGCCAACACTGCCAATGTAACCAACGGCGTCGGCCAGATAGATTAAAAAACCGGCATTGGCACAAGAGCCAGAGCAGGCGATAAAGCGTTCAAATAGAAAACAGTTAAATGGGATGTAACTTAGGTAAAGGCCACAGCTTAAGCAGATGAACCAGCTTAGGCCATCAATCAATCCTGCTTGATACGCCAGAGTTGCGCCCCCTAGACATAAACAGCCACTGAGAACGATCAGTTGATTGACCAGAAAGGCACGGCGGTTGTCCCGAATTACCATTACTAAGGCCAGAGAGCCGAGCACCAACAGCGCCACCGGCACTGAGGCGGTGGTAAAGATGGCTGGGGTGTCACCGTAGCCAAGCTCGGTCCACAGCTCAATGGCGAAATTATCGGAAAAGTCTCGCAGCGCCGTAAACAGAAAGTAGCTAAAGATCAGCAGCACAATTCCGCCACGGTATTGGTGAAAAAACGCGTGTCGCTGTTGACGATTCATCGGCCGGCGCGGCTGACGTTGACGCTGATCGTGTTCGCTTGGTGCCGGAATTTTTGATAATGAAAATACCGATGCGGCCAGTGGTAGCGCAAACAGCATGCCGGTGACTGCTGGCATCCAATGCTCACTGACACCGCCGTACAGCATCACCGCTTGTCCAATGCTTTTTACGGCACCAGAGGCGATGATCAGGCTTGACGCTAAAACGGCCGCCAGCACCTCGGTGACGGTGCGGCCCTCTAAATAACTGAATACTAAGCCCCAGATCATCCCCAGCGGTAAACCATTAAGGAATAGGCACAGCAAGCCCCATTGATTGGGTAGCAAGGCGAACAGAACCAGTGCCAGTTGAGACAGCATCACTAAACTAAAAAGTGTGATGGCACGGCGATGGTTGGGCATCTCTGAGATCACCTTAATGCCGATGACTTTCGACAGTGCATAGCCCAGAAGTTGGGCGATGATCAGCGCAATCTTGTAATCCAGCACACCTAGCCACAGGGGGGCGCTGTCGAAACTGGCAGCCGTAAATGGCTTGCGGTAGGCGTACATACAGAAGTAGGTAAGAAATGCCGCACTGGCGGCATGCACCACAAACCAAAACCGAGTTAAGGGCAATGACATCGTTCACATCCTTGTGAGTTGGGCTGCCTAAATCCGGGAGATCAGAGCTCAGGCAGCCAAAGAGGGTTAGAAGTTGCCTTTAAAGCCCACCATTGCCTTGGCTCCGTAATACTCAACCTGCAGTGGTCGGTCTTCATCACCAAGGTAGTAATGCAGAGGCTCATCGGTGAGGTTGTTGGCCTCTAGATACAGCAAGATGGCGTCGTTGATCTGATAGGTTGCGCTGAAATCAAGGCTGGCGTATTCGCCGTAGTAGCGGTCTGTTGCATCACTGCTTCCGTGCTCTTCGATGTACTCATCCTTAAAGTTGTAGGCTAAGCGTACGGACGCGGTTTTGTTGTCGAAGTAGAGGGAGGCGTTGTAGAGCAGATCCGCTTGCCGTGGAATGTTCACCTTTTTATCTCGCTCGGGGATTGTCATCTGAGAATCGGTAATGGTGGCATTGGTCATGAAGCCAAAGTGCGACAGCGCCGGAGACAGAAACTCAAAACTGGAGTTATAGGTAAGCTCCATCCCCGCCAGCCAAGCGTCATCACCATTGTCTGGACGCATGATGGTCACTCCAGTTTGGCCTAGGTATTCGCCCTTTCGAGTGCTGGTGAAAATGGGGTCTTGGATGTCTTTGTAGAATACACCGGCGGCAAAGACTCCTACCTCATCAAAGAAATGCTCGAACAGGAGATCGATGTTATTGGCGTAGGTTGGGTCTAGGTCGGGATTGCCGCCGACTAACTCGTTGTCGGCTTCACTGTAGGTGGTGCCCGGTGAAATTTGGCCAAAATCGGGGCGGGCAAAACTACGAGTGAGTGCTAGACGAAAGTTGGTGTCATCACTGAACTGATAGGTTAGGTGCAAAGACGGCAAGATTGACCAATAGTCTTTGTTGCCGGTGGCTCGACTCAGTGTTTGAGTGTCCGCCTGGTAGGCATAGCCATGCACTTCGGTGTCGGTGCGAGTGGCTCGTACCCCGCCGAGAACAATCCAGTTGTCCCAGCCTTCGTAGGTCAACATGCCGTAAACCGATTGATGAGTTTCATTAAGATCGAAGTTTCGGCCTAAGCCTCGGCCCAGATTAATGCTGATGGACTCGTCGGTGTCGAGCACAAAGTTGTCGCGGTTCTGAGTCCAGAAGTCGGCGATGACGTCCAGTGGCACCACTTGCGAGAACTGAGTCGAATAATCGATGTCGAGTTGGTCGAGGAAGTCACTGCGTCCGGGCTGATCGATTAAGGCAAAGTCCGCTAGGGTAGGAGTGGGGCCTTTGCTTTCATCCCAAGTGTAGAACTCGTCGGCGTAGCGAGCACGGCGCTCCTTGTCGCGGTATTTTAGCCCGAGTTTCAGTTCCAGTTGGTCGCTTAGGGGCTGGCGGTAGTTCAGTTGCGCGACAAGTTTGTCCTTCTCCTCAACGTGGATCTTATACAGTTCGATGTACTTGAGTTTGGTTTGGCTGGGCACCATGGCAAAGTCACTTGGCAGGTGGGTGCTGATGGCATCCCAAGGATCGCTGCCGCCATCAATGGTGTTGTAAGCCAAGTTGTCAGCACAGCCAAAACTGGCATCGCTGCAGCCAAGTCCTTGATATCCGACATCGGTTTGGTCGAACCGGGCCACAAAGTAAGAGTTGTCTTGGCCATTGGGGACGTCACCGTAGCGGAACTCATTGACGTAGGTGGCCAGTTTCCAGTCGAGTAAGCCGTCGCCAAATTCCCAATCGCCGCCGATTTCGGCGCTGTGCATCTCGGTGATCAGTTCATTGTGAATGTGTTGCAGTTCAACTCGATCTTTATCGAAACGATAGCGGTGTTTAAAGTGGCGCTCATCATCCTCTAAGGTGCCATAGAGGTAGCGGGCGTAGACGGAACTACCATCCAGTTCATACTCCGCAGAAACGTTAACACCATAAGTGGTGCGTTCACCGGTGTAATCACGCAATTCAAGGCGTTTAATTCCTTTGCTGTCACCACCACGGCGGGGTTCGTAGTTATCGGTGCCCCAGCCTCGCTCCCACACGGTTCCGTTGATCAAATAACCAAAGCGATCGCCGATTCGATCGCCAAACAGCAGGTTAACGTTGTAGGCATTGTCTTGAGCTTGCTCGGCATCACCATAGCCTGCTGAAACACTGAGCATGCGTTCGGTGGGAGCATTTTTGGTGATGAAATTGACGCTGCCACCGATAGCATCACCCTCCATATCTGGAGTGAGCGCCTTGGAGACCTCGACGTATTCAATCAACTCGGAAGGGAAGAAATCGAAAGCGGTAGCTCGACTGGTTGTCTCCTCTTCGGCGGTAGGCAGACGATCACCATTAATGGTGGCCGAGTTCCACTGACTTGGTAGGCCTCGAATAGCCACGAAACGGCCTTCGCCCTGATCGCGCTCGATGGAGACTCCTGGGATGCGAGCCACCGCTTCGGCGGCGTTACGGTCTGGCAGTTTACCGATGCCATCGGCTGACACCCAATTTTTAATACTTTTCGCCTGTTTCTGCAGTAGCAAGGAGCTTGCCTCTCCTCGAGTTATGTTGCCCAGAACCTGAATTCGCTCAGGCATTTCAGTCAGGCTGAGTGCTCCAACATTGACCATTTGCCCCTCAATGGCGGTAACACTTTGCGTGCTGCTGACGTATTGAGGATGTGACCAATGCAGAGTGAGACTGCCCGGTTGAGCGACATTAAGTAGAAATTGGCCATCGGCCTGGGTTTGGGTTGTCGCGTCGGCGATGCTTACGGTTGCACCGGAAATCGGCAACCCATTGTGAGTCAGTGTCCCGGTGACGGTGCTACTGGCACTGGCGATTCCAGAATACAGTCCAGTGGCAATGAGTAATGCGTGTTTTACCTTATCCATGGTTCGTCTCTTGAGTTATTGGTATAGACCAAATTTGAGAGGGGATGCTAGAGCAGGTAAATGACAAACAGTTGACAGATATTTGAAATGAACATTTGGCTGAATGCTCTGTGATATATCGACATTGATGATGTTGGTGGTATTCCTCATTAATAAAAATGTCATCGGAAAGCAATGAGAATGGCACCGTAAATTCATAAATGCTGCTGATGTTACTGATGGATTTTTAATCTGGATTAGACCAGTGATGACAGGGGAGTGTTATTTTGAATAAGGTTTTGAAACGGGCGATATTTGCTGCGTCGATGTTGGTTAGTCCACTGGGGCTTGCCGCCAATAAAGTGATGTTGGTCGGTATCGATGGGGTGCAATTAGAGAAGATGCAGGCATTGAATCTGCCTAATTTTCAGCGATTGCATGTATCTAAGGCTTATACCGGAGGTGTGTTGGGGCAGTTGAATCAGCAGAGCACGGTCAGTGGCCCTGGTTGGTCAACCATTTTGAGCGGCGTGTGGTCGAATAAGCATCAGATTATTGATAACAGCTGTAAGGCGGCAAATCCGGCGTACCCAAGTGTATTTAAGCGAGTTCAAGAGGGGATGCCTCAGGCTAAGATCGCTTCAATTGTGAATTGGTCAGAGCCTAACCGTTGCTACTTTAAAGCGGATCTGAATGGCGGCATCTTAACACGCAGCGGCTTAAGTGATGATGCGGTTACCGACAATGCGGTGGCGCTGATTGAGCAGCAGTATGATTTGGTATTTGTTCACCTAGATGAACCTGATGGTGCTGGCCACAGCAGTGGCTTTGGCAGCAACTACAACGGGGCATTGGCACGTTCCGATGAGCGCTTAGGTCGAATTTTGGATGCAGCAGAGGCGCAAACGGAAGATAACTGGTTGGTCTTGGTGACGACTGATCACGGCCGCCAGCCCATCACTGGCTATCATCACGGCGGCCAATCCTTGAGTGAAAAGACCATCTTTATCGCTAGCAATCAGCCACTCAACCAAGAGTTTAGCCAGCCGTTACCAACGCCAAGCAATGCCAGTTTGGACGGTTTGTATGGATACCCGAGCCAAGCCAGTATTGTGCCGACCGCACTGCGGCACCTAGGAGTTGATCTTTTACCGAGCTGGCAGTTAGATGGAACACCGCTGCTTGGAGAGATGGGAACGCGTAAGTTGCTGGCGAGCAGTGACGGGCGGATTCATTGGAGCAGCGCGGATATTACGCCAATTGATATCTATCGAGACAATCAATTGGTGGCCAGCGTGGCCGGTGACGCAAGAACTTGGCTGGACAGCGAATTTCGCCCAGGAGTTAATCACTATGTGTTGCTGCAAAACGACACGCCTAATGCCATCAGTGTTAATCGGTTAGTGATTGATGCGGCGTTGGATTGGCGACCAACCCGGGCTCAGTATTTTCGAAGCGACGATCAGTATGTGGCGTACGCTAAGGCGACCGATAGGGCATTTTCAGGTTATCCGAAGCCGGTGAATAATCAGAACTGGAAAGGACTGGAATCGGTGGCAAGTCTGATTACGGCCGCATTTAAGAAAAATGACGGCACCAGTTACTTCTTCCTAAATGACGGACGCTATATTAACTATAACAATATCTTAGATAAGGTTCGTGACGGCTATCCCCTGCCAATAAATGAACAGACTTGGCCAGGGCTGGGGGCGTATGCCACTGAGATCAGTGCTAGCCTAAAGTGGAATGGGGATAAGGTTTACTTCTTCTTGAATGATGGTCGATATCTGCGTTTTGACCTGAGTCGAGACGAAGTTGACCCGGGGTATCCGAAACCGGTGAACAATGATAGCTGGCCAGGAATGGCAGGCTTAGGCACCAAGATAGTAGCTGCCCATAAATGGGATAATCATCGTGCTTATTTCTTTTTAGATGATAACACCTACGTTAGGTATAACATTACTGAAGACCGCAGTGAGCCCGATTATCCTGCGGTTATCAATCAGCAGAGCTGGCCAGGGTTGATGAAGGTTAATTAACAGGGGCAGGCGGCTAGAGCAGCTGGTAGTCGCCTGCATGCGCATTGAGCATGAAGCGAATCGGGGGAATTATTGGGTTTACTCACTCTTTCTCCTCCATTTGCCGCCGATTTGGATAGCGTTAGCTATATCGCCAGTTGCATCTAGGTGGCACTCTTGGCACCATACTAGCCCTATTCAGCAGCCCTCCCGGGAAGCCATAGGGCACAACCCTATCTGCCATCAAATTCTTACACTGTCTTGTGTTGCCTCTAGATGGGAGGTGACACCCGTTACTTATGGGGAAAATTCTATGACTATCGAACGTCTGCAAACTGGCGCCCGCATGAGCCGCATCGTTAAGCACAATGGCACCGTCTACCTGTGCGGTCAGGTGTGCGCCGATGCTACTAAGAACATGACCGAACAAACTCAAACCATGTTGGATAAGGTGGATGTGTTGCTGGCTGAAGCGGGCAGCAGCCGAAAACACATTCTCTCTGCCACTGTGTATGTGCGTGATATGAAAGATTTCGCGGAGATGAATGCGGTCTGGGATGCTTGGGTACCAGAAGGTTATGCTCCAGCACGGGCGTGTGTGGAAGCGCGCATGGCTCGTCCCGAGCTGTTGGTTGAGGTGTCTGTGATTGCGGCGTTGGCAGAGTAACCCTAATTGATAGAAAAAGGCGCCGAGGCGCCTTTTTTTGTGCTCTGTTTATGTCGCTGGACCTTAAATGCGACTAAAACGCCAGACTAAACCCGATGCGGAAGTTGTCGACGTCATTGGGCTTGAGGAAATAACGAGCATAACCAATGTGGGCAGCAAATCCATCACCAAGCTGGTAATGGGCGGCGATGCTGGCGTAGGGATCAACACCATCGTCCTCATGCTTGATGGTGACGCCATTAAAGTGGCTGCTCAGATCGCTTTGCCAAGCGATAGCGCCACCGTCAAGTTCTAGGCTAATGGCCTTGGTGTGCCACAGTCTATATTGAATTCCGAAGGTGACCCCTTCCCCAAGCACTGGCGTTGCTTGGGATACCGCCTGGTGGTAATTCTCTGTGCTGCCCTTAAGGGTTGCGGAGCCCTCACCAAGATCCACGTATCCCAGTTCTAGCGCCCAATCAGGGCTGAAGAAGTAGTTCAGGGTTACCCCCCAGCTGCCACTTTCATCATCTACCCCAAGCACATTGCTAGGGTCAACGCCAGAGAGGTTTGAGCTTCCCTGTTGCTTGCTGTGACCAACGTGGATTGCTGCTCTCCAGCGAGGATGGCTGGAATGAGTGCCGGCATTTGAAGGCGCTGGTTGCTGCCCTTCGAAAAGGGCCAGCTGCGGCGCTGGCGCCATTAAAGTCGCCGCAGCGGCGATAACAGTTAGCATGTTGCATTCCTTTGACGGTAGACGCTAAGAAGAAGAAGCCCCAAGAACAGCCAAGACAGTGAGCCTGAACCGGTCGATTTGTTGGAGATGATTTCATCTTCCACGGCGTTTATTTCAATGTAAATTTTGGCGCTGGCGGTGCCGCCATTTCCGTCGGTCACCGTGTAGGTAACGGTGTCTTTTCCGATGTAATCAGGCTGCGGCGTATAGTGAATACTGATTTGGTCAGTAACATTGGCTGTGCCTATTTCCGCTTGAGCCGATGTGATGGTCAGGGCGTCGCCATCGGCGTCGATGTCGTTGTCCAGCACCATGATGGTAATGGACTCATTGGTATCGATGCTCATCAGGTCATCGACGGCGACGGGAGCGGTATTGGTGTTAAGTGGCACGGCAACACCGCCTGGATCAACAATGGTGCCGTTAGCCAGACCATCGTCATCGTTAGGGCCACCGTCTTGAATGCTCAACTGCACACACCAAGCGTTTTCCTGCAGCCCAACCTGCCAAACGTCATCACCTGGAGGTGGGCAGTAGCCTTCCTCCCCTTGAGTACTTAGCAGTTGGTTGTTGGCATCGACCACAAAGTCAGACCATTCGCCGTTGATGAATTTACGATAGAGAGCGCCTGTTGGGATTGGCGTACGCTGTGGAATCACCACGTTGTAAATCTGCCCAGCTTTTGGCAGTTGGTAGGCCACGAAGTCAAAGATGCCACCGACAATCTCGGCTTCGTTATCGACTGTTGTGATTTCCTCTAGCTGCAGCTGCAAGCCCCCCTGTTGGCTATCGGCGGAGATAACCCCTTTGCGCAGGCAGGTGCCCGGCTCGCCTTCAACCAAGAACTGGTTTTGATCTGCGAGGGTTTCCTGTACCACGTTACAGCCAACAATATTGGCGCTGTCCTGATAGTTAGGGATGCCATCGCCATCGTCGTCGGCATAGCCCTCAGTGCTGTCAGGTATCAGGTCGCCATCGCTGTCTTGGTCGTCGGCTAGCTCTGCTAAGTTGGCCTTAATGGTGAATAGAATGCTCTTGGTCACCGACATTGCTGGTGAACCATTGTCGGTTACCGTGGCGACGAGCTCATAGGTTTTTGCATCCATTTCACTTGGGTCGAAACGGAACACTTGCTCATCACTATCGAGATCGACGAGCTGATCATGCTGCCAAGTGACCGTGACCGAATCACTTGGGTTGGCGTCATAGGCAGTCATCGAAACGATAACGTCACCGTCTTGCTGGCTCAGAGTGTGCCGCTCTTCACCGGATTGCTCGACTCGGTAATCAAAATCAGGAGCAATATTGGCTTCCGAGATGGTGACTGTAGTGGCGTATTTAGCTCCGCGGTTAATCGAATCAGAGAGAGTTAGCACGACGGTTTCATCGATCTCATTGATGCTATCAGCAAGGGTATTGAACTTGATGTAACCACGTTCTCCTTGTTGAATGACTAACTCGCCGTCAATGGCATCATGGTCACTGTCGTCGGCGCTGCCGCTGATGGAGTAGGGAACGTTAACTGGGTATTGTGGTGCCATTCCATTGAGGACAACCTCAATTTGCACTTCATTGCCTTCAAATACCGTTTGGTCTTTGCTGAGGGAGATCAAAGGTGCAACCATGACGCGTTGCTCTTCAACCGCTTCGTTTCCATCGCCATCGACCGCTTGCCAATAAACGGTGTGAGCACCTGGGGCAAACCGACTTGTGGGTTCTTTCTGAGTTACTGGGAGCGGATTGTTGTTGCGATCCACCGCTGTTGCGGTACCCAGCTCAACTCGCGTAAACAACGCAGTAGCATCAACGGAAACATCCTCAGGAACCTCTATGATTGGTGCATTGGTTGTATCTCGTTCAATAGTAAGCATGACTTGCGCACTGGCGCTGCCGTTATTGCCATCACTGATGACATAACTCAGCTCAACGTTACCAGTGTACTCATCTTCCGCTTGATAAAGCAGCTGATCGTTGCTGAGCGTAACGCTTCCTAGATTAGTGGTTGCTGACTCAATGGTTAAGGTGTCGCCATCGGGGTCGCTGTCGTTCGCCAGCACATCCAAGGCGTAGAGACCTTCGTCATTGAACTCAACAGTCAAGAGATCATCATTGGCGATAGGGGCGTTGTTATCACTGGTTACTTCGATGATAAACCCGAGCAAGCTGGCGCTGGCATTGGCACTATCGGTAACCGTAATGACGATGGTTTGGCTGGAGCCGACATCCTCTTTGCTTGGTGTGCCTGACAACGTGCCGCTGTTGGGATCAAACTGCGCCCAGCTCGGTTGATTCGAGATGCTAAAGCTCAGTGTGTCATTGGCATCAATGTCCGTCGCTGTAGGGGTGAAGGAGTACGCTTCATCAACAAGAATACTCAGCAGTGGTGAACCCGTGATGGTGGGCGCATCGTTGACGTTGAGCACTTCAAGGTCAAATGGCGCAAGGCTATCGCTGGCACCTTGGGAGTCGCTGACTGAGATAACGATGCCTGCAGTCATGCCCACATCATCATTAGTTGGGGTGCCGGATAGGGTACCAGTGGCACTATCAAAGCTTGCCCAGCTCGGTAGGTTACTAATATTGAAACGGTGGCTGTCAGTAGCGTCGGCATCGATAACTTCAGGCACAAATTGATACAGCGTGTCCTCGCTAACCGTGAGCGCGGGAGAGCCTGAAATAACCGGTGCGTTATTGGCGCTGTTTACGGTGATGTTAAAGCTTGGTAGTGCCGCGGTTAGGCCGCCGGGATCCGACACTGAGATCACGATGTTGTTTGTGGTACCAAGATTTGCAGAGGATGGTTGTCCTGTTAGTGCACCGTTAGAGGTATCAAAATTTGCCCAACTAGGCTTATTGGTAATGCTAAAGGTTAGCGGTGTGTCGCCGTCAACATCACTGGCACTTGGGGTAAAGTTATAGCTATTTCCTGACGTTAATGATGTGGTTGGTGTGCCTTCAATCTCAGGAGTGTCATTAATTGCGGTGACATTGATGGTGGCGGTTAATTGATCGTCCTCATTAAAGAAGTCAGAGACTGAAAATACCAAGCTGGCGTTATTGTCGTCATCCTTATCGGTTTGGAATGAGAAGCGAGAACCATCAAACAGCTGGGTTAGCGCCGTTGGCGTTCCTGAAAGGGTAAGGCTTGTGCTACCACTGACGTTGGCTCCGCTAATGGTTACGCCGTCTACCGTGCCATTGCCATCGGTGGTAAACAACAAACCGCGATCGACGCTCATGGTTAATGTTAATGGTTCGTCATTGGCATCACTGATGAGCAGCCCACTCAGATCCATATTGGTCTTGATGTCTTCATCGATGGCGTAAGGTCCTACTGCGCTGTCTTCGGTAATGGTTGGCAGCTTGTTGGTATTAACACTGTGCATCTCACCTGAAGTGAACCCCAATGGGGTGTTATTGCTTTCATCAACAATATTGCTGGCTGCATTAAGATCCAGGCGGATATCAGCCACGGTAACTCCGGTATCAACGGTCACATTCCAGGTTGCACCACTGCCGGTGACTGAGCTAATGCTAGGAGCTTCATAGCTACTGCCGGTAACGGTAGTGAGCGCGAAGTCATCCATACTGACACCACTTACGCTATCGGCGAACGTTACATCAAATACAACCGAGGCGGCGTCGGCTGCAGGGCTACCGGAGACACTAATACTGCTGATGTTTGGAAGTGTGTCTAAGGTGCTGAAGTCTCGTTTGCTGGTTAGCAGTTGCAGGTTATTGGCACTGTCCTCGGCAACGAGGTAAAGATCGTAGTTAACGCCATCAAGTAAGGTGTTGATGGTGGTGGTGGCTACAGTTGCTGAGGTTGAAATGGAACCGCTGGCTGCGACAGTGACACCAGAATAATTGTTGCCGGCCTTGGTTTGAGCGACCGTTGGTGCATTAGCCCCATCGGCAACCACGACGTAATGTACTGAGCCATCTTCATCTAAGTTGACGGAGAGCTGCGCCCCTGCGGCGGTAATATTAGACACAGAAGCAGAAACGACGGTGGGTGGTGTGCTGTCTTCATCATCCACCAAGGTGACGGTGACCTGCTGAACGCCGTTTTCGGTCGTTCCGCCGCCACTGACGCTGCTGATGTCGATGATGATGGTTTCATTGCCCTCGCCATCACTGTCGTCGGTAGCAAGCAGACCGGTACTGGCATCGGCCGTGAGTAGGCCGGGATTAATGGTAATGCTTGAGCTTGGCGTGCCGTAGTCACTGCCGGACGTGGCGGTGCCTGAGTAGGCCAGGCTGACGGTGGTTGCTTCGTAAGTGGCGTGGCTTAGGGTCGCGGTAATCTTGGTGCTGCCGTCGCTGATGCCGCCATCTTCATCGATGCTGGTTTTGGCGGTTGATAGGCTAACGGTCGGTGCCGTTTCGGCATCGGTGATGGTAATCGTTTGTTGATTGGTTGTGCTTTCTGTGCCCACTGTGAGGCTAGAGATATCGACGATAATGGTTTCATCGATGGCCGCATCATAGAGAGTATCTGGAGTGCTGGTGACGGTGGCGGTGTTGCTGCTGTCGCCACTGGCAACGATGATGCTGTCGGCTTTTGTGTAGTCGGTATCGGCGGTTGCAGTGCCGGTATAGGCAAGGCCCACGGTGATGGCCACCGGCCACTGACTATTGAGGCTACCACTTAAGGTTGCCGTCAGTGTTGCACTGCCGCCGTCTTCAGACATTGAATTGCTGCTGGTGGTCAGCTCAACCTCCGGCAGGTTGGCGTAGATGGCATCACTGCCCTGGCTGATGGCCGTGGTGTAAGCGCTGCTGGTGTTTCCGCTGGAGTCGGTAAGGGTGACGTTAACTGCAATGTCATTGCTGGCATCTGTATCGATACCGCCATCGCTAATGGTAAAGGTGGCGCGGTAGGTGGTGTTGTCGACTCTGCTTAAACCAATCAGGTTATAGCCATTGATGGTGCCAGAAATCGCACCGCTGCCACCGGTGTAATCATCACTGTCACTGGTTACGGTGATGGTTGCCGTCACGGTATCGCCAACCTTGTGGGCAAGGTTGGGAATGGATACCCCAGTGATGGTTGGCGGCGTGTTGTCTTCATCATCCAAAATGGTGATAGTCCGCTGCTGAGCGCCGCTTTCGGTCGCGCCGCCACCGCTGACGGAGGCGATATCAATGATGATGGTTTCATCGGTTTCTGCTGAGGCATCATCAATGCTGGCAACGCCGGTCGCGGCGGTTCCACTGAGACTGCCCGCTGCAATGGTGATGCTGGAGCTGGCATTTTGGTAGTCACTGCCGTAAGTGGCCGAACCGCTATAGCTCAAGTTAACGACAACACCTTCGTAAGTGGCGTGGCTCAATGTGGCGGTAATGGCGCCACTGCCACCGTTTTCATTAATGTTGATGTTGCCACCGGACAGAGTGACTGTTGGTGCCGACTCGGCATCGGTGATGGTCAGGGTCTGTTGGTTGGTGGCGCCTTCGATGCCTATCGGGAGACTGATATCCACGATGATGGTTTCATCGCTCGCGGCATCATAGAGATCATCGGCGCTACTGGTGACGGTGGCTGTGTTGCTGCTGCTACCTGCGGTGATGGTGATGCTGTCAGATTTGGTGTAATCGGTGCTGGCGGTCGCGGTACCGGTATAGGCCAGATTGACGGTAATATTCTCTGGCCACTGGCTATTGAGGCTTCTGCTGCTTAATGCTGCCGTCAGAGTCGCACTGCCGCCGTCTTCAGACATTGAATTGCTGCTGGTGGTTAGGTTGACCTCGGGCAGATTGGCGTAGATGGCATCACTGGCTTGGGTGATGGCCGTAGTGAAGGCACTGCTGGTGTTACCGCTGCTGTCAGTGAGAGTGAAGTTAACCGGCACATTGCTGGCGGCTGCAACATTGGTGCCACCATCAGTAACGGTAAAGGTGGCGGTATAGGTGGTGTCGTTGGTTTTGCTCAGGCTGCCGAGCGTATAGCCATTAACGGTGCCTGAGATGCTGCCACCGCTGGCGTAGTTGTCGCCGTCGCTAGTCACACTGATGGTGGCGGTAACGATATCGCCCACTTTGTGGGCTGAATCTGGGATGGTGACACCACTGATGGTTGGTGCAGTGACGTCTGAAGGCGCTGCAGTATCGACGGTGAATGATTTAAACTCCATGGTTGCAATGTTGTCATCGACACCGCCGCCAGGATTGGACTCATAAGGTGTGAAGTAGACCTCAAAGCTAACCAGATCCCTCCAGTCGGCACCACTGAGTTCTCCGGCCTCGTCAAATCGAAATGTGTCTTGCCCACCGTCGTCTGTTGGCGTGGATGTCGGGACGGTTTCGATGATATTGCCGTCGGAATCGATCCCTCTAACCCGAACATTGTTCATGGGTCTGTTTTGATAGACTTGAAACCAAACGTCTGTCAGAGAGAAGCTGGGGTAACTTCCGCCTGGGTTAGCTTCAATTTTAAAATAGCCCTCTTTATTGACGGTCGTTGTGTCATTGATGTAGGCATTGCCGCCATAAATATCCAAGTCGTTATGCTGGACCCCATCTACATAGCCAGTGACGGTAAAGTCGCCACTGGGGCTGGTTAGCGTGTTTGTATTTACACCCGTAAAATTATTCAGGTCTTCGGTGCCTAAAACACTTGAGTAGGCGTTCATTGAGTTGCTCGAGAATCGCACTAAGTGCTCTACCTGACCCGAGTGCCGCTCCAACGTCCAATCCCCTCCCAATAACGCGTTTCCGGTTAGGTTGGTTGAGGCGGCAACATCGATATTGGCTTGCTCGGCGACAAACTCAATAAATGCCTTTCCCTGTTGACCCGCCGCTACGTTACAGCCGTAAAGAAGTAGGTCGCCATCAGGCACGATGCTGCGCTTTATACTTTGTAGTAGTTGTGGGTTGGCTGTTAATGACGCGGTATCGATGATGGTGTTACCCAACTGCAGTTGACCGGAGTCGCCGTGGGAAACAATGTGCAGTGCGTGCAACTGCCTATATTCAGATAAGATCTGCTCAAGCGATTCAATGGCATTTTCTGTGCTAGGAAGCCGGTGAAGCTTAATGGTGTTGTTGTCAGAGATAGCGTCAAGGAACAGCTGCTGTTGTGGCAAACTGCCATCAACGATGACCAGCTCTGTTATCTGCCGGTTAGCGTCAGGGGAAACTGGCGCGGCAATGCTTGGCTGGCTAAATAGCGATATCCCTGCGCCTAACAGCGCAGCTAATGTATAACGAGTGTCCATCATCCTTGACCTATCTACTTCGTTTAGTTGAATTTTTTCCTAGAGCGAGCTTTAGCTTCGGCTAGGGTAGGTGCCGTACAATGCAATGATGTAATTCACCGCTAGGTAAGGCTGCATATTGTTGTGCCACTGAGAGCCGCCGCTGTTAAACAGGGTAACCTGAGTATTGACATTGGTTTGAACGCTCATTCCATTTTGGATGACACTCGGCTCATCATCATCGTTAAAAATCAGTGCGCTGTTGCTGCTTTTGGGCGGGGCACCTACGGCACCAATTGAGCCATTTGCAATGGGGCTTTGTGAGGTTCCCGTTTCTGGCGACAGCTTTAACTGGGATACCGCTTGGTTGGTAGCAGAGGCCAAATGCGTATGCTGAGGCATCTGATTTGGGGTTAGGGTTACGGTTTCTGTTCCTGAACGATAGCCTAAGGGGCGGGTGGTCAAGCCAGGGCCAGTGCCAGCATGAATTGGCGCACGACCACGGAGATCCGGTAAGGCGAACGTGGAACGGCCGTCGCCGCCATAGGTGGTACCGATCAAAGAAAATAGCGCGTTATTGGAGCTGATTGCCATCAATTGACCGTTGCAGAAAGCCCAGCCTCTAGGCGCGAAATTACCGCCAAACATAATGATTTGTGCAATAAAGGGATCCATAGTTTTTTCATCCTTGAACTGTTTGCGTCACAACGGGTGTAAACCGTGTGGCCGACTTTAGCTGCGGCTGGGAAACGTACCAACCATCGCGATGATGTAATTTACCGTGTTAAACGGTTGCATATTGTTGTGGGCTTGTGAGCCTCCAGTTGGCTGGACAGTAACAGTGGTACCCACCGCGGTCTGAACACTGTCAATGTGCTGGGCGACATACGGTTGCTCACCGTTGTATATTTGGGCGTTGTTGGACGATTTTGGGGGCGCACTCACTTTACCGAGCGAACCTGAGGCAACGGGCGCAGCTGAAGAGGATGCTTCTGATGATAGCATCAGAGTCGACTGAGCCGTGCTGCTGGCCGAGGTGAAGTGGGTATGACTGGGTATTTGCAGTTGATTTAACGTCACCGATTCCTGCCCGCTTCGCTGACCCAAAGGTCGAGGCGTTAATCCGGGGCCTGCACTGCGGTTTCCGGAATGAATGGCCACTCGACCTCTCAGATCTGGAAGGGCGAAAGTGGTGCGACCGTCGCCGCCGTAGGTGGTGCCCAACAGAGAAAACAGGGCAGTATTGGAGGCGATGGACAATAGCTGGCCGTCACAAAATGACCAGCCTCGCGGGGCGAAATTGCCCCCGAACATCACGATTTGTGCGAGAAATGGGTCCATAGTTTATTCCTTCCTTGAATTAAACCGGAGTTCAGTTGATTAGTTGTTTTCTGGATTGCGCTTTAGTCGAGATACAACGGCTTCACAGCGAGTTTCACCACTGGGGGATAGCAGCAGCTCGATCTGCCCCACTTCGGGATGCTCTACCTGGTAGCTGCCTTCGAGAGCAATGGCATTGGCCTCGCTTTGAAAGTCAACAATGAAGGATTCGCCATCAAAGCCTTTGATGACATCCTCTTCAACCTCATGTAGTCGTACTTGAACTTGGCCGCCTTCGGCATCGGTAGCGGTAAAGGTTTCGCCAATCAGAGGCTTCAATTTGTCGGGATTGAAATTGGTGTTGTCAGACATAGTCGTTCCTTCCTTGGAGTTATTGCTGCTTATCAGTGGTGATATCGTTGTAAAGTATGAGCTATGAACTCACTTGCGTATTTTAAATTTGGGTTCATTAGCCATCCATGACCTCGAATCGCAATTGGGTATCACTTTGCAGTACCGCAAGTCGAAGAGATTCACCTTGCTGTACATGGCGATTCTGCTCAAAGAGATAGACCGTTTGGCCCCAGTGCAGAGGCGCGGCTTCTGGGCCACTGTTTAGTGAGATCTCGTCATCCAGCTGCAGATCAAACCAGAAAGCGATGCCATGGAGTTCCCCAGAGTGAGTCGCGGTAATGGCGATCTCGGTTCGGTTTGGATGGGTTAATGATGCTGGCGGCGGCGGCGCTCGAAAGTCGAACTCACATGCGAGAAATGGAGCGGTGAACTTCTGGTGAGGCGTATTGGTTAACGTCAGCGTTATGCAGTTTTGGCGGGGATTAAACTGGTTAAAGGCGCTGAGATCAAAGCCGCTAATTTCTGTAATTGGGTGCAGCTGCTTGATGGACTCACATTGAATGAGGTAAGCATGCACCTGTGCCCCCTGAGGGATGAGAATGGCATCGTCGGTAAGTAGGTTGGCTCTAGCGTGGCGGAACGTTGGCAGAACGCCTTCACCTAACAGGCCAGCATCCAGAATCTCTGATATCAAAACATTTGCAGGCTGATTAAGGGCCGAGCCGACGCTAAGCTGGGTCGATTTTTGGTTGACCACGGTTATCTTGTTGCTTAGCTGATTGTCTTCAATGACCTTGGTAGCGACCTCTGCCAGCTCCGGTATCATCTCGCATGCCGTTACCTGCTTAGCCCCGGCTTTGGCGGCCATCATGGCCAATAACCCAGATCCTGTGCCGATATCCAAGACATGATCCCCAGCTTTGACCTGATTTTGAATGGCCTGCTGAAAGGCATCGTTGCGAATCTGATCGGCCAACATAGGCAGGTGCCAAGCGGCGATCTTGGTGGTTGACAGCGCCCGCAGATTCTCTTGGGCGATCTCATTATTGGGATTAATCTGAAGTGCGCGCTGATAGTAGTGTTCGGCATTGGTGTGATCATTGAGGTCACGGTAGCTATTGGCCAGTAAAACTAGGCCTTCCTCTTCATCTCCCGTTATCAGTAAAGCTTGGTGATAGTGCTGCTGGGCTTGTTCTACCATGCCTTGAACGTGAAACGCCATGCCAATGGCGTTGTGCACGGTTGGGTTTTCTGGTTCCCGTGCTAATACCCGTTGATATTGCGTGACGGCGTCTTTATAGCGCCCTTGAGTGGCAAGAACCTGGCCTAGGTGGAGTGAGGCTTGATAAAACTCTGGGGCGATGGTCAGTACGGTATCAAAGGCATGTTGAGCTTGAATCAGAGCCCCTTTTTGGTGGAGAAGGGTGCCAAGGTTGAAGTGGGCCATTGAAGAGTTGGGATCCAGCAAGATCACTTTTCTGTAGGTGGCTTCAGCCTGTTCCAGTTGTTGAGCCTGATAATAGATGTTGGCTAGATTTACGACGAACTCTGGCCGGTCGGGCTGCTGTATACAGACCTCTTCGGCAAGGGCGATGGCATCGAGGTATCGCCCCGAACCGGCGCGATGAAGGGCTAAGGTTAGCTTAAGCTCCAGATGGTCCGGATAATCGGCTCTCCCTTGATTTAGGGTGGTCGCGGCATCTTGGTGCATCCCCGCGGCCATCTGGGCAGAGGCGAGATTATTATAAAGCTCAGGCGTCGATATCTCGTCAGCTAAGTGCTGATAAAGCCCTATCGCTTCAATCAGTTGACCCTGTTGGTGGCACTGAATTGCATGTTGCAATCGTTCCCTGTGCGTTACCGACATCATAGAAATAAGTCTTTGTAATCCTAACTGTTACTGTTAGTTATAGTATCGGTGGCGGAACTATCTCGATATCGTCCAATTGGACTAGTCTGGTCATGGCGAAGGTGTCGAATGCTGCCTCAAGGCCAAATTAAGGTTATGAAAAATATATGAAAAGCCTTAGTTGGCACAGGGAAAAACGATGGACTAGTTCAGTAAGGAAAAATGGCATGATGACACAGGAAGTGCATTTTGACGGCGATCGCAGCCGTTTACCCCATCGCTTTGATGTGAAAGCTTTGCAAGCGGAAACTCTCGAGCTCATCGCGGCTTACCCTCCCTATCTGCATTATCAGGTGATTCCATTAACCATGATGGATGCGTCGCAGGCATCTCATGGCGACTATACCCGTGCAGATTGGGCCAGTTGGAAACCAACGGCGGCGCTAAAACGGAGCCCAGCGATTCAGCAGGTGCTGGATTCATTGCAGTGTGAGAAAACCAACGTTCGTTTGATGAGGCTTGAGCCCTTGGGAGAGGTGCGGCCTCATAAAGACCCTCAACTGGATCTGGATTTAGGCCAGCAGGTGCGCCTGCATGTCCCTATCTTTGCCACCGAGGAGGTGGACTTTATCCTCAATGGCAAGCGATTGCCGCTGCAGCCAGGAGAGCTTTGGTATATGCGCTTGAGCGACTGCCATCAGGTGATAAATCGAGGGCTCACCGAGCGCATCCAATTGAGTATTGATGTGGTGGTTAATGACTGGGTCAAAGAGCAGATAGCTGCCGGTGACGTCGACGTCTAACTTTGCTGCGTTAGCGCTAAAGCATCCGCGTGTTGCCGAGAAAAGGCGATGATCTGTGGATAGAGTTTATCGAATGTTTGCTGAACGTCGGATTTCAGCTCGGCTAAAGCTTGCTCTCCTCCTAGCAGCAGTTGTGGGCGACTAAGGCGGCGGCTGATACCTGTTATCGCCATCGACAAGCCGTGTTCGGTGGCATAACTACTGAGCCAGTCTCCTCGGGCCATAGCGGTCACTGTGCGCCGTGCGTTATTAGGTAGGGCGGCGTCGTTAAGCACCTGTTTGTAACCAAACTGGGTGAACTGTGGCAGTTGGCTTGGGTGCCACTGATGCCAGTTTTTGGCGAGCAAGTGGTCAAAGGCCATGTCCAGCAGGATGCCTGAGGTGCGCCGATAGGGCTTGGGGAATTGCTGCTTTAATTCCAGCAGTAAAGGGTGGCTGTCGATGTAACCATCTACCCCACGGTGAAGGGCCACTCCGAGGTCAAAGTCGGTTAGCTGATCCGGTAGTGGGCCCTTTACAAAGTCGCCGGCAATGGCACCGGCGAAGTTGGTTTGGGTGGCATCGGCAATATGAAGGTGGGCTAAGAAGTTCATGCCATCAGTATATCAACTTCTTAGGAGTTGGTTTTGCGAGCCTTCATCTCTTGGCGCATTTTCTGGCGCTGCTCGTCCCGTAGGATTTCATATTTGTCCCATTGCTCGTCGGTTAACACCGCTTTGATGCGGTCATCGCGTTGCTCGGCGGCACTGCGCAGTTTCTTGACCTTTTCTCGGCGGCTGCCGTCGCTGTCTCTAAGGCTGATCAGTGTTTCGGCAAAAATCGTTTGGGCTTCAAGCACCTTTTGCTCTTGGTCATGAGCTAGTGACAGCTCTGCACTGATGAGGCTGGTCATCTCCTCGGCCAGAAGATCCGCATCTTGGGCCCAGCTTAAGGGCGCCAGAGAGAGGGAGAGGATAAGCAGTAATGTGCGCATGGAGGCTCCTGTCTGCAATGAGTAAGGGTATTGCTAGGATATTACCCAAACCGGATTAAAGGTCGGTCAGGAGGCGGTAAAGAACTGCAAAGAGCGAGATTCATCGCTGATTAAATTTTCATCCTAGACCCCCTCGTGTATTGGTAATAGAATATCGCCCCCGCCGCTGTCGGCGTTCGAAAGTTGAGTAGACCTTTTATGCAAGTTGCCGATTTCAAATTTGATCTTCCTGATGAGCTGATCGCCCGCCACCCCATGCCTGAACGCACCGCATCGCGGTTACTGCATCTTGATGGCAACAGTGGCCGGCTGGTGGACGCCCAATTCCCCGATCTGTTGGATCAACTGCATGACGGCGATTTGATGGTGTTCAACAACACCCGAGTGATTCCTGCGCGAGTATTTGGTAAGAAAGCCAGTGGCGGAAAGCTGGAAGTCTTGGTAGAGCGAGTTCTGGATGATAAGCGAGTGCTTGCTCACGTTCGTTCTTCGAAATCGCCTAAGCCGGGTACCGAGCTGCATTTCGATAACGACATCAAGGCCACCATGGTGGCTCGTCACGACGCCCTGTTTGAGATTGAGTTCCACGGCGATTCCACCGTTTTGCGAATTCTGGATGACATCGGCCACATGCCTCTGCCACCGTACATCGACCGTCCCGACGACGATGCTGACCGTGAGCGTTATCAAACCGTCTACAACCAGCGCCCCGGAGCCGTTGCTGCGCCTACCGCCGGGCTGCATTTTGATGAGGCGATGCTGGCGAAATTGAAAGCCAAAGGGGTTAAGTTCGCTTACGTAACTCTGCACGTTGGCGCGGGTACCTTCCAGCCGGTTCGCGTGGACAAGATTGAAGATCACCACATGCACTCTGAGTACGCCGAAGTGCCTCAAGACGTGGTGGATGCGGTTATTCGCACTAAGGCCAATGGTGGCCGCGTGATCGCGGTGGGCACCACCTCGGTGCGTTCGCTGGAGTCGGCGGCTCAAGCGTCACTGGCGCAAACCGGAGAGCTGAAGCCCTTTGCCAGTGACACCAATATCTTCATCTACCCGGGGTACCGCTTCCAGTTAGTGGATGCCATGGTGACCAATTTCCACCTGCCAGAATCCACCTTGATCATGCTGGTTTCCGCCTTCGCTGGCCAAGATAAGATCATGGCCGCTTATGAGCACGCCGTGGCCGAGAAGTACCGCTTTTTCAGCTACGGTGATGCAATGTTCATCAATCGGGATGAACAGCTTCACAGCAACGATAAATCGCTGGATTAATTCGGAACTAATTCCGGTACAATCCCCTCTTAAAGCAGCGTGTCCTCTGGGATGCGCTGTTTCTGTTTTTTGTTTTAAGGCTCGCCCACTTGTGGGTTCTGAAAAAGAAGTTGGACATTTTCCGGCCCGAGCCTTGAAAAGCCAGTAGGCAATCCACATTGTGTGTTTAATGCACATGGACTTTTATTTCAGTCAGACTGTTTATCTGACCATGAGGTAACTATGAAATTTGATTTGATCACTACCGATGGCCGCGCCCGCCGAGGCCGCCTGACCTTTGACCGTGGCGTCGTTGAAACCCCAGCGTTTATGCCTGTGGGCACCTACGGCACCGTAAAGGGCATGACCCCAGAAGAGGTTGAAGCCACCGGTGCGCAGATCTGTTTGGGTAACACCTTCCACCTGTGGCTGCGCCCAGGTACTGAGATCATGCAAAAGCACGGCGACCTGCATGACTTTATGAACTGGCAGAAGCCAATTCTGACCGATTCCGGCGGTTTCCAGGTGTTCTCCTTGGGTCACATCCGCAAGATCACCGAAGAGGGGGTGCACTTCCGTCACCCAATCAACGGCGACAAGATCTTCCTAGACCCAGAAAAATCGATGGATATCCAGTACCACCTTGGTTCTGACATCGTAATGATTTTCGACGAGTGTACCCCTTACCCAGCTACCGAGCAGGAAGCGGGCGCCTCCATGCGCATGTCCCTACGTTGGGCACAGCGTTCCCGTGACGAGTTCGATCGTCTGGGCAACAAGAACAGCCTGTTTGGCATCATCCAAGGTGGCGTTTACGAGCACCTGCGTGATGAATCCCTAGAAGGGCTAGTGAATATTGGCTTTGATGGCTACGCCGTAGGTGGCCTGGCCGTGGGTGAGCCTAAAGAGGACATGCACCGCATCCTTGAGCACACCTGCCCTAAGATCCCTGAAGACAAACCTCGTTACCTGATGGGCGTTGGTAAGCCGGAAGATCTGGTGGAAGGGGTGCGCCGTGGTATCGACATGTTCGACTGCGTAATGCCGACCCGTAACGCCCGAAACGGCCACCTGTTCACCTCAGAAGGTGTGGTGAAAATTCGTAACGCGAAACATCGTGACGACACCAGCCCACTGGATCCTGAGTGCGATTGCTACACCTGTAAGAACTATACCCGCTCCTACCTGTACCATCTGGACAAGTGCAATGAGATTCTGGGTGCGCGTTTGAACACCATCCATAACCTGCACTACTACCAGACGGTTATGAAAGGTTTGCGAGGCGCCATTGAGCAGGGTAAATTGGACGACTTTGTAGCTGAATTCTATACCAAGCAGGGCCGCCCAGTGCCTCCTGCGATTGATTGATTAACCTAGAACTAAAAGAGAAACACTATGTTTATTCCAATGGCCTACGCCGAATCTGGTGCCGCACCTCAAGGTGGCGGTTTTGAAATGATGATCATGCTGGCGGTGTTCGGTCTGATCTTTTACTTCATGATCTACCGCCCGCAAGCGAAGCGTGTAAAAGAGCACAAAGATCTGATGGGCTCCCTGAGCAAGGGTGATGAAGTGCTGACCAGCGGTGGCCTAGTAGGCAAGATCGCCAAGATCAAAGAAGACGATGACTTCATTGTTCTGGCTCTGAACGATGACACCAAAGTGACCATTCAGAAGAGCTATGTATCTGCAGTACTGCCAAAAGGTTCTCTGCAATCTCTGTAAGCTTCTGAAGAGGGCACGGTTGTGCTGAATAAATATCCTTTATGGAAGAGCCTGATGGTGGTGTTTATCATCTCCATCGGTGCACTTTACGCTTTGCCAAACGTGTTTGGTGAAGACCCTGCGTTGCAGATTTCGGCGGGCCGTAATGCTGAAGTGACGGCCAATACCCTGTCTCAGCTGCAAGATGCACTTGAGGAAAAGGGGCTGGCGCTGAAACGCTCAGAGTTTGAAAATGGTCAGATTCTGCTGCGTTTCAACAACGGTGAAGATCAGCTGGTAGCCAAAGAACTGGTTGCCAAAGAGCTGGGTCAGAACTACTTTGTGGCGTTGAACTTGGCCCCAGCTACCCCTGATTGGCTGGCGTCCATTGGTGGTTCACCAATGAAGCTGGGTTTGGACCTTCGTGGCGGTGTGCACTTCCTGATGGAAGTGGACATGAGCGAGGCCATTCGCAAGCAGGAAACCCAACTGGTTACCGATTTCCGTTCCGATCTGCGTGAGCAGCGTCTGCGCTACTCCGGTATTCGTGCCGGTGCTAAGGGCATCGAAATCCGCTTCCGTGATGAAGATACCCTGTACAAAGCAGAAGACTTTCTCAAGCAGCGTAACCCGAACTTGGTGTTTGAAGATGACGGTCTGAACCTGCTGGTGACCATGTCTGAGGCTTACCTGTCTGAAGTGCAGAAGTACGCCTTGGCACAGAACATCACCATTTTGCGTAACCGTGTAAACGAACTGGGTGTGGCTGAGCCAGTGGTTCAGCAGCAAGGTGCCAACCGCATCGTGGTTGAGTTGCCAGGGGTTCAAGATACCGCTCGCGCCAAAGAGATTTTGGGTGCAACGGCGACTCTGGAGTTCCGTTTGGTTTCCGAAGGGGCTGACCTGAATGCCGCTATTAATGGCCGCGTTCCTCCAGGCTCTGAGCTGTTCCAAAGTGCCGATGGCCGCCCAGTTTTGCTGGATAAGCGTGTCATCCTGACCGGTGACCACATTACTGGTGCTCAGTCTGGTTTCAGTGAAACCAGCCAGCCACAGGTGTCCATCAACTTGGATGCTACCGGCGGTAACAAGATGGCCGACTTTACTCGTGACAAGATCGGCAAGGCGATGGCCACCGTATTCATCGAGTACAAGTCTACCGGTAAGCGTAACGCCGACGGTTCGCCTCAGTTCACCAAGCATGAAGAGGTGATCAACACCGCCACCATTCAGGCGCGTTTGGGTCGCAGCTTCCGCATTACTGGTATCGATAGCCCTCAAGAATCTCAGAAGCTGGCACTGCTGCTGCGTGCTGGTGCCTTGATTGCACCGATCACCATCGTGCAGGAGAGCACCATTGGTCCATCAATGGGTCAAGAGAACATCGACAACGGTATGGCGGCCATGGTTTCTGGCCTGCTGGCGGTGATTATCTTCATGGGCATCTACTACCGTAAGTTCGGTGTGATCTCCGTGGGTGCTCTGGTGGCCAACATGGTACTGATGGTGGGCATCATGTCGATGATCCCAGGTGCCACGCTGACCATGCCGGGTATTGCCGGTATCGTATTGACCGTGGGTATGGCGGTGGATGGTAACGTGCTTATCTTCGAGCGTATTCGTGAAGAGCTTAAAGCGGGCCGCAGTGTCCAGCAGGCGATTCATGAAGGCTACGCCAACGCGCTGTCTACCATTGCCGATGCCAACATCACCACATTGCTGACCGCTTTGATCCTGTTCTCTGTGGGAACCGGTCCGGTGAAAGGCTTCGCGGTGACCCTGATGATCGGTATTGCAACCTCCATGTTTACCGCCATTGTCGGTACTCGTGCTGTGGTTAACGCCCTGTGGGGCGGCAAGCGCATCAAGAAACTGTCGATTTAAGGACGTCTATCCATGTTTGAACTGTTAAAACTCAACAATGTAGTCGACTTCCTTCGTCACGCTAAAGTGATCAGTGCGCTGTCGATTGTGTTGATGATCGCTTCAGTGGCCTCCCTGGCGACTAAGGGCATCAACTGGGGCCTGGATTTCACTGGCGGTACCGTTGTTGAGATCGTTTACAAAGAGGCCAAAGAGACCGCTGAACTGCGCCGTGCCGTTGAAGCTCAAGGTTTTGAAGGTGTGATTGTGCAGCACTTCGGTGCCGCTACCGACCTGCTGATCCGCGTTCCGCCTAAAGCCGGTACCGGTAACGAGCTGGTGGCGAAGATCGAACAGGCTGCTCGTAGCCTAGAATCTGACGCTGTGATTAAGCGCGTAGAGTTTGTGGGCCCACAGGTAGGTAAAGAGTTGGCAGAGCAGGGCGGCTTGGCCGTACTGACCGCCATCATCTGTATCTTGGCATATGTGGCGTTCCGCTTTGAGTGGCGTTTGGCTCTGGGTGCGGTTGCTGCCTTGGTGCACGACGTTGTGGTTACCCTAGGTGTGTTCTCCTTTTTCTTCTTGGAGTTCGACCTGACGGTACTGGCGGCGCTGCTGGCGGTAGTGGGTTACTCCCTTAACGACACCATCGTGGTATTTGACCGTGTGCGTGAAAACTTCCGCAAGATGCGTAAGGGCTCCCCATCTCACGTGGTGAATACCTCAGTAACTCAAACCATGACTCGTACCATCATCACCACGGGTACAACCCTGTTTGTGGTGATCGCTCTGTTCATTCAGGGTGGCTCTATGATTCATGGCTTTGCAACGGCGATGTTGCTGGGTATCGGTTTTGGTACCTACTCCTCCATCTACGTAGCGAGTTACATCTCCATCAAGCTGGGTCTGTGCCGTGAGCACATGATGCCGGTAGTGATTGAGAAAGAGGGTGCGGATCAGGAGAGCCTGACGCCGTAATCGGCCTCGGCTTTTCAAACTGCCTCAAACAAAAATGCCAGTTCGCTTAGCGAACTGGCATTTTTTCTTGGGGGCTTAGGCGTTACTAGAGTTAAGCGTTGCTAGAGTTAAGCGTTGCTTAGGAACAGCTTGGCCAGTTCTGCATCTGCCAACACCCCCTTCACCGAAGCATTGCCGCTGTTCATCAGATCCTGCATCAATCCAAGGCGCAGATCGTTTGGCAGGAAGGTCAGCTTAAGGAATGCCTGCACATTGCCAATTTGAGCCGGTTTGAGCTTAACGCCACTGACTTTCAGGTAGTGGTGCAGACGGGTACACAGGGTGGCCAGAATGTCGATCCGTGGTGCGGCACCACCGGCGATGCGCTCAATTTGCGGAGCGATCTCCTTATCGAATGATTTCGCTTCTACCATTGCTTGAGGCGAAACCAGCTTACTCAGGTTCTGCTCCACAAAGGCGATGAACGCGGCGCAGGTGGTCTCATCCAAACAGGAGCGAGCCAGAATGTTCACCAGTGGCAGCTGCGACTTCAGATCCTCGATTGGCGCAATGGCTTGGAAGAACTGCACCAGAGAGCGAGGGGTGGTGCGCTCGCCACTGACCAGCTCGGGATAGGTCAATACAAAGTCGATGCCTCTGGGGTCGATGTTGGCACCTTCTGCCCACAGTGCCCAGGCTTTGGCATCAAACTCCATGGTGATGTGCATCATGCGGGTTAGCATGGCATCGTCCATTGGCGTCACCGAGTAGTCACCGCCATCTGGGTTTGCAGTAAGCACAATTTGCCAGCCTTCAGGCAGCGCCCAGCTGATGAGTTCGTGGTTTTGCAGCAGCTGCATGATGCCTCGAAGGATGCGCTCATCGGCACGGTTAACGTCATCAATCAGCAGGATGCCTGGACCAGGTTCGGTCGGCACCCAGTGGGGAGCGGCAAATTGCGTTACGTTTTCTCCCTGCTCATTTTGGGTTACCTGAGGCATCCCCAATAGATCTCCCATCTCCTCAAACTGCGCGGGAGCAATGGCGCGCCACTGCATCCCTTTCTCTTTGGCGATCTGCTCCACCATCTGGGTTTTACCTATGCCGTGACGGCCCCAGATGCAGACAGGAACGCTGCGCTGACCTGATTTAGGTAGCAGATGCTCGATGAAGTTGCGCACTTCTGGCGCTTGGCAGGTTAAACCGTAGTAGCTGTAGTTGTGGCTGTGTGTCATGAATGTCTCGTACTGGTTTCGGTGTCGGTCATGGGGATTACCCGACCGCATTGGCAAAGAGGTGTGCTTTTTATCGAGGTGCGGTCGTTGTGAATCAACCACAGAATTGGGGCCCGCGCCGGAACCTCCGGCGGCGGCGCTTCACCGTCGGTGAAGTAGACGGTGGCATCAACCCTAAGTCGGTTTGCCATCTCAATGGGGGCGTCAAAGCAGGTGCCGCCACGGCCACTGATCTCTTTAGGCGATTCACCTTTGTAGCGGTACTGACGTTTAATTTCGGTATCGCATTCAACGATGGTGAGCTCGGCGCCGGCACGCCAGATGTGATGCAGCTCTTCAAAAAATCGACTTAGCTGCTGGTCATCGACACTGGCAGAGGTATCCACAGCCACCAAGATGTGTTGATGGGGCTGAATGCGGGTGCCCGGTGTGGTGCCGTAGCGCTTCGAAGGGCGCCTTAGGGTGTTTTTCACTGAGGTGCGCCGAGCGCTGGCGGCAAACAGCCTGAGTAGTCGCCGCCAGTTGACCGTAGGGCGCCGACGAGCAATGGCCTGAGCAAGGGCTTCCTGCACGCTAGCGGGCAAAAGGCCTCGTGCTCTGGCGTTTACCTGCTCGGTGCGTTGAGCGCTTTCCTCCAGTTTACTGTCCAGCTGCTGACTCACCAGAGAGCGATGGGCTTCATTGAGCTGACCCAATGCGTTCCAACTTTGATGTCCTTGCCCTGCACCGTCAAAGCCCTGATTGCCCGAGAATTGGTTGCTTTGGGGCAGTTTCTGGTAGTAGTAGCTCAGTTCGCGATGGGGCTCTAATTCAGGGTGACCTAGTCCCGTCAGCCACTGGTTTACCAGTTCGAGAGTTGGGGCATTCGGAGCCAATTGGTCAGGACTGAGGTATTGATTCACCACCAGATCCGCCGCCAGATCAAAGCGGGCTGAGTCCGCGTATTGATGACGGTCGAAGGGGTGCCTTAAGACCAAGTGCAGGGCTTCATGTTTCAGCGCACCCAGCTGTTGAGGCTCACTCAATGCGCCCCAGGGGGTAAAGTGGCATATAAACTGAATGTTACTGTTTTCTTTGAGTTTTATCTCAAGAGGAGCGGTTCCTTCGTCGCCTTGCTCTAGGGTAGCCTTATGAAAACTACTCAGATAATGGCCGTAAAAGGGCTCATTGAGCATCAGTTTGACTAGGATTCGTGACAGGTTGGCGTTGTTTATAGCGTAATCCAGATTAACTATATGATTTACCGTGAATTATCCATACAATGCTCAAGTGGTCAATCCACGTTCGATTTTTGATAGTAAGAGTTTTAGGAGCATTTCGTTGAAACCGATGTTTGGTGATTTTAACGTAAAGCCCGGTACGCGCAGTAACCGTACACAGACGACACCTCGCAGTACCCATCTGGAAACCTGTCCACCACGCTCGACTGAGCGAATCAATTTCTGCAGCCACCCGGCGTATCGAAGTTGAACCTAATCGAATTTTTGAGGTGATTCTCGCTGGTCACCCTTGTTGCCGTGCCTTTGTCGCGCCCCCACCCAGAACAGAACCGTAAGGAGGCTCCATGCAGAGCATGGAACTGGAAGATTACAATCACGACTCCCTGCTGGAATCGGTACACCTTGATGTCGAACATCTGTTTTATGACAGTGATGAGCCGATGGAGAGTTGGCAGCAGCTCAGTCGAGCTTTCCCTCGGCTTCGTAAGCTGACTTTTGAAGATCTTGGCCGCGTGGGTGGCCGCAAAGAGGTCAATGCCGAGTTCTTTCAGCAGTTTCCCAACTTGTCTGAACTGGAGATGCCGACTCGAAGCCGCGATAAACTGTCGGTGAGATTGGAGGGCGTCAATCCGGAGCACTTGGCCAATTTGGAAAAGTTGACGCTGAGCCAATGCCGCGATGAAGATCTGGCGCTGCTCTCAAGCCTACCTAAGCTGACCGAGCTGACGGTGCGCCTCTACCAGTCCAGCGTAAACGTTGTCATCAGTGACCAATCCCCTTTGAAGGTGCTTAAGGTAGGGCTGGAGTCTCAGGTGAAAGCGCTCTGTTGTGATCTTGAGAACAGCCAACTGACCTCGGTGGTTCTGGGGCAACTGGATTACTATGATGATGGCCCAACGGCTCTGTCTGTGAACCAGCTTTGTTTGCCAAGCTCACTGCAAGAGTTCACCTTAGATGCTCACTGTATCGGCAAACTGCCCGGTGCCATCTTGGGTGCCAACCAAGACCTAGACCAGTTAACTCTGAATCTGGGCTCAGCTGAGCTTTCGGAGGATCTTCTCGGTGAGCTTAAGGAGCTCAACCGACTCACCCTAACCTTAAGCGAGCCGACACCGCCCCTGCCTGCGGCGCTGTTTGCCAAGCTGACTCGAGCCACTAAGTTTGAACTTAAGTGCGAACAGACCCCGATTTCAGGCCTGCTGCTGCCTCATGGGATGGTGGTTGAAGATTTTAACTACTTCAATGCCAGTGGGGCACTAGAGCAGGCCAATGCGTTGGTACTGCCAGAGTTGACCAGAGCGTGGGTTTTTGGCTTAAAAGGCGACCAACTGGACTGGCTGGCTCACAGCCCGAAACTCGCTCAGTGTAATTTTGTCGTTAAGGGCAAAGTGTCACAGATGCCTGAGCTGCCGGCGCTTACCAGTTTGACTCTACAAGGGGCAGAGCTGGAGCAGTTACCGACGTCGGTGCTGGGCAGCAGCACCATTGAGCGGCTTAGTTTGCTATCCGTTAGCCTGCCTCGACTGGGAGACATGAGCCAGATGACGGCCCTTGCTGACGTGTGGATTAAGCCTTGGCGTCATGAGCAAGCATCATTGCCAGATCAGCAGGATCTAATCGCCATTCCCGCTCTAAAGTCGCTGCGTCTAGACATTGAAATGAAGCAGTTTGATCCCGCCTGGATCAACCTAAATGCGGAATTGGATTTGGACATCAGCAACGAAAAATTGGCGGCGGAGTGGCAGATCTTAAAGCGCTCCCACCTAAGTGATGAGGAGTCTTTGGGCTACCTGAATATCTTGGCTCCTGTGTATAAGCCAGTTGAGCTGCCATCCATGCCGGCTAATTTCCATTTGACGATGATGGCGGCGAAGTACAACCGCTTTAAGGCGCAGCACAAAGCGTGGCTAAGCCAGTTGGCTCAGCACAATCAGCAGCAGCGACCTTTTGGTGCCGACAGCATCCTGTTTGTTTCTGGTCGCAGTGGCTTTAAGGCCACTGAGCTCAAAGCCAAAGCCGAGGAGGTGGGCTTTAGCCTCAGTAAGAAATTGGATGACAAGGTCACTCACATTTTGCTGGGCAGCGCACCTAAGAACATCGAGAGTTTCGATCTTGAGCGTCACGCCATCATCGATGATTCGGTGCTGCAGCAGTGCTTTGAAGCCAATGCACCTAAGTTTCTGCAGCAGCAGGGCGGCGAATCGATGGAGGCCAGCGTATTGGAGATGTTGGCCTCTCCCGATGAAGCGTCCCACAAGGTTGCGGTACAGATGTTGGAACAGGGCGGGGTGACCGAAGCGATGCGCCTGCCGCTGTTCCTGATTTTGAAAACCACTGCCGACAATAGCTTTCGTAAGCAGATCAAACATCTGCTGGCGGGCATGGGGGATGAAGCCTTCCAGCTGGCGGTAAACGACCGCATCCTGTTCCACAACTGCCGTGGCCTTGACGATTACGGCAACCTCAAGGGGCAGGGGGTGATGGTGGATAAGCTTAAGAAGCAGCGCAGAAAGTGGGGCGAAGTGCTGTGCATGGAGTTTGCGCAGCTGTTCTTTAGGCGTTATGGCGAAGGCCTTATCTACGTGATGCTGCAAAAGACCCCAGCCGAGCTGCGTTTGTCGATGCTGGAGTCACTGGTTGAGGGCGACTGCCTTAACTGGCGCCGAGGCATGGGGATGGATCAGATTCAGGAGTTCTGGCACAAAGAATCTCAAATTAACCTGCACTGGCACCCGATGCACTATCTCAACAACGATAGTCTGCTGGGTGCAGTGAAAATCGAGATTCCAAAGGAGTTGGCCAGCGGGCGTACTATTCGTCGTCTGGATCTGGGCAACTGCCTATTGAGTACGCTACCCAAAGGCGCCGACCAATTTACCGAGATCACCAGCTTAAGCTTGGCCCACAACATGTTGGATTCCCTGCCAAGTGCGATGACCAAGTTCACTCAGCTTGAGGAGCTGGATCTCTCCTTTAACCACTTCCGTGAATTTCCCAAGGTGTTATTGAAGATGCCTTGGCTGAAGAAGCTGGATTTTCGCCGAGCCACCCGTCCTGGACTGGATGAGGATTATGGTTCGCACTATCACAAATTGCGGGTACCGCAGGCATTTTTAGAAGCCTGCCCAGACTGCGAAGTGCTTCAGGATTAATGAGTTAGGATACAATTTTCGATGACTAAAAAAGCTTCTTTGTATGAGTATGACCTAGAACAGTTGGAACAGGTCCACCCTGAGGTCACCAATCTGCGCTACCGGGTGAGTGACGTTGCCCCTGACTGGAACAAGATCGGTCGAGCTTTCCCTAATGTTGAACAGCTCTATTTTGGCAGCTATCTGGAGCCTTTGCGCCCCATTGATGCCGAGATGTTCAGTGCGTTTCCGAATCTCAAAATTCTCAACTGCGAAACCAATCCGCTGGAGCTCTCCGAGGTTAAGCCGGAGATGGTTAAAAACCTCAAGGCGATTCGGGGAGCGGTGGTTACCCAAGCCGACCAATTGGGTTATCTCAAACACTGTCCGGCATTAACCGAGATCTACCTTGATGTGGAGAAGGGTTCTTTGGCTCTGGAGCTGCCTGAAGGAAGCCGCCTCCAAACGTTACACCTTCGGGTCGATGAAGTGGATCGACTGGCCCTAAACCTCTCTGGGGCCAAGGAGCTGACTGAGCTTCACCTCTATGGTCTTCACTATAATGGTGGGTCTTATATGATGCAGGTGGAGCAACTGCTGCTGCCCGACTCAATTAAGAAGATCTCCATCTCTCCCAACTGTCAGATGCAGATAGAGCGAATTATCGATGCTGGAAATGCCGAACTCAATGAGATGCGATTGGAGGCCGATAAGTTAACTGTGGCTCCCGGTGGTTTGATTCGAGCTAAATCTGTGAAGGAGGTGCACCTCAATGTGGGGCTAGATGGCACAGAGGTTGCCAGCGATCTGTTTTGCCAACTGGGCAGCGCTGAGCGTTTGATGTTCCTGCCTCACAACGCCAGTTATAACCTGACGGAACTGGTGGCGCCGCTGCAATCTTTAACCTCTATCTATCTGTTTTCAGAGGGCAAAGGAGTGGTTGGCGATCTTAACTTGCCGCACTTGGATCACCTGTTCGCCACCGGTGTGCCATTTACGCAACTGGACGGCCTGAAAAACTCACCAAAGCTGACTAAATTGGAGCTGCGTGACTCTGGAGAGCTGGGCGAGGCCAAGGTGCTTAGCGCCCTAACTAATCTGGAATACCTGCAGCTGGAAGGCTTTACCGATGCCGAGCTACCGTTAACGCTGCGCCAGCATTCTGGCATCACTCGATTGCGAGTGAGCAACGGCCCTACCGAGCAGCTTGGGGATCTGAGCGCCATGACAGGCGTTACCGAGATTCGAATCGAGCAGTTTAGCCATCATGGCCCATGCACCGCGCTGCCGGCATTGGAGCAACTGCTGACCGCACCATCGCTGAAGCACCTGAATCTCAACCTGACGGCACAAAGCGGCGATCGCACCGACTTTTTGATGCACATGCCTCCAGAGATTGAGGTGGAGTTTGGCATCTACAACCAAGTGGCTCGCAGTGAAGCCCTGAACAAACAGCGGCGAATTTTGCTAAATGCCCCTCTGACTCTTGAGCAGCGACAAACCTACTGGCAACAGCTGTATCACGCGCCAAAGCCAAGGGATTTGCCCGAGATGGATGGCCGTTTCCACCTGACCTTCCTCGAGGCCAAGTACTCGCCATTTAAGAAACACGCCCACGCCTGGCTAAGAGCCAACGCCGAGCAGGCGTTAACTCGTCGCGCCCTAGGCAGTGATACTGTGCTGTTTGTGTGCGGTAAGAGTGGGTTTAAGGTCACCGAGCTCAAGGCTAAGGCTGAGGAGCTGGGCTTTAGCATCAGCAAGAAGTTGGACGACAACGTGACCCACGTGTTGGTCGGCGCCAATCCGAAGCAGACCGAACTATTGGATCTGCAGCAGCATCTGCTGATCGACGATACTGCCCTAAGCCAGTGGTTTGAGCAGGCGGCGCCGCAGTTTTTGCAGCAGGAGCAAGCCATAGACAGCGGCATGGTTGATACCGTGATGACCATGTTGAACTCTCCAGATGAAGCCTCCCATCAAGTGGCGGTGGAGATGCTGGCGCAAGGTGGTGTCACCGAAGTGATGTGGATGCCACTGTTCCTGATTCTGAAAACCACCAGCGATAAGGCTCTACGCAAATCGATTCAGCAACTGCTGGCCGGTAAGGGGGATGACCTGTTCCAGCTGGCGGTCAAAGATCGCATCTTCTTCGAGTCGGATCTGCGAGGCCTGAACTGGGAGGGCAACCCAACCGGTGAAGGCCCGATGTTTAAGAAGCTCAAGGGGCTGACCAAACGTTGGGGACGTCCTTTGTGTATCGATTTTTCCAAAGCCTATTTTGACCGTTATGGCGAGGGACTGGTGTGGTTGCTGACCCAGAAAGAGGAGTGCGAGCGCCGCCAAGCCATTACTCGCTCGTTCGTGGAAGGTGAATGCCTCAACTGGAACCGAGCCTGTGGCTTTGAACTGATGGTGAAAGATGCCGATGAGGAGCGCTTGATCAACTGCCATGGCTCCCCAGACATCTACATGCAGAACAGCTTTGAGCTGGGTAAGCCGAAGACCCGCTTGCCACAAGCCCTGCCCGAGCAGATGCGGATCACTGAGCTTGACCTGCATAACACCTACTTGAATGCGCTGCCTGCCAACTTTGAACGTTACCAGCAGGTGAAGAAGCTCAATTTGAACTTCAACCATCTGGAAAAGCTGCCGCCGAAGCTGGCTGAGCTGACCGAGTTGGAGGAACTGGATCTCTCCTTTAACCACTTTACTGAGTTTCCTAAGGTGCTGTTCAAGCTGAAAAACCTGAAGAAGCTCGACCTGCGCCGTGCGGCAGAGCCTCTGTACCGCTGGGGCTATGACGCCGAGCAGGGCTATGAGTCGATTCGAGCGCCGCAAAAATTCCGCGATGCGTTCCCTGATTGTGAAATTCTAGAGGACGCCTAAGGCCATGAGCGACGTGGTTCTAAATGATGACAACCTAAACGAGCTGCTGAGTAAGGAAAACAGCGCTCGCAGCTTGTACTACGATTGCCAAGCTAAGGTGGACTGGTGCGCTCTAGGTCGGGCTTTTCCAAAGTTAACTCAGTTTGACATCAATCATTGGGATAATGAGATTCCGAGGCGAATCTTGGATGCCAGCTTCTTTCTGGCCTTCCCCTACCTCACCAAGCTGAACGCTGGGGATTGGTTGATGGACTTTCGAGGCTTGAAGTCCAAGCAGATCCCCTTCATTAACGATTGGCGTGGTGGTGTGCTGGCTCGAGGTGAGGATCTTGGGATCATGCTGTCTCGCTGCGGTGAGCACATCAAAACGGTGGTCATCGACGCAGGCACAGTGACCTTAACGGCTAAGCACAAGGTGAAGGCGTTTAACTTGACCTTAGAGCTTGGCAAAGAGGTGACTGCCCTAGACATAGAGCTTGGTTCGGAGAAGCCTGGGGCGTTTTACATTAAGCAGAAACGCGCCGCAGCGCCTTTGAATGTGGTTAATTTCATTGCCCATCAGGTTGAGTATCTGCAACTGTCTTTAGATAAATTGGGCCGGTGTAAATTGGCACTGCCGGAGCGCATGAAGCAACTGGATATCAGCGCCCGCAGCTGTGGTGACGATGCCGAGCTGCTCCTGCATCGCCTCGCGGAAGCCGATGACATCGAGCTGGATTTGCCCTTTAAGCAAAGCCCGTCGCAGCCCTACCCAGATCTGAAACGGGTTATCAACTTTAGTCTGTCGCTTCCCAAACACGCCGGGCCGATTCCAGCCCAGTGGCTGGATGGCATAGAGTCGGTTTCCAATCGACTGCAGCTGCATCAGCCTGTGGATTATCCGGGATTCAGTGCTCTGCTTCAGCGCTGTAACCTGTTACGCAGAGCCAGCTTACCCGCTTTGGAGGCTGAATCAGTAGAAGCCCTCAGTGGCGCAACCAACCTAAGTCAGGTTGAGATTCTGCCTGTTGCAGCCGAAAGCGCGCTTTGGCCCAAGCTGTCTCAGGTTAAGCGCCTTACCTTGGTAGGCATGGAGGGGGCGGCATTGCCACAACCCATCAGGCAGATGACCCAGCTTGAAGAGTTGGAGCTTAAAGATTGTCGCCTGAGCGGTTTGGGCGATCTCAGCGCCATGACCGCATTGGCCGAGCTTAGCATCGAGGTGAACCCTAAGAGTGAGCCTGCCAAGGCGCTGTGCTATCAGCCCCTATTGAGCTTGCCGAAACTGCGCCAATTTTACCTAGCACCGCACCCTGAAGGCGCTGCGCCCTTGGCTTTGCTGCAGTTGCCAGAGCTTAGGTGGCGATTGGATATTCCTAAGCGCAGCCGTCGCAGTGAGCAGCTGATGGAAGAGGTGGGGATCTTGGCTCGCAGCCTGCTGACCCTTGAGGAGAAGCAGCGCGGCTACCGTGCCCTCTACGACTGCGCCAAGGTGAAGGAGTTTGTGAGTGAAGACATCCGTTTGATTCTCACCTTCCTAGAGAAGCAATATAAGCCCCTTAATGGTGCATGCCTGCAGGGGCTTGAACGCCATGGGGCCAACGCCCTTGAGCAGACGTCCATCGATCACCACTCATGCCTATTTATCTGCGGCAAGAGTGGCTTTAAGGCCGCCGAGCTTAACGCCAAGGCCAAAGAGCTGGGCTTTAGCCTGGCCAAAACCCTAGACGATTCGGTCACCCACGTTGTTGTGGGCAAAAAGCCAACCTATGTGCATCGCATAGACCCCGCCCGTCACGTCATCATTGACGATGGCGCGCTTGGCGCTTGGTTAAGACAGGCCAAGCCTGAGATGTTGCAGCAGCAAGATGAGGGGACGTTGGCCATGGTGGACAACGTGCTGGCGATGTTGCGCTCTCCCGATACCAGTGCCCACAAAGTGGCGGCGCAGATGTTGGAGCAGTGCGGGGTGGCCCCTACGCTGCGAATGCCGCTGTTTTATGTGCTGAAAACCACCAAAGATAAGGCCCTTCGGGAGCAGGTTCGCTCGCTGCTAAGAGGCCAAGGAGACGGTTTGTTCCAGCAAGCGATCGGCGATACGGTGCTGTTTTATGGTGATGTGGACAGCGACAGTGGCGAAAGCGAGTTCTATAAGCGCCTTAAGCGCCGAGTGAAGCACTGGGGCATTGAGCTGTGTTTGGAGTTTGCTTGGGAGTACTTCCAGCATCAAGGTGATGGATTGCTGTTGCTGCTGGAGCACAAAGAGGACACGCCACAGCGCCGAGAGGCGATCTTAAGTCTGGTTGAGGGAGATTGCCTCAATTGGCGTCGAGGGGCGGGCTTCTATAAGTTGGTTGAGCAGGGCAATGACAAACAGCGGATGGATTACCACCGTAGCCCAGACATCTTCCTTGTGGATCGCGGCTGCATCGGAACCTTGAAAGCGCCGCTGCCTGAGTGGCTCCCGCAGCAGCAGGTTATTCGTGAACTCAACATGGGTAACTGCTATCTAGGCCAGTTGCCGAAAGGAATTGAGCACTACAGTGAACTGACCAAGCTCAATTTGAGCTTTAACCACATCGAAGAGTTGCCCTCTAAGCTCGCCAAGTTGAAACAGCTGCAGGAGCTCGATCTCTCCTACAACCACTTCTACGAGTTTCCTGAGGTGATCATGAAACTGAAGTCTCTCAAGAAGCTGGATCTTCGCTGCGCCACCAGGCCATCAACCTTTGGTACCTATCAAGAGGACTATGAGCCGTTGCGTGCCCCAGAGGCACTTCGCAAAGCGATGCCGGATCTGGAGATTTTGGAAGACTGATGATGACTCAATACCGAACTGTCGTGAAAGTGGGGCTTCTGAGCTTGGCGATGCTGGCCCTTGGCGGTTGTAGCAGCTTAGGTGGGGTTTCAACTCGCCATCAGGACGAGCAGATTCAAACTCTGCTGGGCCAGCTGAATCTGTGCCAGTACGACAAGGCGGAGCGTAAACGTATGTACGATGCCGCCAAAATGGGCAACAAGACGCCTTATCCGCTGCTGTATTGCGAAGGGGAGCGCAGTGCCAAGCTTGAGGCTCGTTTTATGGAGAGCCGAAAGACGACACAGTTTGAGATCTTGGGCAGCCACTTTGAGGCCGATGGCCACGGGGCGGCGCTGGTAAAGATCCGCACCCCAGCTTGGCGGGGATATTGTGAAGCGCTGGATATGTGGGACCGCGAGTTGTGCGAGCCCATCGTAATGGGGATCAACGCCCCTCAGCTTAAGAAAGTAGACAACAGGCAGCGAGAAAGCCTGTTGGCTCTGCAGGATGTCCTGTCTTTGATGGGACCGCCGCCGATGATGGTGGATTATTACCTGATGCCTCTTAAGCGTCAGAGCGGCGGCGAGCTTATCCCCAACTGGGTGGAAAATGGCGGCGCAGCCAGAGCCAATTTAGGATTGGCGGAGAAGCTGGGCGAAGAGGTCGGCCCAACGCCAGTTCATGCCTACGACCTGCAATACGACTTGCTAAAACAGGACGATTTAGCACCTCAATATCTGGGGGTGTTTTATTATGCCACCCCGCAACTGCTTGATTTCGCGCCGCGACCAGAGGCCCAATACAGTGTGCCTTTGCGCCGTGGAGTGCCTGGCCGAGGTTATCGGACCAGCGTCTATCGAGCCGTCATTGGAAAGAGAGAATTTGAATGAAACCAGCAATATTGGTAGCGGCGCTGCTGTTTAGTGGCAGTGTCTTTGCTGAGTGTACCGAAATGGACACTTGGGTTTGGGAAGAGGACTCCAATCAGTTTGGAGGCGGTTCACTGCATACCTGTGGCGCCTACCCTGCGGATGAGTCATTGCGGGTGATCTCCTATCACACTTGGGCGGAAAATTATGGCACTGGCAAGCAGACGCTGCTGTGGCGCGTGTTACTGGCCAAAGCCGACCGGCCTCAAGTGGTGGCGTCGACCAACCTGCGATTGTGGGGCGGGGCGCTGATTGATCTGGATGAGGAGCAGATACAGGATCGCTTCTTCATCGATAAGGCCAACTACCCGCTCAATGACACCACCAATGCTTTTGCCATTCGCGCCGATCTGGGGATGAACGACTATTGCCAGACCCTAGTGCGAGACCAGTTTGTCACCCTGTTTGTTCGCCAAGGGGACGCCCTAAAACCGGTGATGAAATACCTGCCGTTGAAGCAGGAGTTGGTAACCGAAGGCAGCCCATGCAGTCGTGAAGGTTACAGCAAGACCCTCAAAGGAGAAGGGCGGCTTGAGCTGCTTGATACCAAAACCAACGGCTATCGTGATCTGAGATTATCCACTACGGCGGTGCTTGAGAGCTACGATGAAATGGCGCAAGAGTCGGTGGACGAAAGCGCCCCTGGCCAGTGGGAGGAGTCGTTTAAGCGCGAGACCCTTCAGTTTGATACTGTCTTGAAGTTTGATGGGCACCGCTATCCAGTGCAGTGGGAAGCGCTGCCAGCAAAAACGTGGTGGCAACAATGAATATCGTTAAAGGACAAGGGATGATGAAGCCCCTATTTACCATTGCTGTGGCGCTGATGATGGTCGTCCCCATGGCGCAGGCGGCGCAAAGCTGCTCTTCGGATCAGATTGAGGCACTGGAGGAGGACAAGCAGTTCTTTGGCCCGCTGTCTTGGCCGGTGTGTAAGGCTCTGCCAAATAAGCCTGAATTGACGCTGGCATCCTATTACGTGTGGACCGATGGCGGCCCAGCGGGCGAGCGAGTATATCAATGGAATACGCTGATCATGGACAGCAGTTCCCATGAGGTGCTGGCTAAGTATCGTCAGCAAATTGAGGAGGACAGCTACACCAAGGTTCGCCCAGATAGCATCTGGCTTGATACCGCCAATTACGCCCTCAACCAACAGACACGCGCCTTTGGAGTAAGGCTGGATATTGGCCGCAAACCGACCTGCTCTAAGGAGTACAAAGGTCAGTACTTTTCCCTGTTTGTCTACCGAGAGCACATTCTGAGCCCAGTGCTAGAGCGCCTGCCGATGGAGTATTCTCGAGTGCATGACGGTAAGGACTGTGGCAACAATCAGCGCTGGGATAAAGAGGTCGCCAAATCTCAGTTGCAGATGCTGTCCAGCAAGCACTATGGCTTTGCCGACATCAAGGTCAAATCCAAGGGCAAGATGACCTACAAACCGAAAAATCGCCAGCGAGATAAAAGCCGTACCCACGTGCAGACGCTGTGGTTCGACGGCGAGCGCTATCGTTTTGTCGAATCGGAACTGCCAGGCTACCTGTGGAAGGACGGCGACTTCTAATGGTTCAGGCGTCAGCAGCACTGAGGCCGCTGCAATGCAGCTATCTGGCCACTGTGGTTATTTATTTGGGCAGCTGGGTTTGGCTGCCCGCCGCGTGGCTGTGGGCGGCGCTGCTGGTGTGGACGGGTTACGCCTGGTATCAGCAACAGGGAGCTGCGTTTAAGCAGGCATACCTGAGCCTAATTCAGGCGGTGGCGCTCCACCTTGGTTTGCAATTGGCGGCCTTTGGCTCATTGATGATGACGGGCAAATACAATCATGGTGGCCTATTTAGCGGTAATGGTGCTGAGAATTTTGGCAACCTGCTGATGTTTGCCCTGCTTGGTGCCATCTTGGCCTTAACGGCAACACTGTGGCCAGGGGTACGGTTAGTGAAAAGTTACCGTGCTTTGATGTCGGCTCAAGCAGGTGAGCCATGAAGCGATTTAAGCTGTCACAAGTCTCCTTCCTGATGTGGTTTATGTTTATCATCTTCTCTTTTGCGGTGGGGCTGGCGACCTATGTGGTGCATCAATTTCATGCCTCATTCAACTGGCCGACGGCGAAGGGGATCGTGGTGGATTGCTGGATAGTTGAGCGCTACCACGAACGCAGCAGCGCCGAGTCCCATTACGAAGTCGGCATTGAGTACCTCTACATCATCGATGGCGAAGTGCATCACAAGAACAACAAAACCGACATTACCGGCGCCATTCCCGGGTACTCTCTGGAAGAGGCCGAAGCGCTGGCGGCCCAGTTCCCCAGTGGCAAGATGATTCAGGTGCATTATAAACCCAGCGATCACGACACCGCGGTGATCCGGCCTACCATGCATCTGTTTATGATTGTGGGGTTAGTGTTGTTCTCCTTGGTGCTGTTGCCGGTCTGCTATGTGATGTACTTGCAGATGACGTCAGACCCAGACAGCTACATTGTTCGTCATGTGTAAGGGGAGCTCTCTTGCCGAACCGCTCTGTAGAGCACAGCGGTCATGACGGCAACACGCTCATCTTGGTTTGAGCTAATAAAAGCGCTGGTTAAGTGCGCCTATTATCTGATTTTGATGCCTTTTGTGCTGATAGGCACCGTAATCACCGCGCCGTATTGGTACCCCAAAAATAAGCGTAAGCGTTGCCAAAAGCGTCTTGAACTGATGGTCTTATTGTCCGGCGGTCAGATTGCGCTTGCTCCTGAGAGTGTCGCAGAGCTGACCGATGCAGACTTTGAGATGCTGGTGCTGACTACAATGGAGGTGTGGCAGAGCGAGCAGAGCTGGGTCTATCTGAGAATTGACTGGGCGGCCACCGATGAGGTGGCTGCGCAAACCGCCGCATTGGCCAAGCAACTTGGCATTGCATCGACGTTTGACTGCCAAGGATTGACCGAGGAACCCGAGTCCATTGAAACCGTGCTGAACCAATATGGCCAGTGGCTTAAGGGGCATGGATTCTCCCTGCTATACCTGGAGCAGGGAAGCGATGAGTATGTCGCTTTTGCCTGTGACAGCGGCCAATGTGACAGAGTGCTGCAGCTCGCTGGTGAGCTCAACATAACGCTAAGCGCCGTTTAGTTTCCCGTTTATTATTCTGACTGATGTTTATGAGCCGGTTGGCACTTCTTGTTATTGGCTAGGGTTTTCATGCATTTTCAGTTGCATCAATAACGGCCTCTATATGATGCTGTCGTTAGTGATTCTATCTTCAAGTTCAACAGGATAGAGCTAAATGGTGGCGCAGTCCCTGCCCACCAAGTTTCATGGAATTAAGGATGTACTGTGAAGAATTTGATTGCCGGCCTACTGATTTTGGTCATGGCTGGGTGTACTTCGACTCGCCAAATTGACTCCTCTCAAGTGGAGTATTCTTCCATCGCCCAAGTTGTTGAGGTTGGTGATGAGATTGAGGTGGTCACCCTTACTGGTGAACAGCTCACTTTGGTGGTCGACGCTTTGGATGAGCATAGTCTTTCTGGCAGTGGTACCCAGATCGAGTTTGCGGATATCGCGGAGATCAAAAAGGAGGAGGTGTCGGTATTTAAAACCACGGCTTTGGTCGTCGGCACCTCGCTAGGGGCGTTAGCCATCTATGGAATGATCATTACTTTGTCACTGTTTGCCTCGCTTTAACTAAAGTCATTCAGTGATTTAATCAAAAGAGCCCTTTAGAGGCTCTTTTTAGTCTCCTCAATCAGTTGTTGCCATTGTGGGTACTCTTTAAAACTTTCGCTAAGTTCTCCCCAAGGTGCCATCGCTTCCCCTTGCAAGCTGGCGCTGTCTTCAGCGCCGGAGTGCAGCAGGTACAGGTAGTAAAATGCAGACGCTCGGTAGTTGGCAGCGCAGTGGATCAGCACGTCTTTGTCTTTGTTAGCGTCCATCAGTTGCAGAAACTGTTTTACGTCCTGTTGAGTAGGCTGCTTCCAATCCACGCCAATACGGGCGTACAGCATGTCAGCTTTGGCCACCAACTCCCCTTCGTTGTCTAGCCCTGTTGGATTCCCCTCTGGAATTAAGTTGATCACCATATCCACGCCAGCTTGCTTTAGTTTGGCAAACTGGGTTGGGGTAGGCTGGCCAGAAGTGATGACTCGCTCTGATGGAAACTGTACTGCTTTCACCCCTTTGATGTCATCAGGGTTAATGGCAGCGTGACTGGCAGTAGAAATTAGCAGGCTGGTTAGTAGTAGCTGTTTGAGCATGATGATTCTCGTAGGAATAGGCCTGATGACAACTTACCTGATTGTGTTAGCAATACGCTACGCAAGCAGGGTTAAAAATCAGAAAGCCCAGCAGTGCCGGGCTAACCAATGGTGATTAAGCGAAGTTGTTGTCGCTGAGGCGCAATACGTCATGGACGGTGTTCAGTAGGGCGTCCAACTTTTTAAGCTCGGCGTGGCCGGCGATCTCCTTGGCGAAGGCCTCTGGGTTATCTAGGCCATACTTGCGCTCGGTTTTCAGCAGATCATCGTTATCAAAGGCGATGCACATCTGCCCTTGGTCACTGATCTCAATCACGGGTGCGTGATAGTGCTCACCGATGTCGCTGAGCCCCTCGACCACCGCCGGGGTAAGGAATCTGGCTGCTTGCAGCTCCTCTGACGCACTGACTTTAAAGTGGCGGTTAAAGGTGTTGGAAGCGGTGCTGTAGCTTTCGCCATCAAGCTTAAGGCGACTGTCGCCACTTAAGGTGACAGATTGTGAATAGGGGAAGTTCACCAGCAAGCCGTGACGGTGGTAGTGCTTGTAGACGGTGCGAGTTTTGGTATTGCCCTCAGAGTCGGTATAGGTCTCAGTGCGCTGGTCGACAAAGTGGAAGTGGTATAGCTGAAAGTCAAAGCTGTGCACGCTGCCTTGATACTTACCTTGGTATAGGGCTTCAATTTTGCGGCTGTGATTGCCTCGGACAAACTCTTGGAATTGCTCTCCAAGGGCTTTGGCTTTGCTGACTTTATTAAACCGCATCGGTTTGAGGTTGTTGTTGAACAAACTGTCCAGCAACTGAATCCGCTCTGATAGAGGCTCGCGCCAATGGATGCGCTTGCCTTGCCACAGCCAAATGCTGGCGGCGATGGCCAGCATGCCCATGGTGATCTCCTGACCGAAGGAGTAATCGTCCAGCAGGATTAAGAACCCGATGGTTCGGATTAACCCCATGATGGTGTAGATCACTGTCCAATAGAGCATGCTCCAGAATGGCAGGACGGCAAACACCGCTGTTGCGGCAACGGCGATGATACCAAGGCGCACCGATTGTCGGTTGACCAGCTCTGGCAGCGGCAGCATTTTGCCTTTGCGCTCGAGATTTTTAGCAATGAGCACGGCGCCGATGGCCGGTACCCAGGCGCTGGAGAAGTTCATCGCGATATCCAGAAACATCCCAATGTCGCCATAAAATCCGCCAGAGGCCCCGTTGAAATAGAGTCCCATGATGCCGGCGAACAACACCAACCATTTGATGGTGGCCACGATGCGGTCGTTGTAATCCAAAGGCCCAGGGTGGTTCTGAACCGAGCGGATCACCTGAATCAGGTCGGCTTGGCTGGTGGCGGCTTCAACATCGGCCTTGATGGCATCGATGTTTTCAGTCACTTTTTTGTTGTGTCTCATGATACTCCTTTACTGGATCTTAGAAGCGGTTGGGATATGGGGTTATAAAGCGGCAGCGACTGCCACTCACTGGTGCCGCTGTGCTTCTTTATTTTGGCGAGGCGCATTCACTTAAAGTTGTTATCGCTCAGGCGCATGAGTTCATGTATCGCCAACAGCAGATTGTCTAACTTATTGAGCTTGGCGTGCTGGCCAACTTCGGCAATAAATGCCTCTGGCGCATCCAAGCCATGTTGGCGCTTGAGCTCCAATAGGTCTTGGTCGTCAATGGCCACACAAGCGTTGCCGTGATGATTAATCTCCACCACGGGACGCCGATACTCCCGAGCGAGATTGGTGAGCCGCTCGACGGTTGCGGGCTTGAGTAAGCGAGCCGCCTGCATTTGATCTTGGGTGCGCACGCGATAGATGCGATTAAATTCGTTGGAGGCGCTGGTGTATTTCTGGCCCTTATGGGCAGGCAAGCCATCGCCATCTAAGGTGACCGATTTGGCGTAGGGAAAGTTGAACAGCAGCCCATGACGATGGAAATGATCGTAGGTGGTTCGAGTCTGGGTTTTGCCGTTGTTATCGGTGTAGGTAGAGCGAGTCTTGACCACGTAGTGAAAGTGGAACAGCTCAAAATCAAAGCTGTGTTGTGGCCCTTGGTAGTGGCCTTGGTAGAAGGCGTCGATGGTGCGGGTATGATTACCTCGTTCAAATTCGTAGAACTGATCGAGTAGCGCTTTGGCTTTCTCTTTGGGGTCAACGGTGACTGGCTTTAAGCCGTTGTTGAACAATACGTTTAACTGGTGAATGCGATCGGAGACTGGGTCTCGCCAGTGTTTGCGTTTACTCAGCCAGCGAAAGCCCAATAGGGCGGCGATGCCGACGAGCAGGGCTTTATTTACGGAGATCTGCAGCAGACCGTGCAAGCTTGCCAGCCAGGTTCCCTCTTCGAGCACGAACCAGTAGGCCTGTTGAGCGGGAGGAAAAATGGCAAAGATCCCAGCCACTGCGGCGCCGGCGACAGAAAACCGGATCCAAGGTCGACCGATGCGGTGCAGCACAGGCAGGCGCTTGCCTCTGTATTCCAGATGCCTGACCAATGCGATGGTGATTGCGGCAGGAAGCCAATAGACAGACCCATCGATGCCATTAAAGATCATCTTGGTCAGCGAACTACGAAAGCCATCGGCAAAGTAGTTAGTCATGATGCCACACATGCACAGATAGGTGAGGGCCCATACGATGATGGATGCCTGTCGGTCGTTATAGTCCAGTGGGCCGGGGTGACTTTTTACTGATGCGATGACCTCAATCAGGTCCGCTTCTGTTTGGCTTGATTCCACATCCGCTTTAATTTGCTTAATGTGTTCGCTTACCTGCTTGTTGTGTCTCATCGGGCTCCTCGTGACCAGCTTTGGAGTAGACTCTTGAGCTTCAAGAGGCGGTAATCATACATAAAAGTCATTGAAAATAAATAAGATATGGTCAAAAACAAAGGGCGCTACTGGCTTCAGAAATTGACGGCCTTTGCTGGCTTTATTTAGGGCGGCCTTGGCGTCACCTGTTTTCATCATCGGCAACTGAAAATGAGATCGAGATCAATAATTAGGTGGCTTTTTGATCGGTTTTTGTAGATGATGAAACCCACTAAATCGACGAGGTTTTAGGGTAGAACCGTCATGGACAGTTTTGTTGAGTTATATCGAGCCTCCAATGCGTTAGAGGCGCACGCTTTGAAGGGCGCGCTTGAGCAGCAAGGTGTGATGGTTCGGCTGTTGGGTGAAGCGTTGGCCGGCGGTACCGGTGAGCTACCCATGGACAGTCAAGAGGTGGGGCTGCTGGTGCAGCGTCGTCACCTTGAGCAGGCGAATAAGGTACTCAAAGAGTATCACCAGTCTAAAGCCCCGTGGCAGTGCCCCAGTTGTGGGGAACAAAATGACGGCCATTTTGAAACCTGCTGGCGTTGTGGCTGCGTTCCCGAGCACTAGTCGATCGCACCTCCCTTAGATTTACGCTGTTAGTGGTACCCAATGCGTTACTTCCCCCTATTTTTTGATACTCAGAATCAGTCCCTATTGATCGTCGGTGGTGGTGAGGTTGCCGCGCGCAAGCTGACGCTTTGGCGCAGAACCCAAATGGACATTGTTTTGGTTGCACCTTTCCTTTGTCAGAGCTTGCAACTGGCTCAGCAAAGGGGCGACTTCCATTGGTTCAATGGTGAATTTACCGATGAGCTGGTGGCAGGGAAGGCTGGCGTGATTGCCGCGACCAACAACGAAGCGTTGAATGTGCACATTAGCCATCTGGCTAAAGCCGAAGGGGCGTGGGTGAATGTGGTGGACAACCCCGAAGCCTGCACGGTAATCACTCCAGCCATTGTCGATCGCAGCCCCATGGTGGTGGCCATCGGCAGTGAGGGCGGAGCTCCCGTTTTGGTTAAAGAGTTGCGTAAGCGCATCGAGACTTGGTTGCCGAACCGTTTAGGCAAGCTCGCTCAGTTTATGGCTGAGCGTCGCTATCGCGTTCCTCTGTCTGAGCGCAAAGCGGTGTGGGAGCGATTCTTAAACAGCAACGGTTTGACCCTAGAGCCGGCCAGTGAACAGCGGTTTGAAGCGGCGCTGGCAGCTGACTCCTCCACGTTAAAGGCGCTGTTTCTCTCCGCCGAGACCGATTCGCAGATGTTGCCCATTGCGGCAGTAAATGAGATGCAGGAGGCAGAGTCGGTGATCCATTCGCGTGCGCTGCCCAAGGCCATCGATGAGTTGTGTCGCCGTGATGCCGAGCGTCATCAATTGGATCTCCATCAGGCGCTGGCGCAACCCGGTTGGCCTAAAGTTGTGGTGGTGAGTGCCGATGAGTTGCCTCATTGGCGTGAGCAGTTTCAGTTGCAAGGGGTAACGACGGCTGTGGCGCGCTGTGGCAGTCTCGAGACCGTTTAGAAGATGTCTTTGCCACTGACGACCACCAGAGCAAAGATCCACACGGTAAATGCCAAGCATAGATGCACTAAGGCATAGATGAGGGCATCGCTGCGCTTCATTACTGAGTCATCGATCAGTAGGTAAAGATGACACAGAGCAATGGCGCCCATGGCAATATTCAGTGGCCACTGCAGCGCCATTGAGCCCTCCGGAATGAAGGCGCGCATCAGTACGGCGAAGAACACCATCCCTAGGGTAATTAGGGGCGCAACGCCGATTCGATAGCTATTGGGGTACCACTGCAGCATCTGTTGTTTTCCATTTTTGACTCGAGTGCTTCAGTTCAAGTTACTGCATATTGGTGACAGAAGCGAATTCGACCTTGGTTTTTGACGCCAGATTTTAGCCTTTTACCTCTTTGGGGCCATCGATACGGCGACGATGCCAGATGGAGTAGTGACGAAGCCCAGCTGGGCCATGGGAGGTGATCACCGACATGATGGCGACGATGCTAAACAGTGCCACCTTGTATTCGGGGAATGGGTAGCAAAGGGCAACCAGCAGTACCTTGGTCAGAGTTAATACCCCTTTCATCTGCACTAGCCACAGAGGGGAGCGGACGATCTCCCAGATCATCAAGATAAGGCCAGTGCTCATGGCCATGATCCACCAAGGTAGCCATAACGACTTCTCCACACCATAGTAAAAGCCGCCGCTGGCGCCGATGATGCCTAACACGTGCAGTGCTCGAAGCGTGGATTTGGACAGGCGTTGAATCCAGAACTGTTTTTCGGTGAGGCCTTTGGACATTGAGGGTGCTGCTTACTGGTAAATGAAGGTTCAAGGTTAGCATAGGGGCTTTTGTAAGGGGATGATCCGGCTCACTGAACTCGCCTCACACCTCGATCTCAGAGTGTGATCCGTTGCACGACTTGCTATTTTGTTGCCCCATTTTTGAAACTAATCCATGTTTCTACCGCTCTACCTATGCAATATTGACACGAAAATCAATAGAGATAGTTAAGTTCTACTAACCTGACTCGGTAAGTGAACTATCTCATCAGATTGGGATTAGACGGTTAAGGCGATAGCAATGATGAAACGGTTACTTTTAGGGGCCCTGATGGTGGGCGGTGGATCCAATGCCATGGCGCGCATGGATAATGGCATGATGATGGACAACAGCAATCCTCACGGTAAGGCCGCAGTGCAAACTGCTGTGCTGACCGGAGAGCTGACCAGCCAGCAGCTGATTTTTGAGATGATCCCCATGGGCAGAGAGTACCTGTCCTACCAAGTTGACCGTAATGCTATTGCTCCGCTGGAAAAGGTGACTGACGAGACTGAGATTCTGGTGGTACTGGCAACTTGGAATCAGGCCAGTCAGCTGCAGGTTCCTCGTTTGATGAAGATTCTCAAGATTCTGGACAACCCTGCTTTTAAAGCTGATTACATCGGTGTAGATAAGCAGGGCGCTTATGGTGATACCCCTTTGATGGAAGGGGTGCAGGTGTTGTCATTGCCAACCATTATCGTTAAGCAAAAAGGCAGCGAAATCGGACGCATTGAGGGAGTGACCCCTCAAGGATTGGAGAGAGCGTTAGCCCATCTGTTCTGAGCGCTTCTGAGAGCGCGCCTGTCTCGCTATCCACATCGTCTTTAGGTAAAGCGCCACCGAAAGGTGGCGTTTTGCTATCTGTAACTCGTGGTTTTCTTGTTGTGGCTGTCCTTATGGTTTGAGACCGAGAGGGAGTAAGCAGGTTTGTTAGTTCAGCGTGTCCTATCTTGAGTCTATTCGGTTTTGGTTTGATAAGGCTGAAGAAAGCTACAATGGCGAGATAGCCATTTTGAATAAATATGTTGAAGCGAACTTTAGATTTCGGGTTGGAAATATAGAGGTGATATTCAGTTTGATTTTGAGAATTAATATCATTATTAAGTGGTGTTCTAATTAGAGTGATGAGGATAAAAATTAAATTATGCAGAATTGCATGGGCGTAAATTATGTAACGATAAGTTTCATTATTTGGAATTGTTAAATTTCACTATTTAATTTCAATTTTATAATGGTATTTTTTATGCCTCTTTTTTGAAGAGCCTTACTTTGCTTTGTTTTGGCTATTTTTATTTTTAACTAATATGGTTCGCATATTGTTTTCATTGATGAGTTATTTTTCAGAACACACTGTTCTTATTAACCTATTGATATCAGTCGTGGCTTTGGATCGCATCTTGCTAGTTTAATGTGATTTTGGTTGAGCTTTAACTCTAAAATTGAGCTGGATTCATGACGTCGGGTGCGAATGGATGACGAATTGAGAAATTTATTTATCAGCAAAAATAATGAAATGATGAATCGGCTCTGAGTTTCGATCTAATTAATGAAATTAGATTCAAACTGTTGTTGGATTCAAAGAAAACTATTTTTTAGATAATAGAATTAATTTGCTGATTTAATTCGGCCTTATTTCGACAATTTAGTCGGTTTTATTCATTTCAGTTGCGGATAACTTATGAGTTCAATGAATCGATTGCTCAAGAGTGCATTAGCATTAAGTTTGACAGCCGCTGTTGCCTATCCCGTTGCCGCCCAAGATATTGAGTCGCAGATCCTGCAGAAGTTCCAGCAGGGCGCGTACTCCAAAAAAGGGGCGGACAGTTGCCTAATGTGCCACCAGAAAGACGCCAAAGTGATGGCGCTCTTCGATGGTGTGCATGGCAATCTCGAGAACAGCAATAGCCCGATGGCCAAGCTGCAGTGTGAAACCTGCCACGGTCCTCAAGGCAAGCACAAAGGCAAGAACGAGCCGATGGTCACCTTTGGTGCCAATGGCAACGTTTCTGCCGAGCTTCAGGACAGCGTTTGTCTCTCCTGTCACCAGGACGCCGAGCGCATGGCGTGGCACGACAGCTTGCACAGCGATGACGCCAGCTGCGTCGGCTGCCACGACATCCACACCGGCTCTGACCCAGTCCTTAACCGCGCCAGCGAAGTGGCGGTATGCACCGACTGTCATCAGCAGCAACAGCAAGACCTTTATAAGCGCAGCCATCACCCTCTGACGACTCAGGCGGGCGAGGGCAGCATGGTGTGTAGCGACTGTCATAACCCCCATGGCTCATTGAGCGATGCCAGCCTGACCGAAGTCAGTGTTAATGACACCTGCTACCAATGCCACGCCGATAAACGCGGTCCGGTGCTGTGGGAGCATCAACCTGTGGTGGATGACTGTCGCAGCTGCCACAACGTTCACGGGTCGGTGAATGACGCCATGTTGACTCGTAAGGCGCCGATGCTGTGTCAAAGCTGTCACGCCAACGATGGCCACGCCAGTCGGGCCTATGGTGATGACGACAGTGCCTTTACCGGAGGGGATAGCTGCCTGAACTGTCACAGTCAGATTCACGGCTCTAACCACCCATCTGGCCAACTGCTGCAGCGCTAAGGAGAGATAATCATGAAATATCCATTAAGCGTGTTAGCACTGGCGTTGATGCAAGCCGGGATGGCCCATGCATCCAGCTTAAACCTGTCTGAAGCCAATCTGGAGCGAGTGAACACCGACCGCTGGGACTGCAAACGCTGTACTGTGGTTAAGGCAAGCGGAGAGCTGGGCGTTAGCGCCGTGGCCACCGATGCCGATAACGCCGTTGCTGCCAACCGTTTGGGTGAAGACAGCGAAGGCATGGCGGCACTGCAGGCCGACTTGGCCTATCAGCAGCAGGGTGACCGCATTCGAGTGCAAGCCCATAACTTAGGCATGGAGACCGGCCACGCTAAGGTTGATGCCAAGGGGCAAAACCTAGGGCTGACTCTGGGTTACCAAAGCCAGCTGAGCGTTAATGCCGATGAGGTGCAAACCCAGTACCAAGTGGCTGGCGATCAGTTGATTGCCCAGCCTGGCGAGGTCACCCTACAGAGTAAGCGCGAGCGCTTTGAGCTGGGTACGGACTACCAACGCAACATCTGGCGCACTGATTGGCGTACTTATGCCGAGTATGCGTATCTCGAGCAGACCGGCGCCAAAGCCACCAGCACCAACCTGAATAAGGCGCCAATTAACTTTGCTCGCCCTATCGACACCACCACCCAAAGCTGGGAAACCGGCCTACAGGCGGCGGGACAGAGTTGGACTGGTGAGCTGAGCTATCAGGGCAGCTTGTTCGAGAATGACCATCAAGCACTGAATGATGGCGACAAGGCCAGCTTGCAAGCGGGTGCACCGGGGAATGAATCCCATCAGGTGAGTGCGTTGGGTCAGTACCGTTTTGCCAGCAGCCACCTGACCGGGCAACTGGTTAAAGGCTGGATGTACCAAAACGACAACTACGTGGATACCCAAGGGGTACCCACTGGCATCACTCACTTAAATGGTGAAGTGGAAACCTTGGATGCTCGCCTACGCTACAGCCACAAGCTCAGCCGTGACTTTAAGCTGGGGATGAAGGTGGATTATCGCGACCGCGATAACAAAACCCCCATCCAGCTGTTCCACAGCGTCAACTACGACCCACAAAGTGGCCAAGCCATTGAGAACGTGGCGCTGGACACCAGCCGCACCGCCTATCAGTTGGACGGTCGTTACCGCCTCGCCAAAGGCTTGGTGGCTAAAGGGGGCTATCAGTACATCGAGAAAGAGCAGAGCGATACCGTTCGTGAGCAGACCGATGAGAGCCGCTTTTTTGCCAGCCTCGACTACACCGCTTTGGCGAACTGGAACTTTGGCCTAGACGCCGAGTATGGCAGCCGTGATGGCTCTGCCTACCAAGCGTCAGCGGCTACCAGTGAGGAAGACAACGAGCTGCTGCGTAAGTACCACCTAGCAGATCGTGACCGCACCAAGTTTGAGCTGAGCGTGACCCACACGCCGTGGCAGCAGCTGAGTATGGATTTGCGCTACCACTATGCCGAGGACGACTACGGCAACAGTGAGCTGGGCCTGACCGAGTCGAAAGACTACGGCTATGACTTCAGCTTGAGCTTCCAAGCCAATGACCAGGTCAGCTTCCACGCCTTTGGGGCGCAGCAGTGGATTGAGTCCACCCAAGCGGGCAGTCAAAGCTTCTCCAGTGCCGACTGGGTTGGGGAAGTGGAAGACAGCTTTAGCTACATCGGCGCCGGCACTCGCTATGACGGCTTGATGCAGGACCGTTTGGCTCTGGGGCTGGATTACAGCTTTAACGAGTCTGAGTCTGACACCTCGGTCAGTGGCCAAACCCCATACGGTGACTACATCTCCTGGTCGCACAACGTGCATCTGTATGCCGAGTACGCCCTGACCGAGCACGCCACCTTGAAAGCGAACTACCGCTACGAGCGTTACTACGACACCGACTATGCCGAAGTGGGCAATGGCGTGATTCCGGGTCTGACGACCCTGGGCAATCTGGCCAGTGATTACAACGCCCATCAGCTGATGCTGACCTTTAGCTACTTGATGTAACGAATTTAATAAAAAGGAAAAATCTCATGCAAAGACGTGATTTTCTAAAATTAAGTGCCGCAGCCAGCGCGGTGTCCTGTGTGACCGCTTGTGGCAGCAAAGACAGTCAAACCGCCGTGCCGGAAGTCCCAGGTCCTGCGGATGAGCAGATAAGCTACAACGCCTGTTTGGTGAACTGTGGCTCCAACTGCCCAGTCAAAGTGATCACTTCCGACGATACCATCGTGCGTGTGGAAGGGGATTATCATGGGGAGGACCAATACGGTTCCCATCAGATTCGTGCTTGTCTGCGTGGTCGCTCTTTGAAGCAGCGCACCTATGCCGCGGATCGCCTGAAGTCGCCCATGAAACGTAAAGCCGGCGCCAAACGTGGTGAGGCGATCTTCGAGGAGATCTCCTGGGAGCAAGCGTTTGAAGAGATTGCCGCCAAGGTCACCGAGCTGCGCGATCAGTATGGTCCTCGCTCGATCTTCCAGCACTATGGTTCTGGTGCTTACTATGGCTTCCACTCCAGCAGCTGCATTCGTCGTGCCCTGCGCTTAAGTGGCGGTCACCTGAACTACTATGGCAACTACTCATGGGCGCAGATCAACGCCGCAACGCCTGCGATCATCGGCTCCAGCACTCAGTCTGGTAGCTACCTGTCTGAACTGCGTAACTCCGATCTGTTCGTTGGTTTTGGTTTCAACCCATTTGAGATCCGTATGTCTGGCTCCGGTGAGCAGTACGACATGCTCAACGCCCTGCAGGACAACGGCAATCTGGACGTGGTTTTGGTTGACCCTCGTTACACCGATACTGCGCTGGGCAAAGAGGATCAGTGGTTGCCAATTCGCCCGGGTACCGACGGTGCACTGGCAGAAGCGATTGCCTATCAGATGATCAGCACTGGCTGGGTGGACGCCAATTCCATCGATTTCATTAATAAGTACGCCATCGGTTATGACCGTGCTTCTCTGGAGCAGGCCAAGCTGGATAACCCAGATTACGCCGAGCACATTGATGTGGAAGAGAACTTCAAGGACTACATCCTGCGTGAAGGCAAGTTCGCTGGCGAAACCGTGCATACCCCAGCTTGGGCGGCGACCGTATGTGGTATTCCTGAGCAGGCGATCATCGAACTGGCCAACAAGATCATGAACGCCAATGCGCCTTACATCAGCATCGGTGCTGGTACCAACCGTCATGCCTGTGGTGAGCAGACCGTACGCAGCTTGTACATGTTGCCAATTCTGACCGGTAAGATTGGTCAGTCCGGTGTGAACAGTGGTGCTCTGCCGAAGAACTACGGCCGTGGTACCGGTGGCATGTCCTCTGGTAGCAACCCAGAAAAAGCCTCCATCTCCTTCTTCACCTGGGCGGAAGCCATCGAAAACGGTGAGAACATGACCTACGAAACCCATGGGGTGAGTGGTTTGGAAGCAGGAGAAAAGCTGGGTACCAACATCAAAGCGGTATTCAACGTTTCTGGTAACGCGCTGATTAACCAACATGCTGATATCAACCACACCAAGGCGATTTTGGAAGATGACACCAAGTGTGAATTGATTGTGGTTTGTGACTGCTGGATGACGCCATCGGCGAAGTTTGCTGACTACATCTTGCCAGACACCACTTGGCTGGAAACCGACGACATGGCCGGCGACTCCTACGCCTCTGGTCAGTTGGGTTACGTCACCTTCACTAAGTCTGCGATTACTCCGCTCTACAACTGTAAGAACATGTATGAGATCGGTTTGGGCCTGGCGAAAGCCTTTGGCGTGGAAGGGGAGTTTAGCGAAGGTCGCACCGAGCAGCAGTGGCTGGATCACATGTATGAAGTCACCCGCAGCTACAACCCTGACTGGAACCTGCCAGCGACCTATGCCGAAGCGCAGAAAGTAGGCGTATACCGCACCTTTGCGCCAACCACTTACGTGGCGATGAAGGACTTTGTTGACGATGCGGCGGCCAATCCGGTTAACACCCCATCGGGTAAGATTGAGATCTACTCACTGGCGTGGGCTAAGAAAGCGGCAGAAACCACTCCGCTGTCAGATATGCCTTATGACCAGATTACTGCACTGCCGAAATACACCGTTGCTTGGCAGGGTTACGAGGATGCCGACACCAAGGACGATTACCCTCTGCAGGTAGTGGGCTACCACACCAAGGGCCGTACTCACTCTAGCTACCACAACGTGGCTTGGCTGCGTGAAGCGGTTGAGGACTGCGTTTGGGTGAATCCTGCCGATGCGGGCAACTTCGAAAATGGTCAGATGGTTAAGGTGACTAGCCCTCAAGGCACCATTGAGGTGCGCATTCGCATTACGCCTCGGGTTATCCCTGGTGTGGTGGCGATGGCTCAAGGTGCTTGGTATCAGAAGGGCGCTAACGGGGTCGATGTTGGCGGCTGCTCTAACACCTTGACTAAGTACCACCCAACTCCGGTGTCTAAGGGTAATCCGCAGCACACCATCCGCGTCAAACTGTCTGCGTAAGCTCTGGGAGATAAGATAATGACTGATGCAGTTCAATATGGATTTTTCATCGACACCACCAAGTGTACCGGCTGTAAAACTTGTCACGTGGCCTGTAAAGACCGCAGTGACACTCCCTTAGGCGTAAAGTGGCGCCGCGTGTATGAATACGGTGGCGGTAACTGGTCGCCAAATGGCGACGGCAGCTTTGGTAATGGCGTATTTGCCTATTACGCGTCGGTAGCCTGCAACCATTGCTCTGATCCTGTGTGTGTGAAAGCGTGTCCAACCGCCGCGATGCACAAGCGCAAATCAGACGGTTTCGTTCATGTGGATCAGAGTATCTGTATCGGCTGTCAAAGCTGTTCCCGTGCTTGTCCATACGATGCACCTCAGTTTGACAGTGAACGTGGCGTGATGACCAAATGCGATGGCTGTTTCGACCGCGTTGCCGAAGGCAAGCTGCCAAGCTGTGTGGAGTCTTGCCCATTGCGGGCGCTGGAGTTTGGCCCAATTGCCGAGCTGCGTGCTAAATACGGCGACAACGCCAACATTCAGCCGCTTCCGGACTCGTCCGTTACTGAACCAAACATCGTGATTAAGATGAATCGTTTGGCCCAGGCCGGTGGTCGTATTCTCAACGAGTTTGAAGTTTAACTTTTCTGTGTGATGTCAGGGGCGGCTCAGGTCGCCCCTGTTTTGGGTCTAGGAGATGCCGATGGCAATTGATACTTCAATGGCTGTAGCCGCATTAGGCGTGCTGCACAATGTGTTTTACCCCAAGCCGACGGCAGCATTTTTAACTGAGCTGACCGACAGCCAACTGCTTAGCGCCTGGCCAGAAATTGGTGACCCTAAAGAGATTGTTGAGGCCTGCGGTCGAATTGAGCAGAGCATCGAAAAAGATGGCTTTGACGCCATCGAACGAGATTTTTATCGACTGTTTATCGGCCCAGGAACGGCACTGGCCTACCCGTGGGGCTCGGTATACACCGACCGAGAAAATCTGGTTTGTGGCCAAACCATGGTTAATTTCAAAGCCTTCTGTCGAGGTAATGACATCGCGTTGCAAACCGAGCATACCGAGCCTGTGGATCACATCGGTTTGATGCTGGCGGTGTTGGTGGAGCTATTGAATCGAAACGATGGGGCGGCAGTGAATGAGCTGTTATCCGAGCACTTAATGCCGTGGGCACCGCGCCTATTTGAGCTGGTGCTGGAACATGGCACCACCGATTACATGAAAGGCTTTGCCATATTAGCCGGCCAACTGCTGAGCGCATTGGTTGAGAGCCGCGGCTTGATTGTGACTAACAAGCGTTTATATCTGTAGGTTTGATTCTATAGCCCCTATTTTCGACGACACAGGTGTAGGGTTAGCGGCCAACGAACCGCTTTTGTACCTTGCCCCCACGCCTGTGTTAACGCCGCCCAGGTAGCATTAAGCGCACTGGCGTCGTGATCGTTTAGGTATGCTTTGAGCGCCGACCAAGTTTGCAGATAACCGATAAACTGCGCCAGCGTCCAGTGCTTCTCAATTTCCAACTTATGCACTTTGGGAATGCCAAAGGGCATCTGCTCTGCGACATTTTCATAGCCCTGCTCTACCCAGCGCCGACCCGGCGTCCAGTATTCTCCTAGTACTGCTTCATACAAGTGCTCCACCACCCTATCCACTTCGGGTGACACCAAGCAGTTGCCGTAACCGATAATGGCCAGTGTTCCCAAAGGCGACAGCGTTCGTTCTGCTTCCTCAAAGAAGTGGGGCAGGTCGAGCCAATGTAGCGCTTGAGCCACGGTGATGAGGTCTAATTGGTTGTCTTTAAAGGGCAGGGTTTCAGCCCGAGAAACCAAATAGCTAAGTTTGGGGTGGCCGCTGGCGTGTTTGAGCTGTTCACTACTGATGTCCAGTCCAAATACCCGTTTGCAGCGGGGGGCAATCGCGACGGCACATTGGCCCGAGCCGGTGGCGATATCCGCAGCCATAGGGGAGTCGGGGCAATGCTCTAAGATGATCCTAAACAGTTCGCTTGGGTAATCGGGACGAAACTGAGCGTACTCTTTGGCGTGGCCGGAGAAGTGGTCCTGTGGGGCGGAAATCGACATCCTATCTATAACCTTTAATTATTAAAAATATTATCAAAGATAATTTTTTGCTTTCAGGATTGACGACTACACTCAGACTCAATTTAATCCCTTTGTCATGAGGTTGAGATGCAGCTCAATTTAGAGAATAAGCGAGTATTGGTTTCCGGTTCAACTGCGGGCATCGGCCGCGCTGTCGCTAAGGCCTACCTGAATGAAGGGGCTGAGGTGATCATTCATGGTCGTACCCTAGAGCGCTGCCAAGAGGTTGCCGACCAACTGGTGCAAGAGTGCGCTGCCAATGGCAGAGTTCATGCCATCGCCGGCGATCTGTCCGATGCGGCACAAACCGATGCGCTGCTGGCGAAAGCTGACGAATTGGGCGGTATCGACATCCTGATTAACAACACCGGCATCTTCGAGGTGAAAGCCTTTGAAGAGATCAGTGATGACGAGTGGATGCACTATTTTAACGTCAACATCATGAGCGCCGTGCGCCTGTCTCGTAGTCTGCTGCCTAAGATGCAGCAGCGTGGCTTTGGTCGCATCGTTAATATCTCATCCGAGTGTGGCATTAAGCCATTAGGACAGATGGTGCATTACTCAGTGACCAAGACTGCTCTGATTTCCCTATCGCGAGCGCTGGCGGAATTGACCAAAGGCCAAGACGTCACCGTGAACTCCGTGCTGCCAGGCCCAACCTGGACCGAAGGGGTAGAGAACTACTTCGACACGCTGTCTGAGTCAGAAGGCAAGCCAGTACAAGAGCTGACCGACAACTACTTCACCGAGCACGAGCCAACCAGCTTGCTGCAGCGCTTTGTTCAGGTAGAGGAAGTGGCCAATGCCACGGTGTATCTGACCAGTAACCGCGCCATGAACGGCCAGTCACTGCGAGTTGAAGGCGGCATCATCCGCGCACTGTAAAATAGCTTGGATTGAGCACAAAAAACGCTGCCCTCAATGTGTTGAGTTGGCAGCGTTTTTTTTGGTTCTCTTTGAACTGACTATTTCATCATATTGCGCTGACTACGGCGGCGTTTGGTCATCTCAGCATCCCACTGGCTGTAGAGACCAAGAGTCTGTTGACACAGGTTTTGCGCCTCTTCACTGAGCTCTGGCTCGTAGTTTTTCTGGGAAAAGTGGCGCGCCATCAGGCAAACGAGGTGCTCTGATTGGCTCAGCTCATCCCCTTGTAGGCTTTTTAGAACCATGGTTCGAAACCCACTGCTTAAGATCTGCAGCAGGCTCTCTTGATTGATCTCCTGCTGCAGGAACTCCGGTGAGTCCGCTTTTACCAGATTGACGAGCATATTCACGACTTGCTCTAGGTTAGTGGCGCCTCGAAACAACATATGCACTTGAGCGTCCTGAGCAATGAACTCTTGCAGTGCGAGGCCTTGGTCGGCCACCTGCCAGCGGTGGCGGCTAAAGTTACGAATGTTGGACATAGTCTTGTGAATCTCAACAGAGTTATCCGCCGATTGTAGCTCGAATCGACCTCTGGGTGGCAATCATTGGCAGATTTAGTTGTTTGATAAGTGATTTGACTGCTGACAAGTGGGTAGCAGTTCGATAATCTGATTAAATATTCAGCACTTAAGGATAAGAGCGATGAAACGGGTTGTGTTTAATCAGAAGGGCGGTGTCGGTAAGTCCAGCATCAGTGTCAATCTGGCGGCCATCAGTGCGGCACAGGGATTTAAAACCCTGTTGGTGGATCTGGACGTGCAGGGCAACAGTAGCCACTACCTCGGTGTCGACGAATCCAACTTGCCTAAGGATAAGACGGTGGCGGATCTGCTAAAACAGACCGTTGGCTGGTTTAGCTCCGCGCCGTCGCCAGAGCAATTCGTTCATGCCACTCAATTTGAAAACTTGAGTTTGCTGCCCGCCAGTCCGGCCCTGTCGGTGCTCGAGCGAGAGCTTGAGATGCGTTACAAAATCTACAAGCTTCGGGATGCGCTAAAAACCTTAGAAAAGGAGTTTGACCGCATCTACATCGATACCCCGCCAAACTTTAACTTCTACTCCAAATCCGCGTTGATTGCCGCTGATAGGGTGCTTATCCCCTTTGATTGCGATGGCTTTTCGGCGCAGGCGATCGATCGTTTGATGGCCAATATGCTGGAGCTGAAAGCGGATCACAATCGGGATCTCATCGCCGAAGGCATTGTGGTGAATCAGTTTAACCCTCAGGCCAAGCTGCCCCAGACGCTGGTGGATGAATTAAAGGCGCAAGACAGCGTGCCGCTGTTTGCAACCCATCTGAACAGTTCAGTTAAGATGAAAGAGTCCCATCATCAGCAGTTGCCACTGATTCATCTGGCGCCATCCCACAAGCTGACGCATCAGTTTGTTGAGCTGTTTAAGGAGTTGGAGCCACAGCATCAATCCATCGTCTAACGACCAATTTGGGTCAGTGACGCTGCGTTGCCTCAAGGCTTGAGGAAGCTGAGCCTCAGTTCAACTGGTAGTCACGGCCTTCCATACAGGCTTTGAAGGCACGGTTAAAGGTGCCCATCATCTGATCGCGCTCCGCTTGGGCGTTTGCCATCTGCTCCTGCTGGTTATCCTGAGCTCGGCGCTGCTTGTTACTGCCTCGAACCAAACCTAAGCCTGCGCCTATGGCGGCGCCATCGCCAGCATCTCCGGCTATCGCGCCAATGGCAGCTCCTAATGCCGCCCCACCCACTGCGCCACCCAGGGCACTACCACCTTCAGACGAGCCAGTGGTGGTTACCGGCTGACTGGCCAGCGCAATAGGGTCGACCCCGGTATTGTCCGTAGCCCAGGTTTGGCACTCTCGCGTATCCGCCTTCTGCTGCTCGGCGTCTTGGCCTCCGGCTGGGTAGATGATGTATTGGTTAGCCCATGTGGACTGAGCCAGTGTTGCTAAAACGATGAACATTAACGAGCGCTTCATTGCTACTACTCTCTCTCAATTCTATGAAGTGAGTTTGCAACCATGGTGCTGAATGAAGGCTGAATGATGAATTGATTATCAAACTGTGCTGGTTTGTAACTCACTGGTTAACCAGTGAGGTAGTTCTCAAAAGGTGTATTTAGCATGAATGGATCAACAAAATGTGAAATTAATGTGGAAATACTAATGAAAGTGGTTATCATCTGCGTCAACCCTCGATTAAATATAGTTCAAAAGGGAAGATGATGACTTTTAAAGTAAAACCTCTAGCTGCCTCTCTGGCTCTGGCATTATTCACTGGTGGTGCCGTTGCGGCCGATTCCGTGGAAGCTCAACTGAAAGCTCAGCAGGAGCTGATTCAGAAGCAAGCGGAAGCCATTGAAACATTGCAGCGCCAAGTGCAAGAAAACCAAGCCGCCGTGGAAGCTGCGGTGGAAGCGGTAGAAGCGGATTCTGGCAAGTCTGCCTTAGATAAGCTGTCTATCGGTGGCTACGGTGAGCTGCACTACAACAACACCGATGCTAAAAAAGAGATTGATTTCCACCGTTTTGTGATGTTCTTCGGTTATGAGTTTTCCGACAACATTCGCTTCTTCTCCGAAGTGGAGTTGGAGCACTCTTTGTCCGGTGAAGGCAAAGATGGCGAAGTGGAGCTGGAGCAGGCCTACATCGATTGGGATCTGTCTGACAACCTGACGTCACGTTCCGGTTTGTTCCTGCTGCCAATCGGCCTGCTGAATGAAACCCACGAGCCTGATACCTTCTACGGTGTTGAGCGTAACAACGTAGAAAAATACATTTTGCCTACCACTTGGTGGGAAGCGGGTACTGGCCTGATTGGTCGCTTGGATAACGGCATCACGGTACAGGGCTTCATCCACAGCGGTTTGGAGAGCAGCGATGGTTACATCCGTGGCGGTCGTCAGAAGGTTTCTGAAGCCGCAGCAGAAAACCTAGCAGGTACGCTGGCCATCAACTGGTCTGGCGTTCCTGGTCTGACTTTGGGCGCCAGCGTAAACTATCAGGATGATCTGTCTCAGATGAGTGGTGATGGCATCGGCAGCGCGATGTTGCTGGAAGGCCACATGGACTATTCTGTTGGTAACTTCCGTCTGCGTGGCTTGTATGCCCAGTGGGACATCGATGGCAACGTGGCGTCTGAAAATGGTGCCGACGACCAGAAAGGTTGGTATATCGAACCTAGCTTTAAGCTGACCGAACAAGTGGGCGTGTTCGCGCGTTACAGCGACTACGAGTTCTTCAAAGGCAGCATGAAAGATGAGAAGCAAACCGATGTGGGTGTAAACTACTGGATTCACCCTCAAGTGGTATTTAAAGCGGATTATCAGTGGGCTGAGAAAACCGATGGCTCTGATAACAACGGCTTTAACCTAGGCGTAGGCTACTCTTTCTAAGATGAAACTTTCGTTATTAGGGGGCTTCGGCCCCCTGTTTGCATTTTTAGCAGCGCTATCTGTTTCACCAGTGGATGCAGCTAACACCGTTTACAAGACTCAGGAGCAGTTCCTGTCCGAGTCATTTTCCTCCGTGCCTGCCCCTAAAACCCTGTGGCTTAAGGGCGAGCTTAAGCAAAACATCAAAGATCTTATTGGTCAGAATTATGGCAAGCTGCGAGTGCGATATTGGCAGCAAGGCCAGCGCACGGCTTGGGTGCTAGAAGCCATCGGCAAAGAGCAGCCGATTACCTTCGGGTATCTGGTGGAGCAGGGCAAGATTATCGATGCCGAAGTGCTTATCTTCCGTGAGAGCCGTGGCTGGGAAGTTCACCGACCGGCATTTACTAAGCAGTTTATTGGCGCCGAATTGGAGCAGCAACGCTTGTCTCAGACCATCGACGGCATCAGTGGCGCAACCTTGTCGGTGCGGGCTATGGATAAGACCGCTCGACTGGCACTGTATCTGGCTGAGCACTTAGGCTCATGAAAACCCGTACGTTAACCCGTTGGCATAGCCGTATTGGCATTTTTGTCTGTGCATGGATTTTGCTGTTAGCCACCACTGGACTGGCGCTGCAACACAGTCATCGTATCGGCCTAGACTCCCCAGTACTCACTTCGAAAATCTGGTATCAGATTCTTGGTGTGCCTGTGCCGGCAATTCAGTCCATTGACGGTGTTGAGCTATGGATCGTGGATCGTCACTTGGTGAGTGCCCAAGGCGTGCTGGGAGAACTGAGTCAACAGGTTGCCAATGTGCTGGTGGGTGAGGAGCAGGTGCTGCTGGCTGATGGCGCCTCTTTGTGGTTACTGCTTCATAGCGGTGAGTTGGTCGACTCGATACCACTGGCCACCGACATGGTTCTGGCTGGGGTCAGTCGCCAAGGCTTGCCACTGCTCAAAGACGCCAATGGTCAAGTGTGGCAGCAAGATTGGTGGTTGGAACAGCCGATGCAACCGGTTACGACTGAAGTGATGCCTGCACTGGTGCCGTTTCAAGCGCAAGAGTATCAGCCTAAATTGGCCGAAGGTGCTGGGATCAGTGTTGAGCAGTTGTTGTTGGCGTTGCACAGTGGCCGAGTGTTCGGCGTGGTGGGTGAGTGGCTGATGACCGCCGTTGCCCTGATGGCCATCGCCATTGCCTGCACGGGCTTTGTTATTTGGGGCCGGAGGAAGAAATAGCCCCACCAGTATGAACTGGCAGGGCTTTGACATAATCCGCAACGACTCTCTAATCGAACAATCGCTCTCTAATCAAACAGCCGTTCCTCTAGGCTGCGGCCAAGGCTGAGTTGGCGATAGCCTATGTCTTTAGCCTTTAGTGCATGCAGCAGTGACAAGTCGAAATCCGGATGGTTTTTGATGTCGTAGCGAAATTGCAGTTGCAGCTTGCTTTTGACGCTGAGCCCCAGCACCCCATACAGCTGATCCAAGCCATGCCCTTCTTCAAGGGGCGAGGTCAGCGTTAACCCGAGGAAACCATTGTGTTCACGGTCGTCACTGGTGAGCTGTTGGGTCAGGCGCCCCTGCTCAATGTAGAGCACTTGCGAACAGAGCTTTTCTAGCTCCTCCAGGTTATGGGAACTGATGACAAACTGGCACTGTTCACTTAGATCGCTGATTAACTGACGAATCTCTCGAGCGTTGACCGGATCCAAACCGGCGGTTGGCTCATCAAGTAAGATAAGCTCTGGCGCGCCGATAAGCGCTTGGGCGATGGTCAGGCGTTTGTGCATGCCATGGCTGAGCTCATTAGGACGGCGTTTGATGCTGTCACTCAAGTTCACCAGCGCCAGCACGCGCTTGGTTTCCTCAAGGGCGGCCTTACCTCTGAATCCTTGCAGTGCGCACAGGTGTTTTAACTGGGTACCGATGGCAAAGCCCGGATCCAGTTGGGCATCCTGAGGCAGGGCGCTGAGCTTGCCATGTAGGGCGGCCGAACCCGGCTTGTGCCCCAAAATTTCGATGCTTCCCGAGCTCGGAGTGAGGTAGCCACACAGAATCGAGAATAGGGTGGTTTTACCGGCTCCATTGGGCCCCACTAAAGCGATGTTACCGTCCCCGGACAGGATCAAGTCGATGTTGTTCAGTGCTCGAGTGGAGCCGTAATCTTTGCAAAGCCCTTTGGCAGTAATCAAGGTCATAGTGAAGTCCTCAGCAGGGCGATGCGGGCTAAGGCCAGCATGATCAAGGTTTGCAGCAGTGGCAGCCAGTTCAGAGTTAATGCCTGGGCAGGCAGTAGCGAAACCTGCTCAAGAATCTGTCCGCCGGGAATCAGCATTTTAAGTTGCGCTAGCGGTGCGTACAGTTGGGACAACAGTCCGACGGCCAGCGGAGCCACAATCCAAAACAGAGTGGCTAGGATCACCGCTTGGCGACCCGAGCGAGCCAGAATCGACAGCAATGCCATGGTGGCGGTAAAAGGCAGCAGCACCACAAACAGGTTCAGCATCACCAGCAGGCACTGGCCGAGAAGGGGAAGCAGCAGAGCTTCACCACTGCTCATCGCCAGAATCAGAGCGCCAAGCAGAGAGACCAGCACCATAAACAGCTGCGCCAGCATCATGCCAAGGAATCGGCCTAACAGAAGGTTGGTTCGGCTGCAGCGCAGGACCAAAAATCGTAAGGTACCGCGGCTCAAATCGGAGGCAAGCTGATCGGCGGCCATACCGATACTGGTCATGGGGAACAGCAGCAGTGCAAACAGCCAATAGGCGGCCATTTCGGGAGAGCCCCATGCAAACAACTGGCTGTATTCGCCGGCGGGGTTTAGGTAGTTCACTAACTCTTGAACCGCCGGCTCTCTCAGCAGATTACTGGCGCCAAGAATCGGGTAGCGCAGCAGCACGCCCCAGACAATGCTGAAAGCGGCGAGCCACAACAGCCCTCGCTTGGTGGTGAATAGGCGTTTTAGCTCAAATTGGGCGGTGAGCCAAAGGCCATGGGGGCTGATTGCGGACACGCGATCTCCTTAGGGTTATCGGCCGTCTTGGGCACGGCGTTGTTTAAATTCAGAGTCTTCCAGCCATTTTGGCCAGTCATCGCCGTAGGCCAGTTGCTGTGCCATGGTGGACATCAACTGCAGGTCTTGAACCATGCCATCCAGTGGCCAGCTTGGATCGTAATCGTCTGCTGGTTTGTGGTAGCGATTTGGAATGTAATCTGGGTCGTTATCGCCCAGGCTCATAAATAGCAGCCCAGGAATACCCTGCTTGAACAGGGCAAAGTGGTCGCTGCGATACAACAGTCCCGCTTGCGGGCGAGGATCCGGTTTAACGTAGCGGTTTTGATCTTTGGCAATGCGATCGAGATAGAGTTCCAACTCACTGACATCATTACCGTATCTGAGCACGTAATCGAGAGGTGCGCCTACATTCATGCCATCAATATTCAGAAACGCAGCGATGTTTTTGGTGGCCACTGGCGGCTGTTCTGCGAACTGCTGAGCGCCAATCATTCCGGTCTCTTCGGCAGTAAAGCTGGTGAAGTAGATGCTGCGGGCGAACGGTTTTTTGGCATGAATCGCTTTTAGGGTTCGAGCCAGCTCCAGTACGCCGGCAACGCCTGTGGCGTTGTCGATGGCGCCGTTATAGATGTGGCCCTCTCCGCCCTGCTTACCCAGGTGATCCCAGTGAGCATGAATCACCACCGCTTCGTCGGGACGATGGGCACCTTTTATCATGCCAACCAGATTTTTCGATTCAGCCAGTTCGCTGTACTGGGCAAATTCAAGATTGGCTTGCTGATTCATGGAAACCGCTTTAAAGCCGGGTTTGGCGGCCGCAGCACTTAGCTTGGAGAAATCCAGTTTGGCATTTTTGAACAGTCGCTTGGCGGCGTCTTGGTGCAGCCAAGCCATGATGTCCACTTGCCCTAGGTTATTGTTGTCGTCCACTAGGGTGTATTTGCTGCCGGTGTTGGAGTTTTCCACCACCGACCATGGGTAACCGGCGGCATCGGTTTTGTGGATGATGATGGCGGCCGCAGCCCCCTGTTTGCCCGCCTCTTCATATTTGTAGGTCCAGCGCCCGTAGTAGGTCATGGCGTTGCCCTTGAAGAGGTTGGGATCTTGGGTGGCAAAGCCGGGATCGTTTACCAGCATCACCACGGTCTTGCCGCGAACGTCGACGCCCTGATAATCGTTCCAGCCATACTCAGGGGCATTAATGCCATAGCCAACGAACACCATCTCTGAGTCTTTGAGTTTCAGCTTGTCAGTGATGTGATTGCTGCGAGCGGTGTATTCAGGTCCATTAATGAAGCTCAAGTTACCCAGTTTTAAGCTCATGTTTTGATCGGCGGTGACCTTGGCAAGGGGCACACTTTGCAGATAACTGCCGTGGTAACCAGGCTCTAGGCCAATGGCTTTGAACTGCTGCTCAATGTAGTCAACGCTTAGTCGCTCTCCTTCGGTGAGGGGGCCACGGCCTTCGAATCGGTCTGAGGCTAAGGTTGAGATATGTTGATGCAGTTGGCTTTTGTCAAAATCGGTAACGTCGGCGTGGGCCGATAGACTAAGGGCCACTGACGTTATGGCCGTCAGCGCCAGTTTAGGGAACCTGAACATCCTGTTTCCTTATGATTGTTGTTGTTGGCTTACCCTATCACAGCTCATCCTGTGGTACTTCTGATATTTCCCTTGCTTACTCAATGGTCTTTGCCGCGTAACTTTCTGGAAAGTATCGAATTGTCTCGGTGTTTGTCCGAGTTTCTCCCTATTGATTGGTGGTTATCTCTGAAATCATGATTGTTGATGGGGCGGGATGTGGTCGAACCGCAGCGCCAGTGCTAGCGTGATGGCGTCGCAGGGAGGGAGACAAGGATGTCAAAAGTCAGTGAAGTGGTGCGCATACTCTGTATTGGCGTTGGGATTGCCGGGTTAGTGTGGGCTGGAGTATTGGTGACCCACTTGGTGCATCTGTTTGCGGAGAATCAGCGCCAGATAGAGCAGCAGTTGCTCGAAAAGACCGACAGCACTGCCGATGAGATCGGGGATAAGCTGGAGTTGGTGATGCAGCAGGTGCACCAATTTCGCGATCGTTTGGCTCAGGTTGAGGACCGGCGTCAGGTGCCAAAACTGCTGAGTCAGTATTATCAGCAAACGCCGCAGTTGGCTTCCCTCAATGTTACTTACGTGCCTTATGAGTTTGATGGCAAGCAGCGCTATTTCTCCCGCTATTTCGAGCGACTGTCTGGTATAGAGCGGGATTTTAACATTACCGATTACGATACCGGTGGCGCCGAGTTTAGCTGGTACTCTCGGGCGTTGGCTGAAGGTCCGATGTGGACGGAACCCTATTTTGAACCCCTCAATAATGTGGTGATCACCACCTACTCGGTTCCCTTTTATGGCACCAAAGATGCCGTGAGTGAGCGACCTATTGCGGTGATACCTAGCGATATCTCTCTGGAGCACCTCAATACCGACCTGAAAAAGATGCAGGTGGAGACCACTGGCTACGGCATGCTGTTCTCCAAGGAGGGGCGACTCATCTCCCATCCGATCTTTGATCTGGTTCGAAAAGGCCAGACTCGAGGCAGCTTACTGCACAATCCCGATTTTGCTTTCTTGGCATCCCTGTCTGCCTGCTTTGCGCCGGAGAGTGGCACCCGTTTTTTTCGCTTGGATGGCCTAAAAGGGGGGGCTCAAGGTTACGCCGCCTGTGAAAAGGTGGCTCACGCCGATTGGACCTTGGTGACGGTATTCTCCGGTGAGTCTTTGGTGCTGGACGTTAATGATGTGCGTCGCCAAGTGCTGCTGACGTTGACGGTGGCACTGGCGTCGTTGTTGATGTTGATTGCAGGGGTGACTCGCTCCTATCGTTTGGTGAGCATTCGTTGGCAGTTTTCCGCACTGGCTTCTTTGCTGTTGGCGCTGGGTATCGCTGGTGTGTGGTGGCTGGCGATGGACTTTTATTCCAATGAGGTTGAAGGGTCGGTACCGGTGTCGAACATCAGTGAGCGTGAAGCGTTCATCGATACCTATCATTTTCAGTCTGAGGCGATGCGTCTGGACGAACCTGTGTTTATTCCTACGGGCATCATGGTGCAGTCGATGGAGTTTAAGTCGGCGAATAATGTCTATTTGACCGGCTACGTATGGCAGAAACTCAGTGGTGATCAACAAGGGGGCGTATTGATGCCGGAAGCGGTGAGCGCGTCGATTACCGAGGCCTATGAGGGGCTTGCTACTGATGGCCGCCGGGTCAAGGGCTGGTATTTTGAAGCCCAGCTGCGCCAACCATTTGATTACAGCAAGTACCCTTTCGATGACAAAAATGTTTGGATTCGCCTGTGGCCGACGAAATTTTATTCCAATACGGTGCTGGTACCGGATCTGGAGTCCTACGATCAGCTCACCCCGAGCTTTAACCCTGGAGTGGACAGTGAGCTTATGCTCAACGAGTGGAAGCTGCTTGCCGGTGAGTTTCGATATCTGGACCATAGTTACAAGAGCAATTTTGGCTTGGCTGGGTATCAAGGGCAGGGGGAGTTTCCTGAGCTGTTCTACAACATCCGTATTGAGCGCTACTTCCTAAGCCCCTTTGTGACCACATTACTGCCGGTGATTGTCATCGTCAGCTTGCTGTTTGCTGCGGTGGTCAATATGTCGGAGTCTTCCATGGAGGAGTTTCGTAACCACTGTACCGCGCTGATCTTTACCATATTGCTGGCTCACTACAGCATTCGAGAGCGTCTGGCTTTAGCCGAGGTGGTCTATTTCGAGTACTTCTATTTTCTGCTCTATGTGGTTATTTCACTACTGTTGGTGGTCTCTCACTTCTACTATCGGGGCAGCAGCGCCATGGTCAATTACGGTGGCAATAAGATCACCGTCATGTGGTACTGGCCTACGCTCTGTGCCGTGGTGTACGTGATGACCTTAGTGACCTATTGGTAACCAGTGCCGACTTCAATTGGGCTTGAAGTCGGCAACTTTTGTTGGGTTTTTTATTTGAATCTAATTTCGATATGAAATTCATTAAATCCAACTGAAAGAAAATTCACTAAATATCATTCAAATTGGAATTTATAATTTATACAATTACGGTACGGTAATTGACTTTCATTCACTGTATACTTTTCAAGTAATTACTAACTTTGTAAATATTAGTTTAATTTAGTTCTGACAGCTTTCTGCTAATAATTTGTCTTGTTTTTTCGCTAAATGTAGATGGTTTGGTGAATGTCATTACTAGTGAATGTAATTAAATCAGAACATAATTATTCGTGATGAGCTTCAAAGAATCGTCAATTTTGAGCTGCTACTGTTTTTCAAAATCGTCTTCACTAAGAAGTAACAATGCTTCCTGATAACAGCAATATTGAGCGAATTATCCAAGAGTTTGTTCCTGGTAAACAGGTCACCCTTGCCCACCTTATTGCTAACCCAACGGATGAGCTTTGCGAGCGTGTTGGTGTGGAGGCTGACGGTGCCATGGGGATATTGACTTTGACCCCAGGGGAGACCGCCATTATCGCCGGTGACATTGCCACCAAGGCGGCGTCAGTACACATCGGTTTTCTGGATCGCTTTACTGGAGCATTGGTGATTACCGGTTCGGTATCCGCGGTGGAAGAGGCGCTAAATGCGGTACTCCACGTGCTTAGCAACACTCTAGGCTACAGCGCCTGTAGCCTGACAAAGACCTAGCATGAGTCTTCAAACTGAATTGAAAAACGTCGCCTTTGTGGGCGAAGTGGATGCGGGAAAATCGGCGCTGATCGACAAACTCGTTGAGCAGAGCGTGCATATTGGCAAGACCCAGTCACCCAATATTTATCGCGGCCGAGTTATCGACACTCCAGGGGAGTTCATTGATAACCGTGCTTGGAATAATGCCCTGCTGTCGACCATCAGCATGGTGAAAACGGTTGTGTGTTTGCAGCCTGCGAATGCGAAGCGATTTTCTCCGGTACCCGGATTATTAAACGTCTATGCCAACAAGAACATTGTGGGCGTAATAAGTAAAACTGATGTCGACGATGCAGATATCGAATTGGCAAAATCACTGATGCGAGAAGCTAATATTCCCGAGCCCTATTGGGAAGTTTCCATTTTTGATTCTGATTCATTATCCGCATTATTAACACACCTTTTATCACTGCAAGCCCCCAAATAATTTTTGGTGGTAAATATAGTTCAAAGGACTGTGGTAATGAAAAAATTGATCTCTTCCGCAGATATTAGGCAAGCTAAATCAAATCAGCAAACCTATATTCTGGCGCCCGCAAACGAGTGCATTATCACCCCTGAAGCCCGTGATTTAGCGGAAGCCGAAGGGGTTGAGATCAGAGATGCCGCCCCGCCTCAGGCACCAGCCGAATACAAACCGGCGACTGACCCCAAAGCCACCATTCAGCAAGCGGTGGAATCCCACCTAGGTGAGGTGGATGCCAACACCAGTGAACAGATCAAAACCCTCATCGCCAAGGCCTTGGCCGATTTCAATTTTGCCGCTCCCGATTCCCCTAGACAGATCAACGACGATGGCATTTTGCTGGTTCGTGGCAATGCGGTCACCCTAGGGGAGTTTGATGGCGCTCCGGGCAAGCAGATCGGTCTTACCGATGTGGTGGGCGTTGAAGATGGCAGCAACATGGGCGTGGGCTACATGGGGTGGGAAAACGCCTTTTTCCCTTGGACCCTGTGCTATGACGAAGTCAATGTTGTGCTGGAAGGGGAGCTGCACGTGAAAACGGCGGCAGGCACCACCATCGCCAACCCTGGCGATGTGATCTTTATTCCCAAGGGCAGTTCGGTGGAGTTTGGTACCCCAACTCGGGTGCGTTACGTCTACATCACCTACCCAGCTGATTGGGCGTAGTTATGAAACCGCTAACAGAGCCACTCTTCATCACTGAGGATTATCTGAAAGCGCACTTTGGACTGCGATACGGTGGCGAGATCATCTTGCCGCCGGGAACCCGTTTCACGCCATCGGCGCGGCAGCTGCTGCAGGAACGCAGCATCGGCATTCGCTGGCAAGATCCCAAAGGGCAGCATTTTGTCTCCCAAGGGGATGAACTGACCGATGCCGGCCATCTGAAGCAGGTGCATGCCCTGAAAAGCGACAATCAGCGACCTCAGAATCTTTGTCAATTGTGTGAGTCGGAAGTTGCTGAAAAGCCAGCCCTATTGACTCACTTAGACGACAGTCATCTGGTGCCAAAAACTCACCCTCGCATCGCTTTAAGAGGCAAGCTCGACAGCTGCATCAGCTATTGCGTCCTGGTGCAGTGTGCCATGGAGGCCCAGCCGGACAAACTGCGTAGTTTTATGGCCGACATCCGTTCCTATCTTGGTGATGTGCTTCAGGCTGAGGTGCTAAACCGACCGTTGCCACTGCCGGGATTAGGGGAGTTCGACGCCCAAACCCTGCATCGCTGGTCCCACAATCCCATGAAACATCTAGGCCATGACCATATGTTGCCCGATGCAAAATACGGCTTGGTGGTAGGGCAACTTAACTACCTTCGTGGCCTGATTCGTGAGCTTGAACTTCAGGCAACCTCAGTGTTTCTCGATGACACGCTTAAGTTGTCGCCCCTAGGCGAAGATATCGTCGCCGGACTCAACCGTCTCTCCAGCGCCGTATACGTGGTGATGCAACTGGTGTGGCAGTGCCAAATTGGCAATCAATCTTTACTAGAGGAGCTTAGCCGTGGAGCTTCTTGAACAGTGCCGCGCCAACTGCAAGCGCAATCCGAAGCGCATTGTGTATCCCGACTGCAGTGACGTGCGTCTGCTGCACGCCGCCAACGATCTGAAAATGCAGGGGCTGGCGGAGCCAATCTTACTGGGTAGCCCATTTGAGCTTAGAGACCGCGCCCACAATAGCGGCATTGCGGTGCCCAGCCTAACGGTGCTGGCACCTCAGTCCTCTGGGTGTTTTGAGGAGATGGTGGATCTTTACGTAGCTAAGCAGCGTAAGCCACTCGCTCGAGAGCAAGCGGTTGAGCGCCTGTCTCAGCCTCTGAATTTCGCCATGATGATGGTGGATCAAGGCTACGCCGACATCTGCATTGCCGGCAACCTATCGACCACAGGCGATGTGATTCGCGCTGCCATCCGCGCCATTGGTGTGGCGCCAGATTCCAGCACCGTTTCCAGCTTCTTTTTGATGCTGTCTCCCGATGGCCAGCAGACTTTTGCCTTCGCTGATGCTGGCGTGGTGCCCATGCCCACCGAATCCCAGTTGGCAGACATCGCCATCGATACCGCTGCCAACTTCCACAAGGCGACTGGCATCACCCCGCGAGTGGCGATGTTGTCGTTTTCGACCAAGGGCAGCGCCGCTCACGCGGAAGTGACCAAGGTGCAAGCGGCTACCCAATTGGTGCGGGAGCGAGCGCCGGATCTCATCGTTGATGGTGAAGTGCAGTTTGATGCGGCATTAGTGCCTGCCGTCGCTGCTAAGAAGATGCCCGGCAGCCCTCTGGCTGAGGGTGCCAATGTGTTTATTTTCCCCTCGCTGAATGCGGGCAACATCGCCTACAAGGTGGCCCAGCGTTTGGGAGGATTCATTGCCTTAGGCCCAATGCTTCAAGGGCTTAATGGTGCCGTTCACGATCTTTCTCGAGGTTGCAGCGCAGATGACATTGTCGACATCTCGGTGCTGGCCTCAAACCTCTGTAACTAGTGTCGCAAGGAAACATTATGGAAGCGTTAGGAATTATTGAAACCAAAGGCTTAACCACCTTAATCGAAGCCTCTGATGCCATGGTCAAAGCTGCCCGTGTGCAACTGGTTGGCTACAAGCAAATTGGTGCTGGTCTGGTGACCGCAATGGTACGTGGTGACGTGGCCGCTTGTAAGGCTGCTACCGATGCCGGTGCTGCCGCTGCCCAGCGTTTGGGTGAAGTGGTGGCCGTGCACGTTATTCCTCGTCCTCATGGGGACCTGGACGCCATCTTCCCTATCACCGCTGCGGAAGAAGAGACCAAAGCCCCAGCTAAGAGCCGTGCGACCAAGTAGTCGCCGAGTAAGGAGAACATTATGGATGCATTAGGCATTTTAGAAACCAAGGGGTTAACGGCTTTGATTGAAGCCTCTGACGCCATGGTCAAAGCCGCTCGTGTTGAGCTGGTTGGGTACCAGCAGATCGGTTCCGGTCTGGTGACGGTTCTGGTTCGTGGCGACGTTGCGTCTTGTAAAGCGGCCACCGATGCCGGTGCCGTTGTGGCCCAGCGTCTGGGTGAGTTGGTGGCGGTTCACGTTATCCCTCGTCCTCATAACGACCTTGAGAAGATTTTCCCTATCACGCCAACGCCGTGATGCCTGGTTTCACAGTCCCAAACAACGCTAACCAACAGGGTGGGGAGAACGGATGAGAATTGCTCGAGTCACTGGCCACGTGGTGGCCACCGTGCGCAGCCCTCAGATGCGCATGGATAAGTTGTGTTTGGTGGAGATGGTGGATCAGAACGGCAAAGCCGGTTCTGACGTTCACATCGCCATGGACCAACTGGGCGCCGGCGTCGGTGAATGGGTGATGGTGGTGTCTGGAAGTTCAGCCCGCCGCGCCTATGGCGACGCCGCCGATCTCTCTCCGGTCGACCTCTGTGTCGTTGGCATTATCGATGAAGTGACCGCCAATGGAGAGCGCTGCTACACCAAGTAACGCGCCTCGAGGTTTAGGTCATCAGTAGTAAGGATTGGATTATGGATCAGCATCAAGTTGAAGAGATTGTACGCCGAGTGGTGATGCAACTTGGCAATGGTTCAACCGCCCTAGCACCGAGTGTTAGCGGCGGTAATGATGGGGTGTTTGACACCTTAGACGATGCGGTTGCTGCCGCATTCGCCGCTCAAAAACAGATTCGTTCTATCGCCGTGCGCGACAACATCATCCTAGCCATTCGCCGTCTGGCGAAGAAGCACGCTCAGGAGTTGTCTGAGATGGCGGTGGAAGAGACCGGCTTTGGCCGAGTCGAAGACAAAATTAAGAAACACCTGTTGGTGGCTCACCGCACACCGGGCACTGAAATTTTGGTGCCACAAGCGGTCTCTGGTGATCAGGGCATGAGCCTGATGGAAAATGCCCCTTGGGGGGTTATCGCGTCGGTGACTCCGAGCACTAACCCATCATGCACCGTGATCAATAACGCCATCAGCATGATTGCCGCGGGGAACGCGGTGGTATTTGCACCACATCCGGGCGCGAAAAAGGTGTCTCAGTACACCATTCAACTTATCAATCGCGCGGCTCAGTGTGCCGGAGGTCCAGCCAACCTTTGTACCACCGTGGCCACCCCGTCCCTAGAAAACGCGCAAAAGCTGTTTACCTACCCAGGCATTCGCCTGCTGGTGGTGACCGGTGGTGATGCCGTTGTGGACGCGGCCAAGAAAGTGACTGACAAACGTTTGATTGCCGCAGGCCCGGGTAACCCTCCAGTGGTTGTGGATGAAACCGCAGACATCGAACGCGCCGCCATCTCCATCGTTCAAGGGGCCTCTTTCGATAACAACATCGTTTGTGCCACCGAGAAAGAGATCATCGTTGTCGACAGCGTTGCCGATCAACTTCAGCAAGCCATGGCCCGTAATGGGGCTCACCTGCTGACGTTGGAGCAGGCCAATGCCATCGCCAAAGTGGTACTCAAAGGCTACCCAGACGGCACGCCATCTGCGAATCCGAAGTGGGTGGGACGTGATGCCGCCAAACTGGCGGAGGCTGCAGGCATTAGCGTGCCAGAGCAGACTCGCCTGCTGATTTTCGAAGCCAGCAAAGATCACGCCTTCTCCGTTGCCGAACAGATGATGCCGATTTTGCCGGTGATTCGTGCTCGCGATGCACAGCAAGCCATCGACTGGGCCGTGGAGCTGGAGAGTGGCAACCGTCATACCGCCGCCATTCACTCGAAGAACATCGATGTGCTCACTGAGATGGCTTATCGAATGGACTGCAGCCTGCTGGCGAAAAATGGCCCAGCCATTGCGGCCATCGGTGCTGGAGGCGAAGGCTGGACCACCATGACCATCTCTACCCCAACTGGGGAAGGGGTAACTAATGCGCTGACCTTTACCCGTAAGCGCCGTTGTACCGCTGTGGATTCATTCAGGATCGTTTGATGAAGACTCAAGATGCGATAAGCCTAACCAACGAGCGCCTGCTGGCCATTGATGCCATTGTCAACGACGACAGTGCCATCGACGTCAGCGGCCCGCTCTACCTGGGGGTTGACCTAGGTACCGCCGACATCCAAACCTTAGTGTTAGACCAGTCCGGAGCGCCGGTTGCGGCCTTCCTAGATTGGGCTGATGTGGTTCGAGATGGGGTGGTGGTCGACTATGTGGGGGCCTGTCGCATCGTGCGCGAGCAGCTTGCCAAGGCCGAAGCTCGCCTTGGGCAGCTGCCAACGCACGCGGTGACCTCCTATCCTCCGGGCACCGATCCGCAGATCTCCATCAATGTGGTGGAATCCGCAGGCATCGAGGTGTCCAAGGTGATTGATGAGCCCTCCAGTGTGGCGATGTTGCTGAAAATGGAACATGGCGCCGTGGTGGACGTCGGTGGTGGCACCACCGGAACCGCCATCATTGAGGCGGGCAAGGTCATTCGCTCCTTGGATGAGCCCAGTGGCGGCCGTCATGTCAGCCTGACCATCGCTGGTGGTTTGGGCATTGAGGTGGCCGAAGCGGAGCTGAAAAAGCGTCAAGGGGATGACCCTATGATTGCGCCATTGGCTAAGCCAGTGCTGGAGAAGATGGCGGACATCGTCGCCGAGCACATTCAGGGGCATCAGCCAAAGGCACTGTACCTGACGGGCGGCGGCACCCTAGTAGCTGGATTTACTCAGGTGTTCCGCAAGCAATTTCCCGAACTTGAGGTGGTGGCCTTCTCCAAAGCGCTTTACCTCACCCCATTGGCCATCGCCAGCTATGGCCTGCAGCAACCGGGGGATCTATGACTCAGACCCATTCTGCCGCCGATATCGCCACAGTGGTGCAGCAAACACTGCAAAACTTCCGGCCAAATCGTGGTTTTACCTTCCGCTCGCCCGCCATCACCGTGACCGGCGAGTACTGTGTCAGCCAGTTAGGCGACGCCCTGTTGGAGCTTGGCGCCAGTCACGTTCTGATGGTGGTGGATCGCCAAGTGTGGCAGATGGGGCTGTTGGAAGGCTGCGAGTCAGCCATCCGTTTGGCAGGGTTGCAACTGACCCTGTTTACTGAGGTTGAAGGCGAGCCGGACAGCGAACTGATGACCAAAGGCATTGAGGTGCTCACTCAAAGTGGCGCCGATTTTGTCCTTGGTATCGGTGGCGGTTCGGCGCTGGATACCGCCAAAGCGATCGCGGTGGTCGGTGACTACCACGGTCCGCTAACGGAATTTGAAGTGGGTGGTTTAGCCTCTCGCAAAGTGGGGCTGGGTGCGATTCCAACCACCGCGGGTACCGGCTCAGAAGCCACCGACATTACGGTGATCAATGATGTGCGCCATAACATCAAGGTGCCGATTAAGGGCCCAGCCTTGGTACCAGATCTGGCGCTGCTGGATCCGATGTTGATGTTGGGGGTTCCCGCCAGCATCACCGCCGCCACCGGCCTTGATGCATTAACTCACGCCATTGAATCCTACGTTTCCAAACAATCTAACCTGTTGTCTCAAGCCTACGCCTACCACGCCATGGAGACTGTTATGGCGGCTCTGCCCATCGCCGTGGGGTGTGGCGACAACATTGAGCGCCGTTTTGAACTGGCAGTGGCGGCCTACAAAGCCGGATTGGCGTTCAGTAATTCTGGTTTGGGGCTGACCCATGCTATCGCCCATCAGTTGGGCGCCAAGTACCACATTCCTCATGGGGTGGCCAACGCCATTTTGCTGCCCTATGTGATGAGCTTTAACGCCCTGTGCTGCGAACAGGAGTTTGCCGAAGTGGCCAAAGCTCTGGGCGTCAGTCGCGATTCCATGACCCCTCGCCAGCGGTGTCAGGCCGCCATCGACGCGGTACGGCAACTGGCGGCGGATCTGGGGTTACCCAGCTCGCTGCGAGAGTTTGGGGTGTTGGAAGCGGACTTTGATGCCCTTGCCACTGACGCCATGGCCGACATCTGCCTAGTGGGCAACCCCAGACAGGTGACTCACGGTCAGGTGATGCAGTTGATGCGTCAAGCGCTGGAAGGAGAGGGATAATATGGAGCGCAAACTGATACACAGCGTGGGTATCGACATCGGTACCACCACCACTCAGGTGATTTTCTCCACGCTGACGGTGGTCAACCGAGCCCCAGCGTCCCAAGTTCCCGTGTATGAGTTTGTCGACCGCGCCATCAGCTATCAAAGCCCGGTGGCATTCACCCCCATCAACCGAGAAGGGCAAATTGATGCCACCGCCCTGCGTGGTTACATCGATGAGCAGTTCTCTCTAGCCGGCCACCACAGTGAAGGGGTGGAAACCGGCGCCATCATCATCACAGGAGAAACCGCCAAGGCGGCCAATGCCCGAGATGCGGTGATGGATCTGTCTCAGCAACTTGGGGATTTCGTCGTGGCCACCGCAGGCCCAAACTTAGAGTCGGTGATCGCCGGCCGAGGCAGCGGTGCCCAGGAATACTCCGAGCAGCAGCATAAGCGGGTTATGAACATCGATGTGGGCGGCGGCACGTCCAACTACGTGGTGTTCGATTGCGGTCAGGTGGTGGACACCGCCTGTCTAAATGTTGGTGGACGGCTTATCGAAACCGCCGCTGGCAAAGTTAATTTCATCCACAAACCCGCCATCGCGGTGATCAAGGATCTGTTTGGTGAGGCGCTGCTGCCCACGCAGTTAACCGACGATCACCTACGCCGAGTGGTGGCCCGCATGGCCGAGTTGGTAATGGAAGTGGCCATGGGCAACTGCAGCCGTTTGGCGGCTTACCTACTGCAAACGCCAGAGCTGACTCAGGTGGACAACATCGATGCGCTGTTTATCAGCGGCGGCGTGGGCGAGTGCTTCTATGAGCTGAAGCATCGCGATTTGGAGATGAGCCAGTTTGGCGACATCGGCCCACTGCTGGCGCGGGCGCTACTGCGCCACCCAAGCCTTGAGCGCTATCAGGTTCGTCCACCATCGCAAACGCTCAGAGCCACGGTGATCGGTGCCGGCGCTTATTCACTGACGTTATCTGGCTCCACCATCTGGCTTGGCAGCGATGAGCTGCCCCTGAAAAACATCCCAGTGGTGCACCCCGCCATCGATTGGCAACAGAGCGAGCCTGAGGTATGCGCCGCCACGGTGATCGCCGCCGAGCGCATGGACCTGTCACTGGCTCAGGATCATTACGCCATCTCATTCGACGCTCAGATGCCGGTGAACTATCGCACCGTACTGCATCTGGCCAGCGAGTTGGCTCAGTTTTATCAGAATCATGGCAATCAGCAGCGCAGTGCGCTGGTGATTCTACACAACGACATAGGTAAAGCCCTCGGCATGGAGCTGCAGCCGCTGCTGCACCAGCCTCTGTGCGTCATCGATGAGGTGGCGACTCAGGAGGGGGATTACCTCGACATTGGTAACAGTTATTTCGGTGGTGAGATTGTGCCGTTAACGGTTAAGTCTCTCGCGTTCCCGTCTTAAAAGGAATTGAACTATGAAGTTAAAAACCCAGCTGTTTGGTCAGTCCTATCAATTTGGGGACATCAAAGAGGTTTTGGCAAAAGCCTCGGATCTGCGTTCCGGTGATGTGTTGGCGGGCGTTGCCGCTCAGTCTGCACAGGAGCGGGTGGCGGCCAAACACGTGCTGTCTGAGTTAACCCTCAACGATTTGCGAGAAAATCCGGTGGTCTCCTACGAGAGCGACCAGATCACTCGCATCAACCAAGACAGCCTAAATCGGCCGATGTTTGAGCGCATCAAGAACTGGACCGTCAGTGAATTGCGCGAATACGTACTCAGTGATGCTCACAGCCATGAAGACTTTGAACGTCTGCGCAAGGGCCTCACTGCAGAGATGGTGTCTGGTGTCGCTAAGTTGTGTTCTAACGCCGATCTGATGTTGGGTGCCAAGAAACAGCCAGTGGTTACCAAAGCCAACTGTACTGTGGGCCTGCCTGGTCACTTCAGCTGCCGTCTGCAGCCGAACGATACCCGTGACAACGTCAGCTCCATTTTGGCACAAACCTACGAAGGGCTGAGCTACGGCTGCGGCGATGCGGTCATCGGGGTGAACCCAGTGACCGACAGTGTCGAGAACACCACGCAAGTGCTCAACGCCCTGCAAGAGGTGATCGACAAGTTCCAAATTCCAACTCAACCCTGTGTGCTGTCTCACATCACCACCCAGATGGAAGCGGTTCGTAAGGGCGCGCCATCGGGACTGCTGTTCCAGAGTATTGCCGGTTCTGAGAAAGGGCTGACCGAGTTCGGTATCACCGTTGAGACCTTGGATGAGGCCTACGAAGTGGGTAAGCAGTACAGCAATCTTGCCGGTGGCAACATGATGTACTTCGAAACCGGCCAAGGAGCAGAGCTGTCTGCCGATGCGCACTTCGGTGCAGATCAGATGACCATGGAGGCGCGCTGTTATGCACTGGCACGTCGCTATAAGCCTCATCTGGTGAACACCGTGGTGGGCTTCATCGGTCCTGAATACCTCTACAACCATCAGCAGATCATCCGTGCGGGTCTGGAAGATCACTTCATGGGCAAACTCACCGGTCTGCCGATGGGATGCGATGCCTGTTACACCAACCACGCCGACACCGACCAGAACTCCAACGAAAACCTATTGATTTTGCTGGCTTCTGCTGGGGTTAACTTCGTCATCGGCATGGGGATGGGCGACGACATCATGCTCAACTACCAGACCACCTCTTTCCACGACACCGTGACCGCACGCCAACTGTTGGGACTGCGTCCAGCGCCAGAATTTGAGGCGTGGATGGAGACCATGGGGCTGATGGAAAACGGCCGTCTTACTGCCAAAGCTGGCGATCCTTCAATCTTCTTCAAGTAAGGACAAGATGATGAACGAGCAGAAAATCCAAGACATTGTTGCCACGGTTTTGGCCCAGCTTGGTGAAGATTCCGTACCGGTAAAACCGGTCAAAACCATCGATGCTGGCGGCGCTGCGCCTGCATCAGCACCTCAGTCTGTGGTGGCTGGTGAGCTGCCTGATCTGGGCAGTGATGAATTTAAATCCTGGATGGGCGTGGAAAGCGCTCTGGATGAGAGCGTGGTTCGCGATCTCATCACTCAAACCGATGCCCGTGTTGGCAAGGGCCGCTGTGGCGCTCGCCCTCGTACAACCGCGCTGCTGCGCTTTTTGGCCGACCACTCCCGCTCTAAGGATACCGTGCTGAAAAACGTCGAGTCTTCTTGGCTTCAGGAGCGTGGCTTGATGGAGGTGCAAAGCTGCGCCCACGACAAAGATGAGTACCTGACTCGCCCGGATTTGGGCCGCATTCTCAATGCGGACGCCGAGGCGATGATCAAGGAAAAGTGCAAAGCCTCACCTCAGGTTCAGGTGGTGCTTTCCGATGGCCTAAGCCTGGATGCGGTGACCTGCAACCACGGCGAAATCTTGCCTGCACTGATGAAAGGGCTGGAAAACGCCGGCCTGAATGTCGGCACGCCATTCTTCCTGCGCTATGGCCGAGTCAAAGCTCAGGATCAGATCGGCATGCTGCTTAACGCTGAAGTCAACATCCTGTTGATTGGTGAGCGCCCGGGGCTGGGTCAGTCTGAATCCTTAAGCTGTTACGCCGTCTATCGCCCCACCGCGGAGACCGTGGAGTCCGATCGCACCGTGATCTCCAACATCCATGCTGGCGGCACTCCTCCTGTGGAAGCGGCAGCGGTGATCGTGGATCTGGTGAAAACCATGCTGGATCAGAAGTGCAGCGGCATCAACCTGAAGCGTTAACGGGATTCGATTATGGCCATCAAAGATAAGATTCAACCTGCGGTACTGGCGACACGAGTGATCGCGTCCGTAGATGAAGCCTACAAGCAGCAACTGGGGCTTAAGCCTCACCATAACAGCATCGGCTTGATTACCGCCGACTGCGATGACGTCACCTACTGCGCGCTGGATGAGGCCACTAAGGCCGCCAGTGTTGAGGTGGTGTACGCCAAGTCTTTCTATGCTGGCGCGGCCCATGCGTCTGGCCCAACGTCCGGTGAGATCATCGGCATCATTGCGGGCAGTTGCCCCGCCGATGTGATTGCGGGTCTGGAGCGGATGAAGGCCTTTGTTGCCGATGAGGCCGCTTTTCAAGCTGCCGACGAAGCCGGTGAGCTGGCGTACTTTGCCCATTTAGTTTCCTCCACTGGCAGCTATTTGTCAGAGGAAGCTGGGGTAGAGCAGGGCACCGCTCTGGCCTATCTGATTGCCCCGCCATTGGAGGCGATGTACGCCCTTGATGCGGCGCTAAAAGCCGCCGACGTGGAGCTGAAAAATCTGTTTGCGCCACCGTCGGAAACCAACTTTGCTGGCGGTCACTTGGCCGGTTCGCAAGCGGCTTGCAAAGCTGCTTGTGATGCGTTCGAAGCGGCGGTGATTGAGATCGCCGCTAACCCCATTTCTCACTAATCGGAGTGATCATGGATCCGTTATTACAACAGGTTCAGCGCGCTGGGGTGATTGGGGCCGGCGGTGCCGGTTTCCCAACTTACGTCAAGCTGGACTGTCAGGTGGAATGGGTACTGGCCAACGGCGCCGAGTGCGAACCTCTGCTTTATAAAGATCAGGCTTTGATGCAGCTGTGGGCCAAAGAGCTCTACGGCGGCATGCTGCTGGCGATGAAACAGGTTGGCGCTCGTCGAGGCGTGGTGGGGGTTAAGCGTAAGAACGCCGACACCGTGGCGGTGTTGGAGTCGCTCAAGCCTGGCGAAATTGACCTGCTATTGATGGAAGATGTCTATCCAGCTGGGGATGAGGTGGAGCTGGTGTATGAAGCCACCGGCCTGCGTATCCCCGCGGGTGGTCTGCCTAAAGAGATTGGGGTGTTGGTGAACAACATCGAATCCTTCATCAACGTATTTCGTGCCGCTCAAGGTCAACCTGTGGTGGAGACCATGGTGACGGTGCATGGCGAGGTCAATCGTCCTTACACCACTTGGCTTCCCGTTGGCATGAGCTATCGAGAAGCATTGGCTTTGGCGGGCGGGGTCACCTGCGATGAGTTCGTCATCGTCCAGGGGGGACCGATGATGGGCTCGGTAACCGAGGATCTGGATACCGCCATCACTAAGGTCGACAGCGGCCTGTTGGTGCTTCGCAAGGACTCCCGCATTGCCAAGATTAAGCAGCGTTCACCTGAGGATGTGCGCCGCATAGGTAAAGCCGCCTGCGATCAGTGCAGCCTTTGCTCCTCCATGTGTCCAAGACGCCTTCTTGGCTACCCGATTCAGCCTCATTTGGCGATGCGCTCTCTACAGGTGTCGCTGAACGACAACACCTCGTTTGCCCTCGCGGCTCAGGCCTGCAGCGGTTGCAACCTATGCACCATGTGGAGCTGCCCTGAAGGATTGGACCCAAGTCGAGTGTGTGGCCTGACCAAAGACGTACTGCGTGAAAACGATCTATGGCAAAGCCCTGCGCAGCTGCAGGCACAAGCGGTGGATGTGCATCCGCTGCGCAGCTATCGCGGCGTGCCCATTAAGCGTTTGACTCAGCGTTTGGAACTGACTCAGTACGCCAAAACCAAAGCCAAATTCGTGGCTTTCGAAGCGCTACTGCAGGAGAACCAGCAACAAGACCAGCAACCCAAAGTAGGGCTGGAAAAGGTCTGTATTCCACTGTCTCAGCATATTGGCGCGCCGGCTCAAGCCATCGTCAAAGTGGGTGAACGTGTGACCCGCGGACAGATGATTGGTGAGCCTAAGCCAGAGGCACTCAGTGTGGCGGTTCACGCCAGTATGGATGGCACTGTCACCGAAGTGGGTGACGTCATCGTGATCAGTAAAAAGTAGGGCGAAGTACGCATGTTAAACGCAATTGGTTGTATCGAATTGAACTCCATCGCAAAGGGCTATCTGGTGGCGGACGCCATGCTGAAAGCGGCCCATGTGGAGATCTTGTTTAACCGCACCATCTGCCCTGGAAAATTCATGGTGATGGTTGCCGGTGACGTGGCGGCGGTGAATGCCGCCGTTGAGGCGGGATTGATGATGGGCGGCGGTGATGTCGTGGACGATCTGCTGATCCCCAATGTGCACCCGGATGTGTTCCCCGCGATCTCCGGCACTCGTCTCATTGAGGAGACTGGGGCTTTGGGCATCGTGGAAACCTTCTCGGTAGCGGCCATTGTGGAGGTGGCTGACGCCGCGGTGAAGGCGGCAGACATTCAGCTGATGGAGGTGCACATCGCCATGGCCATCGGCGGAAAAGGATACGTGACTATGACCGGTGACGTGGCGGCGGTAACCGCTGCGGTTGAAGCGGGCGTCAATCAGGTCAAGCACAAAGGTTTATTAGTTGAAAAGGTGGTTATTCCTCAGCCTCGTAAGGAGGTGTTAGAGGGCAAGGTGTAAACGCGCAATTTTATTTTTAAGGGCACAAAACTAAGTAATCCAAGGTTTTTTTAAGTGTGGATTGCTTAGAAATAACCAAAATATGAGGTGATGTATGGCCGAGCAAGTAGGCAGTTCCGAATTCGGAACTCAAGAATATAAACAGCAGCGGCAGCTCAAAAAGGGCGTTGCAGGTTGGTTTTTGCTGGCAACGCTGGGGGTCTCTTATGTGATCTCCGGTGATTACGCAGGATGGAACTTTGGTATTGGTACCGCGGGCTGGGGGGGGATGCTGATTGGCACCATCGCCATGGGCCTGATGTACTTTACTCTGGTATTAACTTTGGCTGAGTTGGGTGCTGCTATCCCATCAGCAGGGGCTGGTTACAGCTTTGCTCGCTACGCGATGGGACCGACAGCAGGCTTTGCAACCGGGCTGGCGGTGTTGATTGAATATGCCTTGGCACCCGCGGCCATTGTGATATTCATTGGCGGTTATGTGGAAGCACTTACGGGCATTAATGGGCCCATAGTGTATGCTACCTTCTATGCGGTGTTTATCGGCATCCACTTGATTGGTGCCGGTGAAGCATTGCGCATTATGCTAGTGATTACCGCACTGGCCGTGATTGCGATCTTCGCAACCGGTGTTGGTTTGCTGCCTCACTTCGATGCCAGCAGATTGTTTGACATCGCCGCGAACCCAGAAGTTGCCGGTGCAACCACCTTCCTGCCTCAGGGCTGGACCGGTGTATGGGCGGCGCTGCCATTTGCCATGTGGTTGTTCTTGGCTGTAGAGGGCGTGCCTCTAGCAGCGGAAGAAGCCAAAGATCCGAAGAAAGACATTCCTCGCGGCATCATCGGTGCCATGTTGTTCCTGCTATTCTCTGCGGCCATGGTACTGTTCCTGGTTCCTGGTGCGGTGGGTGCGGCAGCTGCAGGCGAATACGCGGCGCCACTGGTTGATGCCCTGCGCGCGGTGTATGGTCAAGACTCCATGTTGGCTAACTTCGTGAACGTGGTGGGTCTGTTTGGTCTAATCGCCTCTTTCTTCTCCATCATTTACGGTTACAGCCGTTTGGTATTTGCGCTGTCTCGTGCCGGTTACCTGCCTGACTTCCTGTCTCTAACTGGCGAACGTAAAGTGCCAACTTGGTCGTTGGTGATTCCAGGTATCATCGGTTTCATCGCATCACTCAGTGGTGAAGGCGACATGATGATCATGATGGCGGTATTCGGTGCCACCATCTCTTACGCGCTGCAGGCTTACAGTGCCATTCAGCTGCGTAAGCATCGTCCTGACATGCCTCGTCCATACAAAACTCCAGGTGGCAACCTGACAGCATGGACCACCATCGTTCTGGCGGTTATCGCGTTGACAGCCTGTTTTGTCTACGACTCCACCGCGGCCATCGCGGCATTGATTCTGTATGCAATTGGTATGGCGTACTTCTTCGTGTTCAAGAAGGCGGAAGTCTCTAAGCACAGCGCTGAAGAGGAATTTGCCATCATCGAGCAGGCAGAAGCCGAGCTGGACGATTAATTGATTACCGGGCGACCTGTTGCGGGTCGCCCATCAATTTGGGCAGGGAGAGACCCGTCCGAGATTGAGTGACGGCTCTCTTTTCAAGTAGTGCGTAGGGGCAGCGTATTTGGCCCTACGGGTTCACAAGGATGAAAATGATGAAAACCAAGTTAATTCACTCACTGTTTGCGGTATCCACGTTACTGATCAGCGGCACCGCCATGGCTGCGCTGGACGCCAACGTTGGTTTAACCAGTAACTATCTGTTCCGCGGTCTGACCCAGACCGATGATGGCGTTGCCCTTCAGGGAGGCATCGACTACAGCCACGACTCTGGTATCTATGTGGGTACCTGGGCGTCCAATGTCGATTTCGGCGATGACACCAGTTACGAGATCGATTTTTATGGTGGTTACGCCGGTGCCGCGGGCGAACTGAGCTACGACCTAGGTTATGTGTACTACGCCTATCCTGATGCCGGTGCCAACGGCGAGTCTGCGGACATCGACTTTGGTGAAGCTTATCTGCACTTAGGTTGGAAATACGTTGGCGTGAGTATCATCTACGCGACCAACACCGATGATGGCGCCGAAGCTTACGACAGTGCTCTGTATTATGAGGGCAACTTCAACTACCCAATCAGCGACAGCTTGAGCGTTGGCATTGCTGTGGGTCAGCAAGACTTTGATAAAGACAATGCTGAGGACTATCTCAACTACAACCTGTCTTTGACTAAGACCACGGAGTTGGGTGACATCACCTTTATGGTCAGCGATACCGACTTGGATAATGACGATCCTAAAGTGATTATCGGTTGGGGTTACGCGTTTAGTTTATAAGCGACTGAAACCAGAAAGCGGTGGCCAAGGCCACCGCTTTTTTATGCGTGGATATAACGGCTACTCTTCCGTTGCTACGAATGCATCTTGCAAGATTAGGCCGATGCCAATGCCATCGGTTGCCAATCCGGTGACGTTCATTGGATCGTCCGTAGCGATGGCGGTGTAGCGTTTGCCCGCTTCTAGATTGATCATCGCTGGACCGATGGCAACCACCTCTGGCATGCCCGCAGGGGTAACCAAAAGGTAGTAGCTTGCTGGAGGGATGCTCAAGATGCCAGAGTCCGCCAGATAAGGCACAGCGCTGAGTTTGATGTCGCTATCGTCGGCCATCATGTCGGCGCTTAGGTAGATGTCCACCTCTCCGGCAGATTCGCTGCCGTGCAGCACCCGCAGTCGCGCTTCCGTGGCGATGCTACGCAGGTCTTCTGCCACTGCCCACAGGCTTGGATTACCATCGGCATCAATAACGGCGGTGGCACTGTAAGCCATGCCCGGTGCCAACATCAGCTCCGGAATGTCGATCAGCACGGTAGCGGTGGCATTTGCAGCAACCTGAATTTGGTAGGTATCTGCAGGCAAGTCTAGGAAACCAGTCGCCGGTGTGGTTTGGCCAAACATCAGGTTGTACAGTGGCGAGTCCATGGCTGGGGCAGCACCATTAACCCAAATGTCGACCCCGCCGACAAAGTTGATGCCGTGGGTGGCGCGCAGAGCGCTGCCTAACATGGCGTCTTGGATGATGGCGGCATCGTTACCCGCCTCATCCGCTTGGTTGTCGGCAACCAGCAGATTGACCGGAGCTGCGCCAGCCTGCGTATTGCTGGTGGCCGCGATGAACAGGTCGGCAGGGGCGGACAGATCGAGTGCTCCACTGTCATACGCGACCATGGTGGCGTCATCCACGTCAGTTAAGCGCACTCGGTAATTGCCAGGGGCGACCACCACCGGATCGGCGGTAAATTCGCCGAAGCTGAGTTCGGTAAGCTCGGTGGCGGCCGACAGCTCGTCGTCGGGGCCAGTCACGTGCAGCGCCACTCGGCCCACGTCACTGGCGGCGTGAATTACCTGCAAACGCAGGTCGGTCATGGCACTGTCACTCAGCGCGGCGCGCGGTGCGATGATTGGTCCGAACGGGGTGTCGCCACTGCCTGCAAGAAGCTGTGCCACTGAGCCCGCCGCAACCACGTTGTATTCGGTATCGGCTTCTAGCGTGACTGCGCCGTCAAACACCGTGGCGGCGCTGCCATCGGCAAGCAGTCCATCAACCCGGATCTGATAGGTGCCCGTTTCTAGTGAGATGAGTGCGGAAGCTTGCTGATAATCGACGCCTTCAAGCACCAAAGCATCGTCCACATAGACATTCACCTTGGGTGCGTCTTGGGATGCATGAATGACTCTCACGCTGCCAAATTCAGCGGGCGCTGGCGGCGGCGTATTGATAACCACGTCATCATCGTCATCATCACAGCCGGTTAGGGCGATGATGCTGGAGGCCAATAGCAGGGTGGCTAGACGTTTCATGATCGTTCTCCTGATTGAGTTCACTTAGGTGAGTTAGCCTGTGTTGCTACGGAGAACGATTGAGGCTGGTTCAATATTTAATCGGATACTCGTTCAAAGGCGATGAATACTTCGGCGACGGTAATGCCAAATTTCTTGATTTTCGCCCTATTCAACAAGTGGTTATCATCGATGAGCACCATGGTGTCATCGAAGGTCACCTGCCACTGATTATCTTCAGTGATGAGGTTCATCTCATATTCCCAATGCAGAACTGGGCCTGACGTTTGGCCGACTGCCGTACCGATGATGTCGTCGGCTCGGCCTTCATACGTGCCATCACCGTTTTTCGTGATCACCCAGCGGCGGAACTGTTTTTCTCCATCGGCGTAGGTAAAGTACTCATCCAGAACCCCTTGGTTCTGTTGCCAGCTGCCATCGATATCCACAATAAAGCGGCGACTTATCTGGCCTTTGAGATCGAATACCACCCCATAAGCTTTAACCTTGCCATCAAAGAACTGCTCGAGGGCAAAGTCTGGCTTCCAGGATTGGTATTCACGCAGATCTTGGCTGCAGCCGCTGAGTGTTAGAGCAAGTAACATTACGAACCATCTCATCTGGTATTCCTTATTGGTTGGATCGATTAATCAGTTGGGCGGTCATCTCTGGATAGGCGCTGTCGCTCGAGAGCCAAATTTCGAGAAAATCGCGATTGCAGGCATCGACGGGTAGTTGGCACAAACTGCGGTGGTTAAAATGAAACTCGGCGCTGCCATCCGACTGCCAGATGAAACTTAAGGTGTCCCCTTTATTCACATCGGGAAAGCAGTGTTGATATTGGTTTAGCCAGTTGCTGTGGGCACCGCTGGCAAAGCCCAATCGCTGCCACTGCTCATCGGTGGCTTGCCACAATTGCTGACCTTCTATCTCTCTATGGTAGGTAAGGCTGAGTTTCAGTGCCTCATTACGGCCGAATTGCCCATTGTCGCTGTAGAGCCGAGCGGTATAGATTCGCCAAAACATCACTTTCAAGGTACCGCTGCCAACGCTTTGCCATAGAGGCTGATAGGCTGATGCTGGATTCGATGCGTGTGCGCTCAGCGTGATTGAGGCCATGGCGAGCAAAGGAAGTAATTTCATAGTGACCTCTCGGAAGGCTGAGATTGACTGTGTTGATGACTGGCGTTGATGATCATCATGATCACCGCCCACCAGAGAATGAACGCCGCGAGAAGAGACCATTGTTGCCACTGCACGCTGGCGATGCCAAACGCTTCGGCGCCGCGATAGCTCAGTGGCCCCGCAACCGCGCCAATGAGTCCCCAGCGCCAAGAAGGGCCGGGAAGCGCGTCCACCAATCGGAGTAGATATCGGCTGCAACCGACCCAAAGTAGCACCAGCCATAGGGGTATCCAGCCTAGGGTGAGTGTCGACTGCGCCGAGATAAAGCCTTGGGCGATAAACAGGCTGTCTGCTGCCACTCCCAAACAAGCAATACCCAATACCACCAGCCACTGACGCTGGGTGAGAGGCATTACCCATGCCCACAGTAGCAGCGCTGCGAGCTGCCACTGAGGGCTGGGTTCCAGAATGGATGCAAACCAGAACAGTTGAAACAGAGTGCCATCAAGGAGCAATCGCTTGGTGGGCATAGAGAGCGTGACGGTCATGAGTGGGTTTCCAAGCACGTGAATGAGTCTCTCTTCTATATACGGGCGAGAAAGAGAATCGATCCCTCATAAAAGCTGAACCATTGATGTGGGCAAGACGTAACACTGAATATCGACTGACAGAGAGACTGGACAATGAAACTTCCGCTGTTCCCCCTTAACGCCCATGTATTTCCTGGGGGCAAGTTAAGCCTACGAATCTTCGAGGCCCGCTACCTTCGTATGATTAAAGAGCGAGCGGGCAAAGAACCGTGTTTTGCCATGGGAATGCTTGAAGACCGAGAGGGCGGTGCTGAGGTGTTGCCTTGGGCAACTCAGGTGAGGATGGTGGATTTCAGCCAACTGGAAGACGGCCTGCTGGGCATCGTGGTGGAAGGAGTGCAGTGGCTTCACATTGAGGACATCACCACCGACGACGATGGCCTGCGCTGGGCCGATTGTAAGCCTGTGTCTATCTGGTCTGAGCCGAACCACGAGCAAGACGCCTCCATCAATTCAGCGCTGCTGTCACTGTTTGGTCAGTACCCAGAACTTGGCAAGTTGTATCCAGAGGCGGCAGGGCAAAGTATGGATTGGAGTTTACAGCGTTGGTTGGAGGTGCTTCCCATCGACGCCGGCAACAAAGTGAGCCTGCTCAACCAGCTTAACTCCAAGCCCGCTTTTGAATTTGTGAACAATTTGCTGCATCAAGGTGATCCATAATGCTGACTGAACGTATTACAATGAACGGTGAATGGTCACCGTCAATGGCAAAGCTCAGTGCGAGTAAGGAAGATACGATGCAGACGGTGGCGTCTAAAAGAGCAACTGCTTATCGGGAATCTAGCATGTCGCAAGCAGCGGGTACGACTCTCAGTGCACAGACGCTCAGAGAGGCGATGAATCGCGTGGCAAACCAGCGAGACAAAAAGGCGTTCGCTTTATTGTTTAATCATTTTGCCGACAAACTATATGGTTTTTGCTACTCCAAGGTTGGCGAGGAACAGCTAGCCAAAGAGGTGGCTCAAGACACGCTGCTGGCGGTGTGGCAAAAGGCGCACTCCTTCGATGCTGACCGTGGCAATGTGTCCACTTGGGTGTATACCATTGCTCGTAATCGCTGTTTCGACCTCGGCCGCCAAAAACTGTCTCGGCCTCAGCTTGTGAGTGCTGATACCCTGTACACCGAAACCGTAGACGAGAATCAAAGCGCGTCTGAGGCATTGGAGCAAAGCTGCACTCGCTCTCAGATTGAAACGCTATTGTCATTGTTACCAGACGCTCAGAAACAGGTGGTGACCTTGGTTTATCTGAAAGAGATGAGCCATCAAGCTGCCGCAGAATTTTTGGATCTGCCAGTAGGGACCATTAAGAGCCGTCTTCGCTTAGCCATGGAGAAGATGGCCACCAAACTGAGCCGACAGGGGGAACGAAAATGATGCACCCAACCTACGAGCAGTTGAAACTGCATGCCGACGGCGCGCTGGATGATGTGCAATCCATCATGGTGGCGGTGCACCTCCATCATTGCGACAAGTGCCGTCAGCAACTGCTTCAATTGGAGCAAGATTTGGCATCCCAGAGCTTAGTGGAAACCGAATCTGTATTTGGTGCCGACGACCTCTCTGCCCTGATGGAGCGGCTGGATGAACCTGTAGAGGTTAAACCATCCACCCCGAGTCACAGCTCGCTCAGTTTCCAAGGGCGAGAGTTCAGTTTACCGCCCCACCTGAATGAGCTGGTGCAACGCACTGGCAGCTGGACCCGTATTGTCAACAAGCTGTGGAGCGCGCCGATTCGCGATCACGACCAAGACTACCAGCTCAATTTCATCTACATGGAGCCCGGCGGCAGCATTGCTCAGCATACGCACAAAGGGCTGGAGTGGACCTTAGTCCTTGACGGTAGCTTCAGCGATGAAAATGGCCATTACGGACCTGGGGAGCTGGTGAGAACCGACGGTGAGTTGGAGCATACCCCCGTGTCGGAGCAGGGGTGTCTTTGCCTTGCGGCTATCGATGCACCATTGCAATTCACCTCCGGCATTGCAAGAGCACTCAACCCATTCAGCCAGTTGTTTTTTAAGACCGGCGGCTAGGAGTTACCCTTCAAATTTGTCCTTACTCAGGCTCGTTCGCGAGCCTGATTCGCTTGCGATTATTCATGGCTTTTATTGTTCCATTTGGTTTAACTTGCTCATTAATCACAGTTTTTGATTGGGTTGGTCAAGCTTTTTCGGGAGTCGCTTGCACTCACTGTTTGGAATCGGTTCCAAGGGTATAAGCATGAACAAATATTGTTCAGTCTTCTGGAGTCCTCCGTGCACCGCCTTGGGTTAAAAAAAACCATTACCGCCTACATCATCCTTCTGGTCGCGTTTTGCCTCTGTTCCAGTAACTTGATTGGTTATCTCAACCTCAAATCCAGCACCCACATGCAAGTTGATCGCTGGATGAGTACTGAGACCGAAGAAGCGGCGAAATCAATTGAGAGCTGGTTCCAGGCTAAAGCCCACGGTGTGCTGGCCATCGCCGATTACTATCGACGAGGTGAGCTAGATGGTCGATATGCCGAAACGGCTCGCCTGTCTACGGATGCGTTGGATCTTTACTCTATCTATTTTTCCTTTGAAGATGGCACCTCCTTTGCCAGCGCCGCAGACGATGAGGTTTGGACGGACGGTGTGGCCGATCCGGCTCAGTATGATGCCAGAACTCGAGGTTGGTACAAACTAGGGCGAACGACGCCGACAGGCACTCTTACCGATATCTATACCGATGTGGTTACCGGCAAACCGGTTATCTCAGTGGTGTTGGATCTCGGTGACGGAGTGTTATCTGGTGATATCGGCTTAGGTATTTTGCAGCAAACGGTGACGGACGTGAGTTTGGCTGGCGTGGTTAGCTTTATTGTTGATGATGCTGGCACCGTGTTGGCATCCAGCTCTGCAGATCTAAAGAGCGGCGCTCAATTGACGGAAGCTGGTCTGGGTCAGCTTAAGCAGTTCATCGATCAAAAGCAGAGCGGCCGAACTGAATATCAACTCAATGGCATTGATAAGCTGGCCTACGTCAGCGACATCCAGCTGGTGGATGGCAAGCGTTGGCACTTGGTGTTTGCTGCCGAGAAGTCGTTTGCTTACGCGGAGCTGGAAAGTGCGGCCTTCAAGGCGGTGGTGACGTCGATAGTCATGTTGGCGATCGGCATGGTGCTGGCGGTCGTGGTTCTGAATTACCTGTACCGTCCGGTATTGCAGTTACGTGAGATGGTGGAAGATTTAACCAAAGGCAATGCGGACTTGACTCGACGTTTAGAGGTTAGCGGTGAGGATGATCTGGCCAAAATCTCCCAAGGCGTGAATCGATTCATTGCTCGCTTGCAGGAGTTGATGCTTAGCCTCAGCGGCCATTCCGAAGAGATTGGCCGTAGTATCCAAGCGCTACAACAGCAAAGCACTGAAAACCATCAGCTGATTGCCTCTCATCGCAGTGAAACCGAGCAGGTGGTTTCGGCAGTTCAAGAGCTCAGTGCCACCTCTTCTGATGTGGCTGGCAATACCAACTCGGCTTCCAGTTTTACTCAGGTTACCCATGATCTCGTTGGCCGTTCTGAGATGGCCGTCGGTCAAGCAACCAGCTCGGTGTCTCAACTGGTTGAAGAGATAAGCCGTACCGCGGATAACATTGCTGAGATTGAGCGGGACACCTCGACCATTACCGACATCATTCAGACCATCAGTGAGATTGCCGATCAAACCAACTTGTTGGCTCTCAATGCTGCCATTGAGGCGGCTCGGGCTGGAGAGCAGGGCCGAGGCTTTGCCGTGGTCGCCGACGAAGTGCGGGCGCTGGCGGGAAGAACACGAACCAGTACTGCGGAAATTGAGCAGAGTTTGCTTAAGCTTCGTCAGGGCTCGGAAAAAGCGATTGAATCGATGGGGCGCACTCGAACCAGCTGTGATGACGCCACAGAGCGCACCTCTGAAGTCGCCGGTGAGCTGAAAGAGATTGCCGAAAAGGTTGCCCACATCAATGATCTCAATGGCCAAATCGCAACGGCTACTGAGCAGCAAAGCTGCGTCAGCAATGAGGTCGCCGGTAATATGACTGCCATTGCTCAGTTGGCTCAGCAGTTAGAAGAGAATGACCGCGCTGTGGTGGATGAGTCTCAAGCGTTGGCTAAAGCAAACCAAGGCTTCAACGAGGTAGTTGCTCAGTTTAGATTGAGTTAGTCGATTTTTTAACTTTTATAAAGTGTGCGGCCGGTCACATTGTGGCTGGCTCGCTGGAACCCTTGCTGTAACGGCTTATCCCACCTTATGTGGCAGCAAAAGAAGCAGATTTACGTACGCTTACATTTGCCGCCATTGAAAAATGCCTGTCGCGCCCCGACAGATGTTGTAGGGCCACATTGGCCTTTTCTGCATGAGGAGACTACATGGGTAAGTTCTTAAAAACCGCTCTAATGTTGCTGATGGTGGGTCAATCCCCCGTTCAAGCAGCCTCCCCGTTATCCTTGACCGCCGCCTCCGGCGACCTACCAAAACTAGAACGACAGAATCGAGCCGCCAAAGGGTTGCCCGAGTTGATGGCCATTAGCCATGACAGCAGCCAGGTACAACAACCGATCAGCGACTTCGAAAATCTATACGCACAAGCCGAACAGGCTCAGCAGGAGTTGGCGATGCTGACTCACAAAGTGGCGTTTCTTTCAGGCACCGAAGCCAGCGTACCGAATATCAAAAGCCGTGAACGAGCTAAGGCCAAAGTGGCATCCAAATTCAACGGAGACGTTACTGCACTAACGGATCTGGCCAGAACCACCATTATTGCGAATGACGTAGAGGGCGTGGTTCGGGCGTATCAAACTCTGCAGCAGCAGGGACAGATTCAACAAGTTAAAAATCGTTTTCAAAACCCCAAGGCCAATGGTTATCGGGATCTCAACGTCTTAGTGACTTTGCCGGAAACCCAGTTGGTTGCCGAGGTGCAAATCCATCTTAGTGACATTGCTGCCATCAAAAGTGGCCCTGAGCACAAAATCTATACCGATATTCAACAGATTGAACGTTTGGCAGAGCAACAACAACGACAGCTGAGCGAATTTGAAACCGCTCGTATTGCTAAGTTGAAGCAGCAATCGACTCAGCTCTATCAGCAGCAGTGGGCTCAAATTGAGCTCGCTCAGCCTCAACAATTTGGCTAACGTCACAACTCAGTTTCATTTAAAGGCGGGTTAATCCCGCCTTTTTTCTATTTATGTGTTGATAAAAACCACGATTTTGAATCTTTTTCGTTCATATTTTTTGCGGCCTGTTTTCTGCTTTTAATAGGCGTTGTTAAAAGGTGTTGTTAGTAAAGTTAATGTGGCTAAAAACTCGATCTTGCGCACCTTTATTGTCCGATTGCTGTGTTTTAATCTCGCCCTAATTGGTCCTTTAGTGAGAATCATTCTCAATGGAAGGTGGTTTTCAACACCATTTAGGCGAAGCGTAATGAAAAACAATCGGTTGAGCTTACTGAGTTTGGCGGTGAGCAGTGCATTGGCATTGCCAGCGATGGCAGCGAGCGGTGACAGCACTGAAGTGATCGTGATCTCGGGTTCACGATTGGAGCAAAATCTGCAAACCGTGGCAGGCTCCGTTGTGGTCATGGATGAGGAAGAGATCGCTCGTAATATGAGCTCTGACTTTGCCTCTCTGTTCCGCAATGAGGCTGCGGTGGATGTTAAAGGTGGGGCTGGCAAATCCACTTCCGTCACCATTCGTGGCATCGGTGGTAATCGGGTCATGATGGTGAAAGACGGCGTGCGGGTGAACAACCAGTACGCTTCACCACTGGGCCCTGGCGCGGAAGGTACCGGCCGAGGCCTGACCGAAGTTGAGGGGTTGAAGCAGGTCGAAGTGGTTAAAGCGGCAGCCTCCACCATCTATGGCTCTGATGCTCTGGGTGGCGTGGTGGTGATGCAAACCAAAGATGCGTCAGATTACCTTCAAGGTGAGGATCACTATGCGTCGGTCAACACCGGCTTTGCAGGGGTAAACAACGAATTTTTCGCTGGCTTTACCGCCGCTGCAGCTTATGGTGATTTTGAAAACCTGATCGCGTATCAGCGTCGAGACGGCGAAGAGCAGCAAAGCTATGATGAGACGCTTCCCGATTCGGATTTGGTCACTGACAGCATTCTGTTTAAATCCAAGTATCGTTATAACCAGCATACCAATGTGCAGCTGACGCTGGATTTTCTGAATCAGCAATTGGATCGTTATCAGTTTGATGAGGACAGCGATCCGCAAGACAACGAATGGATCGATTATGACCGCCAGACCCAAGTGTTTAATGGCTCCATTCGCATTCGCTCTGATAAAACCACCTTTGCCCACGACAACATGGATGTGGTGGTCTACTACGGTTTGACCGATCAAAATGAGTGGCGAGAGTACCGCAATGCCAATGACCAAGGGAGCCGAGCCGATCTGTTTGAGACCCGTGATTATGACTTTGAAGAGCAGCGTTACGGGTTTACCTCAACCTTTGGTAAACACATTGGCAATGAGCGTTACGCCCATAACCTGACCTACGGCTTTGATATCGAACAGTCTGAGATGAGCCGACCTCGTGAGTATCGTAACAGCGTGGAAGTGTGTGACGGGTTCGGCGCCGGTAAGACTTGTGAGATGCAGTGGCAGACCAGCCATCCTTTTGCCTTTCCTGATACCGAAAGCTTGCGCCTGGGCTTCTTTGTTCAAGATGACATCAGCTTGATGGACGGCAAGCTAAACCTAGTTGCTGGCTTGCGTTACGACTATTTCAAAAACGATCCGGATGCCGAGCAGGCCCAGAACGCCATTGGCGACCGTGATGATTTTGAGTTGTCTGATTTTGACAGCATGAGCGAAGACTTTTTATCACCCAAGTTGGGGGCGGTTTATGCTCTGACCGATAAAGTGAATGTGTATGCTCAATACGCGTACGGCTATAAGATGCCGACTCCAGATCAGAAATGGGGCGAGCTCTATGTGCCAGCAGGGCCAACCACCGACGTATTGGTTCAAGCCAACTACGATCTTGAGTCTGAATCCAGCCATACCTATGAGATTGGCGTTCGCGGTAATCATCAAGATACCGATTACGAGCTGACTCTGTTCTACATTCAGGCCAAAGACTACATCGATTGGCGTTATGTGGAGTGTCGCGGCAGTGCGGCGGGCTGCGGCATGGGCATTGGTGAATTGGTGTATGAATACGTCAATGTGGATGAAGTCACCATGTACGGGGCCGAAATTCAGGCCAGTCATTGGCTAACCGATGATCTGAAGGTGTGGGGAAATCTGGCCTACACCTATGGTGAAGACGGCGATGGCGACTACCTCAATACCATCAGTCCAATGAAAGGGGCTGTGGGCATGATGCTTACGAGTGAAGTGGGCGATTTTAATCTGGTTACTCGCTTTGCGGCTAAGATGGACCGCACCACCGATCTGGACATCATTGAAGACCCAAGCGATCCCTTTAAGTTTATGAACAGCGTCTACAACACGCCGGGGTATGCGGTGGTTGATCTGACTTACGGCAAGGAGTTGACCGATAATTTGATGCTGCGTGCCGGGGTGTACAACCTGTTTGATAAGGAGTACGTCGAATATGCGGATGTGGCTGGCCAATCTAAATTCCTATTAGATTCCTTCGGAACCAGTGAAGAGGATCTGACCCAGCCCGGTCGCCATTTGAGTGTCAATTTACGCTACAACTTCTAAGGTTATTGCGTGACGAATGACAAAACCCAGCCGATTGGCTGGGTTTTGTGGTTTCGATGAGCGCTTACAGAGACAGGCGCTGGAAGCTATCTAGGTCGGCGACGCGGGTTTGGTTGTCAAACTCGGCAAATGAGGTTTCCTTAAAGGCATCCCCTCGCATCTGAACAACAACGCGATTCATGTCGCTACCCTGAAGGTACTTGCTGTAAAGCGCTTGAACGTCTTTGAGCGTGACCGCATTGACTGCATTAACCAACTTGGTTTTGCTGTCGAAGCTGAGCTTGCGCTGATTCCAATCTGCAACCATATCCGAGGCTTCTTCACGCAGGTTTTTCGGTGGCTGAGTCAGATCCACCAACACCGTATCACGCACCTGAGTAAACTCTTCCGCTGAGGTTTCTGATAGGGCTTTATTGAAGTTCATCCGAAAATCATTAAAGCGCGCCATCAGCTCTCTTGGGCCTTTGACGGGGGACTGAATGTAGATCCCCAACAACAGGTGTTCGCGCATGGCTTGGTTAAAGAAGCCTACGGCGTAGCCGAGCTGCTCTTCACTGCGCAGTTGAGTGAAAATCGCCGGGCTGACCAGCTTTTTCAGAACCAGAGACGCCGCGTACTCATTCACATCCAGAGGTGCCAACTGCGTGTCCAGCAGTGCTGAGTCGTGCATTTTGATCTGCTGAGACCAGTTGATGGGGGCTTTCGCGTCCATGGCGACCATGGGGCTGAAGTAGAACGGGTCTTGATGGCGCTCGGTTGGCAAGATGCTTCGAGCCTTGGAAACCAGCTCGGTCAGTGGCTTAGGCCCGTAGTTGCCAAAGGCGAAGACCCGAGGCTTACCTTGAGCCAAAAGCTGTTGCTGGAACTGGGTTAACGACGCCACGGTGATGGCATCGACGCTGTTCAATAAGGCGTTATTGGACGCGCTGTCTTGGTAGATTAACTGACTGAATGCGGGGAACAGTTGGTTGAGAACCATCTGCTGTTCCATGCTCCGAATATCCGCAACGTAGCTTGCCTTCAGGTTCGCGAGCTCCTCAGGAGTAACCCGATACTCCATCAATTGAGTAAGCAGAGAGGTGAGCAGCTCAGGTTGTTTGTCGGTAAAACCGCTGACACTGACGCTCACTCCGGCGTCAACTTCGGCACTCAGGTTCATACCCGCTTCGCTGGCGGCATTGGATAAGGTCATTAATGACTGTTGCCAGCCCATGTTGGTTAACGCCGCCATCGCTTGGTGCTGAGGCGACAGCTTGTCGAAACCGGTATTCAGCTGCAGGGAGATCATCCCTTTTGGTTGCTGGAACCGGGTTGAGTGGGTCAGGTAGATCTCCACCTCCTCGTTATCGACCAGCTTCTCTGGGGTGGAGTGTGTGGCGGCAACAAGATCAAACTGCTCCGGCATCAAGTTGTTGATGGCTGGCAGCGACAGGGTGATGGCATCATCGGCAGCCAACCAAGATTGATTGCGCTCGCTGCCGATGGGCTCCACTTTGTATTGACCGGCAAAATAGGTCATGTCGGTATCGACTTGCTGGCCTTGATCGACGTACCAGACGTTGGCATTTTCCAGTGACAGCTGATCCAAGACCTGATGGATGGCATTGGCATCAAACTGTTGGTATTCGTAGGCATTGCTCAATACGTATTGGGGCTCGAAATACTGCAGTTCAGCAGCAATTCCCATGGCGTATTGGTAGTCATTGACCTTTTCTAAGAAGCGAAACTCATTGGCTAAGCTCTGGCTTATCTCTTTGTAGAAGCGTGGGTCTACGCCATCTTTCTTTATCAGGTCGATGTATTGGAAGATGGCGCCGGTGATCAGTTCCCGTTGAGCTAAGCCTTTCTCGGTTAGATCCACATAGATGGAGAAGCTTCCTTGAGTGCCATAGGCATCGGCGTCGGCAAAGGCGTATAGGTTTTCAGCCAGCCCCAGATCTCGCAGGGTGGAAGAGAGGGTGCCAGGCATCTCGCTGCCGAGTAAGTAGCTGATGTACTGATTAGGCTTAACAGCAAACTGGTTGTGGTTGTTGTCGATGGTGAACTGAACCTGCAGCTGCTTGAGTTCGGTTTGCGGCTTATAACGCACCAGCTTGTTTTTGTCTTGCTGGCGGGCCGCAGCGACGGTGACTTCAGGCTTTGTGACCTCTTTGTTTGGAATCTTTCCAAAGTGTTTTTTGGCCAACGATTCCATATCATCCAGCGGCAAACTGCTGATCATCGCCGCTTTCATCAAGTTGGCTGAGTAGTAATCGTGATAGAACTTCTCCAGCTGGTCTTGAAGTTTTAGCTCACCATGATCAGCCAGTGATTCCAGGTTACCCCAACTAAAATTGGCATTAGGGTGGGCAGGGTTGAGTGTCAGTCCTTCAAGTTCTCCCATGATCACATAATCGTTTGGTCCCTTCATGGTCCACTCTGAGTGCACCGCATTACGCTCTTTGTCTGAGTAGGTGGGATCCAAAATGGCTTCATGGAAAAAGCCTGAGAAGCGAGCCAGCGCTTCGTCGTAGGCGTTATTGTTCACGGCCACCATGTAGTTGGTGTGATCGTTGGCGGTGTAGGCGTTCTGTGAGCCGCCATTGCGGCTAATGAAATCGGAATACTCGCCTACTTCAGGGAAACTTTTGGTGCCCATAAACAGCATGTGTTCTAGGTAGTGGGCTAAGCCTCCAAATGCTTTGGGCTCATTGAAGGAGCCAACGCCTACGCTCAGGGCGGCGGCGGACTTTTCGGTTTCTGGGTCGGAAACCAGAACCACTTGAATGCCGTTATCTAATTGAACGCTTCGATACAGACGGGAATCATTTTGGCTTTTTTTTACTTCGGCCACAGCGGCTTGAGTTGGCGCTACAGATTGCCCAGATTCTGGGGTGGATGGACTGCAGCCCCCCAAAGCAAAAGCGATGCTTAAGGCGATGAGTTTGATTGGTACTGTTCTCATGTGGTTCTTCCTTGGACGATTGTTATTGTTAGTCGGTACCGACCTTATGCAGTGCAAGCTTTGTCGTGTCACTTAAGGCAAGTGATTCGCCGCCGCCGTTGATGCGGATGCCCTAGATGCTGGTGTGTTTTTATGTTGAAAACCGCGATTTTCCAATCGGTACCGATTGCTCATCCTTCCAGAAAACTCATTGTAAATAAAACGTTAATTGTTAAATGAAAGCCTTTTTCCTATTTCAATTTTAGGCTTCATAACCGCAGATGGGCTGATGGCGGGGCTGATTGAGATTCGAGGGTGTCAGGGCAAGAGTGTTACTAAGTTTTAATGAGTGAGCTAAGGCGCCGCTCTAGATCTGGAACGCCGCCTTTCGATCTACAACGAGATGCGCAATGCGGCGGCGATGTTAACCGATGTGGCTTTAAGATTATCCGCGGCATTGTTTAGCAGCGGGCGTAGGTCACTGGCACCTGGGGTGATGGAGAACAGTGCGCTGAAACCGTGCTCCAACAGTACGTTGGCATCCGAGCTAACGCTGCCGGCGATGCCGATGAGCGGTATCTGATGCTTAGCAGCACATTTTGCTACCCCCATCGGCGTTTTGCCTCTTAGGGTTTGACTGTCCAGCCGCCCCTCACCGGTGATCACCAAGCTGGCTCCTTTGAGTTTCTCCTCCAGTTTGACTGTGTCGATAACAATGTCGATCCCAGGTTTTAAGCTGGCATTTAGCAACGTCAGCGCTCCAAACCCCATGCCTCCGGCCGCTCCCGCGCCTGGGGTCTGGCGCTCATCACCAAACCCGTGCTGAGTAACAACGTCACCATAATGCTGCAGAGCCAGCTCAAGGGTGGTTACCATTGCCGCCGATGCCCCTTTTTGTGGGCCAAAAATGGTCGAGGCACCTTGAGGGCCGCACAGAGGATTATCCACGTCACAAGCCACCTGAAAGCTTGCTTGAGACAGCGCGGGATGCACGTTGGTGGTATCGACGTGGCAGAGGGCGCTAAGGACCTCACCGCCGGGAGCTAACGGGAGGCCTTTGGCATCATAAAAACCAAAGCCCAGTGCCTGAGCCATTCCGGCGCCGCCATCGTTGGTGGCACTGCCACCTAAGCCGAGAATAAACCGGCGCACGCCTCTATTTAGGGCATCGTTGATCAGCTCGCCGGTACCATAGCTGCTGGTTATGAGCGGGTTGCGTTTCTCTAGTGGCACCAGATCAAGGCCTGAGGCCGCTGCCATCTCGATCACTGCGGTTGGTTGGCCGTCTTGCTCAATCAGTCCGTAGCTGGCCGTTACCGGGATCCCTAGGGGGCCGTGAACGGATACCTTAATGGCATCGCCCCCAGTGGCATCAAGCAGTGCCTGTACGGTTCCTTCTCCACCGTCGGCAACGGGAACTTTGATGAATTCTGCTTGAGGGAACACGGTTGTGAATCCCAGCTCAATCTGTTGGGCCACCTCTAAGGCGGTCAGGCATTCTTTAAATGAGTCGGGAGCAATGACGATCTTCATGGTGGTTCCCTGTGGGTGAGGAGAAACGCCGCTTCTGGAGCGGCGTGTTTGATGTTGGCGTACAACGTAATAGGAATCAAGGTTATAAAAGGATAACCCCGAGCCTAAATGGCTTTTACCAATTGCACTACTGGCGCGCTCATTCCGTTGAAATTAATCGGCTCTCAGGTAAGGCCAAAAAGTGAAGCGTCAGTGGCTCTAAAGTGAGATTTTCGGTATTAAAAGTAGACCCTCATTCCCACCCCATAGGCGTTTTCCTCATCGAGGTTATCAAAGCCGATGCTGCTGTCATCCAACTTGGCTTCAAGGTAAACCAGCGCCATGTTGTTCCAGAGGTAGTGCAAGCCCAGTACGTAGAAGCGCCGGCGGAATTCGCCGTTGGCGTTGTTGTATTCGCTGTTGTTGGACTCAAGCCAATTCAGGCCTGATACCAAGGTCAACTGGTTTTCTAGGGTGTAGGTCAGCATCAATTCATAGCCGTCGCCATCAAAGATACGGCCCATGTCATCAATTTCGTGACGTTGGGTGTGGGCGTACACTGCCGCGAGATGGAGCCCCTTATCATAGAGAGTGCCGTATTTGGCACTGAAGGCGAGGGCGTCGTCGTTGTCGGCGGAGATACGGCTGTCTTCGGGTGTGTATTCACCGGTGTTGAATGCGATGCCAAATTGCCACTGCTGCCAATGATAGAGAGCCGCGATGCCGTAGGTATCGTCATAATTGATGTTGAAGTTGTTGTCTTGGCAGAATGGTTGTTCGGGGTTGTCGATGCACTCTTGGGGCACCACTTCAATTAGGTTGTCGACGTTCGCTTGGTACTGAAGGCCCAAGGTGAACGCCCCCCAAGACTTTCGATAGATGATGGCGCTGTCGGCACGCCCCGTACCGGAGATGCCACCGTCGGTGCCGAAGTTATAGACGCCGCTGGCCAAACCACCAGTGGTGACGAAGTAGTCGGTGATCTCAGTGACGTCATAATAGATTGACCACTGCTTGCCGGCAGTAAGACGGCCATATCCTTGGTGTGATACTCCAACCCAGCCTTGGCGATTGAAGAAAAAGTCCCCTTCACGTTGTGACTGCAAACTGTCACCCCGAAACGCCAATGAGGTGGTGTGATCTATGGTGTTAAAGCCCCACTCGGCTTTGGCTTCGACTTTCCAACCCTCTCCCATATTGCGATGAAAGTGAAAGTTCATCCGTGATGAAGCGTCGGCGAGAAAGGTATCACTTTCACTGTTGATGAGAGAGATTCCCAGCCACCCTCCAACGGTAAGCAGGTTGTTACCATCATCAAAAATGGGATCGGCCAGAGTCATTGGGCTGATGCAGCATAGGGCAAATAGGGAGCGAGCCAATTTCATCCATTATTCCTTTAGTTGGATTGATTACGGCTAAAGTTTAGTCAAAGGACGTGATCTATCAGGTAGATATTGGAAGCTGCTCGTAAGAAAAAGCGGGTCGAATGCCCGCTTCTAAGGATTGGTATGTGGCGGCAGAGTCGCTCGGCCTATTGATATTGGAGTAGGGCGCTGCGAATCTCAGCTGGAATCTGGCTTTTGCAGTTGTTCTTGAAGTCGAAAACCACCACATCGGCGCTGCCAATGGTAGTGATACTCTGCTGGCTTTCACTGTAGATGTGATATTCCATGGTGAAGCGATCCTGGCCTAGTTCACCAATTTTGGTGCCAACCCAAAGGGTATCTGGGAAGACGACTGGCCGCTTATAGCGACATTTGGTCTCCGCTAAAATTGGACCAATCCCTTGGGTTTTCAGAGTTTTCATCAGGCCAATCTGATTGAAGAAATCGATGCGGGCGGTTTCAAAGTAGCGAAAGTAGACCACGTTATTGACGTGCTGTAGGGCATCCATTTCACCCCAAGCGACATTGATGGCAGTGTGGATGGGGAAGTCCCGCTTAAATGCTTCCATGCTCATAGTGTTTTCCAGTTAAACGCTTGTTTGAATTTGCTACTTTATCAACGCTTAGTCTGAAAAACAAACAGGCCGCATTAAGCGGCCTGTATTATAGATAATCGAGTGATCAGCGGTTGCTGGCCACTGGCTGCGCTTGAGCTTGTTCTGATGGCTCTTCACCAACCATGGCATCGACAATGGCAGCTCCGACGGCGTCGCCAGTGATGTTCAGGGCGGTACGAATCATGTCAAAGATACGGTCAAGGGCGAACAGTAAAGGTAGACCTTCAATCGGAATGCCTGCTGCTAGCAGTACTGCAACCACCAAGAAGGATGGCCCCGGAACGCCAGCTTGGCCAACGGCACCCAGAGTAGAGGTCAGAATGATGGCAACGTAGGCCCCCATGCTCAGGTCCACCCCGAAGGCTTGGGCAAAAAACACCGCAACTAGACCATAGTAGATGGCATTACCACTCATGTTAATGGTGGCGCCCAATGGCAATACGAAGCTGGAAGTCGAGCTGCGAATACCAAGCTCTTTTTCGCAGGTATCCATGGTGACAGGCAGAGTTGCCATCGAGGAAGCGGTAGACAGCGCTACGGCCTGAGGACGCTTCATAGCGGACAGGAATTTGCCCACAGGAATCTTGGTAAAGGCTTTAATCATCAATGGGTAAGCGATGAAGCCGAAGATGGCGATGGCGGCAATGTAGACGATCACTAGGTTCATCACTGTGCTGAGTGCGGCAAAACCAAAGGTGCCCACGGCTTCGGCCATCAAGCCAAATACGCCAATAGGCGCGATCTTCATTACCACGTTGATCATCCAAATGAAGGCGTCAACGATGGTGTTGATGCCGTCGATAAGCGGCTTGGAGCGCTCTGAATCCACTTTGGACAGGCCAATACCGAAGAACAGGCAGAACACCAAGATTTGCAGGATGTTGCCATCATACAGTGAGGTAAATACGTTGGTTGGGATCATGCCAATCATGGTGGCCCAGAAGGTCGGTAATTCCCCTTTTGCCGCTAAATCACCATCAAACATGGCGTTGACGCTACCAAAGTCGATACCCATCCCTGGCTTAAAGGTCTCACCTAGGAACAAAGCTAAAGCGACCGCCAAGGCGGAGGTGATGCCGAAGAAAGCTAGGGTGGTAAGGCCAACTTTACCTGCCGCGTGGCTGTTACCTAGACCGGCAGCACCGCTGATGATGGCAACCGCCACCAGTGGAATAACCAGCATCTTAATTAGATGGATAAAGATGCTACCAAGTGGAGCAAACATGGCCGCTGACTCGCCCATGGCGATGCCGACTAGGGTACCGATGATCATAGCGATGACCACTTGTACACCTATGTTACTGAGAAGGTGTTTAGCTTTAGACACGATGTTACCTGTTATAGTGCAATTGATTTAGTAGGGATTAATTCTGTTTTTTATGAAAATAATAGGGGGGGGTGACTCCTTTCGGATGTTGTACTCCTAAAGGCTGTGGTTGGCAATTGCGCTGATAGTTGTCCGAGGTGTGCATTCGAAAATGTTATTGGTGAATAACAAATTGCAATTAACCTCAGTGTTATATGCTGTCAAGTTGGGTTATCTTGGTTGTTTGTGTGTATTTCTTTTGGTGGCATTAGCGAAATCAGCCTGACCTTTTGGGGCGTGATCAGGCTCAATTTTTTCCGCGTTGTGCTTTTGTCATTAACGTGGTGGGTTAGCCGCGAGTATCGGTATCGCTAATTTGGCCGGTAACTCGGAACTCGCTGTGCTTGGGAAGTTCAATGCGAATGTCGGTGCCCTTCTCTTGGTTACCAGGACGTAGATAGGTGCTCGCCATACGCTTAATGGCCTGCCACACTGGGTATTCATCTTGAGCGAGAAGTTGGCCATTGGCATCATAAAGGCTCAAGGTAATGTAGATCTCCACCACTGGTTCAATGCCGTTGTTGTGAATGGTGGTAGGAATGACCAATTCCCCGTCTTCGTAATGGGCACTCTCCAATACAACATGAAAACCCGCTTGGCTTATCTGCATGATTGGCTGTTGCTGGTTGATGCTAAAGGCAACGCCTACGGTTGAGTTGGCGAGTTTTGCGGTTTGAGTTGGAATTGGCTGAGCCTGGAGAGCGGGAGTGTTAACCTCCGGTTTCATCGTCTCATTGGTTAGCGCTTTAGTTTCTTCTTTTGGCATGTACTGCCAAGTGAAATCATCTTTAAGAAGAATTTGGCGGCCGTCTTCAAGGGTCAGAATTTGGTCGGCGGCTTGAGTCGGCGCTAGGATAAACGCGCTAAGCAGTGGCGCCCATTTTAGTAGGTTCATAGTGAGTTCCTAATGTTGTCCTGCCAGCAGGGTAACAAAAATAGGAGTAAGGTGCTGTGATTAGTGAAAGGCGGGCAAAAGAAAGCCGTCAGACAGGTACAAATCTAACGGCTCAAAGCGAGTACGGATAGTCAGGGTGATCCTTCACCACCAATTCGCATCACTAGGACTAGTTCTATCCTGTATTGCTTTGATTTGCCTTTGAATAGATTTGAAAGAAATTGAAATTCATTTAAATCAATAGGTTAAACTGTGACTCTTTCGTTATAATTCAATCTGTTTTGGCAGCGGGATATGCTCTGCAAGCATTTGATATAGGCTAAAGGGGTCGCCTGTCACGCCCTGTGCTCCCTGTTCATGAACCATCTTTATCTGAGCCTCTGATGGTTTGAATGTGTAGATAAGAAAGGGAGTCCTGTCGCCCTTTTCTCTCAAAGCCTTGACCAATTTGAGTCCTGCGAGCCAATCTCCATTTCGCCCCATGTCTGAAATAACTACGTCGTAACGATAAATGGTGAGCAGCTGCAGCGCCTCTTCTGTTGAGGTAACGGTGAATATGGCAACTTGTTGGCTGTTTAAGAATTTGGTTTCGTTTAGGTTGTTTTCAGGATGATCATCAACCCAAAGTATTCGGGCCAATGGATTCGGCAGCTCTTCGGGCGCAATGGACTCATTGAGTTGCCAAATTGCTAGGAATAGAAGGGCAACCATGCTTGTGGCTAGTAGCATGGTGAACATTAGGCCTGATTGAGGAAGTTTAGTTTCTGAGTCCTGCGAAGAAGACGTAGGCGTCGTTTTACCAGATTGGTATTTTCTTAGTCTTTCTTGGGCTTCGCTGGCTAGACGATAACCGCGGCCATGTACTGTTTGAATTACTTGAAATTCAACCCCTTGTTTGGCAAGCAGTTTACGAGTGTCTGAAATTAACCGCGATACAGACCAATTACTAACTACGGTATCTGGCCAAAGCTGATCCAGTAGCTGTTGCTGGGAAACCGGCTCAGGCGCCGACTCCGCGAGTAGTATGAGTAACCGAATGGAGCGCTCATCACATTGGAGTAGATCTTGATCACATCTCAAACTGTGTCGTTCGGTATCCAGTTCAAATTGTTCAAAGCAATACAGCATGTTTCATGGCTAAATGTTTTCTAAATGTTAATGTTGTGTTGGTTTATCTAACCTGAGAATTTCATAAGCGTCAAATAGTTCTGTGGGGATCTGACAATGGTTCGAATTTGAAAACACAGCGTTCTTTGCTTTTCCTTACTTTTGTAAATCAACTACATAATTTGAGTGGGTAATCATCATTCGACTGACCTTTGTGCCACAGGCCGCGATCCTAGTTGAAATCGACGCTGTAAATGGGGTTGGCTTAATATTAGTGGGAAATCTCATTATGTAATTTAATTACGTAACTTTTCGAAAAAATCACACTATCAAGATAGCAAAGTGTGATGTTCGTCGGCGCATAAAATGCGCCTAAGATTTATCCTTCTGCGTTCATAAAATCTTTTAGTGGCGTTTCTTATGAATCTTGATTTGAACGCAGTGGTTAACATCACTACTGGCTTGGATGTGCCCATCAGCGGCGCACCCAAACAAGCCTTGCCGGCAGCCAGTGAACCTCGAGTCCAGCCGACTCAGGTGGCGATACTCGGTGAAGAGTTCGTTGGCCTGAAGCCGTCGATGCTGGTCGAGGAAGGCGATAGGGTGAAGAAAGGGCAACCGCTCTTTACCGATAAAAAAACTCCTGGGGCGGTATACACCGCACCGGCCGCAGGCATCGTCAGTGCCATCAACCGTGGTGCCCGCCGGGTTCTGCAGTCGGTGGTGATCGATGTCGACGGTGACGAACAGATTACCTTCCCTATCGCTGATGATCTGGATGCGCTGAGCCGCGAACAGGTTCAGAAACAGCTGGTAGACAGTGGCCTTTGGACCGCCCTGCGCACGCGCCCGTTTTCGCGTGTGCCTCAGTTGGATACAACCCCAGCTGCGATTTTCGTGACGGCCATGGACACAAGCCCACTGGCAGCGGATCCTCGTTTGATCATCGGTGAACAGGCCGAAGCATTCGAAGCAGGTCTTAAGGTGCTGAGTAAGCTGACCGAGGGCAAAGTATTCCTGTGTCAGGACGATGGCGAAGCGCTGCCGGGCGCTAACTTGTCTGACGTGCAAGTTCGCCGCTTTACCGGTGTGCATCCGGCAGGTCTGGTGGGCACTCACATCCACTTCACCATGCCGGTTAGTCTTGAGCGTCAGGTGTGGCACCTGAACTATCAGCACGTGATTGCGTTTGGCAAGCTGTTCACCACCGGTGAGATCTTCACCGATCGCATCGTTGCCTTGGCTGGACCAAGTGTGAAGAACCCGCGTCTGGTTCGTACCCAGTGGGGCGCTGAATTGAACTCTCTGGTTGATGGCGAGCTGATTGACGGTAACCACCGCGTGGTTTCCGGCTCAGTACTTCATGGCCACAACGCCACCGGCCCACACGCTTTCTTAGGCCGTTTCCACCTGCAGGTAAGCGCCCTAAAAGAGGACAATTGCGACGAAGTGATGCCGTGGATGGCTGCGGGCAGTAACCGCTTCTCCATTACGCGTTCGATGATCACCGCATTTTTGCCAAAGCGTACCTTCAACATGTCGACCCACTCTCGTGGTTCCTCCCGCGCAACCTTGACCTTTGGTCAGTTGGATCGCGTGATGCCGCTGGACATCTTGCCAACCTTGTTGCTGCGAGATCTGGTGGTACGCGATACCGACGAAGCCCAATTGCTGGGCGCACTGGAGCTGGATGAAGAAGATCTGTCCCTGTGTACCTTTGTGTGCCCAGGCAAGTTCGACTTCGGTAAAGAGCTACGTGCCTGTTTGGACATCATCGAGAAGGAAGGCTAATGAGCAAGCAATCCAACAAGCGCCAGGACGCCTATTACGAGCCTGGCAACAGCTTGCGTGATTACATCCGCTCGCTGTTTATCCGTTTCGGCCGCAGTACCTCAGGTAAGGTACATGTGCGTGATGCCATCGACGTACAGCGCACCATGATGTTGGTGATGCTGGCGCTGATGCCAGCCACCCTGTTTGGCCTTTACAACGTCGGTTATCAGGCGCAACTGGCTGTGATCTCCGGTTTGAGCACTCCAGACGTTTGGCAGTTGATGCCATTCAACGCGCTGGTTGGTGGTTTGACTGCGGACAGCGGCCTGTTGTCACTGATGGCTTACGGTGCCAGTTTCTTCCTGCCAATCTATCTGGTAGCGATGCTGACCAACTTGGCTTGGGAAGTGGTCTTTGCCCGAGTGCGTGGCAGTGAGCTTCAAGAGGGCTTTATGGTGACCTCGCTGTTGCTGGCGCTGATTCTGCCGGTTTCCATCCCACTGTGGATGGTTGCTGTGGCGATCAGCTTCGGTGTGGTGATGGCCAAAGAGATCTTCGGTGGCCTAGGTTACAACTTCTTAAACCCAGCTCTGGCGGCACTGGCTTTCATCTACTTCGCCTACCCAGGTGAGTTTGAGTCTGCGGCGACCTTAGTGGCTGTGGATGGCTTCACTGGCGCGACCACGTTGGCGCAAACCGCCGCGGGCAAGTTGAGCTGGGACGCGGGCGCGTTGGCGGCCTTTAGTGATGGCGCATGGTGGGATGCCTTCTTAGGCTTCACTCCTGGCGCAATTGGTGAAACCTCCACTCTGGCGATCCTCATTGGCGGTGCTTACCTGATTCTGACCCGTCTGGTTGATTGGCGCATCGTGACTGCGGTGTTCTTTGGCATGGTGGCCACGTCGATGTTGTTTAATGTCATTGGCTCAGAAACCAACGCCATGTTTGCCATGCCGTGGACCTGGCACCTGGTAACCGGCGGCTTTGCCATCGGCATGATGTTCATGGCAACCGATCCGGTAACCACCGCTTACACCCGCAAGGGCAAGTGGGCATTTGGCCTGATGATCGGCGCCATGACCGTGATGATTCGCGTGGTGAACGCCAAGATGCCTGAAGGCATCATGCTGGCGATTCTGTTTGCCAACCTGTGGGCACCGCTGTTCGACCATCTGGTGATGCGTGCCAACATCAAGCGGAGGCTCGCCCGCTCATGATTAAATTCAATAAAGACAGTGTGCTGGGCACCATGGTGTTTGCTTTGGCACTGAGCTTGTTCTGCTCGTTTCTGATCACCGGCACCGCCGAGATTTTGAAAGAGCGCAAGATCGCCAAAAAACGCAATGAGATTAAGCGATATGTTCTGGTGGCTGCCAACCAGCCAACCGACGACTTCGTGGATTTCTTTGACGACAACGTTAAGCCGCAACTGGTGGACCTGAATACCGGTAAAGCGGTTGATGGCGAGCCGATGGATTTCGATCCAAAGATGGCGGCCATCAACAAAGATACCTCCATCAAGCCTAAGAAAGACCTGGCTAAGATTAAGCGCCGCGCCAATGTGGCTCGCATCTACAAGGTTTATGGTGATGATGGCAAGTTGGCCAGTGTGGTATTGCCAATCTACGGTAAGGGCCTGTGGTCCATTGTTTATGGCTACATTGCCATTCAGCCGGATCTCAACACCATCGAAAACGTGGTGTTCTATGAGCACGGTGAAACTCCGGGAATCGCCGACTTTGTAACCGACCCAAGTTGGGCAGCCCAGTGGCATGACAAGCAACTGTTTGATGCCAAGGGTAAGGTGGCGTTCAAAGTGGTGAAAGGCGGTGCCAAAGAGGGTGACGTTCACGGTGTGGATGCCGTCAGTGGCGCAACCAAGACCGGTCGTGGCATTCAGAAATCGGTACAGTTCTGGTTTGGTCAAGAGGGCTTTAACAAGGTTCTTGAGCAACTGAAAACGGAGGTGGGCGCATGAGCCAAGTCGCAGAAGCGAAGAAGGTATTAACCACGCCTATCTTCGGTAATAACCCAGTTGCCATGCAGATGCTTGGGGTATGTTCCGCGCTGGCGGTGAGCAACTCCATGCAAACCGCGTTGGTAATGACCCTGTCAGTGACCTTTGTGTTGGTGTTCTCCAACCTGTTTATCTCACTGATCCGTAACTTTATCCCTAACAGTGTGCGCATCATCGCTCAGATGACCGTCATCGCCTCTTTGGTGATCATCGTTGAGATGGTGCTGCAGGACGTGGCCTACGAGCTGTCGAAGCAGCTGTCGGTGTTCCTGGGGCTTATCATCACCAACTGCATCATCATGGGCCGGGCAGAAGCCTATGCCATGAAGAGCAAGCCACACATGGCGGTGGTGGATGCGCTGGGTAACAGCTTGGGCTACGGCGTGATTCTGCTGGGCGTGGGCTTTGTTCGTGAGCTGATGGGCTCCGGCACCCTGTTCGGTCATGAAGTGCTGCCACTGCTGGAGAACGGCGGTTGGTTCCTGACTAACGAGATGTTTAAGTTGGCTCCAAGTGCCTTCTTCCTGATCGGTCTGATGATCTGGGGCATCAACATCTGGCAACGCAAGCGAGGTTAATCACTAATGGAACATTACATTAGCCTGTTTGTGCAGGCGGTCTTCATCGACAACATGGCCCTGAGCTTCTTCATGGGCATGTGTACCTTTCTGGCGGTGTCCAAGAAGGTCTCGACCTCCTTTGGTCTGGGAATCGCGGTTATCGTGGTGATGACCTTGGCGGTACCGGTAAACCAGCTGATCTACACCTACTTCCTGGCACCAGGTGCCATGGCGTGGGCAGGTTTGCCTGAGCTGGACCTGAGCTACCTGAAACTGATCACCTTCATCGGCGTGATTGCCGCTCTGGTGCAGATTCTGGAGATGGTGTTGGATAAGTTCTTCCCAACGTTGTACCAGACTCTGGGTATCTTCCTGCCACTGCTGACCGTGAACTGCGCCATCTTTGCTGGCGTTATCTTCATGGCCAACCGCAACTACAACATGGCGGAGTCAATCACCTTCGCTGTGGGTTCCGGTTTTGGCTGGGCGATGGCCATCGTGCTGTTGGCTGGTCTGCGTGAGCGGATGAAGTTTCACAATATTCCTGAAGGATTACAGGGCATTGGTATCACCTTTATTACCACTGGCCTGATGGCGCTCGGCTTTATGTCGTTCTCCGGCGTATCCCTGTAAGAGAGGTAGAATTCATGGAAATGGCAATCGGCATCGGCATGTTCACCATTGTGGTGAACCTGTTGGTGGTGGTAATTCTGTTCGCTAAAAGCAAGTTAGTGAACTCTGGTGCCGTTAAGATCGGCATCAACGACGATCCGGAAAAGAGCATCGAAACCCCTGCTGGCGATAAGCTGCTGGGTGCTCTGGCGGGCAACGACATCTTCATTCCCTCCGCCTGTGGTGGCGGTGGTACCTGCGGTCAGTGTCGGGTGAAAGTGAAGTCCGGTGGTGGTGAAATTCTGCCAACCGAGCGCGATCACATCACCAAGAAGGAGGCCGCCGATGGCTGCCGTCTGGCGTGTCAGGTAGCAGTGAAAGAAGACATGGAGCTTGAGCTGGAAGAGGAGATCTTCGGCGTTAAGAAGTGGGAGTGTGAGGTTGTCTCTAACGACAACAAGGCCACGTTCATTAAAGAGCTGCTGCTGAAGATCCCAGAAGGCGAAGAGGTGCCATTCAAGGCGGGTGGTTACATCCAAATTGAAGCACCAGCGCACCACGTTAAGTACTCAGATTTTGATATTCCTGCTGAATACCGTGACGACTGGGAGAAGTATGGCCTGTTTAAGTTGGAGTCTGTGGTGAATGAAGACGTACTGCGTGCGTACTCCATGGCCAGCTACCCAGCTGAGAAAGGTTACATCATGCTGAACGTGCGTATCGCGACGCCACCGTCTCCTGAGTTGCCACCGGGTCAGATGTCCTCGTACATCTTCAACCTAAAAGCGGGTGATAAGGTGACCATCTCTGGACCGTTCGGTGAGTTCTTCGTACAAGACACCGACAACGAGATGATCTTCATCGGCGGTGGTGCGGGTATGGCGCCAATGCGTTCCCACATCTTCGACCAGCTGAAGACCCGCCAGACCAAGCGTAAGATGAGCTTCTGGTACGGTGCCCGTTCTAAGCGTGAGATCTTCTACCAAGATGAGTTTGATGCACTGGCCGAGGCCAATGAGAACTTTGAGTGGAATGTGGCCCTGTCTGAGCCATTGCCTGAAGATAACTGGGAAGGCTACACCGGCTTCATTCACCACGTGATTTTGGAAAACTACCTGAAGAACCACAAAGCGCCTGAGGAGTGTGAGTTCTACATGTGTGGTCCACCGATCATGAACTCTTCAGTGATCAACATGCTGAAAGAGCTTGGGGTTGAGGACGAGAACATCCACTTGGATGACTTCGGCGATTGATAACCGGTTGCCGCTGCGGCGGCGATCATTTCAATGAGAGAGACTGTGTATGAGTACCTTCATTATCACCTTCGCTATCCTGATGGGCGTGACCGCTTTGATGGCCGTGGGTTACATCATCAAGCGTAAAACCATCTCCGGCAGTTGTGGCGGCTTAGGTGGTATTGGTATCGAAAAAGCCTGTGACTGTCCAGAGCCTTGTGACCGTCGCAAGAAGTTGATGGCCAAGCAGGAAGCGGAGGCGCAGCGCAGCGCCAAATTGGAACAGATGCGTATCCTCTAACCGACCCTCTTTCCACGCCTAAAGCCAGCTCATTTGAGCTGGCTTTTTTAATGCTTTTTAGAAGATAAGAAAGTAGAGCAGGCCAATGGTCATCATGACCGTCAGCATGATCAGTTCTTGCTTTTTCTTTGATTCCATCAGTCGCTCCAGCGGTTGATCTGTTTTTAAACTGAAGCATCAGTATGACTGCTTGATGCCATTGCGAGCGTTTCTTTTGGGGTTGGCTTTGACCCACAAGGTGACCGCCCGTTAGACTGCCCTCATTATGTAGCTCACTGATGTGAGCCCCCTTGGAGGGCCAAGATGGCGTCAAAATTTTATGTGGTGTGGGCTGGCCGTAAACCGGGCATCTACACCAGCTGGAATGAGTGTAAGGCTCAGGTGGATGGCTTTGCTGGAGCGCGCTATAAGTCGTTCAAAACTCAGGCTGAGGCCGATGCGGCCTTCGGTGGCAAATCGGTGACTGCCGCAGCCAAGCCATCACCTAAGCGTAGCAATAACGGGGTAAAAACCTACAGCGCTGCCGAAGTGGATGCTTTGCAGGCACAGACCAAGATCTTTACTGACGGTGGTTGTGAACCCAACCCCGGAGAAGCGGGTTCTGGGGTGGCGATCTACCGTGATGGCCAATTGTCGGAGTTGTGGTTTGGTCTCTACAATCCCATGGGCACCAACAACACCGCCGAACTCAATGCGCTCATTCAAGCGTTATTGATCGCCAAAGCGGAGCTAGCTAACGGGCGCAGCGCTGCTATCTTTTGTGACTCCAAATATTCGATTCAGTGCGTTACTCAATGGGCCATTGGCTGGCAGAAGAAAGGCTGGACCAAAAGTGGTGGCGAGATCAAAAACCTTGAGCTGATTCAGCAGGCGTTTGAACTGCACCAGCAACTCAAAGATAAACTGCAGGTGCTGCACGTTAATGGGCACGTTGGGGTTGAGGGCAATGAGTTGGCGGATCGGATGTCGATCTGGGCGATGCAGTCTAAAGAGGTCGATTTTGCTCGCTACCCAGAGCCCCTGAACATCGTTGAAATTCTGGCGATGCAGGCAGGCTAACCACTTGATAAATTGTGCTTAAATGCAATTTTAACTGGTTAAGTTGTGAATTGAGTCTCATTTGACCTATTTTGATGAACCTTACTCAGAGCCTTGGAGTAGGATGAGAGTACGTATCTGATTCAGGAGAAAAATATGAAAATTAGTGCCCGTAATAACCTGGTTGGTAAGATCAAAGCGATCGAAGAAGGTTCGGTAAATAACGAAGTGGTTATCGAGCTGGCTCCTGGTGTAGAGATCACCTCCGTTGTGACCAAAAAGTCTTGCGAGCAGCTGGGTCTGACCGTTGGTGGTGATGCCTATGCCATCATCAAAGCCAGCAACGTGATGATCGCCGTAGACTAAGCGAACCCAAGTTTCATAGGGCCGCAGAGGGTAACCTCTGCGGCCCTTTTTTGTGACTAACGGTTTTGATTGGTGACGGTTGATGACCCTTGCCACTGCGTCTTTAGTCGCAATTGCTGCCGGTATTGGCTCGGAGTTTGGTTGAACCAACGTTTGCACGCGCGGGTAAATATCGCCTGCTCGGCGTAACCGAGAAGGCTGGCGATGTGCTCGAGGCTCATGTGAGGTTGGCGAAGGTAGCGTTCAGCGACCGTGCGTCTTTCTGTGGCAAGCAAAACATCAAAACGGCTGCCCTCTTGGCTGAGCTTTCTCTGTAGGGTGCGCTTGTTGAGGCCAAGCTCTCGAGCTACTGAATTGATGCTGCAACTGGCGGTGGGCAGCAGGTAACGAATCAGCTCTGACGTTTGACCACTGATCTGACCAAACTGCCCAAGAGGGTGCTGTTCAAGGTGTTCGGTGGCCAGGCGAAACGCTCGGTGGTCGGCATTGATAACCTGACCACGGTAGCTTTGACTGTCTAGCAGGGCGCCGCACCTGGGCTGATTAAACAACACTGGGCAGCCAAAGTAGCCTTGATAGTCCACTGCGTCATCTACCTTTGAGTGCATAAATTGCACTTGAAGCGGCTGAGTTTTGTGGTCGGTAAGCAGCTTGAATATCTTAAAGCAGTTGGCGATGGAGAGTTCGTAGGTTTGACGAATGCCTGCCACCTTGGTGTTCTCAAACTCAATTCCGATGAAGGTGGTGGCATTGGCCAGCGTGTGGCTGCGGCTGATCCTCATGCTAGGGCAGTAGATGTTGGAGTAACGGCTGATGTTTTTGATTGCTTCATCGACCGTTTCTGAATTTCGAGCCACCACGGCGATGTTACCGAGAATCTCAAGCCCTTGATATTCACTGAGGCGCAGGCCAAAGTCCGGCGTATTCAGGGTCGCAGCACTGTACTCAAATAGGTTCGACAACTGCTCAAAGCGAACAAAGGTGTGGTCCGCCAAATCTGGTTTGAGGCTAGGCAAATTGAAGCGTGCCAGCAGTGCCTTAGGGTTTCCTCCGAGCTGTTTGACCAGTTGTTCAAAGCCCATTAATGAGGTGAGACGAATAACCTGAATCATCGGTGTTGGCCTGCCTTCCTGTCTTTATCATGGCGTGTTTCCCTCCCTGTTTGAAAATCGTTCATTTTGGCACCAAAAGTCAAATCGGTGTCATCAATAGTCAATTATATGCTGGCGCTCTGGTGTAGGTTGAGTAGACCGCTGGGTTGCATTAAGGGACGAACGCAATGACACAACCAATCTTTGATGTGGTGATAATTGGGGCCGGTTTATCAGGCATCGGCGTGGCTTGTCGCATCAAACAGGCCTTTCCAAACATGTCCATGGCGATTTTGGAGCGCCGCCAACAGGTGGGGGGAACCTGGGATCTGTTTAACTACCCAGGCATCCGCTCTGACTCAGACATGGCCAGTTTTGGGTACGAGTTTCGACCTTGGCATTCCGACAAGGTGTTGGCTCAGGGGCCGGACATCAAGGCTTACGTGCGGCAGACCGCTCAGGAGCATCGCATCTACGACGACATTCAGTTTCGACAACGGGTGCTGAAGTTTGATTGGTCCACCTCGGCCAAAAGGTGGACCTTAACTACCAGTGATGAGAGCTCTGGAGACTGCCGAGCCATTCAGGCTCGGTTCGTGGTGAACTGCACCGGTTATTACAATTTTGATAAAGGCTACACTCCTGATTTTGCCGGTCGTGAGGCGTTTAAAGGTGACGTCATTCATCCACAGCATTGGCCTGATAATTATGACTATCGAGGTAAGAAAGTCGTGGTGATTGGCAGCGGCGCGACGGCGGTCACCTTGATCCCATCGATGGCGGAAAAAGCTGCTCACATCACCATGCTGCAGCGCTCACCCACCTACATCATGGCGATGCCCAACACCGACAGCATCTCCAAATGGCTCTATCGTATCCTTCCAAGAGACTGGGTGTTCAGGCTGGCAAGAAAGCGCAACACCTGGTTTCAGCGGGCGCTTTATTTGGGCTCCATGCGTTGGCCCAATTTTGCTCGAAAACGGTTGCTGGCCAGCGTAAAGAAGCAGCTTGGGGATGATTTTGACATGAGCCATCTCACCCCCAAGTACAATCCATGGGAGCAGCGACTGTGCGCCGCTCCCGATGGCGATTTTTTCGAAGCCATCAACGCTGGCAAGGCCTCCATCTGTACCGATGAGGTTAAGCAGTTTAATGAGTCTGGCATCGAGCTTAAATCAGGCCAGCAGTTGGATGCGGATCTGGTGATCACCGCCACAGGTCTCGAGGTGCAGATGCTGGGAGGGGCACAGATGCATGTCGATGGCGTAAAACAGAACCTTGCGGACAAGCTCACCTACAAAGGCATTATGCTGGAAGGGATCCCCAATCTGACGTGGATTTTCGGCTACACCAATGCCCCCTGGACATTAAAGTGCGACATTGCCGGACGCTTTTTGACCCGCCTATTTGCTTATATGCAGGAGCATCAGCTTGAAACCGCGACGGCCATCGACAGTGAGGATCAGGCGCTGGATATCGGCATTCTCGACAGCTTTGCCCCAGGGTATGTGCAGCGAGCGCGCCACATACTGCCTCGTCAAGGCAAGAGCGGCCCGTGGCGCGTGACCATGCACTATGGCAAGGATAAGCGTATGTTACTTAAGGATCCTATTAACGATGGCCTACTTGTGTTCGACCGAGGGCCGAGTTGGCAAGTGACCGCTAAGGAGGCCAGTGGTGGCATCTAATCTTGAGGCCAAACCGGCTGTGGTGTTGATTCATGGCATGTGGGGCACTGGAGAGACCTTAAATGAAGTGGCGCAAGCCTTTGCGTCATGGGGGTATCGAACCTTCAGCCCAACACTCCCCCTGCACCGCGTGATGGTGCAAACCTCAACCGTGGAACGAAAGCAGCTTACTCACACCGGGCTGGATGATTACCTGCGCTTTCTCAATGGTTATCTTGACGATCTCAAGTTGAATCACGGTGTTGAGAGGCCAATGCTTTTGGGACACAGCATGGGCGGGCTATTGGCGCTTAAATTGGCGAGTCAGCGGCCCCATTGTGGATTGGTGCTATTGTCTCCCGCCGCCCCAAGAGGGATCAGTGCCTGGGGTATGAGTGTGCTTAGAACCATGGGTCGTAATTTACTGAAATTCCCCACGTGGTGGTACACCTTGTCACTGAATTTGGCTAACGTGCGCTACGGCATTGCCAACACTCAGCCTCTGCCGTACCAGCAGCAGATCACTGAGCAGCTTTGCTATGAGTCTGGGCGCGCCGCCACCCAGATTTTGATGCCTTGGCTGCTGCAATCGGATGCTACCCAAGTTCAGTTTGCTGGCGTTTCAGGGCCGGTATTGGTCATTAGTGGTCAGCAGGACCGCATAACCCCAGAGCGAGTTCATTGGCAGATCGCCGATCGTCTAGGGGGCAAAGCCAAACTGCTTAAGTTTACTGCAGCATGCCACTGGACCGTTGGTGGTCAGGGCTTTGACGACATCGCCACCGGCATCGAAAGCTGGTTATCCCAACACGGGCTAATTTGCCTAGAGCGTACGCAAACAAGGAGCGTTGGATGAGTGCATCAGCATTGGATAGGGTGACGGTACTTGGCGCTGGCGTTCTCGGCAGTCAGATTGCTTGGCACAGTGCCTACATGGGCAAACAAGTAGTGCTGTTTGAGCCAATGCCTGAAGGGCGATTGGCCTGTGAGCGCGCCTTGGCAACTTATGAAGGGATCTACCGCAGCGAACTTGGTGCCAGTGAACAACAGCTCTTGCAGCTTAGGTCTCGCCTTAGCATTGAGTCAGAGTTATCTGTGGCGGTAAGTGATGCCGATCTGGTGATTGAAGCGGTGCCGGAGGTGCCTAAGATTAAGCATCAAGTCTATCGGCAATTGGCCTCGCTGCTGCCTGAGCGTACCTTGGTGGCCAGCAACTCTTCAACCTTATTGTGTGGTGATTTCGCCGACGATGTTGGCTGCCCAGAGCGGCTGTGCTCACTGCATTTCGCCAACTTAATTTGGAAGATAAATATTGCCGAGTTGATGGCTCATGAGCGCACTGACATCAGCACCGTCGAGCGGGTGACTCAGTTTGCTGTGGAGATTGGCATGGTGCCAATTGCGGTGAAAAAGCCCACTAACGGCTATGTGCTAAACAGCTTATTGGTGCCCTTGGCCAATGCGGCCCAGACCTTGATTACTCAAGGGGTAGCCGATGCCCACACCATTGATCGCACCTATATGATCATGAATCGAGGCTGTGCCGCTGGCCCTTGCGCCATGATGGACGTTGTTGGTTTTAATACCATCGTGAATATCTTTAGCCATTGGGGGCAGGTTCAGGGGGATTCGCAGATGTTGGCGAATGCCGATTACCTTAAGCGTGAGTTTTTGGATAAGGGCAAATTGGGTCTGCAAAGTGGCGAGGGCTACTACCGTTATCCTGAGCCCAGCTATGAAGCGGTCGATTTTCTTGAGGTGCCGGATATCTCTGTGGCGACTCGCATCGCCGAGCAGGTGTGCGGCTGACTCTGCAATGGTGATGTTTAAGCCAAAGGGCTGCTAGGCAACCCTTTACCGGCGAGAGTCCGTTAGCTGGTGACGCGGTGCAGGGCACAGATCTTGTTGCCGTCGGGGTCGCGAAGGTAAGCCAAGTAAAGACCCCCTACTGGGCTAGGCCGCACACCCGGAGGCTGTTCGCAAGTGCTGCCGCCATTTTCAACACCTGCCGCATGCCAAGCATCCGCAATCTCGGGGGTGGCTGCCGCAAAGCCGATTGTGGTGCCATTGCCGTGATCCGCAGGCTCGCCGTTGATGGGTTTAGTCAGGGCGAATATGCCGGATTCGGTGTAATAGAAACAGCGACCTTTGGGGTCGATGACGCCAGGTTTGTGGCCCATAGTGGCTAAAATGGCATCGTAAAATTTCTTGGATGCGGCAATGTCATTGGCGCCAATCATGATGTGACTGAACATGGTTTCTCCCTAAATCAGTGCGCTTTAGTGGCAATACCATCTAATTTATATTTTTGAATTTCAAGTTTTTAATCAGATTGGCCTGACTTGGTATCGATGGTTGAAACTGCCGCTTGTTCTAGGTTCGCGTCGAGTGGCCAACTAATATGGAAGTGGCGTCAGCTTAGCGCCATCTCCACAGCAGCCTGTGCATGGATGGCGGTGGTGTCAAACAGAGGCACCTGGGTATGATGGGGTTGCACTAATAACGCAATCTCAGTGCAGCCTAAAATAACGGCCTGAGCACCTTGGGCGTGCAGAGTATCGATAATCTCAAGATAGCGCTGGCGTGAACCATCACGTATTTTCCCCAAGCAGAGTTCGTTGTAGATGATTTCATGTACTGTGTCTCTGTCTTCTTGAACCGGCACGACAACCTCAATACCAAAATTTTGGGTAAGCCGCTGTTTGTAAAACGCTTGCTCCATAGTGAAGCGGGTTCCAAGCAGGCCCACCTTGGTGATCCCTTGTGACTGCAGAGATTGTGCGGTGGCATCGGCAATGTGTAGCAGGGGAATATTAAGCTTGGCCTGAATCTGCGGTGCCACTTTATGCATGGTGTTGGTGCAGATAAGTAGGAAGTCTGCTCCCGCTCGCTCAACCGCTTGAGCGGCACTGGCTAGGATATCGGCGGTTTCCTCCCACCGCCCTTGATGCTGAAGTTTCTCTATCTCGTCAAAGTTGACGCTATACAGGCACAATTTTGCCGAGCTTAGCCCGCCTAGTTGGCTTTTAATTCCTTGGTTGATCGCTTGGTAGTAACTTTGAGTGGACTCCCAGCTCATGCCGCCCAACAGGCCGATGATTTTCATTGTGGTGGTTTCCGTGCGTAATCGAAGTGGTGAATTCAGACTACTCAGTTTTGGTGGCTTTGCCTTGTACAAAATTGACTTCAGCAGTCAGAGTCGCAGTTAATTTGGTGAATTAGTGAGCCATTTCAAGCCATTATCATGTGGGAATTGTTAGAGTGACTCCATGAGCGCTTCCGTTTGCCATTGACTGAGATGGCTGGGTATCTGCGTATGCAACAAAAGGATATTTTTTGGCCTTATCTGGGGCTATACTCCGCCGCAATTTGAGCATGACACAGTTCTAGCTAACCGACTTCGCTCTCACATTCTATCGATTTACGACCTTTACCCCGACTCACCTAGTGTGTCGGGGCAAAGTTGGTGGATCGTTCCCACCCCTCGCCGTTTTGGGGCGTGTGCATATCTATGTGTTCCAAGGTGTTTTATGGATCTGTTTGAGAATTTATTGATTATTTTTGCCCTTATTGGCATCAGCTGTTTCTTCTCCATGTCGGAGATCTCCTTTGCTGCGGCGCGTAAGATGCGTCTTGGCCTGATGGAGGAGGAGGGAGACCCTCGTGCAGCTAAGGTGCTGCAGCTGCAAGAGCAACCGGGCAACTTCTTTACCGTGGTGCAGATCGGCCTTAATGCGGTGGCCATTTTAGGTGGTGTGGTGGGGGAGGCCTCGTTGACGCCCTATTTCCAAGCAGCGCTGATGGATCTGGTGCCAGCAGCCTACGTAGATAAATTAAGCTTCCTATTGTCGTTTACTCTGGTCACCACCCTGTTCATTCTGGTGGCTGATCTGATGCCAAAGCGGGTTGCCATGGCGATTCCCGAGCAGGTAGCGGTGGTGCTGGTTGGCCCGATGATGGCCTGTATTACTCTACTAAAGCCGGTGGTGTGGTTCATCAACACCTTGGCTGACGGCATCATGAACCTGCTGCGAGTGCCCACCGTTCGTAACGATGAGATCACCAGTGATGACATCTATGCGGTGATGAATGCCGGAGCGGAAGCTGGGGTACTGGATAAGGGCGAACACGAGATGATGGAGAACGTGTTCGAGATGCAATCAATTCCAGTCACCGCAGCCATGACCTCTAGAGAGGGGATTGTTTATTTCTCCACTACCGACAGTTTCGATGAGATTAAGCGCAAGATTGGCGATGAGCCTCACTCTAAGTTTTTGGTGTGCGATGGCCCGCTGGATAACATCAAAGGTTTTGTGGATGCCAAAGAGCTGCTGCTGCGCCTGATTAACGGTGAGACTTTAGATCTTACCGATCCTAAAGTACTGCACAGCTGCCCTGTGATTCCGGATACCTTGAACTTGGTGGAGGCGATGGAGTTCTTTAAGCATCAGCGCTCCGATTTTGGGGTGGTGATGAATGAGTACGCCCTAGTGGTTGGAATCGTCACCAGTAACGACCTGCAAAGTGCGGTCATGGGCACCTGGGCCCTACACGATGTGGAGGAGCAGATTGTTGCTCGGGATAGTCACAGCTGGTTGGTGGATGGGGTTACTCCCATTACTGATGCCATGCGGGCCTTTGATATTACGGCGTTTCCAGAGAGCGAAAACTACGAAACCGTGGCTGGCTTTGTGATGTATAAGCTGCGCAAAATTCCCAAGCGCACCGACTTTGTGATGCACGCAGGCTACAAATTTGAAGTGGTGGATATCGATGCGTTTCGAGTGGATCAGCTGCTGGTCACCAAGCTTGATGGTAGTGAAAAGCCGCAGCCGCTGTTAGCGCCAGCCGCGGAATAGGGCGTAGTGCTGATTCAAGCTTGAAGAGCAATTTAGAAAGCGGTCCTGACTTAGTCAGGGCCGCTTTGTTTAATGGGTAACAGAACTAGCCGTGCAGCAGCGGCGCTAGCCACTTCTCGGCTTGCTCTAGGCTCCAGCCTTTGCGTTTGGCGTAGTCCTCCAACTGGTCTCGGGCGATGTCGGTGATGCCAAAATAGCGGGATTCCGGATGGGCGAAATACCAGCCAGATACCACTGCCGTTGGGTACATGGCGTAGCTATGATGATTCAAATTATTAGTTTGGATTTTAATGAAGGGACATGCTGAGATTAAACTTAGCTCTATAGTTTTCCCAATTTGAAATATAAAAATAAATAACTTTATTAGCTGTTACTACCAAACTTTAAACTTAACTTGCTACAAAAGGCTTCACTCCAACTGTAGGGGATACCGAGCTTTTGGGCTTGTTTATTCGGAAATTTATTATAAAAGATAGAGTGCGCCCCTTGTTGTGTAAGCTTTTTCTTAATTGGTGCTGGGCTTATGGCTTACCTCTGTTTGCTGTGATGAGGCATTTATTAATTAAAATGAGTTTATTTAAAATGATGAAGCTGGGAGCTCTCTCAGTTAAATTATTAAAAAGTAAATAAAGGATGTTTTACAGTGAAAAAAGTTATTCTAGCTGGTCTGTTTTTTTGTTCATCAGTGTCAGCTAATGAGTTTAATGCTTTGGCCGCTTATATGGATAGTGGTAAGAATGAAGAGGTGCTTACTGGTATCTCTTTATTACCCAATGCTTCATCTTATTACACCTCGGAAAATGTGGATGGCGTAGAGTATCGAATAACGTATCAGAGATTAGAGGCACAGAAAGTTCAAGATGTTTCAGTGTTTTCTGGTGATGCGCCGAGCACAACTGAAGTTTGTGTAACCGTTAAAGTTGATGGCAGCACATGGGAAGTGTGTGCAAGAAAACTAGATTGATTTATATGTAATCTAATTGGAATTAATGGTTTATTCATTGGTATTTCGGTTGTATTAAAAACAGTGAATGGGCTGCAGCACTTGTCTCTTGAGCCCATCACGTTAGATACAAGAGGCTTAGCCATAGGGTAGCCTTCCATAAACAAGGCTAGTTCATACCTGCTTTGCCACAGAGCGACCTAACCGGGTCGCTCTTTTTTGTCGAACTATTCGTCGAGTTTAGCCAAGGTCAGCTTCGCCTAATCAATCGTTAGTGTTTCTCGATTTTATATGGAGGTATTGGTGAGTGTCACTCACAGGCGCACGTACAGAGATGATGAGAGATTGAAGGTCACAACATTGGCTGCACACCTCCTCCTAAGCTTTTTGCCATTTGCATGACTCTTTTTCTTCATAATTGACTTCGCATGCTCAGGATCTCGGCCTCGAGTTTTTATTTCCCTCATCCATTGCTTTTGTATCTCCTAATACGAGCAGCAATTCCTAGTTTCTCACTGACTTAACAGTGGTTGCTAAGCCAGCTTTAGCAATGGCCTAAGGCAGAATTAATTATTACGAATAAAGCGGGAAATCCCTTCATTAAAAGAGACCTCGCCGATTGGCGAGGGATTTTTGTTAAAGAGACTGGCAGTAGAGTGCCCATTTTTTCGTTACCTAGATTAGCCGTGCAGCAGCGGCGCTAGCCACTTCTCGGCTTGCTCGAGGCTCCAGCCTTTGCGTTTGGCGTAGTCCTCCAACTGGTCTCGGGCGATGTCGGTGATGCCAAAATAGCGGGATTCCGGATGGGCGAAATACCAGCCAGATACCGCCGCCGTTGGGTACATGGCGTAGCTCTCGGTAATCTTAAGGCCGATGTGTTCCTGCGGCTGCAACAGTTCCCACAACAGGCCCTTTTCGGTGTGATCCGGGCAAGCCGCGTAACCCGGCGCCGGACGAATGCCCTTGTAGCGCTCGCGAATCAGATCCGCATTGTCCAGCTGTTCGTCGCTGGCGTAGCCCCAGAACTCTTTACGAACCCGCTCATGCATACGCTCAGCAAAGGCTTCGGCCAGACGGTCGGCAATGGCCTTGATCATGATGGCGCTGTAATCGTCCCCAGCCTGCTCGAAACGTTCGACGTGGGGTTCAATGCCGATGCCCGCGGTTACCGCAAAGGCGCCCATGTAATCGGCTTTGCCGCTCTGTTTAGGGGCGACAAAATCCGACAGGGCGAAGTTGTCATTGCCGGCGCGCTGCATCTGCTGGCGCAGCATGTGCAGCGTAGTGCGAGTGCTGGTTCTGGATTCATCTTCATAGATCTCGATGTCATCATGACCCACGGTGTTAGCTGGGAACAGGCCAATAACACCCGCTGCGGTGAGCCATTTTTCGTTGATGATCAGATCCAGCATCTTGCGGCCGTTGTCGTACAGCTCTCGAGCTTCTTCACCCACTTTCTTGTTATCGAAAATGTCGGGGAAGCGGCCATGCAATCCCCAGCTGCGGAAAAACGGCGTCCAGTCGATGCGCTCAATCAGATCCGTCAGCGGGTAATCGTGAAATACTCGAACGCCGGTCTGTTTCGGGGTAAACGGGGTGTAGTTTTCCCAGTCTATCTGGTTGCGGTTATCCCGAGCCTCTTCAAGTGGAATCAAGGTTTTGCGCTGGCCCTGGGCTTCACGCTTGGCTTTAAGGTCTTGATACTCCCGGTAGGTTTCGGCGATGAAATCACTGCGCTGACTGTCATCGATAAGCTTGGCCACTACTGGCACGGTGCGGGAGGCGTCAGGCACATAGATGGCTCCGTGAGGGTAGTGCTCATGAATCTTCACCGCCGTATGGATCTTGGAGGTGGTGGCACCGCCAATAAAGCAGGGGATCTCCATCCCCGCCTTTTGGTAGGCCTTGACGTTGTGAATCATCTCATCCAGCGACGGGGTGATGAGACCAGACATACCGATGGCATCGACGTTCTCGGCTTTTGCGGTTTCGATGATCTTTTCCACCGGCACCATCACCCCAAGGTCGATCACCTCATAGCCGTTGCACTGCAACACCACCGCAACGATGTTCTTGCCGATGTCGTGCACGTCCCCTTTAACGGTAGCCATGATGATCTTGCCGGCGGAGCTGACCTCTTTTTTGGAGGCTTCGATATATGGAGTGAGGTGAGCCACCGCTTGTTTCATCACTCGGGCAGATTTCACTACTTGAGGCAGGAACATCTTGCCATCACCAAACAGGTCGCCGACTACATTCATGCCATCCATCAATGGGCCTTCAATCACCTCGATGGGTTCGTTAGCTTCAAGGCGCGCCTGCTCGGTATCTTCAATGATAAAGTCGGTGATGCCCTTAACCAGTGCATGCTCTAGGCGTTTGTTGACTGGCAGAGTGCGCCACTCGGCGTCTTTGGGATCCTCTTTAGCTTTGCCGTCGCCACGGTAATCGTCGGCCACGGCCAACAGGCGCTCGGTGCCATCGTCACGGCGGTTGAGGACGATGTCTTCCACCAGTTCCCGCAGTTGCTCTGGGATGTCGTCGTAGATGGCCAGCTGACCGGCGTTGACGATGCCCATGGTCAGTCCCGCTTTAATGGCGTGATAGAGGAACACCGCATGAATGGCCTCTCGTACCGGATTGTTGCCCCTAAAGGAGAACGACACATTGGAGACCCCGCCGGAGAGCATGGCGTGGGGCAGGGTGGCTTTAATGGTGCGGCAGGCTTCGATGAAATCGACGGCGTAGTTGTTGTGCTCGTCGATGCCGGTGGCGATGGCAAAGATGTTGGGGTCGAAGATGATGTCCTGTGGCGGGAAGCCCACCTTCTCTGTTAGCACTTTATAGGCGCGGCTGCAGATCTCCACTTTGCGCTCATAGGTGTCGGCCTGCCCGGTCTCATCGAAGGCCATCACAATGGCGGCGGCGCCATAGCGTCGAATTAGGGTCGCCTGACGAATAAACTCCGCTTCGCCCTCTTTTAGGGAGATGGAGTTCACCACGCCTTTGCCCTGAATGCATTTAAGGCCTGCCTCTAACACCTCCCATTTGGAGGAGTCGATCATAATCGGCACCTTGGAGATCTCCGGCTCCGAGGCGATCAGTTTTAAGAAACGCTCCATGGCGGCGACGCCGTCGAGCATCCCTTCGTCCATGTTGATGTCGATGATCTGGGCGCCGTTTTCCACTTGCTGGCGGGCCACCGACAGTGCCGTTTCATAATCCCCCTCTTTAATCAGCCGTAGGAATCGAGCCGAGCCGGTTACGTTGGTTCGCTCGCCCACGTTCACAAACAGTGAGTCGGCATCGATGGTGCAAGGCTCAAGCCCTGACAGGCGGCAGGCGACTGGGAGCTCTGGTGCTTGTCTTGGCTGGTGTTGGTCAACGGCGGCCTTGATTACCTGAATGTGCTCAGGCGTGGTGCCGCAGCAACCCCCCACTATATTAAGCCAGCCCTCCGCCGCCCACTGGCCGATGATCTCTGCCATCTGCGCTGGGGTTTCGTCGTATTCGCCAAATTCGTTGGGTAGGCCGGCGTTGGGGTGGGCGGAAACCGCGAATTCACTGATGCGAGACAGCTCTTCCACGTAGGGCGCCAACTCTTTTGGCCCCAAGGCGCAGTTAAGGCCGATGGAGATGGGCTGGATGTGGTTCAAAGAGTTGTAGAAGGCTTCGGTGGTTTGCCCAGTAAGGGTGCGGCCAGAGGCATCGGTGATGGTGCCAGAGATCATCACCGGCAGCTTTTTACCCAATTTTTCGAACAGACTGTCGATGGCAAACAGCGCCGCTTTGGCGTTCAAGGTATCAAATACCGTCTCCACCAAAACGATGTCGGCGCCGCCCTCAATCAGGGCTTCAGCGGATTCAGAGAAGGCTTCAACTAGCTGGTCAAAGCTGATGTTGCGAAACCCAGGATCATTCACATCTGGGCTGATGGAGCAGGTGCGGTTGGTTGGGCCCAAAACCCCGGCGACAAAGCGGGGAGTGCCGGTTTCGGCGGCCACTTCATCGGCAGCGGCACGGGCGAGCTTGGCGGATTCGAAGTTTATCTCCCTAGACAGCGACTCCATCTGGTAGTCCGCCATGGCGATGGTGGTGCTGTTAAAGGTGTTGGTTTCGATGATGTCAGCACCGGCCAGCAGGTACTGGCGGTGGATCTCTTTGATGATCTCAGGTTGAGTTAGCGACAGCAGGTCGTTGTTGCCCTGCAGTTGGCAAGGCCAATCGGCAAAGCGCTGGCCTCGAAAGTCAGCCTCTTGCAGCTTGTGTCCCTGAATCATGGTGCCCATGGCGCCATCGAGAATCAAAATACGTTGCTCGAGGAGGGAGTGAAGAGTATTGGCCATGGAAGTTCCTTGCTAGCATCAACGAAGCGGCGCTTCAAAATCAAATAGACATTTATCCGTTTAGACGTCTATCTTAGCGAAGCCAGTTTGCTAAAGGTAGCCCAAATTTGGAATAAATTGATTTACGGCTCTTCCAGCAATGGAATCATGGATTTAAGCTATGAGGCTCTGTTTGAGAAGCTAAGTCGGTTTGATTGCGGCGAGTTTGTTAGGCACAAAGCGGTTTACTAGAAATTTCGAAGAATATAGAATTAACACGGTTTTGGTTGGAGGCCATATGATTGCAGACACCGATGCCGCTAAGCGGCTAGCTGAGTTGGGGCACGGCACCCGACTGGCGATCTTTCGTTTGTTAGTTAAAGGCAACGAGCAAGGCCTGACTGTGGGCGAAGTTCAGCAACACCTAGACATTCCTGGCTCGACGTTGAGTCACCACATCAGCCGCTTGATGGCCGCAGGGCTGGTGACGCAAGAGCGTCAAGGCCGAGAGCTTCATTGCCGCGCTAAGTTGGAAGCGGTGGATGAGTTGATGGAGTACTTGAAGGCTGAGTGCTGCACCATCTGCTGATTGCAGGCGTAATCAGCGTGTTATGAAGAATTTTAAAAGGGCAGCTTAGGCTGCCCTTTGTTGTATGTGGCCTCTTTGCTGTCGGTTCGGGTTTGCATGGCTTGCACTGAGTTGAAACCCTATATCCGAGTCTTGCACTCGGGATTGATTCCAGCCACACTGACGGCAATTTTGTTATGGAGAATCCGGTGATGAGTGACAAGGATCAGAAACACCAACAGCGTCAGCAGAAAGTGAAACAGAAGGTCGATGCCAAGGTGGAAAAAGCTCAAGAGGAGCGTGGCATCGTATTGGTTCTGACCGGCAATGGCAAAGGCAAGTCTACTGCAGGCTTTGGCACCATCGCTCGAGCGGTTGGTCATGGGCAGAAGTGTGCCGTGGCTCAGTTTATCAAGGGCACTTGGGCCTGCGGTGAGCGGGATCTCCTCGAAGGTCACGGGGTGACCTTTCATGTGATGGCCACCGGCTTTACCTGGGAGACTCAAGACAGAGAAGCGGATACCAAAGCGGCGCAAGCGGTGTGGCAACAGATTAAGCCCGCGCTGGCGGATCCGAGCATCGATGTGGTGCTGTTAGATGAGCTCACCTACATGACCAATTACGATTATCTGGATCTGGATGAGGTGCTGGAGGCCATTGCCAATCGACCTGCAGAGCAGAGTGTGGTGATCACCGGTCGCGCGGCCCACCGCCGCTTGGAAGAGCTGGCGGATACCGTCTCAGAAGTTCGCCCTCTCAAACACGCTTTCGAAGCGGGCATTAAGGCTCGCAAAGGGGTGGATTGGTAGCCATCAACAGAAGCCCTCAACATTGAGGGCTTTTTTATGGCTGGGTTAAATGCCCCCTTGAGTGAGTTTGGCGGGATCCAGCAGCACTTCCAGCTCGGCTCGAGTCAGTTCGGTATGCTCCAGAGCAACATCGATAACCGGACGCCCCTGTTTGTAGGCTTGCTTGGCAATCTCTGCAGCTTTTAGATAGCCGATGATTGGGTTGAGTGCGGTAACCAGAATGGGGTTACGTGACAACGCTTGTTTGAGGTTATCTTCATTGACGGTAAATGTGGCGATGGCTTTGTCGGCAAGCAATCGGCTGCTGCTGGCCAACAGTGTCAGGCTTTCCAACAAATTATCGGCAATTACCGGCAACATCACATTCAGTTCGAAGTTACCGGACTGACCGGCAATGCTGATGGTGGTGTCGTTGCCCATCACTTGCGCTGCCACCATGGCGGTGGCTTCTGGAATCACAGGGTTTACCTTTCCGGGCATGATGGAGGAGCCAGGCTGCAGCGCCTCGAGTTCAATTTCGCCCAATCCCGCGAGCGGCCCAGAGTTCATCCAGCGCAGATCGTTGGCAATCTTCATCAGCGACACGGCGGTGGTTTTTAGCAGCCCCGATAGCTGTACGGCGATGTCTTGGGTGCCGATGTGGGTAAAGAGGTTCTCGGCTGGGGTAAAGGTGAGTCCGGTGAGTTCACTTAAGTGGTGATTGAAACTGGCGGCAAATTTGGCATGGGCGTTAATGCCGGTTCCGACTGCGGTGCCTCCCTGAGCCAAACTTTGCAAGCTGGGCTGTATCCCTTCTAGAGCGTGGATGTTCTGCTCTATCTGCGTCGCCCAACTCAGTAGGCTTTGCTCCATCCGTACCGGCATGGCGTCCATCAAGTGGGTGCGGCCAGTTTTGATTTGGCCGGTTAAGGTTGCCGCTTTCTCGGTAATGGTGCAGTTAAGGTGCTTGAGTGCCGGGAGCAACTGCTGTGCCAGTACCATGGCGGCACTGATGTGGATGGTGCTAGGGATAATGTCGTTGCTGCTTTGACCATAGTTGATGTGGTCATTAGGACTGATGGTTTCTTGTGAGTGCCGATTGGCCAAGGTAGACAGCACCTCGTTGGCATTCATGTTTGAGCTGGTGCCCGAACCCGTTTGAAATACGTCAACGGGGAAGTGCTGCATCAGTTGAGGGTCCGCCAAAAGCTGATCGGCGGCTTGGGTGATGGCTAGGGACATTTCATCGGTCAGTAGCCCTAGCTCATTGTTGGCCAGCGCTGCAGATTTTTTGGCCAAAATCAGTGCTTTAATGAAAGGCTCAGGCATGGTTTGGCCGCTAATGGGAAAGTTATTCACTGCCCGCTGCGTTTGGGCGGCATAGAGTGCGGCGGCTGGCACCTGCAATTCTCCCATGCTGTCTTTTTCTGTCCGTGTTGTCATCGAGTTTGCTCCTGCAAATAGAGAGATAGCTCCCTAAAGGTGAGTTTGAAAAAAATGGCTAATGACGCGTAACTCTTGCATCAATTGTTGAAATTCAATCTGCTGTTGCTTGGTTTTAACCAGTCGCTTCAACGTCATTAATGGACGGTAGATCTGATCCAGACATTGCAAGCGCCAGTGACGAGGATTGAGGGTGTCGGCGTAGGCATCTAACAGCAATCTGACGCAGCTTTGCGCCGCGGCGATTCTTGCTTTCTCTGAGAGTTCATCGGCCTCAAGCCCTTCAAGGTCGAACCAAAGGGAGAATAGACCAGCGTTATCCGGTTGCTCTGCGTTAATAATGATTTGGCGAATTCTAGTGGTTGCAGGATTTGAAGGTAGATCCATTGGGTTGCCAGCGACAGTGGTTCAAAAGAGGTTTGAGTTTACCCCGCCAATCGCCATTAATGCAATTGGTTATCATTTGCGTTTGCTGTTGAGGGGAGCGTATGGCCGACTTTATTGTCCAGAGTCATCGGTTCTGGGGGCAAAAATCACCACCATTTATTACATTTTTCTGGGTCGTTCCGTTCGAAAATACTGATATGATTCGCGCCAGTTTTTACTGAGATTGCATCTATGTCCCAACCCTTAGGGCGTCAATTCTGGCGCTATGTCCTGCCTACCATCGCAGCCATGATGGTAAACGGCCTCTACCAAGTGGTAGATGGCATCTTTGTAGGGCAAGCCATTGGCGCGTCTGGCTTGGCGGCCATCAATATCGCTTGGCCGGTGATCGGTGCCACTTATGGGGTGGCGATTATGGTGGGGATGGGGGCGGGCGCCCTCAGTTCCATTGCTCGGGGTGAAGGTAACCTAGCGCTAGCCAGTCGATGGTTGGGCAATGGTTTGGTGTTGCTGCTGATCATGGGGGCCATCTGTGGCGTCGCCTTGGCTGCGTTTGGTGAGCCTCTCTTTCGGCTTCAACAGGCTGATGGTGAGGTGTTGTCGCTGGCCAATGAGTATCTTCAGGTGCTGATTTGGGCCAGTCCGGTGGCGCTGGGAGGGGTAGCGCTGCCGTTTTTAGTGCGTAATGATGACTCCCCGAACTTAGCCACCTTATTGATTGGTATCGGTGCCGTAGCCAACATCGCGTTGGACTACCTGTTTATTGTTCATTGGCAGTGGCAGTTAACGGGGGCCGCCCTGGCTACGGCACTGGCTCAAGCTGTGGTGCTGGCATTGGGACTGGGCTATTTTGTGTCGTCTCGCTGCCAGGTGCCGCTTAAGCTAACGGAATTGACCCTGAATTGGTCTCAGGCCAAAGCCATTTTAGGCTTGGGGTTGGCCAGTTGGGGAATGTACCTCTACTTCAGCTTTATTACCGCCATCCACAATGCGCAGTTCCTTAACTATGGCGATGCCAGCCATTTGGGGGCGTTTGCCATTGTGGGTTACTTATGTGCCTTCTACTATCTATTCGCCGAAGGCATTGCGAATGGGGTGCAGCCCCTGCTCAGTTACCTGTTTGGCGCCGAACGGTTGCAGCAGATGCAGCGGGCGCTATCTTGGGCACTGCTGCTGACGTTGGGCAGTGGCATGGCATTTTCATTGCTGCTGGCACTCTATCCAGAACCGTTAATCGCCGCCTTCAATCGCGAGGACGAACGCCTTATTTCAGCCACAACCATCGGTATGTCGTGGCACACTTGGGCGCTCTATTTGGATGGGGTGATTTTCGTGATTGCTGCCTACTTTCAAGCCGTTAATGATGGCCGCCGAGCCAGCTGGATCACCTTTGCAAACATGGGCGTTCAGTTGCCGTTTCTCATACTGTTGCCCCTTTGGCTTGGGGTGAAAGGGGTATGGCTGGCGGTGCCTCTTTCGAATCTGCTGCTGATCGGCTGGGTATTGTGGTTACTGGCGGCGGATCAGCGCCGCCGTGGTCTGTCGCTTTGGCTTAACCCCTAGGGCAGTATCGTCGACGCGGTGGTTCCACACTGAGTGTGGCGCTGCCGCTTCGCAGTCATCACACACAATGTGCAGTTGAGCCTCGTGGCCGTCTCCCCATGATGAATAGAGTACTGCTTGGCTAAGTATCAGCCCTCCACAGAATGGGCAGGGCAGCACCGAACTCGTCGCTTTCATTGCCATTATCTCCTGTCGTACCCGTCTCCCAAATTCCGCCGTTCAGCGAAGTGAGGCGAATTTTGCTTGAATGTCATCAAGCCAGCGCTGGCGCTTATTATCCGCTGCGAATTTTACGCAGCTGAGGTTGAGCCAATGACGCTGTTTAATGCCAATTTTCCAGAAGGTGCCAAGAAGCAGTGCTTTCTTAATGGCGTTTCCGAACAGCAGACGATAAGCCAAGCTAGGGGTATTCATGGTGGTGATCATGGTCACCCCTTTCAGTTTACTCAAATCGCAGTGCATTCGAGTGCCTCGGGCGTTGTAGTGGTAGGCGATACCGGGAAACACCAGTTTATCGATAAAGCCTTTGGTCAGTGCCGGCATCAGCTCCCACCAGATTGGGAAGATGAAGATAAGGTGCTCTGCCGCTTGTAGGCGGGTTTTGTAATCCAGTACTTGAGGGTCCAGCATCGCTAACGCCTGTTGAGGCTGATCTTTGGCCATCACAAAGGCTTTCAGATCTTTCTCCCGCATCACTGGATCAAAGTTGTCTCTGTCCAGATGGATAAGATCGACATCGTGGCCAGCTTGGGTTAATCCATCCATGGTGGCGTTAAGGACTGAGTTGCAGTAAGACCCTGAATAGGGGTGGTTAAAAACAATTAAGACTCGCACTTAGGTTGCTCCCGTATTGATTGACCGAGTCAGTCTAACGGCGGGGCGCACTCAGGAACGATAACCTATGTTAACGGTTTCGAATTCGGCTAAGTGATACTGATGTGATGCCAAGGTAGGAGGCGATGTAGTGCTGAGGAACCCGCTTAATTAACTCTGGTTGGGCAGCGATTAGTTCTCGATAGCGCTGCTCAGGAGTGTCTTTGATGCGAGAGAGAAACAGGTGTTGATAGTGGCGAAGGCGCTGACACACCTGCTCAAACATTTTCTGTTTTAACGCTGGAGATTGAGCCAGTTGAGCCTCAAATACTGATTTTTCTATCCAGTACACCTTGGTGGGCAGCAAAGTCTCTAACGTGTACTGACTGGGCTCGTTGAACATCAGACTTTCAAAGGAGGAGACAAATTGTCCTTCTAGAAAGAACTGAAACGAGATGTCTTTACCATCGTGGTTAAACCAAGAGCGAATGCAGCCGGACTCGATGTAGTAGAGGCGTTTGCAGTGTTCCCCCTCTCGAAGCAGAGTGGTCTTTTTTTCAAGCGCTTGTGGGTGAGCATGGGGCGCCATCTGCTCCCAAATAGGGTGAGTTTGATCCATTTTTTGCCCCTAGAAATTGAAGCTTAAGTAGGCACTATACAACGATTTTAGCTCCATTTTGAGGGCTAAATCAGTTGTTGGTGACGTGTTGCTTCGAACTGGATTCGGTAGTGACTTTGATCACAAACACGCAAGAGCGAGCCAATTAAGTTCGATTCAAATTGAGTTGAAATGCCTGTTTAATTGCTTTTGTTTGGGCTCAAAATAGGCTCCGTGGTTAGTTATTATCTTTATTTCGTTGATAATTGATGTGCTTAAACTTGGTTAATGGCACATGAAGCTCCGTATTGTGTCAATTTGGCCCTTAATGACAGCTTGTCCTTCTTGGCTGTAATTATTCCAATCTATAGTCATTTGGGGTTGTTTTGAGTCGCCCTGGATCACGCAATTTGAAAGTTACTCTGAACTGATAGGCCACTCTTCTTAAAATCCCGCTCAAATAGTTGCTTGCTAATTCACTTCCGGACTCGAGGTGAACTGCGCAGGTCTCAATGTCGGCTTTGCCGTTGTTATTTGAAGTGGATGAATTTAGATGTTTCGACCAATGATGTTGGGAGCACTGGGTGGTGCCCTGTGTTCTGGAGCTGTTGCTGCGACCAACGAATCGCCTGAGGTTATTGTGGTCTACGGTGAGACTCCAAGCGCTCAGCAGTTGTCTACGCCGACACTGACCTTAACCAGTGAACAGATGGCTCTTCAGGGCATCAGTAACTTGGCGCAGGCGCTGGAAACCCTACCGGGCATTAAGTTGAAGGTTGGGGGGCAAGGGGTTCCTCAAATCGACGTTCGGGGTTATAAGTCCCGCCACGTAATGTTCCTATTAAACGGCATTCCTATGAACAGCCCGTTTTCCAGTCAGTTTGATCCACAGTTGATCCCTGCTTCTCAGATTGCCGAGGTGCAACTGACCCCAGGAGGCAGTGCGTCACTGTTGTATGGCAGCGGTGCAGCCGGTGGTGCCATCAACGTCATTACTAAGCAGGGTAGCAATGCGGATGAGCTGGCGATGGAGATGGGCATCGGCAATGATGACCGTTATCGAGCCAGTATTTCTGGTGCCAGCAGCTCAGACACCATGGATCTGTTTGGGAGCTACACCCAAGAAGATTATGACGGTTACCCGTTATCTGACGACTTCGATGACACGGCATTGCAGCAGGGTTCGACTCGTATCAACAGTGACAGCAAAAATCAGGCGGCAACGGCAGGGCTAGGCTGGCAACTGTCTGATGAGACACGGGTTGGCATGAACTTGAGCTACCACACCAGCGATTGGGGAGTGCCAGATAAGGTCAATACTGGCTCGCCAAAAAATGAGCGGGTGGAAGATCTCGAAGCCTTTAGTCTGCAGGGCACTTTCAGCCATCGCATCAATAGCGACAACAAACTGCGCGGGTTCGTGTATTACTCCGAAGATGAGCGACAAACCAATCGCTACACCGATCTGAATTTCGATACCTTGACCAGCCACGAGCAGGCGAAAACCCAGACGATGGGCACCAACTTGCAATGGTTGCTGAGCCGAGGCAATCACAGCTTTACTACGGCAATTTCCAACCGATACAGCACTTGGAAGTCTGACTATCAGACTTTTGAATCCGTTTCGAGCTTTGCTGCTGGTAGTGGTTCCGGTGGTGGCAATGGTTCCGGCGGCGGCAACGGCTCTGGTGGTGGCAATGGCTCTGGTGGTGGCAATGGCTCTGGCGGCGGCAACGGCTCTGGTGGTGGCAATGGCTCTGGCGGCGGCAATGGCTCTGGTGGCGGCAATGGCTCCGGCGGCGGCAATGGCTCCGGTGGTGGTAATGGTTCTGGCGGCGGTAACAGCGGTGCCAGTCGCACTTACATTGATGAGTCCGTTAACCAATACGATCTGGTAGGGGAATACCAGTATCAAGGTGATAACGGCATGGGCATGGTAGTCAGTGCGGCGCTCTACTACAGCGATATCGACAAAGATCTACAAAACTCCGCTTTGATCTCTGGCTATTGGCAGCTTGACCCCCATAGCCGAGTATACGCGTCTACGTCCAAGCGAATTCGCTATCCGGATCTACGTCAGTTGTACGAAGCCGGTTATGGCAACCCTGAACTGACCGAGGAGACCTCTTATCACTACGAAGTTGGCTTGTTCCACAGCTTCAGCAGTGAGTTGGATTTTAATGTGGCGTTGTATCGAAGTGATATTGAAGACTACATCGAAAAACAGGAAGTGGCTGATGAGGAGCGCTACTACAACTTCGAGAAGTATCGATTTACTGGTGTGGACACCAGCATCGAATATCGCCCATTAGCTGAGCTGGAATTGGCCCTTTCCTATGGCTATCTGGATGCGGTAAATCGCGGTGCCGACAGCGAAAAAGAGCAGCTTCAGGGGCGTCCAAAGCATTCGTACAAATCAAACGTAAAATGGTACCTGCCTTATCAATTTAGTTTTTACATGGACATTGAGCATTTTAGAGACGCGGTTCAATATCAAGGTAAAAAAGAAACTAAGTATGATCTAGATAATTACACTTTGGTGAACATGTCAGTTTCTCAAAAGTTGCCAATTGAAGGGCTGTCTTGGCAGATTCGCATCGATAACTTGCTTGATAATAATTATGAGCAATCTCTCTATCTTCCTCGTCCGGGAAGAGAGTGGATGTTTAGCATTAAGTACGTGATGTGAGAATGAAAATACTCATGAAGTTTAGAAATGCGCTACTTGCAGCTTTAGTGGCTCCAGTCGTATTCGGTTGTGCCACTACGGATAAGCCAGAATATGCTGAGGCGAAGGATCCTAAAGTGGTTCGTGTTGCCTTGATTGGTGGCATGAGTTACGCCGGTTTGTGGCCTGAAGTTACCAGCCGTTTTGAAGCCAAAACCGGTTACAAGGTGAAGACCATTAAATCCAGTGTTCGCACCAAGTTGGCGCCGCTGTTCCGTGAAGGGAAGGCCGATCTGTTAACCATGCACTCCGGTGACATCACCACGGATCTGGTGGCCGATGGTCATGGTATCAACATGCACCCTTGGACTCGAAATGACATCGTAGTGTGGGGGCCGAAGTCCGATCCCGCCAACATTCGAGGCCTGACTGATGGTGCCGAAGCGATGCGCCGCATTGCCGAGAGCCAAAGTAATTGGATCGATTTTCGCGGTATCGGCCCTCGAGAGCTTGGTCACTCATTATGGAAAAAGGCCGGTATTAAGCCCATGGGAGATTGGGTACTGAAGGACGATTTGAAAAAAGGTCCTAACCTGCTTTCTCAAGTAGCGGATAAGCAGGCATACATTATTACCGGACGGATGCCTGTGTTTGTTGGTAAATGGAAGGCGGATCCACGAATGGAGATTTTAGTGGATAAAGACCCAACCATGCGGCGCCCGTACATTGTGATGGAAGCCAACCCAATTCGTCACCCTGGGGTGAATTACGAAGGCGCTAAGGCCCTGTCGGAGTTTCTTCGTAGTGATGAGATACAACAGTTCTTGCTGACTTTTGATGGCAAGGTGAACGACGGCACGCCGTTGTTCTATCCGGTTTGGCCAACCTTGGCGGTGAACTGAGATTTTTAGCTCGTGTTATTGAGCTAGCGCAGCGATAGACCAGCCATTTGGCTGGTCTTTTTTTATTTGAAGCTTAGTTGTGTCTGCCGTAAGGCCACCACAGTTGACGCTCACTGCCCATGGGACGGAACTGGGCAATTTTAGCTTGAGTATCAGGGCGGATCAGAAAAGCCTCAAAGGCCTTAGCTTGCTGTTGGTGCTCGCTGCCTTTGACCACTGAGCTGGCCATTATACGATGAAAGATGGGATCGGCAGCGACTAGAATATCGAGTCTGGTTTCGGTTTCCTGACTGTATTTGATGAAAGGCAGTGCGCCCCAGATAAAGTAAGCCTGTTGTTGTTCGGCTTTTTTGGCTGCTTGTTTTTTGGCTGCTTTTACTGTGCTTCGAGCGGATAAAGGCTGTTTGCTTCCTGATTCGGCAAACAGGTAACCATCAAGGAAGTTGGGCCCAGGCAATTGATTGGCAACAAAAGGCTGATCGCTGGCGGCCAGTTTTTTATAAGCGTCAATGGCCGATAGTCCCCGTATACCAGCGGGATCGCTCTTGGGACCGATGATGGCGGCTTGGTTGGCAAACAGCATCACAGGCCAGTGGCCTAATCCATCCATTACAAATTTCTCCATACCGGCTTTGCCATAATGCGAGATCACCATATCGGCCTTGCCCGCTCGCGCCCGTTGGTGGGGGCGGCTGGAGGAGTGAAATTGAATCTTAACGTCGCTTTCTAATTTGTAATGCTGGGCCAGCATATCCATAAGCCCACTGTAGCCCGGAGTTTTAACCATGGCGACTCGAAGAATATTAGTGTTTTCAGAATGAACGGGTGAACTAATCGTAAGTATTGTCGTAGTGAGGATAATTAAGGTTTTGGAAAATCTCGACTTCATAATTTTGCTCAAGTGGTGTGTTGATTTTGTATGATTTTTTATAGTTTCAATTTTAATATTTGTGAGGAGATTATTCAGTAGTCTGATGCTGACATTACACATGTTTACAGTGTTAAATAAAAATACTGACTTAAGTGTTTTTGGCATTTTAAATCGATTTTAGCGATCTCCTGACACTGCATGTGATTAAAATTATCAATTATTCAAAATGATAATCATTATCAAAATTATCGTGTTACTCCTCCGGTTTTAGTAATAATTGGTGTGACTTATCACAGCTTTCGTTGCAAATAATGGGTGACGGTGTCCCGAACTGCGTAATGAGTTATTCAACCATCCCCAGATAAAATACCCCTAAAGAGTTAACGCTTAATGTGCGCGGATGATCGGAGGGGAAATGGGAGAATCGAGCTGGATCTTATTGAAATCAAATGCCTTTCGTTTTGACTCTGCAGTAGTTGGTGCCTCAATCAGCGAATCAGAGTTGGTTAAATATGGGTTTGTGGATTATTGGACCTCCGATGACAGCATGAAAGGGATTGCCAGTTTGATGGTGGTGTCTCGACTTGGATCCCACTCTAGAGCCATGCAATCGATGTGGCTACGACAAGGTGCGGTTAACAGGCGTTGTTTTGAGGTTATTGAAGGAAGCCAAGTCGTAGGCGGCCTCATCATGATTGGGGCCCCTAATTGTCTAACTTCTGGTGAAAAGATAGGCCGATATTTGAACGGGCATGGAACGGCATTAAATAAACAAAATAGTAAAACTAAAATAATTGTTAATTTGACGGCATTGGGGCTAAGTACTGGGGAAATATCTAGTTTGTTGAATTTAACTCGTCGAGGTGTGGATTACCATCTTGATAAAGCCAAGTTGAAACTTGGTGCGTCAAACAAAGCTAATTTAGTCTTTAAAGCCAGTCAGTGTGGATGGATTTAATAAATAAAGCAGAGATTTTTAGGAGGATATCACTTATTTTCGCCGCCCCAATATTTAACAACACAGAGAAATGATGATGACAATTAAAAGACTACCTATGGCTATTGCGCTTTCGTCGTTAATGGCCTTGTCCGGCTGTGGTTCGGACTCAAACAGTGATGCTGCGTCTGCTCCTATTGAGCCTACACCACAAGAGAAAATTCATGAAGCGATGGACGTGGCAGTAACGCCGGAGTCCTCATTGGAAGGCACCATTACCGTGTATTTAGGGCACTGGTTTCCCTGTTCAGATCTACACCCAGAAATGTGTACAGATGATGCGGATTTGAGCAACTTGCCAGCGATTGGAGTTAATGGCGATCCCAGTGACCCAACTCGACCGATATATGGGCGAGCAAACCCCTTAGGCCACTACAACAAGCAGCATAACCGCACGACGGCTAAACCGGCTCCAGGAGCCGCCGATTACACCATGACGATCAGTGCGGCTGAACTTAAACGTTTTGCCGAGCGTTCGGTTCGTGACGATATTTTTGTTGATGGGAATTATTCGGCACTCGACGTCATTTTATATGTTTCGTCGATCCGAGATGATTTTGAGGTCACGCTAGGAGACTTCAATAAAACATTGAATACCTATGAGTTTACAACTTCTTTTGATGCCAATAATGATGGCGATTTCGATGATGAGGGGGACTCAAAGGACAGTGTAAATTGGTATGCCTCAATGCTGTACAGTGGTGGTGATGCCAAGAAAAGTAATGGTCAGCCAGTATTTGAGCCGCTTTATGATCGTATGGATGAACTTTGGGTGAAACAGGGGATGCACATTCGTTTCCAGCCGGAAGCGGTGTCCATGACCGAGCGTCGAAATCAAGGTTTACAGGCGGAAGTGGATCGGTTTAAGGCCGCTGGGAATAAGGTGGTTATCGATGAGTTGCGGGTTGATTTTGGCGATGGCCGAGGCGATCAGGTGTTGGCTTCCCAAGTGGAGGTCAAACCCTACAATTTGCGTCCTGACGTGTTCCAGAAAGATGTTATTACTGCCATGGACATTGCGTTGACCGTGCATGATGAGTACGGCATCGAGATGGGCATTGCATTTTGGCCAACGATCTCGACTAATGCCAATGTAGGTTCATACGCAATTACAGAAGTGGATGGAAAGCGGGCTCATGGCTTTTATGGATGGAGCATTAAGCGCGGTGAGGACTTTACCTATAACGACTTCTTTTATAACCCAAATAAAGAATGGCCGGTAGTCAGCGATGTGCAGCATGGTGGGTTCTACGATGGAGCGTGTCAGTTTTTACGGGAACAGGATGGCTCCATCAGCGACGCCAATGCTCAAGATTGTATTGATAACTGGTTTACGCTATTTGGCGGAGTCAGTACCCACCGTATGTTAGATACCCTACCTATGGTGATGCCGCAGCAATTCTTGAGTATTTACTGGTTTGCTAATATGGAGAACGCATGGGAGATGGCACATCGGAACTATGGGCCTGATGGCCAATTTCCGATTTACGACGTGAAAGAGGCGAAGGCCCCTTTGGATGAGTCCCATTTCGGCTGGCAGGTGGCTGATTGTGCTTTGTGCCACAATCAAGATGAGATTCACCTCGATGGTGACTCTCCTGCGTTGCCCGCGGATACTCAACCCTATTACTGCGCTTCCTGCCATGGCAGCAATGGCGCACCTCAAGGTCATGGAGAGCAGGCTCGCTGTTTTTGGTGTCATTCATCAGACAAATTAATGCCGAATCACGGCGAAGCCTCTAAGCAGCTCTATTTTGATGACGTTGCCTGCTCTGGTACCACGAAACAAAAAGGCATCAATATTGATGGCTGGCAGGGGCCTTGTGCGGATGCGGTGAAATTAGCGTCTCCTCAATGGCATCGTGAAATCAAAGATGTGGCTGATAATTCAAGCTACTACAGTGAACTGCCATTGGAGAAACGGAAAACGTATGGCAATTCCGATTGGCGAACCAGTGACACCTTCCCAGACCCATACTCCTGCATGACTTGCCATCCTAATCAATAACATTGGTTCTGATGGGGAGCAAAATGCCAGCCAGTCGTTCTGGCTGGCATTTACGCAATTCGGTTGCAGCTAGGATCCCTTATAACTACTGGGTAAGGGAGTTGGTAAAGCGCAATTGTGAGAAGAGGGCTGGCGAACTCCCTTAGTGAGTCATGTAGACTTCTTTCTGGACCTTTCCCACCAACTAACGACTCGGTCATGGTATGGATCTTGATACTCTTAATGTGTTTTCTGTGGTTGCGAAAACTCAGAGCATTGCCCGAGCGGCTGAAGTATTGGATATGACGACCTCTTCGGTAAGCCGCAAGGTTAAGTCATTAGAAGATGAGTTCAATACGGAACTGTTTCATCGTGGAGGCAGGCAATTTTCCTTGACCAGTCAGGGAGCGTTGATGTTGCAGCGTGCGGAGCTGCTGCTCGGTGAAGCGGATAATATTCGAGACCTGTTAAGTCACGACCAGCACGTTATTGGGCCAGTTCGTTTGATGTCCCCCCCTTCGTTGGCATCGATTTTGGCGGAGCGATTTTTACCCGATTTTTTACGCCGTTATCCTGATATTGAATTCAGTCTGAAAACCAATTTTGGACGCCGCATTGAAACGTTGTATGACTATGATATCGCCATCAGCCCGAACTTGCCCGTGGACACCTCTTTGGTTGCCAAACCATTGTATCGAGGGCGGCGTTATTTCTATGCCAGCCCAAAGTTGCTTGAAGCACGAGGAGTGCCGAGTGATCCTGATGATTTGGCGGAGTATCCTTTCCTCGCTCTATTTACGGACAGTAGCCATCACCAAGGCAGTTTTCGGTGGGACAATGGCCGAGGACAAAGTGGCGAGTTTACGACACAAGTTACGTTCGGTTCGGATCTTCCAGATGTGCTCGCGACCATGGTAAGCGAAGGGATGGGAGTTGCCTGTTTGCCTGAAGGTGCTTTGCGATATCAAAACAGCAGCGACTTTGTAAGACTATTCGATGAGCTAACCTTCGATCAAAATATTCTGTATGCGATATACCCGTCCCGTCATTACCGACCACACCGAGTGAAAGTGTTTGCTGAGGAAGTGACTCGGTTTATCAGATCCCTATGATGGGGAAATCAAACTTGCCCTAAATTAGAATCAAACCACAGCCACAGAGTTATTGGCAGAAGAGAGTTTAATGATAACTATCGGACACATATTGGTTTTTTTATAAAATCAATTCTGTGAGTTGCCCCGGTTTCGCGGTCGGGGTTTCGGTTTATGATGGCATTTCGAGTCGGTGCGGTAGAAATGGAAATCCTGTGACCATCACCTTAGAACAGATGAAGATCATCCAAGCGGCCGCAGAGAGTGGTTCGTTTTCGGCTGCGGCTCGCAAGCTGGGAAAAGCACAGTCCACCATCTCCTCGGTGATCAGCAATATTGAACAAGAAGTGGGCATTCGGTTATTTGACCGCGGTACTAAGTATCCTGTGCTAACTGACGTTGGCAAAGATCTGCTGGAGCACATCAACGCCCTCGTTGCTCAATCTAATAACCTAGAAGGTAAGCTTAATGCGCTGGCGGTTGATATTGAGTCTGAACTGTCGGTGATCGTAGACGCGGCCATTCCCGATCGTACCTTGCTAAATTCTATCGCTGATTTCTATCAATATTTTCCGTTTGTTAATCTGCACCTCGCAACGCCATCTGAGTATAACCCTATCGAAGCTGTGTTAAGTGGTGAGTGCCATATGGCGTTAATATTGACTCGACCGGATTACCCGATGGGGGTTGAGTTTTGCCGTCTTGGCACCTTGAAAATGGTTGAGGTTGTTGAAAAGGACCACCCCTTGGTTGCCATGCAACCGGTTAGCTTTTCCGACTTAAGTAATTTTCGCCAACTGATTTTTGCGCCTCACGGGCGTAACCTTTTGACGTCGGAATACCTAAAGTCCTGTCAGCGTTTTTACACTGACAGCTATGAGTTCCTGTTGAAGATGACTTTGGCTGCCCAAGGGTGGACGGCGGTGCCAGAGGATATTGTTAAACCTTACCTGAGAAGCGGGAAGTTGGTAGAGCTGGTATTGAAATCTTACCCTCATACTCTCTGGGAGGTTGGGGTTGACCTGATCTGGAATCGGGAAACCAGTCGCGGCCCCGCGGCGGAGTGGTTGATAAAGCGCATATCTGAACGGGGCATCAATCATGACTCCCCTTAAGACTGGAGGGCGGCCACACCCTCCATAGATGAAAAGAGAAAGTTAGTGAGGGGCTACCTCTAAGGCCTCCTCTGGGTGTGAACTGCCGTTGAATACGCAGTTTAGAACCAGAGCCGACAGCCCGCCCAGAGTGATGGCATTTCCTAGTAGCATCTCAACCCAATCAGGGAAGATGCTGAAAAAGGTGGGGTTACATACCACCATCATCGCCAGACCTAGGCTAACAGCAACCACAATCAGGTTATGGTTATCGTCAAAATCGACCTGTTTTAAGATTTTTAATCCGGTACAAGCAATACTGCCAAACAGGATCAGTCCTGCGCCACCTAGGACTGCCAGAGGCACGCAAGCGGCAATGGCCGACAATTTAGGAAAGAACCCCAGCAGAGCCAAGAAGCCGCCACATAGAGCAACCACCCAACGACTGCGTACGCCAGACACCCGCAACACCCCGATGTTTTGTGCGTAGGTGGTGTAGGGAAAAGAGTTAAGTACGCCACCAAGAATGGTGCCTAGCCCTTCGGCTCTTAACCCCGCTGCAATGTGCTTTTTCTTGATCTCGCGGTCGCAAACGGCACCAACGGCGATGTAGTCCCCAGTGGACTCCACCATAGTTACAATCATGGAGACCAACACCGCTAAAATGGCGCTCAACTTAAAGGTGGGAAATCCCATGGCAAATGGTGTGATGATTCCGAACCACTGGGCGTTAGCGACATTGGCGAAGTCAACTTTTCCCAATAATACGCCTAGCAAAGTGCCGGATACCAAGCCGATGAGAATCGCGATTCGGCTGATGAAGCCTTTTCCCCAGCGCATTACTGCCATGATGATCAATAAGGTAGAGATCCCCAAGATAATGTCTTCAATGGCAACCCGTTGCTCGCCAAAACCTTGACCTCCGCTCATCCACATTACGGCGACAGGAAATAGCGCGAGGCCAATAATGACGATGACCGTGCCGGTCACTAGGGGAGGAAAGAAGCGCAATAGCTTGCTCCACCAAGGGGCGATCAGGAAGGTAAACCCTCCGGCAATGATGGTGGCACCAAACATGGCGGTAAAGCCGTCATTGGCTCCGATCATTATCAAGGCGGGGATGGTGGCGACCGTTGTCCCTTGCACCACAGGTAGCCGAATGCCTATCTGGCCAATGCCGATACATTGCAGGAGAGTGCAGAGGCCGCTGGTGATCAAGCAGGCGCTGAGCATAAAAATGGTGGTGTCTACGGACCAGCCTAACGCTCCCGCTAACACCATGGGGGTGACGATGAGACTGGCGTAACTGGCCAGCATATGCTGAAACGCTAATGCGGCGGATTCTTGTGGAGGTAAGGTCGCATCGACGCAATCGGGCTGAGTCAGATTCTGTTGTTGCATGGTTATTCTCCAAACTGGGTCTAACTGGGCAGTTACAAGCTGTCTCGCTTTAGTTTTAAGGCGCGTTGACGTAGCTCCGTCATTACGGTTAGTTCATCCACTCCCAGAACCGTGCCGTTATCCATCAAAACGGTGCCATCTACGATGGTGTAGCGTACGTCGTCGGCGCGAGACGAATAGACCAGCGCGGCTTCGGGATCGTAAACAGGGGCGGTATGCATTCGCTGAATGTCGACCACAATTAGATCGGCGGCTTTGCCTACGTCGAGGCTGCCGGTCTCCGGCCGGTGCATGGCGATAGCGGACTGATGAGTTGCCATCTCCAACATCTGTCTTAATGGCAGAAGTTCAGGATCGGTGTTGTTGTTTTTGTGGATGATGGCAGCGAATTTCATCTCTTGGAACATATCCAACGTGTTGTGGCTGGCAGGCCCATCGGTGGCGAGGCCGATATGAACACCTGCGGCCAGCATCTCTTTAATGGGCATGGTGCCGGAGCAGAGTTTGGCGTTACTAATTGGGCAATGAGCCACCTTCGCTCCAGTATCTGCCAGCAGCCGGATGTCTTCAGCATTAAGTTTGGTGCAGTGAGCTAGCGTCACATCAGGTCCCAATACCCCAAGGCTGGCCAGCCATTGGGTAGGAGTGGTGCCATACTGTTCTCCAACGTAACTGAGCTCCTGAACGCCTTCCGCTAGGTGGGTGTGGATGCTGATGCCTAATTGATTGGCCACCTGGCGACTCAGACGCCACATTTTTTCTCCGCAGGAGTAAGTCGCATGGGGAGATAAAGCCAGATGCAGCCTTCCTTCTTGGCTAAGGTGGTGGGCGTCAACCTCATCAGCAAAAGAATCCAGAGTTTTCCACGATGCATTGGTTATGCTGGCGTACAGTCCGCGGTCGGCAAAACCATGACCCAAAGTCGCCCTAAGGGGCAGGGTTTCAAGCGCCTGAATTTGGGGAGCAACCGCATAGGCATCGAAGTGCTCGTTAAAGCAGGTTGTGCCCGCTTTAACCATCTCGATCAATCCCGCTAGACTGGCCCAATAGAGAATTTCAGGATCGAAATTTTGTTTGAGCTTCCACATGTGTTTGAGCCACTCAAATAACTTGGCATCTTCGTTAAGTCCCCTTAAAAGCACATTGGAGGCGATGTGGGTGTGGCTATTTACAAAGCCCGGCATGACACAGTTTCCGCAGGCATCAATGCTGCGGTTGGCACTCCAAGAGGGAAGGGTGTGTTGATTGCCAATTGCTAGGATCTTTTTGTCTTTTATTAGCACCGTTCCGTCAGCAATGGGGTCATGGCCGCCCATGGGAAGCACGTACGCGTTGTGGACAGCAAGGTCAGCGTGTAGATGAGAGTTTTTCATTGTGATCAGCCTTTTTAGGTCTCAGTTTTGTGTTGACCATAGGTGTATCACGGACAAAAAAATGGAAATCTATGGAACCTATCGACTGACTCGATGGGTGGTCTCATGGGGTTGGAAAGCGCCGAAAGTGGAGCTAGTGGCAGGGCCTGATGGCTCCGCCATTTATCGCGGTTAGCAATTGGCAGAGCAGATCTCGAGCTGGGCGTTGATGTTCTGAGCCCCTAAGGCTCGATCAATTAATCGCGTTGGGTCGCCTTGAATCTCTGCTCTAGGCAGGCGCACAGGCAGTTGTGGTTGCCACTGCCCTTGGGCGTCCTGCTCGGCAAATTGAAATTGAAACGCCAGATTGCCCATCATTCCCAAACGCAGATCCGTGACGATCAGTTTGCCGTTATCGACATCGTAGCGAACAAAATCATCGGTAAATCGGCGAAGATCATTGAGACTCGCTGAGGGCTGCGCCAGAGGCCAGTGACCACGATGTTGTTCTAAAAAACGAATCTTGGTGTCGGCATCCATAACTGAGGCTAATCCCTCCCAGTAGCGGTCTTCCTCAAGGACGACGATGCGCCAAAGCAGGGTATTGAAAGGGGTTGGGGTGATAAACACCTTGTCTGCGGCGACATGAGTCGGTGGCAAACTGGCCAAAGCTCGGGATTCAATCTGCTGCTTGGCCATCAGGCTCCAACCCAAATAGGCGCTGCTAATGACAAGCGCCAACGAGCAAAACCGGCTCAATCGTTCAGGTTTTGCCAATCCAAGCCCCAATGCAAACAGCAGGGGCAGGGTGTAAAGGGGATCAATAATGAACACGCTCGAAAGGGAGTAGTAACCTTGAATTGGCCACAGCAGTTGGGTGCCGTAACTGGTAAAGGTATCCAGCAGCGGGTGGGTAATGAGGCCAGCGGCAATCAACAGCCAAACCCTAGAAAACGACCAAGCTTCTGCGGGTCTGTACCTGTGCCAGAGGGCAGCCAACAGCAGCGAAAACGGCAGCAGTATCAGCAGTGAATGGGAGAAACCTCGGTGTTTTACCGTGTTACTGATGTCGTCTCCGTAATCGATGAACACGTCCAGATCCGGCAAGGTGCCCAGCAGGGCGCCGGCCAATAACACTTTGCCGTTACAGCGTTTGCCGGCAATGGCACCGGCGACAGTCGCGCCTAATGCCGCTTGGGTGATGGAATCCACAGTCAGCCTATTGTTCGTAATGAGAATGGTTTGAAAACTACATTAGCCCATTGCTTAGGCCTGATTCAATAATGGTTACAGAAGGTAAAAAAAAGGGCGGTGTTATTGCCGCCCCATGATTGAGAGATTTGAATCTAGCTGGATAACTCGCCTTTTAGGCGTTCAATCTCCGCTTTTAAGATCAGCACTTCATGTTCTAATTCTTTGATGCGAGCCTTGTCGTCGGCGATCACGTCAGCGGTGGTGGTCATCTCCACTTCGCCACTAAACAGGTGGGCGTAACGGGCTTCCCGTTTGCCAGCTTCCCTTGGCAGTTGCACCACCAACTGGCGCTCTGCCATCTGCTTGAGAACCGTATCGGTTTCTGCCACGTCGGTGAATTGGGCTAAGCGATTGGTGCGCCCGCGAAGCTCACCCGGGGTTTGTGGGCCACGAAGCAGCAGCACGCATACCAAGGCACGCTCTTGTTCAGTGAGGCTCAAGCCCCCAAAGGCGGTGTTGCAGAAACGGTGTTTGTATTTGCTGGTGCGGGCGCCGCCCTCTTCACTGACCAAGCGCAGATCCAGTAGCTCATTTAGGGTGTGCTGAACCTCGCCGTCGGTGAGGGCCAATACGGGGTCGCGATTGCTCTTCTGATTACAGGCTCCTTTTAGGGAGTTTAGGGTCAAGGGGTAGAGGTCAGGGGTGGTGGTCTCTTTTTCCAATAGGCAGCCGATCACTCGAGCTTGGTTGAGGGTGAGATTCATCTCCACGGGGGTACCTCCTTATTATTGTTGACCGCCTCAGTATTTATCGCGGCGGTGCAAACGGCAACCCTGTTGAACGTTGATTGCTCAGGCTTTGAGCAAATAAGAGCTATGGCTACCAATGGGTTAGCTCAAAGATAGGGTTTCGCCATCTTCCGGTATCAGCACTTTATCAGCCACGCCTTGCTCAGCCACTAAGGTGCGCAGAGCGCGTCGGTCGACTGGGCAGTGATTCAATGCTTCCATGTGGTTCGCAATCACCTTTCCTGGGGCTAGGCCAATAAACTCCATCATCTCCGATTTGGCCATCAACAGGGGCTGGCCAACGTCCATCTGCGCTTGTCCCGCAGCCAATACCGCATAGTCGGGTTTGAGTTCGGTTAGGGCGCGGCGGATCTCATCGGTGAGGACGGTATCGCCACTGACAAAGATTGACGGCTCTCCTTCGAGTTCAATCAGGAATCCAGCGCCGTTGGCCATAACCTTGTGGATCCAGCCGTGCCCATGTTGGCTGGGTACTGCGGTGACCTTGCCTCCAGCAATGGCGACGGTTTGCCAAGGCGCAACACCGTGGCTGACGGTCATGCCGTATTTCTCTAGGTAGGCTTTGTCTTTTGCTGGGGTGATGACGGGAATATTGCGTTGACGCAAAAACGTCTCACCGGCGGGGTCGAGATGATCGCCGTGCTGCAAAGGTTTGAATCCAAATGTTTGGCTGTGGGTGATGATGCAATGGGTCACCTTGTCGAGCAGTTGGTCGGCATTGGCGGGAAGGTCCACCGTGGGGTTTTTCTCCGCCTTAAAGCGAAAGACGGAGAATGGGGGCATGGAGCCTTTTTTGCCCAGCATAGGATCGATGAGGATGAAGTGCTCCCCAGATTCGATGATAAAAGTGGCGCTTCGCAGATGGTGTACTTTCATGGTGTTACCCCAGTTATTAGCCGGCGCGGATAAGTGTAGGCCGCGGTTCAAAATCATGGACTCAATTTTGCCTAGTCGGGCTCTGGCTCGAAACTGGCCTTAATGCCATAATTCGCTCATATCGGGCCAACTTAATGGCGAGGAGAGAAGCGAGACGTCATGAACACAGCGAATCGACCCATTCGGGTGGTGATCTTGTCTTTTGAGGGCATCAGCGCCTTTCATCTGGCGGTGCCCAACTTGGTGCTGCACGATGCTTTTGTTGGTATCGATAATCCCTTCATTCTCGATACGCTAGATCTAGGGGCACTGGATACCGAGGTGGTCAATCAGCCCCTGACGTCGCGGCAAATCCAGCTGTTAGCCCAAGCAGAGCTGATCATTGCTCCTAGTTGGCCTGATGTGGCGCAGCCAGCGCCAGAGGCGTTGCTGCCACAATTAAGAGCCGCGTATTCTCGGGGGGCAACCTTGGTTGGGCTCTGCTTAGGTGCTTGTGTGTTAGCGCAGACAGGGCTGCTGGATGGCCGCAGGGCTACCACTCACTGGGGCGTGGCTGAGGCGTTTGCTAAACGCTACCCAGAGGTTGGCCTTGATCCTAGCCCCCTCTACATCGACGAAGGGCAATTGGTGACCTCCGCCGGAATTGCCGCGGCCTTAGATTGCTGTTTGCACTTGGTTCGCACTCGGGTGGGGGGCGAGGTTGCCACTCACCTATCGCGCATCATGGTGACAGCGCCTTATCGGTTTGGTGGTCAGCAGCAGTACATTCCGGCTCCCATGCCCAGCCGAGCTTTACCGAAAACCGAGTTGTCTGTGGTGTTGGATGAGGTGCTGGCTCATTTAGATGCCAGTTATACGTTGGATGAGGTGGCCAAACGCTGCGCCATGAGTCGCCGCAGCTTCACTCGGCATTTTAAGGCGCGCATGGGCACCAGTTTTCAGCAGTGGTTGTTGAGTCAGCGGTTGCACCATAGTCAAAAATTACTGGAGAGCACCAACGGAGCCATTCCTCAAATCGCGGAGTTGTCGGGTTTTGGTTGTGAAAGTGTGTTTCGAAAGCACTTTAAACAGGCGTTTTCAGTGTCACCAACTCAATGGCGAGCGACTTTTTCTGGACAAATCGTCGAGCTTTGAAGTTGAAGCTAGAAATTGTGCAGCGAGGGCATTAAGGTGGATACATTACTTATTGCTTCGTTAGAAATAAGGATAACCCTTTGAAGCGTATTGCTGTTTTTGTGGATGTGCAGAACATCTACTACACCTGCCGCCACACTTTTGGCCGTCAGTTCAACTACCGTCGTTTGTGGCAACAACTCAACCTTGAGGGCGAGTTGGTGCAGGCGGTGGCGTACGCCACCGATAAAGGGGATGACGGCCAGCGAAAATTCCAGGATGCTCTTAAGCACATTGGCTTTGATGTGAAGCTTAAACCTTATATCCAACGAGCCGATGGCAGTGCCAAAGGCGATTGGGATGTGGGCATCACCATTGATGTGCTGGATGCCGCTCCGAATGTTGACACCATTGTGCTGTTGTCTGGCGATGGGGATTTTGACCTGCTGCTGAAAAAGGTCGAGCTCTATGGGTGTGAAACTCAGGTGTTTGGGGTTTCGGAGTTAACCGCCAATGCGTTGATTATGGCGGCAACCAAGTTCATCGCTATTGATGACACCATGCTGCTTTGATCCCAAATTTTAAGCAAAAAAAACGCCTGCGTGAGCAGACGTTTTGACTTAAGAAAACATATAACAGACGCAGTCATAGTACGATTGTTAATCGAGATGAACTGTGATGCAGCTCTGAAAATTTCGTCCGAAAAATAAGAAAACTATATTCAAATCAACTATCTGCTTTCTTTTCAAAATACTGAAGGTCGATGAACAGCGCGGCAGCCAGAAGCAGCATGCGAGTGTCGTTATCCAGCTGCGGATCTTGATAGTCCACTAGAAAATTGTCTTTATCGGTGAAGGCTTCTGCCAATAGTCCGGACCACTTCTTGGCGATCATCGCTCGCTGCTGTCCTTGATGGGTGAATTTAAAGGTCCAGATGCGCCAGAACGGCGAGGAGACCTTGAGCACCACGCGGCCGTGGGCATCTTGCACATCAAAGGACTTGCTGAAAATGGCAAAGCGCTGCTGCAGCGCGCCCAGATAACGGCCATCCTCAGTGCGAACTTCTAATCGTTGGAAAAACCAACGAAATGGATGGTGTGCATGAAGAAATGGCCGGCGGCTGTGGTAATCAAATAGGGTAATGTCGAAGCGGCGCCAATGGCCTAAAAATTGCCGAGCGATGGTGCCACCTAGGCCGCTGCTCTGTTCGGCGGCGTAAGCAATGGCACGTCCCTCTGGGTCTTGCACTTCATACTTGTTTCGAGACTCGAAACCAATCAGCTCTGCCAGTTCATGGACCTGCTTGACCAGCAGCGCCGGGTAGGTGGTGAGATTCATTAGGCGACGTTCCTATTCGGAGTGGTTTCTAACAACGTACAAACAAATTGGTTAAGCGTCACGGCTTAATCCCTTTTCAACGATGCGGATCAATCGCTGCTGCTGTTTGGTCTTAGTTCCCAAGCCTTGCTGCTGGCGCGCCAGTGCCCAGCGGATGTGCTCATCCACCATCTCTCCAGCTTCGCCAAAACCTTGCTGTAGGGCATCGATGATCTGCGGGTCCGCACTGGCATTGCCTAGGGCGACGGCGAGGTTTCGGCGCCAGCGAATAAACCCGATTCGACGAATGGGAGAGCCTTCGGTGGCCTTGAGAAACTCCGCTTCACTCCAGCGCCACAGATCCAGCAGTTTGGGCTGAGTCAGTGGCGAGCGGGTATGAAAGTCGCTCTCTTGGGTCAGTGGGGCGTCTCGGTTATTGGGGCAGGCTAATTGGCAGTCATCACAACCATAGATGCGATTGCCCAGCGCTGGGCGCAGTGCTTCTGGAATCGGGCCATCGGATTCGATGGTGAGGTAGGAGATGCAGCGTTTGGCATCCACCACATAGGGCTCGACAATGGCAGCCGTGGGGCAGAGGGTGAGGCAGGCTTTACAGCTGCCGCAATCGCCTTGATAGGGCTCGTCGACGGGCAGAGGGAGGTTGGTGAGTAGTTCACCAATGAAAAACCAGCTGCCACTATCGCGATTGAGCAGCAGTGAGTGTTTACCAACCCAGCCAAGTCCAGCCTGTTGTGCCAGTGGGCGCTCTAGAATCGGGGCGGAGTCCACAAAGGGGCGGCCATCGTAATCGGCGATCTGCTCACGTATGCGATTGCCGAGCTGTTTGAGGCGATTTCGCATCAGTTTATGGTAGTCCCGGCCACCGGCATAGCGGCTGATAAATCCACACTGATCGTCGTTAAGATCTTTGGCAAATCGGGCATTGGGAGGAAGGTAATCCAACCGCACCACGATGGCGGTGACGCTGCCAGGGTGCAGCAGATCTGGCTGGGTTCGCATCTCTACATTGCGAGCCATGTAGTCCATCTCGCCATGGTAGCGCTTCTCTAGCCAAGCGTTGAGAGCGGGCTGTTCCTGTTTGAGATCCAGGCGAGTGATGCCGACGGCGCTAAATCCGAGCTGCTGGCCCCAAGTTTTGATGTCGTTACCCAGTGCGGCCCAGTCATGGGCCGCACCAAATTGAGTTGAGTCTGTCATGGCGCTAAGGGTACCACAGCAGACTCGCAATCATGGTTACAATTGATTGCTGCTTGGGGATAGGGTCAGGGTGCCGCTGATGGTATGCAGCTCCAGTTGCCCTTGGCTGTTGCGCGGTTCAAATCGCATCGATGCGGAGCGGGAATATTTGCTGATGTCGATGCTGGCGTCATTGAGCTTGTTGACGATTTTGCCACCGGGGCCAGTTTCCAGTTTCATCTTCAAAACCGCGCTTTGTGGTAGGTGCAGGGCAACACTGCCGCTGACGGTGTCCACTTCAATTTCCGCGTCGTTGATCAGCTGCAGCACATTTGCATCGATGCTGCCGGAAACCGTTTCCAGACTCAGCTGATTCAAGCTTGGGCTTTGCAGTTTGATGTCGCCGGAGACAGTTTCAACGTCCACTTCTGGGCCAACCTGCAGCAGGGTGAGATCGCCGCTGACACTGGCATAGTCGCCTTTGCCCATGAGGCGTTCACCGGTAATTTCGCCGCTGACACTGGCCAACTCAATCTCTCCATCGAGCTGGGTGGCGACAATGTTGCCGCTGACGCTTTCCGCTTCAACGTCACCTTTGATGGAGTTTAAGGTCAGTTTGCCGGTGACGGTGCCTACCTCTAGGTCGCCTTTGAGATTGTTGATGGCAAAGCTGGTGGTGACGCCCTCAGCATCAAGGCTGATGTTCACCGGAAGGCTAACGTCGATGGAGGAACCGGGCTCATCGTGATCCCAGTTTTTGGGCATGCGAACTTCCGCCACCAGTTTGTTACCCTGCTTTTCAAATACCCACTCTTTGGCACTGGGAGCCAGCTCGCCGGTGATCTGAATCTGTTGATTATCGCCACCGCGCACCACAACGTTGCCGCTGGGCACCACCAGCTCAATCTGCTTAATCCCTTTGATGTCGACCTGACTATCAATCATCTCACCGGCGAATGCCGGTAGGCCAAATGCCATAAAACTGGCGGCTAAAGTGAACATTCTCATGGTCTCTCCTTCCTTAAAGTTGCTGGAGCCGTTGCTGGCGGTGTTGTTGATTTTGAATCAGTTGCAATTCACGCTGTTGCACAGACAGCCACAGAGTGAGCAGTTGGGTATCTGCGGGATCTTGCTCAAGCGCCTGACGCAGCTCTTGGGCGGTTTCCCGTAAACTGTCGAGGCCGGCCTGTTCGGCATTGGCAGCATAACCGGAGTGCCTGAAGCTTTGCTGACGCTCCTTGAGGTTGTTGAGCTGAATTTGATGCTGTGCCGCTAAGGTGGCGATAAGCTGCTGACCTTGGGATAGGCCTTGTTGGCTGCCAAGCCAAAAACTGGCGCTGCTGCACACAATCACGCTGGCGGCCAGTGCCCAGGTTACCCAAGAGCGGGGCGCTGACTTTGAAGGCGCCACTGGAGGTTCAACGGGGGCGCGATCCAACTGGGCCTCAATATTGGGCCATAGATCATGGTGAGGCTGTCGCTCTTGCGGCAAGCCTTCAATAAGCTGGTCGAGGCGATCATTCATGACAGCATCTCCTGAAGCAGTTGTCGGGCTCGATGGTACTGGGCTTTGCTGGTGCCCGAATTAATGTTCAGCAAGGTGGCGATCTCGTTGTGTTGGTAGCCCTCTATCGCTTTTAGCACGAAGACTAGGCGGGCTTTTTCCGGCAGTTTATGGAGTGCCCTTTCAAGCAGGTTGTCGTCCTGTTGTGGCTGTTGAGGTTCGACTTCGGTCTCAATCGCCTGCAGTTTAGGTTGGCCCTTTAGGTAGTTAAGGGTGTGATTCAGGGTTAAGCGGTGCAGCCAGGTGGTGAACTGAGCATCGAACTTAAACAGTGGCAGTTTTTGCCACAGCCGAATGTAAACCTCCTGAGTGGCCTCCTCCGCTTGGCTGGCGGTGGCGCACAGTCTCAAGCACAACCCGTAGGTTCTCCCTAGCGTTTGTCGATAAATCGCTTCAAAGGCGTGTCGGTCACCGTGCTGCGCCAGCTTGATCAATTGATCAAGGGGTGGACCGCTTTGGGGCTGTGTCTGTAGGTGTTGGCTCACTGACGTTCCTTGTAATGGGTGACTTGCTTAATCTAATGGATTAGACAGGGGCATCGGAGCAAAAGGTTTAAATTCGTCTTAAAAATATCTCTGTTAGGTCGAATTTGTCTCTAATTGTCGACTGTTAAGAAGAAATAAAGGGCAAAATTATCACCGCAATGATGAAAATACAGACTGCGGAGAACAACATGGTTCAACGGGGGTTGATTCCATTCAATGCTAAAGTAAGCTGTTTATATAGGCCGAATTGCATTCGGAGGCGGTAAGAACTGTGATCATTTACGACGTTTTTTTCGATGAACACTGGCAGAATACGCAGCTTGGAATTTGGCCATGAAGCGAGCCGTCACGGCAGCGCCTATTAACGACAAGTGTTTTCAGGGATGAGATCGATACGCACCAACCTAATTCTTTGGTTGACGGCGCTGGTTTTGATTACCAGCAGCCTTGGGTTTGCTAACTCACTGTTCACTGCCAAGAACTATTACCACCAACTGGCGATGGGTAGCTTAGCTCAGCGTGCCCGTACCATGTTGCAGCTTCTCAATGAATCAGACTCCTCTGACATTCAGCGGGTAGTCAGTTTGACTGCCAAACGCTTTGATCAATTGGATTTAGTGGTGCGCGCACCCTGGGGAGCGGTCGAGCGTAACACGGTTCATAACGACCAGCGTGTTCAATACCAGATCTGGAAAGACGATCACTGCTTGAGTGTCAACGGAGTCCCTTGCGATTCGGTGCCTGTTTTTACCAATATTGATGCTGGCTTTGCAGAGCAGCAGGTCAATGGTGAGCTTTGGACCACCTACACCCTATACAGCGTTCAGCACCAGATGTTCCTTACAGTGGGGTATCCTCACGCGCTTGGCCGCGGCATGATGGAAAATGCCATGTGGGCCAGTTGGGGCACTCAGATGCTGCTGATTACCCCGTTTACTCTGTTTATCTGTAGCATCATTGTTGGTTTTAACCTCAGGCCACTCAGACGCTTGAGTAAGCACTTGAAGAATACGCCGAACAAAGCGCTTCCTGACGTGACTACCATGCCAGAAGAGCTGCAGTCGACGGTGATGGCTTTGCAAAACAACCGTACAGAACTGATGGAAACTCAGCAGGAGCGCTACCAGATTCTGTCACAGCTGTCCGATAAGATGCGCAGCCGTTTGCAGCGCTGCCAGGATCAGGTTCATCGGGCGTCGATGTCCACCACAAAGTTACACAGTCAGTTGGCCCAGCTAGAGATGATGGTAACCAACGGCCGTATGCTCAATGAACTCAACCGTCCGGAGACCATAGCTGGTATCAGCAACTTGTATCGTCAAGCGGCCATGAGTTGTGCCCGTTTCTATCAGTACGGTTTGGCAAGAGACGTTAGGTTAACCCTGCGGGGCAACGCACACCTTGGGGATGTTGCGCTTCCTGAAGTGATGGTGCAGTCGGTGTTGGATAATCTGGTGGACAACGCCATTAAGGTGAGCCCAAGAGGCAGCGAAGTGATCATCTCGGTTCGCGATGGCCACGATGGGCGTTTGGTTGTGACCGTCGCCGATGGCGGACCTGGGTTTGATGAGGGCTTCTCTCTGGAGCGCATCTCGGAGAACTTTGACGGCCGCTTGGGTTTGCTTGTGGTTAATCGAGTTTTGCAGCGCTACTGCGGCGAGATAAGTCTTGGCGAGAGCCGGTTATTGGGCGGCGCTCACGTGCGCTGCTTAATGCCTCTGGCTTCTCAACCGAGCGCGGTATCAGAGAGTTAGCCAACTTCACTCAGCGCATTGGCATTTTGATGTTCTGGATAAAGCTCCAGCCTATCTCGGCCACCGGTTTTGGCTTTGTACAATGCCTTATCGGCTCGCTCCAGCAGAGACGGTAATTGACTATCATCCGGTAATAAGGTGGCAACGCCCATGCTGGCCGTGACTCGAAGTTTGTGTTCCTTCCAGAGAATACAATGGCTCTTAATGGCTTGTTGCAGCTGACTGGCAACGTGAAGCGCCCCCTCTAGCGGCGTATTGGGAAGCAGCACCGCAAACTCCTCGCCGCCGTATCTGCAGATTCGATCACTGGGCCGATTTAGGCTTTTGATGCAGATCTGACTTATCTCACTGAGCACTTGGTCGCCACAGGCGTGACCAAAATTATCGTTAACCTGTTTAAAGTGGTCTAGGTCGATCAGCAATAGGCTAAAAGGTTGACGCTCACGCTTGCCGCGCTTTAGCTCAATGTCATAGTGTTCATCGAAGTAGCCACGGTTTTTCATGCCGGTCAGAGCATCGGTGGTAGATTTGAGCTCGAGAGAGTGGTGCGCATCGGTAAGTGTTTTTAATCGCTGCTGGTAGCCCTTAGTGTGCTGATGCAGCAGGTAATGGTGTTGTTGATGGCTGACTTTGAGCAGTTGCCGCAACTGCCTTCGCTGTTTAACTAGGATGGTCAGTAGCAAGCTGCCATGGATCATAGACCACGCAAATGCCGCCGCCAATGTGAGCGATTCCTGACTCGGCCAGGCTTCAATGCTGCTAACCAACACGATGCAGATCGACACCAGTTTGGCAATTTCACAATATTTAAAATAGTTGGCCATTCTTGGTTTGGGCTTGATGGTGCCGAACAGTTGCCACAGGGTGAGTGCCAACAGCATCGGCGGCATCAGTGAATTGAGCAGCCACAGGGGGCAGATGAAAATGAGCAGTCCGATCGAGATGCAGGTGGCTTTACTTACCACTGAGCGCTTTAAGGATTCCAAGCTCTGTTTTTGAGTCAGTAGTACTGCATAGAGAATCAGCCACAGGCTGGTGCTGCTGATGTGGTGACTGGATTCCAATAGGGCTAGCCAATACAAAGGCAGTTGAGTCAGGCTGTGGCTAACCGCCATCTTATCGGCCAAGGTGATGCCGGTGAGCTGTTGCCACAACCACAGGGAGAGCATCACGCCAATAAGCGCAGGAAGCAGCCAGCTAGGGAGATTTGCACTCCAAGGCTCAGACAGAGTTATCTGCACCGACGTAGGGCCATGGAAGAACAGAGTGACGGGCTGATTTGGCACCGCATTAAAGGTGAGACTTCGAGGAGTGATTTCGGGGGTACTCAGGTGCAGGCTTTGGGCAAAGATGGTCTGCCCATTTTGCCATGCAATTACGGTCGCATCGCCAATCCAGCCTGCGGAAAGGGTGAGAGCTTGGGAAGGCGAGTCAGGCAACAGATCCATGCGCTTCCAAAGCTGTGGCTGGTTGAGGTTCCAAGGGGAGCCCGCTTGCCAATGGCTGCTGCGCAGGGTCTCCACACTGACATGAGCAGGTGCAGCGGCATAATATGTTTGATGATCCGACAACAGGTGGGGCAGCCCCAGCCAGATACACAGCGATAAGGTTACCGCTGTGATTAGTTTCAATCCTTTGATAATCCAGCATTCCTTTCTGTTTATGCTCTATGTTTAGCAGATAAATGGTGAATCTGCTGAAATTCTGCGGCAAAGTGATGACAGAGCGGAAATCGATAGCGTAATAAATTGATTCAGCAGTGAGTTTTTTGAGTTAAGGAGAGTGGAATGCAACCAGTTTTTTTTGCATTAATGTCACGCATGCAGAACGTGCACCGTTGGGGGAAATCGAACCCGACTCGTGCGGAAAACGTGGCGGAGCACAGCTTTCAGGTCGCGATGTTTGCCCATGCGCTGGGTGAGGTGAGAAACCGAGTATTCGTCGATGAGCCCAAGGTGGATGCTAACCACTTGGCGGTTGTCGCCCTGTTTCATGATGCGCCAGAAGTGTTAACGGAAGACGTCAACAGTGGCATCAAATACAGCGATAAGCGCATGCTGGCATTGTGTCGACAGATGGAAGCCATCGCTTCACACATGCTGATTTCGACTCTGCCCGAGCCCTTGCAGCAGAGCTATCAAGGTTTGATTGAACATGAAGACAGCCCTGAGGTTGCCCGCTTTGTGAAAGCGGCGGACCTGTTGTCAGCCTACACCAAAGCGGTGCAGGAGCTGCGTGCAGGCAATATGGAGTTTGAGGGAACTGAGCGCAAGGTGATGGCGGCGCTGCAGCCATTTATCGACTCGATGCCTGAGGTCGCTTGGTTTATGGAGCACTGCGTGCCAGCGTTCCACATGACCATTGATGACTTAGTGGATGCGGCCTTAGTCAGTGATAAAGAGTAGCGGTAATCTGATTTAGGAACCGTGACTGATATCAGCGTACACAACGTAAAACGGGGCCAAATGGCCCCGTAATTTTCTCTGAGAAAGACAACTTATAGGTCGTCGGTGTTCTCAGATAGGAAAGCAGCAACGCCCTTAGGAGATGCGTCCATACCTTTCTTACCTTCTTCCCACTGAGCTGGGCATACTTCGCCGTGAGTCTCGTGGAAGTTCAGAGCGTCAACCATACGTAGCATCTCGTCGATGTTACGGCCCAGAGGCAGATCGTTAACGACCTGGTGACGTACGTTGCCTTCGGAGTCGATCAGGAAGGAACCGCGGAAAGCCACGCCAGCTTCTGGGTGCTCAACGTCGTACGCTTTGCAAATTTCGTGCTTAACGTCAGCTACCAGAGGGTATTTCACCTGGCCGATGCCGCCGTCTTCGATTTTGGTGTTACGCCATGCGTTGTGGCTGAACTGAGAATCGATGGATACACCGATAACTTTAACGCCACGCTTTTGGAACTCTTCAAAACGCTTGTCGAATGCGATCAGCTCAGATGGGCAAACGAAAGTGAAGTCCAGTGGGTAGAAGAATACAACCGCTTTAGAACCTTCAATTTCAGTTTTCAGGTTGAAGTCTTCAACAATCTCACCGTTACCCAAAACAGCAGCGGCGGTGAAATCAGGAGCGGGGCGACCTACTAGTACGGACATGTTCATTTCCTTATTTAAAGGGGGTTAATCCTGGCAACAATCTTATCGAACTTAATCGAAACGCGCCATTTATTAATCTAGTTAAACTGCGTTGATAGAAAGCAGTATAGAGGGGTATTAATTTTAGTAAAATCGAATAAAATAGATTAAAACAATCGATTGTTCCGGAGAGAACGATGCGGCGACTTCCTAGCCTAAAAAACCTGTACTACCTAGTGCATTTGCACAAGGCTCAAAACTTCAATCGTGCGGCCAAAGCATGCCACGTTAGCCAATCTACGTTAAGCAGTGGTATCCAAAATTTGGAAGAGCAGATCGGCAGCCAATTGATTGAGCGCGATCATAAATCGTTTCTGTTCACCGCAACCGGTGAAGAAGTGGTGGCCCGTGCCCGTGAGCTGTTGGCTCAGGTGCAAGAGCTCACGGATATGGCCCAAAGCGCTGGCGATGCCATGAAGGGCACCCTGCGTTTAGGTTGCATTCCTACCATCGCCCCGTTCTTGCTGAATCGCGTTGTGAAAGAGGCTCAGCATCAATATCCGGATTTGACCTTGCTGCTTCGTGAGGACACCACGGAAAACTTGCTGGCAATGTTAGGTAATGGTGAGTTAGATCTTTTGCTGCTGGCGCTGCCTGTGGATACCGCCGGTTTCCATACCATGTCTGTTGGTATTGACCCTTTCCAAGTGGTTATCCATAAAGACGCTCAACATCAATCCAAGCTGAGCTACGAAGATTGGCCGGATGAGAGCATCTTCCTGTTGCAGCGTGAGCACTGCATTACCGGCCACGCTATTTCAGCCTGTAATCTGCAAAATCGCGAGAAGATTAACCCGTTCGCGGCAACCAGTTTGCACACTCTGGTGCAGATGGTGGACTCCGGCTTAGGCAGCACATTCCTGCCGCAGATGGCCATCGATTCCGGCATTTTAAAGGGAACTGAGCTGCTCTCGTACGCTCCTGAAGGTCAGGAAGCGTATCGAGAGATTGGCTTGGTGTGGCGACAAACGACTAGCCGCTTAAGAACCTTTAGGACTCTTGGGGAGATGATTGCGGGTCTGTTACCGAGCAAGGGCGAGTAACAGAGAACACCTCAACCTCATGCTGCTTTCCTTTGAGACGAATGGGTCCTAAGGAGAGCAGCTCAAATGGATGGTCGTCTTCATCCAAAGACTCCAGCACCTTATCTGAGATCAGCATCTGGCATCCCAGTGGCCCACACTGGTCCTGAAGGCGAGCCAAGGTGTTTAGAACATCGGAGAAGAAACTGATCTCCTGCTTGTTCACCCCCACCAACGCTGCAACCACTTTACCGCCATGGGCGGCCGCTTTGAACTTAGGTACAAAGCCATACTCTTGCTGGAAGTAATGGCGGTTCCAATACAGGGTTTGCACAAAGTCAAAGTAGAGGTTTAAGCACATCATGCCGCGACGTCTGTGGCGCTGAGGCCAACTGATCATTACCGCATCACCAATGTAGCGATAGATCTCGCCATGGTTCTGGGTCACCACATCGGAAAGTAAGTCAAAACTGTCCTGAATCAGGCGGCTAAATCGGTAGTCGCCCAAGGCTTCGGCGTGAGCGGTGGAGCCCACCATATCCAGAAACAGGAATAGGCGATCTTCGTATCTTGGTTTGTGGTATTTACCCAAGCCGATGTTGAACAGAATGCGTGGACCAACCAACAGTCCCATCTGCTCGATAAACGCCAGGCCGGTGCGTACCAACACAAGATAGATGATCAGCGTCTGGGCAGAGGGCGCATTAAGCACGTGAGCCGACAGCATCTGCTGGGTGCTGGCAAACTGCTCGGTGTTGTCCCAAGAGTTAAGCCAGTTGGTGATGTAGGCCAGAGTCAGGGCTCCCATTAATAGGAATAGCCCTTTGAAGATCACGATAAACGCGTAGGGAAGCCGCCGGATGCCGCTGACGTCGCAGATAAGGTTAGACAACCAGTGCAAACAGCCAAAGATCAGGCCCATGTAAACGGATAGGGTAGTCAGATCGGCAGCTGTGATGGCCCAGTAGGGACGGTCGTCACCCTGAGCATAGCGAAACGCCACGTAAGCCATCATGGCTAACGACCAGGCGATAATCGCAAAGATCAATTTTTGTAATTGTTGCCGTGACTGCACTATGGTCAACTTACTCTAGGTTTGATAACTATTTTAGTTATTGAATAAAAAGCAATAATGGTGTTAACCACTGTGATTGCCGGGAATTATACAATTATCTCCAGCTCGACCCAAACCTTATGGGCACTTTTTTAGTGCATGACCCGTCCTGAAATAGGTTTACACATTGGAGACCTATTATGGAAAAGGTAGAGCCCAAGCGACGCAGACGCTCGCAGCGTGATTACCCAATGGCCTTTAAATTATCTGTGGTTGAACAGGTAGAAAAAGGCGAAATGACATACAAACAGGCACAAAAGCGGTACGGTATCCAAGGAAGAAGTACCGTGTTGGTTTGGCTCCGAAAGCACGGTCGTCA
>NZ_SWCJ01000038.1 GCF_005116665.1 Ferrimonas aestuarii | reverse complement strand
AGATATCAATCCTGCGCGAGTGCCCACACAGATTGTCTGATAAATTTTTAAAGAGCGTTGCAACTTAAACCGTGGTTCCCGTTGCTGAGGCTGCGCATTCTACGCTTTCCTCGTTTCCCGTCAACCCCTTTTTGAATTTACTTTTTAATAAAAAGTAGAGACATAGATAAAGGATTTTCCGAGTGTCGATGTTTTGCTCAACGTCCGTTTTGGTAACCGCTGTGCCCCGTCGACAGGAAGCGCATTATAGGGAGAGTTTAGATTTACACAAGGGCTAATTTAAACTTTTATACCAATATATTACCAACTGCTTATACTCCCAACGATCACACAATTTATCCACAGACTTACCCACTGATTTCTCAAGGTGGAGGTTTTTCAAACTACTCCACAGCACACAGCTGGCTTGAGTTTCTCAGCAAAAGATACGATTCAGAGGCTCAGGTTTAGTGTTTTAATCCACAACAGCCCATAAAAAAACAAGGGCAGTAATTGGACTCACATCACATTAGATCAAACATTAAACAATAAAGCAGAAACCCAGCAGAGTAATAAAATCAATCATCAATAACGAAGTACTGAATTTATGTATTCCACACAGGGTTTGTAACTACGCGATTTAATCTGACGTCGGCCCTCACTCATAATCAAAGCCCAACATTCTTTGCAGCAAGGTGGAACTAACTCCACTTTCAATGTGAATTTTTTGACGAGCTTTGATCATCAGAGTTAGAAGTTTTAAATCACATGCCAAGCACGGCGCCTGCCAATTTGACGAGTCTACTTTATGTGACTTGCAGAATCAGAGTCGTCTAATGCTTAGTCTACCAATGCCAGTAATTCATTGTTCTTCTAGCTTTAAAGCTCCGGGTGCTAATCTAAGTCAGAAAAGCAGTTGGAAAATAGGATACGCTAAGCTGGCAAAAATGCTTAGCCATACCAGGAAGGCCAAATCGATTTTCAAAAACAAAAACCACAGATACGAAAAAAGCCCATCCGTTAGGATGGGCTTTTCTCTTAATAGGAGTCTGACGATGACCTACTCTCACATGGGAACTCCCACACTACCATCGGCGCAACTGCGTTTCACTTCTGAGTTCGGCATGGGATCAGGTGGGACCACAGCGCTATGGTCGTCAGACAAAAATTGTTG
>NZ_SWCJ01000037.1 GCF_005116665.1 Ferrimonas aestuarii | reverse complement strand
GGTTCTTCGCGGATGAGCGGGGAATAGATACAGAAACGGCTGGTTAGGTTAGAGTTTCATCGCCAAACAAAACCACTCACCAGCCACCAGCCGTTTCGATGTCGCAGCTTACCTTTCCTATTGAGCTGTGGGAAGGCTTTAATCCTTCTCACGTAGAGCAACATGGGTCTTCACTGACCATCCACCTCACCCCTTCTCGTCGCCCTGTCTGTCACTGTGGCGCCCCGGGCAAGCATATTCATGACACATCGATCCGCAGGATCACAGAGCGTGCCATCCTCGATTACCCGGTCACATTATTGGTGCCTGTTCGTCGTCTGGTATGTCAGCACTGTGGCATCAAGACTGAGCATATTTCTTGGTTAAAACCGTTCTCACGAATAACGGAGCGCCTTGCTAGCTTTGCAGAGACTTTATTGCCACTGCTACCGATTAAGCACATCAGTCAGTTGTTAGGGCTGCACTGGCACACGCTAAAAGAACTCGATAAGGCTCGTTTACGCCGCGAGGTTAGGGAGCCGGACTGGAGTCAGGTTAAGCGTTTAGTCATGGATGAATTTGCTCTGTTTAAGGGCCATCGTTATGCCACGGTCATCGCTGATGCAGACACTCATCAGGTACTTTGGATAGGTGAAGGTCGCAGTCGTGCAGCTATCAGGCCGTTCTTTGAAATGCTGGGCGAGCATTGCCAGCAAATCGAGGCAGTAGCTATGGATATGAACACGGCCTTTGACCTCGAAGTTCAACAGCATTGTCCAAAAGCACAAGTGATTTACGACCTATTTCATGTCATCGCCAAATACGGCCGGGAAGTCATCGACCGCGTTCGTGTCGACTGTGCCAACGAGTTGAAGGGTGACAAAGCAGCACGAAAACGAGTGAAGCGAGGTCGTTGGGTATTGCTCAAAAACAAAGAGAACATGAGCGACAAACAGCGCAGCTACCTAAATGAACTGCTGACAGCCAATCATGATTTGATGGTGGTCTATCTGCTTAAAGAACAGCTAAAGGAGCTGTGGTACTGCGAGGGGGAGGACACAGCTCGGGGGTTATGGGATGTGTGGTGGCAACAGGTGCAAGAAAGCGGAATAAAGCCCCTTGTCCACTTCGCCAACAAGTTAAAGCCTTATCTCCCTGGTATCACCGCTTCGGCCGTTCATCCCCTGCATACCTGCCGGCTCGAGGGGATGAACAACAAAATCAAATTGATTAAGCGCATGGCTTACGGCTACCGGGACACTGAGTACTTTTTCTTGAAGATAAAATCAGCATTCCCCGGAGATCCGCGATGAACC
>NZ_SWCJ01000036.1 GCF_005116665.1 Ferrimonas aestuarii | reverse complement strand
CAAAAAACTTTTTAATTGAAGAGTTTGATCATGGCTCAGATTGAACGCTGGCGGCAGGCCTAACACATGCAAGTCGAGCGGAAACGACAGTATTGAAGCTTCGGTGGATTTACTGGGCGTCGAGCGGCGGACGGGTGAGTAATGCTTAGGAATTTGCCCAGTCGAGGGGGATAACCATTGGAAACGATGGCTAATACCGCATACGCCCTACGGGGGAAAGAGGGGGATGCTTTTGCACCTTTCGCGATTGGATAAGCCTAAGTGAGATTAGCTAGTTGGTGAGGTAAAGGCTCACCAAGGCGACGATCTCTAGCTGGTTTGAGAGGATGATCAGCCACACTGGAACTGAGACACGGTCCAGACTCCTACGGGAGGCAGCAGTGGGGAATATTGCACAATGGGCGCAAGCCTGATGCAGCCATGCCGCGTGTATGAAGAAGGCCTTCGGGTTGTAAAGTACTTTCAGCGAGGAGGAAAGGGTGTGAGTTAATACCTTACATCTGTGACGTTACTCGCAGAAGAAGCACCGGCTAACTCCGTGCCAGCAGCCGCGGTAATACGGAGGGTGCGAGCGTTAATCGGAATTACTGGGCGTAAAGCGCATGCAGGCGGTTTGTTAAGCGAGATGTGAAAGCCCCGGGCTCAACCTGGGAACTGCATTTCGAACTGGCAAACTAGAGTCTTGTAGAGGGAGGTAGAATTTCAGGTGTAGCGGTGAAATGCGTAGAGATCTGAAGGAATACCAGTGGCGAAGGCGGCCTCCTGGACAAAGACTGACGCTCAGATGCGAAAGCGTGGGGAGCAAACAGGATTAGATACCCTGGTAGTCCACGCCGTAAACGATGTCTATTAGGAGTCTGTGCCCTTGAGGCGTGGGTTCCAAAGCTAACGCATTAAATAGACCGCCTGGGGAGTACGGCCGCAAGGTTAAAACTCAAATGAATTGACGGGGGCCCGCACAAGCGGTGGAGCATGTGGTTTAATTCGATGCAACGCGAAGAACCTTACCATCTCTTGACATCCACGGAAGCTTGAGGAGACTCGAGTGTGCCTTCGGGAACCGTGAGACAGGTGCTGCATGGCTGTCGTCAGCTCGTGTTGTGAAATGTTGGGTTAAGTCCCGCAACGAGCGCAACCCTTGTCCTTAGTTGCCAGCACGTAATGGTGGGAACTCTAGGGAGACTGCCGGTGATAAACCGGAGGAAGGTGGGGACGACGTCAAGTCATCATGGCCCTTACGAGATGGGCTACACACGTGCTACAATGGTCAGTACAAAGGGTTGCCAACTAGCGATAGTGAGCTAATCCCATAAAGCTGGTCGTAGTCCGGATTGGAGTCTGCAACTCGACTCCATGAAGTCGGAATCGCTAGTAATCGTAGATCAGAATGCTACGGTGAATACGTTCCCGGGCCTTGTACACACCGCCCGTCACACCATGGGAGTGGGTTGCTCCAGAAGTAGATAGCTTAACCTTCGGGAGGGCGTTTACCACGGAGTGATTCATGACTGGGGTGAAGTCGTAACAAGGTAGCCCTAGGGGAACCTGGGGCTGGATCACCTCCTTACGAAATAGATACGGTTTTGCGTTGAGTGTTCACACAGATTGTCTGA
>NZ_SWCJ01000035.1 GCF_005116665.1 Ferrimonas aestuarii | reverse complement strand
TTTACCACGGAGTGATTCATGACTGGGGTGAAGTCGTAACAAGGTAGCCCTAGGGGAACCTGGGGCTGGATCACCTCCTTACGAAATAGATACGGTTTTGCGTTGAGTGTTCACACAGATTGTCTGACGATGATAAGAGTTTCGAATTAACGCAGGATTTTCGGTTCTGAATTAGGCATGCGAAGCACGACGAAGCGAGCATAGGTTTTCTATGTGACTGAGGAGTAATGAGCATAACGACATTCAGGAGTGAAAAGACAAGTTAAGATGGGTCTGTAGCTCAGTTGGTTAGAGCGCACCCCTGATAAGGGTGAGGTCGGTAGTTCAAATCTACTCAGACCCACCAAATTCGATTCAATACGGCGTCGCAAAGCTCGTCGTTTGGTGAACCAAACGTCCTCACATTGCTTCTTGTCTTGAACCGGATTGACATCTTTACAATGCGTTACATCGAGAAAATTCTGGGGGGCTATAGCTCAGCTGGGAGAGCGCCTGCTTTGCACGCAGGAGGTCAGCAGTTCGATCCTGCTTAGCTCCACCACTTTCTCTCGATTCGAACCTTAGTACGGCAAGAGGCCAAAGCTAAATTTAACGATTTACCTTTGGCTTTTTTTGAGCCTTGGCTCAGAAGAAACCTAGCTCTTTAACAATTTGGACAAGCTGATAAATTTCTCGAGATATTTGCAATTTTTGCAAGTGCCTTGATATCTGGCGATAGATTAACGTATTGGTTGTTTATTCATTTAAGCAACTTCAATGGTTTGCGAAGAAATTTGATTTCCAATTGAGGAAGCGTTTGAGTGAGCAAGGAAGTTAACTTCTGTTAATGACTGCAGCGAGCGAAAAGGCTGACGAAAAGTGAGAATTAAAGAACAAGTGAAACCCATTGGGGTTGTATGGTTAAGTGACTAAGCGTACACGGTGGATGCCTTGGCAGTCAGAGGCGATGAAGGACGTACTAACTTGCGATAAGCGATGATGAGGCAGTAAGAGCCATTTGAGTCATCGATTTCCGAATGGGGAAACCCAGCAGCATAAGCTGTTATCTTGCACTGAATACATAGGTGTAAGAGGCGAACCAGGGGAACTGAAACATCTAAGTACCCTGAGGAAAAGAAATCAATTGAGATTCCCTAAGTAGCGGCGAGCGAACGGGGATTAGCCCTTAAGCTTCGGGGGTGTTAGTGGAACGGTCTGGAAAGTCCGGCGATACAGGGTGATAGCCCCGTACACGAAAACTAACCTGAAGTGAAATCGAGTAGGACGGGACACGTGATATCTTGTCTGAACATGGGGGGACCATCCTCCAAGGCTAAATACTCCTGACTGACCGATAGTGAACCAGTACCGTGAGGGAAAGGCGAAAAGAACCCCTGTGAGGGGAGTGAAATAGAACCTGAAACCGTGTACGTACAAGCAGTGGGAGCCCTTCGGGGTGACTGCGTACCTTTTGTATAATGGGTCAGCGACTTACATTTTGTAGCGAGGTTAACCGTATAGGGGAGCCGTAGGGAAACCGAGTCTTAACTGGGCGAATGAGTTGCAAGGTGTAGACCCGAAACCCGGTGATCTACCCATGAGCAGGTTGAAGGTTGGGTAACACCAACTGGAGGACCGAACCCACTAATGTTGCAAAATTAGGGGATGACTTGTGGGTAGGGGTGAAAGGCCAATCAAACCGGGAGATAGCTGGTTCTCCTCGAAAGCTATTTAGGTAGCGCCTCGTATCTCACCATTGGGGGTAGAGCACTGTTAAGGCTAGGGGGTCATCCCGACTTACCAACCCTTTGCAAACTCCGAATACCAATGAGTGCAATTACGGGAGACACACGGCGGGTGCTAACGTCCGTCGTGGAGAGGGAAACAACCCAGACCGCCAGCTAAGGTCCCAAAGTTCTAGTTAAGTGGGAAACGATGTGGAAAGGCTCAGACAGCCAGGATGTTGGCTTAGAAGCAGCCATCATTTAAAGAAAGCGTAATAGCTCACTGGTCGAGTCGGTCTGCGCGGAAGATGTAACGGGGCTAAACTAGACACCGAAGCTGCGGATGCATATTTATATGCATGGTAGAGGAGCGTTCTGTAAGCGGTTGAAGGTGTGTCGAGAGGCATGCTGGACGTATCAGAAGTGCGAATGCTGACATGAGTAACGTTAAAGCGGGTGAAAAACCCGCTCGCCGGAAGACCA
>NZ_SWCJ01000034.1 GCF_005116665.1 Ferrimonas aestuarii | reverse complement strand
ATATGAGATATCAATCCTGCGCGAGTGCCCACACAGATTGTCTGACAAATTGTTAAAGAGCTTGCTTGCTAACTCACTGAGTAGCGAAGCGAGGTGCGTATAATACGCTTTCCTCTTTTCTCGTCAACCCCTATTTTCAAAGAGTTTTTCGAGTGTCGAATTGTTGCTCAGTGTCTTACTTGGTAAGTCGCTGTGCCCCGTCGACAGGAAGCGCATTATAGGGAGGCCTCGGGATTACGCAAGCAAGAAATCGCCTTTTTTTAAAAGAAATCGCACGGTTGCTTATATCTCCAGCCACCACACAAAATGATCACAGAGTTATCCACAGGAAATTCAGACAATCAATATTTTCGGTCACTTCAAAGCCTGCTGAGGTAAAAACAGATACACTGTCGACATAGTCAATTAAACAGAAGGTTAAGATGGATCCGCTACTTCTGCTCATCCCTTTAATACTGGCAATTGGTGCCTCTCAGATCGGTTTACCCCCTTTAATTGGATATCTGTCTGCAGGGTTTGCACTTTATGCTATGGGTGTCGAACAACTCGATTTCCTCACTCCCATTGCCGACCTTGGCGTATTACTGCTTCTGTTCGCCATTGGGCTCAAACTGGATCTGTCCAGTCTGGTAAAGGGGGAAGTTTGGGGCGGGGCTTCATTGCATTCAGCAAGTTCGGTGTTGATTGCTGCAGCCATCATTAAACTGTTTTCGTTCGCTGGCATTGGCCTATTCAGTCAGATCGATACGGAACAGATACTAATCCTAAGTTTCGCCTTAAGTTTCTCCAGTACCGTCTTTGCCATTAAATCACTTGAAGAGAGTGGTGACACCCAATCCCTTTATGGTCGCACGGCAATTGGTATTCTGATTATGCAGGATATCTTTGCCGTTATTTACCTGACGTTGAGCAAAGGGGTTATGCCTTCACCTTGGGCATTGCTTTTACTTGGCCTTCCTCTGCTTCGCCCGCTTCTTTATAGATTGATGGCAAAGTGTGGCCATGGTGAGATGCTGGTGCTATTCGGACTCGCAATGGCGTTAGTCCCTGGCGCAGCGCTGTTTGAAGCCGTTGGGCTGAAACCCGATTTGGGCGCGTTGATTCTTGGCATCCTATTGGCGGGCCATCATAAATCCTCGGAGCTGTCCAAATCTCTGTTCCTATTCAAAGAGCTGTTCCTAGTAGCTTTCTTCTTAACCATTGGTCAGCAAGGAATTCCGAGCGGTGCGGAGCTCATAACCGCGTTGTCATTGATGTTGATCTTGCCTATTAAGATGGCGCTGTTCCTTCTAATACTCAGTCTGTACCGCTTCAGATTGCGCAGCTCTGTTATGTCGACCATCACTTTAGGTAATTTTAGTGAGTTCGGATTAATTGTCATGACTGCAGCAATTGCCACCGGGGCACTCGACAACAGCTGGATACGCATAATCGCACTAACCGTTGCATTCAGTTTCTTGCTGGCTGCGCCATTGACTCGTATTTCGGAAAAAATCTACCAATTTTTATTAGGCTCCAAGCTGTCTAAGCTTCAGAGAAGTCCACTTCATATTGAAGATCAGCCTATCGACATTGGTAAGCCAAGGGTTGTCATCTTCGGTATGGGACGGATCGGTTCTTCGGCCTATGACACTCTTAAAGATACCTATGGTGATGTGATCCTTGGTATTGATCACAAGCAGGAGATCATCGACCGTCATCTAAGTGAAAATCGAAAGGCGGTTATCGGTGATGGTACCGACTCTGACTTTTGGGATAAATTGGTGCCAAGTGGCTCTATCGATCTCATTGTACTGGCAATGCCTTCCCACCACGGTAATTTGCATACTGCACAGCTTATTGGTGAAAGCGCTTACCGAGGTAGAGTAACCGCAATCGTTCGTTATGCCGACGAAGAGGAAGCACTCAAAGAGATGGGCGTTCACAGTGTGTACAACATCTATCAGGCTGCGGGTACCGGTTTGGCCGATCAGGTAATCGAGTCGCTACCGATATCAATCACCAGTAACCCATCTCTATGACAAAGATAAAAGGGAGGTTCGCCTCCCTTTTATTTATCTCCCGTTACGACTCTCACATTCTTCAGAGAGGCGGTATCGGATTTTTGCGCTCGCAGTAAGCTCAGTCGATTATTCTAGGCCTTCAGTAACTAACCATCCCAACCAACACTTTGCCGGCGAACGCCGGTACCCAGGGCTTTTCCTATTCAATCGCTTCGGTTCAGATATTTGCTAGTGCACAAGGACACTGGACTCTTACGTTCGTCAGAGAGGCGGTATCGAGGTTGATCGATAACGGCAGGTTCAGAGAAGTAGTTTTGGGGTTTAGGTGATGGCGGTAAGTTCAGCAGATAATTTAGGGCTTTCAGCAGCCAACCATCCCACCCAACGCTTTGCCGGCGAACGCCGGTATCCAGTGACATTTCTTATTAAATGTCATCGAGCTCAAATGTTTGTTGATGCTGACAACTCGTCAAGGACGCTGGGCTCTGACATGCGTCAGAGAGGCGGTTTCGAGGTTGAGCGATAACGACAGGTTCAGAGAAGCAGATCCGTCTTCAGCGGGATTGGTTATGAAAAGGAGTATTGGCTATTTTCAAACGCTAGAAATGAAAAAAGCCC
>NZ_SWCJ01000033.1 GCF_005116665.1 Ferrimonas aestuarii | reverse complement strand
TTTAGACTCTGGTGACAAGAGTAAATAAGTGGCGTCCCCTAGGGGATTTGAACCCCTGTTACCGCCGTGAAAGGGCGGTGTCCTAGGCCTCTAGACGAAGGGGACCCTGGACTTTCACCGTTTAGACTCTGGTGACAAGAGTAAATAAGTGGCGTCCCCTAGGGGATTTGAACCCCTGTTACCGCCGTGAAAGGGCGGTGTCCTAGGCCTCTAGACGAAGGGGACCCTGGACTTTCACCGTTTAGACTCTGGTGACAAGAGTAAATCAGCGACAACCCCTATTGGGATTGAGCTCGGTTGCTGCCGTGCATAGAGAGTGCGGTGTGTCACCGCCAGACTCTATTGGCAGAACCTGAATAAGTGGCGTCCCCTAGGGGATTTGAACCCCTGTTACCGCCGTGAAAGGGCGGTGTCCTAGGCCTCTAGACGAAGGGGACCCTGGACTTTCACCGTTTAGACTCTGGTGACAGAGTGATATAAGTGGTGGAGCTACCTTTGGGGTGTCGTATCGAACCGCATTGGTATTTTGCCATCACTTACTCACGACATTGAGTCGCAAGTGAATAAGTGGTGGAGCTACGCGGGATCGAACCGCGGACCTCTTGCATGCCATGCAAGCGCTCTCCCAGCTGAGCTATAGCCCCACTTCAATTGCTCTTTCGAACGAATAAGTGGCGTCCCCTAGGGGATTTGAACCCCTGTTACCGCCGTGAAAGGGCGGTGTCCTAGGCCTCTAGACGAAGGGGACCCAGAAACTTTCTCGACATTTGTTGCCGAAATAAAAGGCCGCACCTAAGCGACCTTTTATTAAAACTTGGTGGAGCTACGCGGGATCGAACCGCGGACCTCTTGCATGCCATGCAAGCGCTCTCCCAGCTGAGCTATAGCCCCAAGCTTTTGGCACATTTCAGGAAGCATTCCCTGAGTGCGAGGCGCATTGTATGGATGCCCCCAAAATGTGTCAACCGCTTTTTCAGGAATTCGCCCTGTTTGCTATAAATTCGAGCGCCTTGTTGATTCGTGCCACAACTCTTGTTCGACCAATCAACAATAGCGTCTGATCCAAGCCTGGAGACTGACCTGCGCCGGTTACTGCAACACGCAATGGCATACCAACTTTGCCCATACCTACTTCCAATTCGGCGGCGGTATCTTGAATTGCCTGGTGTAGCGCTTCGCCGCTCCACTCTTCTAGAGTTTCTAGCTTAGCTTTGATGTGTTCAAGTGGCTGCTGAGCAACTGGGCGAAGGTGCTTTTTAGCTGCAGTAGCATCGAACTCTTCATACTCTTCATAGAAGTAACGGCTGGATGCGGCTAACTCTTTCAGAGTCTGTGCTCGTTCAGCCATCACTGAAATAAGATCGGTTAAAGCAGGGCCATTACTCAGGTCGATCTTTTGATCGTCCATGTGCCACTGTAGATGCTCGGCCACATAAGCTGGATCCGAATTCTTAATGTAGTGCTGGTTCAACCACAGCAACTTTTCGGTATTAAAGGCTGAAGCGGATTTGTTGATCGCTTCTAGGCTAAATAGGTCAATCATCTCCTGTTTGGAGAAGATCTCTTGGTCGCCATTGGACCAGCCTAAACGCACTAAATAGTTTAGAAGGGCTTCCGGTAGGTAACCGTCATCGCGATATTGCATTACGCTAACCGCACCGTGGCGCTTAGACAGCTTGGCACCATCATCACCCAAGATCATAGAAACGTGGGCGAATTCAGGAACCGGAGCTCCTAGTGCTTTATAGATGTTGATCTGACGAGGGGTGTTGTTGATGTGGTCTTCACCTCGAACAACCTGAGTGATTCCCATGTCCCAGTCGTCCACCACAACGCAGAAGTTATACGTTGGAGAACCATCAGTACGGCGAATGATCAGATCGTCCAGTTCACTATTGGCAATTTCAATGCGGCCACGTACGTGATCGTCAAAGACTACGCTGCCCTCAACCGGGTTACGGAAACGGATAACATAAGGAAGGTCTTGCGCTTCGCCGTCACGACACTTACCGTCGTAACGAGGCTTTTCACCATCGGCCATCTGTTTTTCACGCAACTCATCTAAGCGCTCACGAGGGCAGTAACACTTATACGCCTTACCTTCTTCGAGAAGTTGGTCGATCAGCTGGTTATAGCGATCAAAGCGCTTAGTTTGGTAGTAAGGGCCCTCTTCCCAGTTAAGACCCAACCACTCCATGCCTTCCATGATGGCGTCGATGGCTTCTTGAGTAGAACGTTCCAAGTCGGTGTCTTCAATTCGCAATACGAATTGACCGCCTTGGTTACGAGCATATAGCCAAGAGTAAAGTGCAGTACGAGCACCGCCCACGTGCAGATAGCCGGTTGGGCTAGGAGCGAAACGAGTTTTAACAGTCATAACCTTCTCTGATTCTGTCGTTCAAAATTCCGCGTGTATTTAACATGCGGAAAGAAAATCGCACTATTCTAGCAGCGCGAAGGGACAACCCCCAAACTCCATTTTAAGTAGTAGGCTCATTGCCGTTGCAAAATATCTCTAATGAGAGCGGCCACTTTAACCATGACAGCAGGAAGGCAGGCGCTCCGCCGTAGTAAACCCCCTAAAAATGGCGATAAATCACACAAGAGTGAGATGCAATTGCGTCCTTAGCCAGCATGGCGTACAAATGGTGTGCGGACGGTCATTCGTGGGGAGAAATTTATTGACACCAAATCGGTGCCCCCTATAATACGCCTCCGTTGTCGAGGGCGATTAGCTCAGTTGGGAGAGCACCTGCCTTACAAGCAGGGGGTCACTGGTTCAAGCCCGGTATCGCCCACCACTTTCTTCGACAACAACAATTTGTTGGAATGCCACAAATGATTTGTGGGCGATTAGCTCAGTTGGGAGAGCACCTGCCTTACAAGCAGGGGGTCACTGGTTCAAGCCCGGTATCGCCCACCACTTATTTCGATAAGTGGTTTAGAAACCATTTATCACCACAGTTTGCTGTGGGCGATTAGCTCAGTTGGGAGAGCACCTGCCTTACAAGCAGGGGGTCACTGGTTCAAGCCCGGTATCGCCCACCATTTACTTCGATAAATGGTTCAAAAAACCATTTATCACCACAGTTTGCTGTGGGCGATTAGCTCAGTTGGGAGAGCACCTGCCTTACAAGCAGGGGGTCACTGGTTCAAGCCCGGTATCGCCCACCACTTACTTCGATAAGTGGTTCAAATAGC
>NZ_SWCJ01000032.1 GCF_005116665.1 Ferrimonas aestuarii | reverse complement strand
TCTACCTGTTCAACCACAGATAATTTAAAGGCCATTGGGTAATCACGCTGCGAGCGTCTGCGTCGCTTGGGCTCTACCTTTTCCATAATAGGTCTCCAATGTGTAAACCTATTTCAGGACGGGTCAGAATGCTCAAAAAAAGCCTGACTTTTAATGTCAGGCTTTTTTTATTGGAGCTGCAAACTCATAACTAGCGCATCTTCTCGTTCACCATTAGTACGATAGTAACCTTTTCGCTTATCAATAAGCAGAAAGCCTAGTTTCTGGTAAAGAGCGCCAGCCCCTTTATTTGACGCCCTCACCTCCAGAAAACAATGGGTAATAGAATGCCTCTTAAGCCGCTCTAAGGCATTTTGAAGTAACTGACCACCATAGCCCTTACCTTGATGGTTTGGATGAACGCAGATGTTCATTAACGTCGCCTCATCCAGTACTCGATGTGTAATGTAATACCCTATCGGCTTACCCTTGATTGCCGCCACGACGAAATCGTACCCTTGCCCCTGACAACCAGATAGCACGGCCTCGGTCCACGGAAAAGGATGACAAGCTGACTCGATCTCCAATAGAGCAGCCATTGGAAACTGCTCAAACGGGAAAAACTCGATATTCATAATTGTTTCCACAACATTTCCCATGCCGCCCTCTTTCCTTCAGCCTCGGAAAGCTGCGCCAAAGGTGGCAACACAATGCCTTTGCCTGGTTGGCCAAAAAACAAAGCCTGTTTTGCCTCCTTGGGCACCTCAGTGACAAAGTTGAGTGATTCATCATCGGTTTGCCAATGCAGCGCAATCAACAGATCCTTGAGCCAAGGAAGTTGCCCCTTGTCTAAGCCGCACACATATACAGTGGAATCTGACGATTCTAAAGCCTCGGAAAATTGCTCGTTGGCACGAAGAGGCTGATAACCAAGCGTTGCCAAAAACTGAGATCGTCGTTGTTGAGCCATCATGCGCCTTTTACCCTAGACATAATTAACGCGTTCGCATATTCCCCATCACGTAACGCAAAGTCACGACATAGGCCTTCCTCGACGAAACCAAGCGACCGGTACAGTGAAATAGCGGGAAGATTGTCTGCAAATACCTCCAGCTCGATGCGGTGTACACCAAGCCAACTATCACAGATATCGAGAACTTCCGTTAACAGCGCTTTGGCCACTCCCTGCTTACGCCATTCTTCAGATACCACAACACCTAAGGAGGCAACGTGGCGTCTTCTAGGCTCATTGTGGAGCTGAATTAAGCAACATTGCCCAATCACTTGACCGCCGATCTCAGCAACCAAAGCCTGCATGTTATTACCATAGTAGCGAACTCTTTCGTTCCAATCGTCTTCAGACATAAAAGGAGTATGCAGAGAGTTGTAGACGCAACTCGGCTGCCTATAGATGGCAGCGACATCGCTGATGTCTCGATTAAGCATGGGGCGAATGGCAATCAAGCTTAGACCTTAATGTTTGTCAGATGATGGTCGTAGTCTAAATCAGGAAAGTTGCGGCGCAAATGCTCGTGTCATAAATCAATAGTAAAAGCGTTAGCCACAACAATGAAGCTTGAGCTTTGAAGCCGAGTATCCATCTGCTACCTAAAAAGGAGGAATAGCTTCAGCCCTAAGCATCTAAGTTCCAGCTCACTAAATCCACGAATGCGAACACCGATAAATGCGCTACGACTTATCTAACGCGCACATACGAAAAAGGCCTAGTCTTTCGACTAGGCCTTTTTCGTTTATCTGGCAGGGGTGGAGAGATTCGAACTCCCAACACGCGGATTTGGAATCCGCTGCTCTGCCAATTGGAGCTACACCCCTTGAGAACGAGATGAATTATATATGGACTAAGAAAAAGGTAAAGTGCTTTTTTCTCCAACCCGAATCAAGTGCGCAACTATCAACCAACACGAACAGCCTGAAAGCTATTACTGTAGAAAAGCTATTCTGCAGTAGAATTTGAGGAAGAGAATTCAACACTTTCCGATTCTACGCCCTCCTCGAGAACACTAACTAGGTGCTGAGCTAAAGGCCCTTCTCTCCAGTGTCGCCCCTCTGAATGGCTTTGATAATTCTGGTCTTTGGTTTCAAACTCCGACATAGGGGCACTCCTTAAATAAAGCTCAATCATTACTGTATAGCAGTAAATTGAACATATCCCCATTTGACCAAAGTCGTAGAAACCAAAGAAACCGTCACAAACTAACTGACTTACAGCAATTTTCATACACCCAAGGTACACGTAGCAGATCTTGGGAAACGGAAGATGGCCAGAGGCATTCATCGAGAAAACACGGGTTGAGCTCAGCCACATAGAAAGACAAAGCGTTCACCGCTCAAAGCTAATGGCCTCTAACCGTCCAATAACAAACTCCAATCAACACTAGCAGGAACCCAGTTCAAATTTGAATTGAGCTAGTTACCCCAAAAGCCTTATTTATCCTACTCAATCCTACTCAAAGGCGGTCGACGGTAGCTTGTCTCAATTTAGAGGCACCGGACTCAGATGCTTTATTAAGAACGCTGCCACACAAGAACGCTAAGCTCTGACGTACGTCTAAGAGGCAACTTTTGGGGGGCGATTACGGCAAGCACAGCAGGTAGCATTGACTTATCGCTCTTAACATCTCATCCAACGCTTTGCCAACGAACGCTGGGCACCGGTGACGTTATTAATTCAGGCATACGAGGGACAGATATTTTTTGGCCGGAAAAATACGACTAAAGAGCGATGGGTCCAGAATTACGCCAAAGAGAAGACCTCTACTTCTAAACACCAAAAACCACAGATACGAAAAAGCCCGCAGCGTTAGCTACGGGCTTTCTCTTAATTAGCGTCTGACGATGACCAAGTCTCACGCGGACTCTCTCCAATACTTGGCCACACGACCATCCGCGCGACTGGGTTTCACTTCTGGGCGCCGGCGGCGGGAATTAGCGCATGGGATCAGGGGGTAATGTCATCAATATAAGTAGAACAAACAGTATTCTCTTTAAATCGCAGATACGAAAAAAGCCCATCCGTTAGGATGGGCTTTTCTCTTAATAGGAGTCTGACGATGACCTACTCTCACATGGGAACTCCCACACTACCATCGGCGCGACTGCGTTTCACTTCTGAGTTCGGCATGGGATCAGGTGGGACCACAGCGCTATGGTCGTCAGACAAAAATTGTCAATTTGTACAAGCTGCTTTCTCGTTTTTGCTTTTCGCAAGTGCTTATATCTGGGATATCAAAACCCATTGGGTGTTGTATGGTTAAGCCTCACGGGTCATTAGTACAGGTTAGCTCAACGCCTCACAACGCTTACACACCCTGCCTATCAACGTGGTAGTCTTCCACGGCCCTTTAGTGG
>NZ_SWCJ01000064.1 GCF_005116665.1 Ferrimonas aestuarii | reverse complement strand
TATGGTCGTCAGACAAAAATTGTTGACCTCCAAGGATGGAGGAAATGTCTAAATTTGTATGGAACAAATTAGACCAATTTGTACAAGCTGCTTTCTCGTTTTTGCTTTTCGCAAGTGCTTATATCTGGGATATCAAAACCCATTGGGTGTTGTATGGTTAAGCCTCACGGGTCATTAGTACAGGTTAGCTCAACAATTTAT
>NZ_SWCJ01000063.1 GCF_005116665.1 Ferrimonas aestuarii | reverse complement strand
CATGGGATCAGGTGGGACCACAGCGCTATGGTCGTCAGACAAATTCTTTTAACTCGCTAATCAAGCAAGTTAATCAATTTGGTCAAGCTGCTTTCTCGCTTTTGCTTTTCGCAAGTGCTTTATATCTGCGATACAAAAACCCATTGGGTGTTGTATGGTTAAGCCTCACGGGTCATTAGTACAGGTTAGCTCAACGCCTCACAACGCTTACACACCCTGCCTATCA
>NZ_SWCJ01000062.1 GCF_005116665.1 Ferrimonas aestuarii | reverse complement strand
TTGTATGGATAATAACGACTCAATTCGGGTAAGGTGAGGCCCAGACTTTAGCTGCAACTAAAGTTCTCTAATCGGCAGTTCGATACAGTGATGGCTCCTCTATCGAGAGACCGATAACAAGTAAGAACGCCGATTAGAACTCCAAGCATTACACTCGAATAGTCTTCTGGGCCTCGAGCCCGCATTTGCAAGCAAGAGTCAGCTTATTATGAAAAACAAAGCACTTCAAAA
>NZ_SWCJ01000061.1 GCF_005116665.1 Ferrimonas aestuarii | reverse complement strand
TGATAGGCAGGGTGTGTAAGCGTTGTGAGGCGTTGAGCTAACCTGTACTAATGACCCGTGAGGCTTAACCATACAACACCCAATGGGTTTTTGTATCGCAGATATAAAGCACTTGCGAAAAGCAAAAACGAGAAAGCAGCTTGTACAAATTGGTCTAATTTGTTCCATACAAATTTAGACATTTCCTCCATCCTTGGAGGTCAACAATTTTTGTCTGACGACCATAGCGCTGT
>NZ_SWCJ01000060.1 GCF_005116665.1 Ferrimonas aestuarii | reverse complement strand
TATGGTCGTCAGACAAAAATTGTTGACCTCCAAGGATGGAGGAAATGTCTAAATTTGTATGGAACAAATTAGACCAATTTGTACAAGCTGCTTTCTCGTTTTTGCTTTTCGCAAGTGCTTATATCTGCGATACAAAAACCCATTGGGTGTTGTATGGTTAAGCCTCACGGGTCATTAGTACAGGTTAGCTCAACGCCTCACAACGCTTACACACCCTGCCTATCAACGTGGTAGTCTTCCACGGC
>NZ_SWCJ01000059.1 GCF_005116665.1 Ferrimonas aestuarii | reverse complement strand
GGGACTCGAACCCGCGACCCCCGGCGTGACAGGCCGGTATTCTAACCAACTGAACTACCACTCCACCGAAATTGGCGTCTGACGATGACCTACTCTCACATGGGAACTCCCACACTACCATCGGCGCGACTGCGTTTCACTTCTGAGTTCGGCATGGGATCAGGTGGGACCACAGCGCTATGGTCGTCAGACAAATTCTTTTAACTCGCTAATCAAGCAAGTTAATCAATTTGGTCAAGCTGCTTTCTCGCTTTT
>NZ_SWCJ01000058.1 GCF_005116665.1 Ferrimonas aestuarii | reverse complement strand
CCGGTAAACGGCGGCCGTAACTATAACGGTCCTAAGGTAGCGAAATTCCTTGTCGGGTAAGTTCCGACCTGCACGAATGGCGTAATGATGGCCACGCTGTCTCCACCCGAGACTCAGTGAAATTGAATTTGCGGTGAAGATGCCGTATACCCGCGGCTAGACGGAAAGACCCCGTGAACCTTTACTACAGCTTGGCACTGAACATTGACCCTACATGTGTAGGATAGGTGGGAGGCTTTGAAGCATTGTCGCTAG
>NZ_SWCJ01000057.1 GCF_005116665.1 Ferrimonas aestuarii | reverse complement strand
CACGCCAAATCATGGGTTATGAGCTGAGCCACGAGATGAAAGCTGAAGATACGGTCAAAGCCCTCAACAGAGCGGTGCGAGCCAGAAGCTACTCAGGTGAATGTATCCACCACTCAGACCGAGGGGTACAATACTGCTCTGGGCTGTATCAAGGCGCACTGAGACGAGCTAACATAAGACCGTCAATGACCGACGGCTATGACTGCTACCAAAATGCACTAGCTGAGCGTGTGAATGGAATATTGAAGCATGAGT
>NZ_SWCJ01000056.1 GCF_005116665.1 Ferrimonas aestuarii | reverse complement strand
CTAGCGACAATGCTTCAAAGCCTCCCACCTATCCTACACATGTAGGGTCAATGTTCAGTGCCAAGCTGTAGTAAAGGTTCACGGGGTCTTTCCGTCTAGCCGCGGGTATACGGCATCTTCACCGCAATTTCAATTTCACTGAGTCTCGGGTGGAGACAGCGTGGCCATCATTACGCCATTCGTGCAGGTCGGAACTTACCCGACAAGGAATTTCGCTACCTTAGGACCGTTATAGTTACGGCCGCCGTTTACCGG
>NZ_SWCJ01000055.1 GCF_005116665.1 Ferrimonas aestuarii | reverse complement strand
CATGGGATCAGGTGGGACCACAGCGCTATGGTCGTCAGACAAATTCTTTTAACTCGCTAATCAAGCAAGTTAATCAATTTGGTCAAGCTGCTTTCTCGCTTTTGCTTTTCGCAAGTGCTTTATATCTAGGATACAAAAACCCATTGGGTGTTGTATGGTTAAGCCTCACGGGTCATTAGTACAGGTTAGCTCAACGCCTCACAACGCTTACACACCCTGCCTATCAACGTGGTAGTCTTCCACGGCCCTTTAGTGG
>NZ_SWCJ01000054.1 GCF_005116665.1 Ferrimonas aestuarii | reverse complement strand
GCTCAGACAGCCAGGATGTTGGCTTAGAAGCAGCCATCATTTAAAGAAAGCGTAATAGCTCACTGGTCGAGTCGGTCTGCGCGGAAGATGTAACGGGGCTAAACTAGACACCGAAGCTGCGGATGCATATTTATATGCATGGTAGAGGAGCGTTCTGTAAGCGGTTGAAGGTGTGTCGAGAGGCATGCTGGACGTATCAGAAGTGCGAATGCTGACATGAGTAACGTTAAAGCGGGTGAAAAACCCGCTCGCCGGAAGACCA
>NZ_SWCJ01000053.1 GCF_005116665.1 Ferrimonas aestuarii | reverse complement strand
TACATCACCAATAAACAAGCCGCCTCTTTGATAGGAGTCGCCCCCATCACCCGAGAAAGTGGTCGCTTTAAAGGGAAACGCACCATTCAAGGCGGCAGAGCACAAGTGCGAACGGTACTCTATATGGCCATGATGTCAGCCATACAATGCAACCCGGTTTTTAAGGCCACTTATCAACGATTACTCGAAGCAGGAAAACCCAAAAAAGTCGCCATCATTGCGTGCATACGAAAGATGGTCGTCATCCTGAACTCCATGCTCAGGGACGGCGTAGAATGGGACTCCAACAACAGCAAA
>NZ_SWCJ01000052.1 GCF_005116665.1 Ferrimonas aestuarii | reverse complement strand
AAAAGCCCGTAGCGTTAGCTACGGGCTTTCTCAAAATATTGGCGGAGTGGACGGGACTCGAACCCGCGACCCCCGGCGTGACAGGCCGGTATTCTAACCAACTGAACTACCACTCCACCGAAATTGGTGTCTGACGATGACCTACTCTCACATGGGAACTCCCACACTACCATCGGCGCAACTGCGTTTCACTTCTGAGTTCGGCATGGGATCAGGTGGGACCACAGCGCTATGGTCGTCAGACAAATTCTTTTAACTCGCTAATCAAGCAAGTTAATCAATTTGGTCAAGCTGCTTTCTCGCTTTT
>NZ_SWCJ01000051.1 GCF_005116665.1 Ferrimonas aestuarii | reverse complement strand
CATCGCTTATCGCAAGTTAGTACGTCCTTCATCGCCTCTGACTGCCAAGGCATCCACCGTGTACGCTTAGTCGCTTAACCATACAACCCCAATAGGTCTTTTTGCTTGACCTTTAATTCCCACTTTTTGTCAGCCTTTTCGCTCGCTGCAGTCATTAACCGAAGTTAACTTCCTTGCTCGCTCAAACACTTCCTCAATTGGAAATCAAATCTCTACGCAAACCTTTGAAGTTGCTTAAATGAATAAACAACCAATACGTTAATCTATCGCCAGATATCAAGGCACTTGCAAAAATTGCAAATATCTCGAGAAATT
>NZ_SWCJ01000050.1 GCF_005116665.1 Ferrimonas aestuarii | reverse complement strand
AATTTCTCGAGATATTTGCAATTTTTGCAAGTGCCTTGATATCTGGCGATAGATTAACGTATTGGTTGTTTATTCATTTAAGCAACTTCAAAGGTTTGCGTAGAGATTTGATTTCCAATTGAGGAAGCGTTTGAGCGAGCAAGGAAGTTAACTTCGGTTAATGACTGCAGCGAGCGAAAAGGCTGACGAAAAGTGGGAATTAAAGGTCAAGCAAAAAGACCTATTGGGGTTGTATGGTTAAGCGACTAAGCGTACACGGTGGATGCCTTGGCAGTCAGAGGCGATGAAGGACGTACTAACTTGCGATAAGCGATG
>NZ_SWCJ01000031.1 GCF_005116665.1 Ferrimonas aestuarii | reverse complement strand
AAATTCCGACTCAATGAATTACTGAATTAACTTGTTATAGTCACTCAGTGCAACATTGATATATGAGATATCAATCCTGCGCGAGTGCCCACACAGATTGTCTGATTACATTTTTAAAGAGCGTTGCTTCATTCGAAGCGAGGTGCGTATCTTACGCTTTCCTCATCGTTCGTCAAGCAGAATTTTCAAATTAATTTCAAACTCTGTTCGACTGAATTTTAGTTTCGCCATTAAGAAGAAGCCCCTCTCTCAAGCGGACGGCAATCATACTTGATGACGTTTTTGAGTCAAGCACTTTCGAAACAAAAACAACATTCAATGTTCATTACCAATAAAAAGCCCCCGCTGAACCCTAGTGGGTCACGACAGGGGCTTTGAATTCTAGAACATCTAATCCAGATAGCAGGAAAAATGCATATAACTTTTTCTTTAGAGAACTCTTTAAACTCTATAGAGGCGTTATATCACTCCACCAAACGATAGACCTCTTTAGTTTTACACGCTGTAGCTTGCACACTGTAATAGCAATGGTCCACCACGGTCACTTTCTCTATCTGACTTTGGCCTCCGGCGGCAGTAGGCTCTGCAGCCAGAAGTTCGTTAATCTCCATCTCCGATGTTGCCCCTAATTGACCAATCAACTGCTCTTTAGTATCGGCTTGTGCAATGACAATCTGCTGTTGCTGGGGGGCCGTGGCAAGCTCGTAATAGTTGGGCCCGTAGTGGTTTGCCAACGCAAGGGGTGAAGCCAAGGCTACAGCCGCGGCCAGTGAAGCTAGGTAACGCACTTTATATGACATGAGAACTCCCATTTCAGTAGGCTTACCTAGATTAGATAGCACTAGGGGCTTTTATCTTTTAGACAAAAGCCCCTTATCTCTATATCAACTAGCTATATAGCAGACCTTGACTACTACTGATGAAACCTAAACTTCTGTTCGGTTGCATCAATTTTGATGGCCTTTCCTGGCAACAGTCGTCCACTAAGTAACTCTTGTGCCAGCGGGTTTTCAATTCGATTTTGAATCGCCCGCTTAAGTGGTCTAGCGCCAAAGATAGGATCGAAGCCCGCTTGTGCAATCAAGCCCAGCGCTTCCTCACTCACATCTAATTGGTACTCTTTATCTGCCAGACGCTTTCGTAACTGCTCCAGCTGAATTCGAGCGATGGCCTTAATGTGAGGTTGAGCCAGCGGATGAAACACGACGGTTTCATCAATTCGATTCAAAAACTCCGGCCTAAACGATTGACCCAATACGCCCATCAACTGAGCTTTCACGGTATCGTAGTCACTATCAGCATGTTGCTGAATAAGATCAGAGCCCAGATTCGAAGTCATGATAATGACGGTATTTCTAAAATCAACCGTGCGTCCTTGGCCATCGGTAAGTCGGCCATCATCGAGAACCTGAAGCAGGATATTAAACACATCAGGGTGCGCCTTCTCCACTTCATCCAGCAAGATTACTGAATAGGGCTTACGACGTACCGCTTCCGTTAGGTAACCACCCTCTTCGTAGCCTACGTACCCTGGAGGGGCGCCAACTAAGCGAGCAACAGAGTGCTTCTCCATAAACTCAGACATATCGACCCGCACCATGGCGTCATCGGTATCAAACAAGAACTTCGCTAGTGATTTACACAGCTCGGTTTTCCCTACCCCAGTTGGGCCCAAGAATAGGAATGAACCTATTGGCCGCTTAGGATCAGATAGCCCTGCCCGACTACGGCGGATTGCATTGGCCACTGCAGTAACCGCTTCCTCCTGACCAATGACTCGCTGATGAAGGTTACCTTCCATCTGCAGCAACTTGTCACGCTCACCTTCAAGCATCTTGGAAACGGGAATGCCGGTTGCGCGCGACAACACGTCTGCAATCTCATTGTCGGTGACCTTATTCTTCAGCAGGCTCATGTCTTGCATTTCTGCTTGGGCCGCCAAGTCGAGCTGTTTTTCTAGCTCGGGAATGCGGCCATATTGCAATTCAGACATTCGATTGAGATCACCTGCCCGCTTAGCCACTTCCAAATCTTGGCGCGCTTGCTCAAGTGCAGACTTAATATGCTGAGTTCCGGCCAGTGCTGCCTTTTCGGTTTTCCATACCTCTTCCAGTTCAACGTATTCCTGCTCAAACTCGGTCAACTGCTCTACCAGTATCTGCAATCGTTTCTTACTGGCGTCATCTTCCTCTTTTTGCAGCGCTTGCTGCTCAAGCTTCAATTGGATGATCTTGCGCTCTAGGCGATCCAGATTTTCCGGCTTAGAGTCGATCTGCATGCGAATAGAAGATGCCGCTTCATCGATAAGATCGATGGCTTTGTCGGGCAATTGACGATCTGACACGTAGCGATGCGACAAAGTGGCAGCGGCAACAATAGCAGGGTCCGTAATCTCCACGCTGTGGTGCAACTCATAACGCTCTTTTAAGCCCCGGAGAATAGCGATGGTATCCTCCACCGTCGGCTCTTCAATTAACACCTTTTGGAACCGACGTTCTAAAGCAGCATCTTTTTCAATGTACTGGCGATACTCATCCAAGGTGGTTGCACCGACGCAGTGCAGTTCCCCTCGAGCTAGGGCTGGCTTGAGCATGTTACCCGCATCCATGGCACCGTCGGTTTTACCGGCCCCTACCATGGTGTGAATCTCATCGATGAACAGGATCACCTGTCCCTCTTCTTGTGATAGTTCGTTAAGTACCGCTTTTAAGCGCTCTTCAAACTCACCTCGGTATTTAGCTCCTGCAAGCAGTGAGCCCATATCCAGTGACAACACCCGCTTACCTTTAAGGCCCTCAGGTACCTCACCATTGATAATGCGCTGTGCCAAACCTTCAACGATGGCAGTTTTACCAACGCCAGGCTCACCGATCATCACAGGGTTATTTTTGGTACGGCGCTGCAATACCTGAATGGTACGGCGAATCTCATCGTCTCTGCCGATAACAGGATCAAGTTTGCCCGCCTCTGCTCGCTCAGTCAGATCGATGGTGTATTTCGACAGAGCTTGGCGCTGGTCTTCGGCATTTTGATCTTCCACCTTTTGACCGGCGCGCAGCTTCTCAATGCCAGCTTCAATCTTTTCAGGGCTAGCGCCCATCTGTTTTAGAGTTTCCGCCAGCGCGTCGCCACGGTCTAACACCGCCAACAAGAATAGCTCGGAGGAGATGTATTGATCTTTACGCTTCTGCGCCAACTTATCGCACAGATTAAACGTGCTCACCAAATTCCGAGACAGCTGCACATCGCCACCCGTACCACTGACTTTCGGCATGCGATCGAGGGCTTCACCAAGCTTTGAGCGCAGAGTGTCGACATTTACACCTGTACCGGCCAACAGGGGTCTTACGGTGCCGCCATCCTGGTTAACAAGCGCCAGCATGAGGTGTTCAGGTTCAATGTATTGATGGTCACGCCCAAGCGCCAATGACTGGGCATCAGAAATAGCTAACTGAAATTTATTGGTCAGACGATCGAGTCTCATACCCACCTCCGAAAGAGAATCTTTATTCAACAGTGAGATGGGTATAGAAGATCAACTTTTCAAGTCAAGGAGGCTAACTCTATCGCCAAATCAGGCAGGCAAGTCGGCCGGTATCTCGGTCGCGACGGTAGGAGAAGAAACGCTCAGGGTTGGCATAAGTGCACAGCTGGCTATCTGTCACATCGGTAATGCCAACTCGCTCTAAGCGCTGACGAACAATCAGCGGTAGATCGCCTAAAAACTTATCGCCATGAGAGGTAAACGCCTGCTCGGCTTCGGCCTGATGTTCGATAAATTGCTGACGTACTTCAGGGCCCACTTCAAAATGGCGTTTGGAGATGCAGGGACCTATCCAAGCTCTGATATCACGACTGCTAAATTTAGCGACAGTGTGCTCCAAGATGCCATCACATAAACCACGCCAACCTGCGTGAGCAGCGGCCACCTCTAAACCGTCAGCACTAACAAACAGCACCGGCACGCAATCTGCTGTCATAACGCAGCACACTTGAGCAGGCGTATCGGTGTAACTGGCATCCGCAGTCGGCAAAGACTCCTTTGTAGGAAGACTCTCTACATGAGTGCCGTGCACTTGATTAAGCCAAACCGGTTCATTCTTAAGGCCCAAGCCAGCGGACAGCTTAGATCGATTAAGTGCGACGGCTTCAGAATCATCACCAACGTGTTGCCCCAGATTAAAACCGGCGAATGACGCCACAGAGTGGCCTCCAATGCGATCGGTAAAGGCAGCGTGTACACCCTTAGGTAAATACCAATCTGGGGAAAACCACATGGTTAGTACTCCATGCCTCGCTCAGCGGTGTCGGCACGAAGTGCTTCGGTCAGTTTAACCATATCTTCAGGCACCGGCGCATACCACTGCATCCATTCACTGGTAACCGGGTGTTCCAGTTCCAATTTTACCGCATGCAATGCTTGACGCTTAAAGCCCTTAAGTACGGTTTGCATCTCTTCGCTGGCACCTTTGGTTGGCCGTGGGCGACCTTGATACAAAGGATCCCCGACTAAAGGATGCTTCACGTGTGCCATGTGCACACGAATCTGGTGAGTACGGCCGGTTTCTAGGCGTAAACGCAAACGGGTGTGCGAGCGAAATTTCTCGGCGATGCGATAGTGGGTCACCGATGGGCGGCCAATTTCCGTTACCGCCATGTGAGTCCGCTTTTGAGGGTGACGGCCAATATTGGCATCCACGGTACCGCCAGCGGTGAGGGTGCCGTGAACAATGGCTTCATATTCTCGGGTAATTTCGCGCGCTTGAAGCTGGGCCACTAAGTGGGTCTGTGCCGGCACGGTCTTAGCCACCACCATCAAACCTGTGGTGTCTTTATCCAAACGGTGCACAATGCCAGCCCGAGGCACATTGGCAATATCTGGGCAGTGGAATAGGAGAGCATTCAAAATGGTGCCGTCCATATTGCCAGCGCCTGGATGAACAACCAGATCCGCAGGCTTGTTGATCACCAGAATGTGCTCATCTTCGTAGACGATATTCAGTGCGATATCTTGAGGGCGAGAGGTTACTTCTTCCTCAAGGGTGGTGCTGATCTCGACCAACTGATCGACGATCACCTTTTCACGTGGTTTAGTGACCTTTTCGCCGTCGATGGTCACCGCCCCCTCTAAAATCCACTCTTTAATGCGACTACGTGAATAGTCGGGGAACAGATCGGCCAACGCTTGGTCTAACCGCATACCTAGGTGCGTACTTGTAAATACGCCATGTAATTCAACGTGTTGGGTCATATACTCTCGATCCAGCTGTAAAAGCTCGAAATCACTCTCAGTTCTGATAGAATCGCTGCAGCTGCAATTTTATCTCTTTTTGCATCAGAACATCACGACAATGATAAGGAATTGGTTCAAAACATGCGCAAACTAGCAGGCTCTTTGCTTCTCGCCTTAGCAAGCAGCATCATGATCACCGGTTGTTCCACCACCCAGGGAAATCAGGAAGCTTACAAGGTTGAAGATCGCTCACCAGAGGGGCTGTATAGCGATGCCCGTCAAGCAATGGAAGCGGGTAACTTTACCAAAGCTACCACCATTCTAGAAACTCTAGATTCACGCTACCCATTCGGAACCTACAAAACTCAAGTCCAATTGGACCTGATCTACGCTTATTATAAGTTAGACGATACTGCCAGTGCATTGGCCAATGTGGATCGCTTTGTTCGCCTGAACCCGACCCACAAAGACATCGACTACGTCTACTACATGCGTGGCCTGATCAACATGCAAGCGGACAGCTACCTGTTCCACGACCTTTTTGAGATCGATCGTACTGACCGCGACCCTACCAATGCTCGCGCTGCATTTAAAGATTTCGAAAAACTGGTAAAGACTTTCCCTGATAGCCGCTACGCAGCCGATGGCCGCCAGCGTATGATCGCCATCAAAAACCGTTTGGCTGAGTACTCACTGCGAGTGGCTGAGTACTACGTCAAGATGGAAGCTTGGATGGCTGCCGCCAGCCGCGCTCAACAAATTCTAGAAACCTACCCCGGTACCCCAGCGGTAGAAAAGTGCCTCGAGATCATGGTCACCAGTTACGACAAGCTGGGCCAAGAGACTCTGAAGCAACACGCGCTGCAAGTGTTGGCTGCAACCTACCCACAAAACGACTTGGCTGCAGAGTAAGTCTACCTAAGCTGGGACACTCACAACAAAAAAGGCGCTTTTAAAAGCGCCTTTTTTATTGCCAGTGACCCGTCCTGAAATAGGTTTACACATTGGAGACCTATTATGGAAAAGGTAGAGCCCAAGCGACGCAGACGCTCGCAGCGTGATTACCCAATGGCCTTTAAATTATCTGTGGTTGAACAGGTAG
>NZ_SWCJ01000049.1 GCF_005116665.1 Ferrimonas aestuarii | reverse complement strand
CGAGTAACGAAGCCAGCTTTACGCAGAACAGATTGCTCCGTCTCATCGTACTCCATCAGAGCACGAGTGATGCCGTGGCCGGATATGTGTGCACCAGCGTAGCGGGTGTCACACAGACTAACGCTACCAGGCTAAGAACCACAGCACTTTTCTTCCAAGCAAAAAAAACCGCTGCACAGGGCAGCGGTTTTCCGGTCCGTAGGACTCGAAGCGTAATATTAACGCTTGGAGAACTGTGGACGACGACGTGCTTTACGCAGACCAACTTTCTTACGCTCAACCTCACGGGCGTCACGAGTAACGAAGCCAGCTTTACGCA
>NZ_SWCJ01000048.1 GCF_005116665.1 Ferrimonas aestuarii | reverse complement strand
ATGACTGGGGTGAAGTCGTAACAAGGTAGCCCTAGGGGAACCTGGGGCTGGATCACCTCCTTACGAAATAGATACGGTTTTGCGTTGAGTGTTCACACAGATTGTCTGACGATGATAAGAGTTTCGATGGGTCTGTAGCTCAGTTGGTTAGAGCGCACCCCTGATAAGGGTGAGGTCGGTAGTTCAAATCTACTCAGACCCACCAATCTTCAATGAAGATTGGGACATCGAGAAAATTCTGGGGGGCTATAGCTCAGCTGGGAGAGCGCCTGCTTTGCACGCAGGAGGTCAGCAGTTCGATCCTGCTTAGCTCCACCACTTTCTCTCGATTCGAACCTTAGTACGGCAAGA
>NZ_SWCJ01000047.1 GCF_005116665.1 Ferrimonas aestuarii | reverse complement strand
TTTACCACGGAGTGATTCATGACTGGGGTGAAGTCGTAACAAGGTAGCCCTAGGGGAACCTGGGGCTGGATCACCTCCTTACGAAATAGATACGGTTTTGCGTTGAGTGTTCACACAGATTGTCTGAGTCGATGAAGTAATTCATTGATTTAGAAAGCTCTTTAACAATTTGGACAAGCTGATAAATTTCTCGAGATATTTGCAATTTTTGCAAGTGCCTTGATATCTGGCGATAGATTAACGTATTGGTTGTTTGGCTAATGCGATTCCAAGACTTATTGGGGTTGTATGGTTAAGTGACTAAGCGTACACGGTGGATGCCTTGGCAGTCAGAGGCGATGAAGGACGTACTAACTTGCGATAAGCGATGATGAGGCAGTAAGAGCCATTTGAGTCATCGATTT
>NZ_SWCJ01000030.1 GCF_005116665.1 Ferrimonas aestuarii | reverse complement strand
ACCTATAACAACTTGAGACCGCACCTTAGCCTGGGAATGAAAACCCCAAACGAGGTGCATGGAAAAGCCAGTTGCTGATGCAACTGGCTCTAACTGAAAAGTGTCAACGCATTTCAGGACGACACATTCAAAGATTATTGAACCTTTTTACCTTGAGCTTGCAGATCAGCGTGGTAACTGGAACGCACTAATGGCCCACAAGCGGATTGCGTAAAGCCAATCTCAATAGAATAGTCTCTTAACTCGTCGAACTCCGCCGGCGGCACGTAGCGCTCTACCGCAAGGTGATGACGGCTTGGTTGTAGGTACTGACCTAGGGTCAACATCTCAACGTCATGGGCTCGAAGATCCCTGAGAACCTCTTTAATTTCGTCATTGGTCTCGCCTAACCCCACCATGATTCCCGATTTAGTCGGGACGTCAGGATGACGGGCTTTGAACTTCTTCAGTAGGTCCAAAGACCACTGATAGTTGGCTCCAGGTCGAGCTTTACGATACAAGCGTGGCGCGGTTTCTAGATTGTGGTTGAACACATCTGGCGGCTCCGTCGCAAGAATATCGAGCGCGGCATCAATTCGACCTCGGAAATCTGGAACCAAAATTTCAATTTTGATGTTTGGTGACAGTGCGCGAATTTCACGAATGCAATCGGCAAAGTGCTGAGCTCCGCCATCGCGAAGGTCATCGCGATCCACAGACGTAATCACCACGTATTTCAGCTTCATGTCGCGGATGGTCTTTGCCAGCTTTTGTGGCTCTTCCGGATCTGGCTTCAGAGGGCGGCCATGGGCCACGTCGCAAAATGGGCAGCGACGAGTACAGATGGCACCCAAAATCATAAAGGTGGCGGTACCGTGGTTGAAGCATTCCGCTAAGTTCGGGCAGGATGCTTCTTCACAGACGGAGTGCAGGCCGTGCTTACGCATGGCGCTTTTCACTTCATCGATGCGCTCACTGGAGGAGGGTAATTTTACTCGTAGCCAGTCGGGTTTACGCAGCATGGTTTCCCGTTCGCTGGGTACCACTTTTACTGGGATGCGAGCGACTTTTTCTGCGTCACGTAACTTGACGCCAGCAACTAGGCGTTCTGGTCTTTCATTCATGCTGGAAGTCCCTCTAGCACTGTAATCTGGGTGTAGCCCAGCTTCTTATAAAATATGTTGGTTAGCTCTTCAGCGGCTTGCTCGACTCGCTGTGGGCCACCGATATCCGAGGACTGCACCATCTCCATGCCAGCATAGCCACATGGGTTGATGCGCAGGAATGGGCTGGTGTCCATATTGACGTTAAGTGCCAACCCGTGGAATGAGCAGCCTTTACGAATTCGTAGGCCTAAAGAAGCGACCTTGCGTTCATTGACGTACACCCCTGGTGCATCGGCTTTGGCATAGGCTTTGATCTCGTATGGGGCAAGTAGCTCAATGAGACACTGCTCAATGTGAGTCACGAGATCTCGAACGCCAATACCGAGGCGACGGATATTAAGAAGCGGATAAGCGACAAGCTGACCTGGGCCATGGAATGTAACTTGGCCTCCACGATCCACTTGAACCACGGGGATATCCCCAGTGTTAAGTAGGTGCTCCGCTTTGCCTGCTTGGCCTTGGGTGAATACCGGCTGATGCTCTAATAGCCACAGTTCGTCTGGGCTGTCGTCATTGCGGTTATCTGTGAATGCTTGCATCGCATGCCAAACTGGCTCATAGGGCTGAAGACCCAAGCGACGTACTACCAGAGTTTTTGCGACCAATCCGTTCTCGCCTCTTAATGGGGGATTGGTCGCATTATACCTTTACATTGTGGAAATGCTAGGTAGATCACACTACAGAACTCGAACAACACCTTCGATTGCACCAAGTTCAGTGTAAAGAGACTCCAATTGCTCTTTACTGGTCGCAGTGATATTGACGGTGACCGAGTGGTAATTTCCCTTGCTGCTTGGACGCACGCTTGGCTGGTAATCACCAGGAGCATGAGCTTGAATCACGGCAACAACACGATCCGGAAGCTGCTCATCGGCGTGACCAATGATCTTGAATGGGAAACGACACGGGAACTCTAACAGTTCATCAAATTTGGTATTCATTGGTTGCTCCAACTGGACTCGAACAGAGGCTGTTTAATGGGGGTGAGTGTAACAAATTTCAAGGATGGTCTGGTGTCATTATTTGTTGAGCTTAGAAACTGAAAAGGCCCGCATAAGCGGACCTCTGTCTGTATTAAAAGGCGAGTGCTCAGTTAAACCAGCTCATAAACAGCAGTTTAAAGTAGTCTACCAGCTTGCTAAACCAAGAGCCTTCTTCCACATCTTGCAGGGCTACTAGCTCATATTCAGCAATGTCTTTACCGTCCAGTTCAAAGAAGACTTTGCCAACTACTTGGCCTTTGCTCAGTGGCGCTTGAAGCTCTTCGGTTAGCTCAAAGTTGGCTTTGAGCTTCTCCGCCTGACCTCGGTAAACGGTGACAGGGGTATCTTGCTGCACGCCTAGGCTGATTTCTGGTTGGCTGCCATACCAAATTTTGTGGCTAACAAACTCTTCACCGGCTTTGTATGGGGTGACCGTTTCAAAGAAACGGAAGCCATAGTTCAGCAGTTTCTTGCTTTCCGCTTCGCGAGACTGGGCACTTTTGGTTCCCATAACCACAGCGACTAAGCGCATGTCATCTCGCTTAGCAGAAGAAACCAAGCTGTAGCCAGCATTGGAGGTGTGACCGGTTTTAATGCCGTCTACGCCTAGGCTGCGATCCCACAGCAGGCCGTTGCGGTTGTGCTGTCGAATTTTGTTGAAGGTGAACTCCTTCTCCGCGTACAGAGCGTACTCTTCTGGTACATCGCGAATCAGGGCTTGCCCCAGTAGCGCCATATCGTAGGCCGTGGTGTAGTGTTCGTCAGAATCCAAACCGTGGGCGTTGACGAAATGGGTATCCATCATCTTTAACTGGCCAGCCCAGGCATTCATGAGATCGGTGTAGGCCGATTCGGTGCCAGCAACGTGCTCGGCGATGGCCACACAGGCGTCATTACCGGACTGGATTACCATGCCGCGGTTTAAGTCTTCCAGTTTCACCTGTTTGCCCACTTCGATGAACATCTTGGAGGAGTCAGGGAAGTTTTTGGACCAGGCGTTTTTACTGATGGTGACTTGGTCATCCAAGCTTACGTTACCTTGAGCCAACTCTTGACCCAACACGTAGGAGGTCATCATTTTGGTTAAGCTTGCAGGTGCGCGACGATCGTAAGCGTTTTCCTCAGCTAGGATCTGACCGGTGGTGTAGTCCATCAGTACATAGGAGGTTGCATTCACTGATGGAGGGTTTGGCACCACGCTCGGTACTGCCATAGCAGAACTTGCAAAAAAGAGCGCTGACAGAGCGCTTAGACTGTATTTCATCTTATTCATAATATTTCTACTGGAGATCTGAGTGGATGCGGCTAAAAAACTGTCCATACGCCAAAACTGGAGTATATCACTTGACATCAGAGTGATGGGAAAAGTTTCAATTTTGATTAGTCGCTTCGAAAACGCTGAACGCTTGTTGGAAGCCACCTCGCTGAAGCTGATGCAGTAATTCTTGCGCTTTCACCGGGTTTGGTAAAGGTCCAAGTTGTAACTTAAATAAACTGCCACTCTCTATGATGCGGCTTGAGGCTCCATGTTCACGCTCGAGTCTCGTGGCAAGCTCTTGAACTTTATCTTGATTCGAAAGTGCGGTGACTTGGATATAGTGGTTTTTATCGTTGCCGTTGACCTTGGGTAGGTGAGGGTGCCAATCTGGTGTGGTGGCGATCGCCTCCACTTCAACGTGGGCGGTACCGGTTTTGAGCATATCCAGTTGATAGGCGGCAGCATAAGAGAGATCAATCAGCCGTTCATTGTGAAATGGGCCGCGATCGTTGACGCGAACGATCACCGATTTTTGATTCGCCAAATTGGTCACTTTAACGTACGTAGGTAGCGGCAGCCCTTTGTGGGCTGCGCTAAAGCCATACATGTCGTAGGTTTCGCCATTGGAGGTCAGGTGGCCGTGGAATTTAGCCCCATACCAAGACGCGACACCTTGCTGCTTGTATCCTGCGGCGGAGGCCATGACTCGATAATCGATACCACGAACGCGATAGTCTCGATTGCCCTGTTTCGATGGTGCTTCGAAACGGGGAATTGGCTGCTCTAGGGTGTCCAGATTAGGAGCATTTTCTGGAGCTTTATCATCACGCATGCTGTAGCGACCGCTGCTGCAGCCGTTCAGAAGTAGGGTGACAACCAAAATCAGTTTAAGGTTTAAACGCATCATTGAGTAATTGTGAGAATTCAAAGGCCGCCATGGCGTAAAGTGGGCTGCGGTTGTATCGGGTAATGCTGTAGAAGTTATTGGTTACCTGGAAGCCCTGCTTTTCTGACTCTGACGAATCCAGGGTCAAAATGGCACTGCTCATGGTGTCATCGCCAATGGCGGCAACGCCAGCTTGTTTTAGTTGGGCAACTGTCGCTGTTATTGGTTTGCCATTCCACTTTAGAGCTGCGGTAACCTCTGGAGACTGAACCAGCGGGTAGGCAGGGGTTAAACCGTGCTGCCATTTGGCGTTCTTAAAGTAGTTGGCCACGCTGCCGATGGCATCAACCGGGTTGTTCAGCAGATTCCGTTTGCCGTCGCCATCGAAATCTACCGCATAGGCTCGGTAGCTGGAGGAGATGAACTGGCCCCAGCCCATGGCTCCAGCGTAAGAGCCTTTGACGTCAGTGAGTTCCCAGCCCTCTTCTTGAGCCAGCATCAGGTAATGGCCGAGCTCAGAGGCAAAAAATTTGGCGCGTTTGGGGTAGCTAAAGCCTAAGGTATACAGCGCATCTAAAACGGGATAAGTGCCGGTGAACTGGCCGTAGCGAGTTTCGATGCCGATGATGGCAACGATCATCTGTGCTTCAACGCCATACTCTTTCTCGGCCCGCGCTAAGGTTTGCTGATGTTTTTTCCAGAACGCGACGCCATCCTGGACCCGCTCTTCGGTGAGGAACAGCTGTTTGTATTGGTACCAAGGTTTAGCTTCCCACGGCGTGGTGATCGCTTCGATCACCTTAGGGTTGTGGTTTGCTTTGGATAGAGCCAGCTCAATGTACTCTGGGCTTAGGCCTTTTTGTGTCCACTCTTGAGTAAAGCTTTCTTGAGTGACGGCCTGGGCTGCCAAGGTTAAGCTTAATGAGGTTGAAGCGAGTAGGGAGATCATCGCGGCGCCTTATTGTTATCTGCTATTGAAGCGTCTGTGAGTCTGGATGCCCATCAACATACCAAAGCCTGCCATTAGCGTCAGCATCGATGTGCCGCCGTAAGAGACCAAAGGTAGTGGCACGCCGACCACTGGCAGGATGCCAGAGACCATGCCGATATTAACGAACACGTAAACAAAGAAGGTCAAAACGATGCTGCCGCCGAGTAAGCGAGCAAATGGCGTTTGAGCTCGGGAGGCGATGACCAAACCGCGACCAACAATAAACAGATAGATTGCGAGTAAGAATATGGCGCCAATTAGGCCAAACTCTTCACCGAGCACTGCGAAGATGAAATCGGTGTGGCGTTCAGGCAGAAACTGAAGTTGTGATTGGGTACCGCCAAGCCAGCCTTTGCCACCAATGCCACCGGAGCCGATGGCAATCTTAGACTGAATAATGTGGTAGCCCGCGCCCAATGGGTCTTTTTCTGGGTCAAGTAAAGTCAAAACCCGTGTGCGTTGGTAGTCCTTCATTAAGTAGAACCACAACACTGGCAGGAAAGCCAATACGCTTACTACGCAGCCGCCGACCAAGGCCCAGCTCATGCCGGAGAGAAACAGCACGAATACACCGGAGGCGGCCACCAAAATGGAGGTGCCCAGATCCGGCTGGGAAGCGATCAGCAGTGTTGGCACAAGCAAGATGGCCGCGCCGCCGGCCAGATAGCGTTTTTTGGGGGGCAACGGATAGCGACTGATGTACCAGGCCATGGTAATAGGAAATGCCAGCTTCATCAGTTCTGAGGGCTGAAATTCCATAAAACCAAGATTAAGCCAGCGCCGAGCGCCTTTATTGACTTCACCGAAGAGATCCACCGCCACCAGTAAGGCGATACCGACAAGGAAAATTGGCAGCGCCCAACGTTTGAATACCTCTGGATTAATCTGAGCAATGGCAAACATCACCGTCAGTGATAAGCCGATACGCACCAACTGCTTCTCTAGCATAAAGGCGCTCTCGCCACTGGCGGCATAGAGCACCATTAGGCCGAAGCCCATTAGGGTCAGCAGCCCGAGAAGCAACGGCAGATCGATGTGCAATCGCTTCCAGATATTGGGTCCTTTACTAACTCGTTGAGTTTTAGTTTGCATTGGCTACCTCAGTCTCAGGTTTCGGATCGAGATAGTGATCCAGCAGGGCGCGGGCGATAGGGCCCGCATTTGCCCCACCCCAACCGGCGTTCTCAAGGACTACGGTTATGGCGATGGTAGGCGCTTCCGCGGGGGCATAGCCGACGATTAAGGCGTTATCACGTAGGTGCTCAGCCACTTTATCTTGCTCATATTTCGCATCCTCAGCCAAGCCAAATACCTGTGCGGTACCGGTTTTTACCGCGGCGGTGTAGCTGGCATCGGCAAAGCGTTTTTTAGCGGTTTGGATCATCGCTTCGTGAACAATGTCCCAGGCCTTATCGTTTTTTAGAACCAAAGGCGGCCTTTCAGAGGGTTCGACGGCAGCAAGCTGACCATCATCGCCAATGGCTTGAACCAGATGTGGGCTGAAATGGCGGCCACGGTTGATCATCACCAGCAGGGCTTCGGTAAGCTGCAGTGGAGTGGTTGTCCAATAGCCTTGGCCAATGCCTACGGAGATGGTATCGCCGATGTACCAAGGCTCTTTATAGCGAACTTGTTTCCAGTCTCGCGATGGCATGATGCCAGCGGATTCCTCTTTAAGATCAACACCAGAATACTGGCCAAAGCCGAACTGCAGCATGTATTCGCTGATGGTGTCGATGCCCATGTTGTACGCCAGATCGTAGAAGTAGGTATCGTTGGACTTGACGATGGCGTCATAGACGTCCACCCAGCCGTGGCCCCAACGTTTCCAGTTACGGTACTTGCGTTCTACGCCCGGGATCTGCCACCAACCGGGATCCCAGATGCGGCTCTTTTCGGTGATCTTTCCTTTCTCTAAACCGACCACCGCCAACATCGGCTTGACCGTGGATGCCGGTGCATATTGCCCTTGAGTGGCTCGGTTGATCAGCGGGCGAGAGCGATCATTTAGCAACCGGCTGTAATCCTTGCTGCTGATGCCATGGACAAACAAATTGGGATCGTAACTGGGGTTGGAGACCATCGCGAGGATGCCGCCATCTCTGGGATCCATCGCTACAAGCGCACCGCGGCGGCCCTGAAGCAGCTCTTCGGCTTTTTGTTGTAGAGACAGATCCAGAGTCAGGCGCAGATCTTGTCCTGCCTGAGGAGGGGTGCTGTTCAAGACTCGTACCCGGCGGCCACGGCTGTTCACTTCTACTTCCTGCATGCCGGGCTGACCGTGCAGCTGCGCCTCGTAGAAACGCTCGATGCCCAGTTTGCCGATGTCTTTGGTGGCGGCGTACATGGCGCTCTTGCCTTCCATCTCGAGGTCTAGCACATCGTTACTGTTGATCCGCGCTACGTACCCGAGGGCGTGGGTCAGGGTCTTGTGGTAAGGATAGTGACGCTTCAGGCCAGCGGTGATCTGAAAGCCGGGGAAGCGGTGGTGGTTGACACTGAACTGGGCCACCTGAGCTTCGGTTAACTTGCTGAGCAAGGTCGTCGGCTTAAAACGGCGCTGGGCTTTGACCCGTTTTAGAAATTCTTGCTGGGCTTGCTCAGAAATATCGAACATCTGCGCCAAGTCCAGCAGGCTTTGTTCAAGATCGTCAGTACGCTCTGCTACGACCTCAAGGGAGTAAACCGGTTGATTTTCGGCAAGTAAGGTGCCGTGGCGGTCATAGATAAGGCCGCGGTTTGGCGCCACGGGAACTAAGCGGATGCGGTTGTCGTTGGAGCGAGTCTGATATTCACTGTGATCCATCACCTGCACCACGTACAGGTTGCTTAGCAAGATGCCAATTAGAACCACAACACCAACGAAGCATGCTATAGCACGGCGTTGGAACAGCGCCGCTTCAGCGGCGTCGTCGCGGATTTTGGTACGCAGATATGAACGCATTACTCTCGATGGTACGGGTGGTTGTTGTTTATGCTCCAGCCTCGATACAGGCTTTCTGCCATCATTACCCGAACCATAGGATGTGGCAAGGTTAAGTTGGACAGGGACCAGCTTTGCTCCGCAGCTTGCTTGCAGGCTGGGGCCAACCCTTCAGGGCCGCCGATGAGAATGGCCACGTCTCGGCCATCCATCTGCCAGCGCTCTAGCTGCTGTGCTAATTGCGGTGTATCCCAAGGCTTACCGGGAATGTCTAAGGTCACAATTCGACAGCCCTGGCAGTGCGCCAGCATCGCCTCACCCTCTTTCTCGAGGATGCGACTGATGTCTGCATTCTTGCCGCGTTTACCCGCCGTGACTTCGATAAGCTCCAAAGGCATATCTCGAGGGAAACGGCGCTGATATTCGCTAAAGCCTTTTTGTACCCAGTCGGGCATCTTGGTGCCCACCGCAATCAGTTTTATCTTCATCAGTGATTATTGACCCGGGTGAGCGGACCAAAGTTTCTCAAGCTGATAAAAATCACGGGTTTGTTCCTGCATGGCGTGCAGAATGACGTCACCCAGATCCACCAATACCCACTCGCCGGACTCTTGACCTTCTACGCCTAGAGGCGCTTCGTCGGCGCGTTTGGCTTCCAGGGCAACGTTTTCAGCGATGGCGCGAACGTGGGTTTTTGAGGTGCCGCTGCACACAACCATAAAGTCGGCAACGGTGGATTTGTCACTGATGTCCAGTACCACGAGATCGCGGCACTTTAACTCTTCCGCTTTCTCTACAACGAAGTCTTTCAATTCTACTGGGGTCACTATGGGCTCCAAGGTTGGCGATTTTACAAAACCCCATATTATACCTTGCCGGTAGGAGCCTCTCCAAGACCATATAGGCGATTGCTGCGAATAAAATCCATTACCGCTGCAGGAATGCAGTCGCTGACCTCTTCCTTATTGAGTAGACGTTGACGTACCTCAGTGGAGGAGACTGCCATGGGGGTGATCTGAGTGACCAAAATGGCGCCATTGGCTCTATGGCATATTTGCGATTTATCTTCTGTCAGACGGTCGAGCAGGTGCTGCGGTAGTGAAGTCGGCAGAGCGAGACCTTGGCGTTGGCACACCACGAGATTGGCCAAGGCTAAGATGCGCCGATGCTGATGCCAGCGCTCGAAGCTCATCAGCGAGTCCATGCCGATGATGAAGTTGATGGACGCGTTAGGATGAGAGTCCCGAAATTCTGCCAAGGTATCAACGGTGTAAGAGGGTTGATGCCGGTTTAGTTCACAATCGTCCACCACCAAATGCGGCAAGGCTTTGGTGGCAATGCGAGCCATCTGTAGCCGTTGGATGCCAGACACCTCCACTTCACTTTTGTGGGGCGGCAGTCGATTTGGGATCAGTCTGACGTGATCGAGATTGAGCTGTTGGCACACTTCATTGGCCATTTGCAGGTGGCCATTGTGGATAGGGTTGAAGGTGCCGCCGAGTAGGCCGATGCATTGCCGCTTCATGGCTAGCTTAGGGTAAAGCCTTGATAGCGGGGATTAAAGCGTAGGCAAAGCTCCGCCAATTCGCTCCAGGGTTCATCATGTTCACCCTTAATCTTGAGCTCTAATTGACCGCAATAGCCGAGCAGTTTAGCCAGATGTGCCGGCGTTAATCGATTCAGTGCACCTTTGTACAAGGGTTGGCGCTTTGGCCAGATCCGAGCTTGTTTAAAAGCGTCATTGAGTTGAGGCGCGCTGGCCAGTTGCAGCAGCGTTTGCAGCTCCTTGGTTAGCGACCAGTTGATCAATACCGGTGCCACTTCTTCCAGCTTGAGCTGATTTAAAATGGTTAGCGCTTTATCGGTATCGCCAGAAAGTAGCGCATCGGTTAGCTGAAAGGCGGTATAACGGGATTGATTCTCTAACAGCTTTTCCAGCGCATCGCCGCCAACGCTGCGATTACCGGCCAGTAAGGCCAGCTGAGCCAAGGCTTGATCAGCTGCCAAAAGGTTGCCTTCAAACATCTGTGACAGCATCTGTTGGCCGTCGGCTTGCAGGTTCACACCGTGGTGGCGTGCTCGGCCGGACAGCCAACGCTGATAATGCTGACCTTCAGGGGTGATGGCTTGCACATAGAGGCCGTTTTTATCCAGCGCTTTAAACCATTTGCTGTTGGTTTGGCTGCTTTCTAGCTTGGGACCGTGGAGCACCAAAATGGTGTCCTGAAGGTGCTGTGCTAACTCAGCCAGTACCGCAGAGCCATCGGCACCAGGTTTGCTGTTAGGCAGTTCCAGTTCGATGATGCGCTTGGGAGCAAACAGTGACATTGACTGACACTCTTGCGCCAGATCATTCCAGTTGAATGGGGATTCTTGGACTAAAGAAAGGCGTTCTTCGAAGCCTTGCTGAAAGGCGGCCTGACGAATGTCGCTGCGAGATTGCTCTCGCAGCCAAACGTCATCGCCAAATACCATGATAATGGCAGGCAGCTGAGCCAAATGCTGGCCCAGCTGGCTGACGAAAATTCGCATCAATTCAGCCTTACTGAGTTTGGATGCTGGAGAGGGTACGCAGAATTTGATCCGCTGCCTGAACGCGCATCTCTTTTAAGAGCAGCTCCAGTTCGCGGTTCTTTGCCAGTGCGGTACGAGGATCGTCGAGGTAGTCACGACGGATCTCCACGTCAAAGTTTTGCGGGGCGTTATCGGCAATGGTGACGCTAAAGCGAACCGAATAGATCAGTTCATACTCGGCAACTTGGCCCGATGGAAACAGGGACAAAGTTGAGCGTTCCAGGTTGTCGTTACCCAGCCAGAGGCGTGGTGCAGTGGCGGTGGTTACCTCTTCGATGTCAGACAGGCGCAGGCGCTCTTGCACCAATCGGTGCAGTTCGCCGTACTTGTCTGAACTCTCCAAGCGCAGACTTTGCAGCTCGGTTGGGATCAGGTAATCACTTTTAAGATGAAAGCCACAACCGGCGCTGGCCAAAATGGCCAGCGACAGTAGGGCGGTCAGAGCGGTTCTGAGCACCCTTATCTCCTTAGTTTGCTACGATGTTTAGCAGCTTACCCGGTACGTAAATCACTTTACGTAGGGTCTTGCCGTCCGTGAATTTGCTAACGTTTTCATCACCCAGAGCCAGCTCCTGAACTTGCTCTTGTGCCGCGTCAGCAGCCACGGTGATGCGAGCTCGTACCTTACCGTTAACCTGCACAACGATCAGCTTCTCATCTTCAACCAGAGCGTCTTTGTCCGCTTCTGGGAAGGTTTGAGTGTCGATGTCGCCATCTTGGCCCAGAGCACTCCACAGGTGGAAGCTGATGTGCGGGGTGATAGGTGCCAGCATTTTAACTACAGCAATCAAGGCTTCCTGCATCAGGGCGCGGTCTTGACCTTGCTCTTTAGGGGCTTTGGTTAGCTTGTTCATCAGCTCCATCACGGCGGCAACGGCGGTGTTGAAGGTCTGGCGGCGGCCCAGATCGTCGCCCACTTTAGCGATGGTCTGGTGCAGGGCACGGCGCAGGGCTTTCTGGTCGTTGTTCAGTGCGGCGGTATCTAGCGCTGGAACGTCACCCAATTCAATGTGTTCGAAGGCCAGCTTCCACAGGCGACGCAGGAAGCGGTTAGCCCCCTCTACGCCAGACTCTTGCCATTCCAGAGTCATCTCTGGTGGCGCAGCAAACATCATAAACAGACGTACGGTGTCGGCGCCGTATTTGTCTACCATCTCCTGCGGGTCGATGCCGTTGTTCTTAGACTTAGACATCTTGGTCATGCCGGAGTGAACCAGTTCACGACCCTCTTTGTCGGTCGCCTTAACGATGCGACCTTTTTCGTCCTTTTCCAGTACGGCTTCGGTTGGGGAAACCCAAACGCGCTGGCCGTTGTCACCGGTGTAGTAGAAGGCGTCAGCCAGAACCATACCCTGACACAGCAGGCGCTTGGCTGGCTCATCGCTGTCTACCAAGCCGGCATCACGCAGCAGCTTGTGGAAGAAGCGGAAGTACAGCAGGTGCATGGTAGCGTGCTCGATACCACCGATGTACTGATCCACTGGCAGCCAGTAGTTGGCTTTGCTTGGATCCAGCATGGCGTCGTCGGTGCCAACGCTGGTGTAGCGAGCGTAGTACCAAGAGGACTCCATGAAGGTGTCGAAGGTGTCGGTTTCACGGGTAGCAGGTTGGCCGTTTACTGTGGTTTGCTGCCACGCTTTGTCGGCCTTGATTGGGCTGGTTACGCCGTCCATCACCACATCTTCTGGCAGCACTACTGGCAGATCAGACGCGTCTACTGGAACCGATTCGCCATTTTCCAGCGTCGCCATTGGGATTGGGGCGCCCCAGTAACGCTGACGGGATACGCCCCAGTCGCGCAGGCGGAAGTTCACGGTCTTGTGACCGCGGCCCATGGTTTCCAACTTGGCGGCGATGGCATTCAGAGCGCCTTCGAAGTCCAGACCATCAAACTCACCGGAGTTAATCAGGGTGCCTTTTTCGGTGTAGGCTTGCTCGCTGATGTCTAGCTCGCCTTCCAGCGGCTGGATCACAGGTTTCAGTTCCAGGCCGTACTTCTGGGCGAACTCGTAGTCACGTTGGTCGTGAGCAGGAACCGCCATTACTGCACCGGTACCGAAGTCCATCAGTACGAAGTTGGCAACGAATACAGGAACCTTGTTGCCATTCAGAGGGTGAATGGCGTACAGGCCAGTGGCCATGCCCTTTTTCTCCATGGTGGCCAGCTCAGCTTCGGCAACCTTGGTGTTTTTGCACTCGTCGATGAACTTAGCCAGTTCGGCGTTGTTTTCCGCGGCTTTGGTCGCCAGAGGGTGACCGGCGGCGATGCCCACGTAGGTCACGCCCATTACGGTATCTGGACGGGTGGTGTAGATCTCAATCTTGTCGTCAGAGCCGTCAACGTCGAAGCTCATCTCAATGCCTTCGGAGCGGCCAATCCAGTTGCGCTGCATGGTTTTCACCATCTCAGGCCAACCGTCCAGACCTTCCAGATCGCTCAGTAGCTGATCGGCGTAGTCGGTGGTTTTAATGAACCACTGTGGGATCTCTTTCTGGATAACCGGCGTGTCACAGCGCCAGCAGCAACCATCGATAACCTGCTCATTCGCCAGAACGGTTTGGTCATTGTCACACCAGTTTACTGAGCTGGTCTTCTTGTAAACCAAGCCTTTCTTGTACAACTCGGTGAAGAACCACTGTTCCCAGCGATAGTAATCTGGTTTACAGGTGGCCAGTTCGCGGCTCCAGTCGAAGCCGAAGCCCAGCACGTTCAGCTGCTGCTTCATGTAGTCGATGTTTTCGTAGGTCCAAGGAGCCGGAGCCGCCTTGTTCTTAACCGCGGCGTTTTCGGCAGGCAGACCGAAGGCGTCCCAACCGAATGGCTGCATTACGTTTTTGCCCAGCATGCGCTGGTAACGAGAGATCACGTCACCGATGGTGTAGTTACGTACGTGACCCATGTGTAGACGACCGCTCGGGTATGGGAACATGGATAGGCAGTAGAACTTCTCTTTGCCAGGTTGTTCTACAGCGGTAAAGGTTTGGTTCTCGACCCAGTGACGTTGCACTTTAGGTTCGATTTCACTTGGATTGTATTGCTCTTGCATCGACACGACAGGATCCACGACTGATTTTAAATTTAGGGCCAAATAAGACCCACAAGGATCCCCATAGAATAACTCAGGCTAGGATTAATACCAATCGCAACCGTGGTGGTTTTGGTCAAGCATGCAACGGTTTTTGATGGGATTTGCGTACAAACAAGCTTTCTTTGGATTTTGGTTGCCAGTGGTCAAGAAAGGGTCAATGATGAACATAAGGGCAACTGGAGATGATTATGGAAAACCAAAAACGGTTGATTGAACGATATGAGTACCTGTTAAGGGAGATGGAACGCCGCTATTTAGAGGATCCTGACTTAACTTTGGGTCGACTCAGTGAGGTGCTTAAAGAGAGTCGCCAATATATTGAGCTCAAAAAGGAACTGCCTGAAGGCGAGCTTGCCTTGGTGGAACAGTTCTTACGCCGAGATTTGGACACCTTTGCTCAACATGGCGCAGTTGATGCTGAGCAACCAGACAGTCTGTTTACGTTAGGGCTTGAGAACAGCTTGTGGCAGTGGTTGGTGGAGATCACCGATCGCAGTCAGCTAGAGTGGCATGAGCTTGGGCAGGATTTAAAGCATCACGGCACTTATGAGACCGGCGAAGTGGTTGGGCTTGGGGTATTGGTGTGTGATAAGTGCGGCCACACCATGACCTTTAACCACCCAGATACCATACCGGCCTGCCCTAAGTGCGATCATCAGCTATTTTCACGACGCCCTTTCGATCCCTAAACCACACTGCTGCTGCCAACAGCAGCACTGAGATGGCGTAAGCGATGCTCTGGCCAAAGCGAGCAAACAGGGTTTGCCCTGTGGTCAGAGCAACATCCCCAGCCAATACACCCTCTTCAAACTGCGGCAGTTGTGCCTGCATGCGGCCGTGCTCATCCACAATGGCGGTAACGCCGTTATTGGTAACTCGCAGCAGCGGTTTACCCAGTTCCATGGCGCGCATCTGAGCAATCTGCATGTGTTGCAGTGGCCCAACTGAGTGACCAAACCAAGCATCATTGGAGACCGTAAGTAGCAGGTCGGTATCGGCATTGACGTTCGCTCTCAACTGCTCGGGGAAGGCGATTTCATAGCAGATGGCGGGTGCCAAATGCTGGTCGCCAGCCAGCAAATTAGGCTGCACATAGTCGCCGCGGCTGAAGGAGGACATCGGCAGATTAAACAGCGGGGCAAGTGGACGCAATAGGCTCTCGAAGGGCACAAACTCGCCAATGGGCAGCAGGTGCTGTTTATGGTAGCGGTTGGCATCCGTAGGCTGGAAACGGTGCGGGGACTGATCATCACCGAGCACCACCAGTGAGTTGAAGAAATCCCGAGTGAGATCATTGGCACTGATGATGCCGGTGATCACATGGGTCTCTCGAAAGCTGGCGGCTTTATCGAAACTGTTGAGAAACTCTTGCACCAGATATTCAGGTGCTGGAACCGCAGCCTCGGGCCAGATAACAATATCTGCATCCATATAGGGGCGAGACAGATCCTGATACTTAAGCAGGGTTGGCCACAGCTGGTCGGGTTGCCATTTTAGGCTCTGTTCGATGTTGCCCTGCACCAGCGCCACACTGGTGGTGTCGCCACTGCGCTCGGTGGTATCGAGCATCGGTAGGGTAAACAGGGCGGCGGCAGCGATGGCTGGCACAAGTAGCTGTAGCGGCTGACGCTGCAGGGCTGCGAGCAGTGCAGAGGCAATCCAGGCAAGTACAAGGCCAATTCCCAGTGCGCCCAGAGAGCTGGCCAGGGGAGCCAATATGCCATCAACCTGACTGTAGCCCAGCCACAGCCAAGGGAAACCGGTAAAGAGTTTGCCTCGCAGCCATTCACCCGCAAGCCATAGAGGTGCAAAGGCAAGGCTTCTACCTAGGGAGACGTTTGGCCACCAGCGGTTAAGCAGGCCAAGTACCAAGGCGGGGTAGAGGGCAAGATAGGCGGCCAGTAGCGCCATCAACAATAGCGACACCACAATGGGCAGTCCGCCAAAGCTATCGATGCTAACGTGCACCCAGGCGATGCCGTGGGCGAACAGGCCAAAGCCAAAGAGGCCACCACAAAGGGCGGCTCGTTTACTGCTGAGCCCCTGAGTTTGCCATAGCAATAGCATCAACGCTGGGATCACCAGCCATGCGTGGTTGTAGGGGGCAAAGGCAAAGGGAATAACGGCGCCAGAGAGCAGCGCCGTGATTGGTGCGGTAAGTTTCATTTAGCCGCAGACTCGTCCTGAACTTGCTTGTCTACAGAGCGAACTTGAAGCTGCAGCAAGCGGCGGGTGTCAGCGTTTACCACTTTGAATTCAAAACCAGCTAATTCCACTTTTTCGCCACGAACCGGCAAGTGGTTAAAGGCGTGACTGACGATGCCGCCAATGGTGTCGAACTCTTCATCGGAAAACTGGCTTTCGAAGTGTTCATTGAACTCTTCCACCGGCGTTAGCGCGGCCACAGACCAGATCTGTTTGCCCACTTTGCGGATGTTTTGAGAGTCGTCTTCATCGGTGTCGTACTCGTCGCCGATGTCACCCACGATCTCTTCGAGGATGTCCTCAATGGTGACCAAGCCGGATACGCCGCCGTACTCATCGACCACAATGGCCATGTGGTAGCGCTTCTGGCGGAATTCTTTGAGCAGCACGTCGACACGTTTGCTTTCAGGTACCACCACCGCTGGGCGGATGATGTGCTCTAGCAATACAGGTTCGTTGCTGTCGCTAAAGCCAAAGGTCAGTAGATCCTTGGCCAGCAGAATACCTTCGATGTGGTCTTTGTCTTTGTCCACCACCGGGAAGCGGGAGTGACCCGATTCAATGATGGTGGTCAGGAAAGCATCGACAGGCTGGTTTTTTTCGATGGCAATGATTTGGGAACGGGGGACCATCACATCCCTAACCCGTAAGTCGGACACCTCCAACACGCCTTTAATCATGTCCTTGGTGTCTTCATCGATCAGATCGCGGTCTTCAGCATCCTGAATCACATCAACCAGATCTTTGCGGTTCTTTGGCTCGCCGCCAAACAGCTGCATAATTCGTTCAAGCAAGCTCTTGTTAGCAGAGCCTTGACTCGACGGAGGGTTTTCTTCGTTCATATATTCCCAGTATGTAGTATGGATATTGAGGAGGACTACAGTTCACGGTAGGGATCGGCGATGCCAAGTCCCGCCAGAATTTGGCGCTCTAGCGCTTCCATCTGCTCCGCTTCTTCATCCTCAATGTGATCATAACCTACCAGATGTAGGCAACCGTGCACAACCATGTGAGCCCAGTGGTCGCTAGCGGATTTTTGTTGTTCTTTCGCTTCTTTTTCAACAACTTCAGCACTGATTACCAGATCGCCGATGAGGTCGGTTGGCACCATAGGTGGTGCTTCAAAAGGAAACGATAGCACATTGGTTGGTTTGTCTTTACCCCGATAGTCGCGGTTTAGACTTTGGCTCTCTTCGTTGTCGACAATGCGGATGCTGAGCTCCGCAATGTCACGTTCGTTGGCCAGAGCTGCCTGAGCCCAGGCTTCAAATTGGCCTAGGCTAGGAAGGTCTGGATTCTCTACTGCGACCTGCAGATCAAGCATCAGTTCCATTATCTGCCTCCAGTTTGCGGGCTTTTTCACGCTCAATGCGGCGTTTGTGCTCCACTTGGTCGTGCTTTTCATAAGCATCGACAATGCGAGCTACCACAGGGTGACGAACCACGTCGCCACTTTGGAAGAAGTTAAAGTTCACTGACTCGACATCGCGCAGTACCTCAATGGCATGGCGTAGGCCCGATTTCACGTTGCGAGGCAAGTCCACCTGGGTGATGTCGCCAGTGATCACCGCCCGGCTGTTAAAGCCGATACGGGTCAGGAACATCTTCATCTGCTCCGCAGTGGTGTTCTGACTTTCATCCAGAATCACAAAGGCGTCGTTGAGGGTTCGGCCACGCATGTAGGCCAAAGGTGCCACTTCAATGACGTTGCGCTCAATCAGACGCTCCACGCGTTCGAAGCCCAGCATTTCAAACAGGGCGTCGTATAGCGGGCGCAGATAAGGGTCAACCTTTTGCGACAGATCGCCCGGTAGAAAGCCGAGTTTCTCGCCCGCTTCCACCGCAGGGCGGGTTAGCAGGATACGGCGAACCTCTTGACGCTCAAGGGCATCAACGGCGGCGGCAACGGCCAAGTAGGTTTTACCGGTACCGGCAGGGCCAACACCAAAGGTGATGTCGTTGGTAATAATGTTACGGATGTACTGAGCCTGGTTAGGGTTGCGAGGCTTTAACACGCCGCGCTTGGTCTTGAAGTAGACCTCCTTGCCCATGGCGCTGTCGTCCTCTTGTGCTTCCAAGGAGATAAACTCCTGGATAGCCAGATGCACCTGATCTGGCTCAAGATCTGGAAGCTGCCCTTTTATTGGGGCGGTTTCCACATAGAGATCTTTGAGGATGTTCAGGGTGCCATGGACGAACTGCAGTTGGCCAACGACTTGGAACTGGTTGTTGTGGTAGCTGATCTCTACACCCAGTCGGCGTTCAATCTGTTTGAGGTTGTCGTCGAAAGGACCGCAGAGGGCGGCAAGCCGGCTGCTGTCAGCCGGCTCCAGGTACACATCGTGTGTGACTAATTTATTACTCAAGCCGAGCTCCGGTTACGGCTGGAAAGTGGTTACGCCGAGCTCGTCAGGTTGATGGGCTGGGCGCTTGGCCAGAATATCAGATGGGCGCAGCTCACGGCGCAGATCCATTTGATCCTCTGTACGAATCACTATACCACGTAATGAGTTAGGCATAACCTCAGTGATCTCTACGTCCACGAAGCTGCCGATCATCTCAGGGTTACCTTCGAAGTTTACGGTACGGTTGTTCTCGGTCTTGCCGCGAAGTTCCATCACGTTCTTCTTCGAGGTGCCTTCAACCAGAATGCGCTGGACGCTGCCCATCATGCGGCGGCTGTACTGCATTGCTTGCTGGTTGATGCGCTCCTGCAGGATGTACAGGCGCTGCTTTTTGGTCTCTTCGGTGACGTCATCTGGCAGGTCCGCTGCAGGCGTACCTGGGCGTGGGCTGTAGATGAAGGAGAAACTTTGGTCGAAGTTGATCTCTTCGATAAGCTTCATGGTCTGAGCGAAGTCGTCGTCAGACTCATTAGGGAAGCCGACAATGAAGTCAGAGCTGACGTGGATCTCAGGACGCACTTTACGCAGGCGACGGATGATCGATTTGAACTCCAGCGCCGTGTGGTTACGTTTCATGTGAGTCAAAATACGATCGGAGCCGCTTTGCACCGGCAGGTGCAGGAAGTCGACCAACTCAGGAACGTCGGCGTAGGCATCGATGATGTCTTGGGTAAACTCAACCGGATGACTGGTGGTGTAACGCAGACGGTCGATGCCGTCGATGGCCGCCACATAGCGCAGCAGATCAGCAAAGCTACAGATCTCACCGTCGTGCTGTTCACCGCGATAGGCGTTTACGTTCTGGCCAAGCAGGTTGATTTCACGAACCCCTTGGTCTGCCAACTGGGCGATCTCGTACAGGATGTCATCCAGAGGGCGGCTTACCTCTTCACCACGGGTGTAAGGCACTACGCAGAAACTGCAGTACTTGTTACAGCCTTCCATGATGGACACAAAGGCGGTGGCCCCTTCGGCTTTCGGCTCGGGCAGGCGATCGAACTTTTCGATCTCTGGGAAAGAGACGTCCACCACGCCGCGCTCACCGGTTTGGATGCGTTTGATCATCTCAGGCAGACGGTGCAGAGTTTGTGGGCCAAATACGATGTCCACAAACGGCGCACGCTCACGAATGGCGTCACCCTCTTGTGAGGCAACACAGCCGCCAACACCGATAACCAGCTCAGGCTTAGCTTCTTTCAGTGGACGCCAGCGCCCTAGCTGATGGAACACCTTCTCCTGTGCTTTTTCGCGGATGGAACAGGTGTTCAGAAGAAGTACGTCGGCTTCGGCCGCGTCTTCGGTCAGGGAATAATTGCCAAATGCTTCCAGCAGATCCGCCATCTTGTCGGAGTCATACTCGTTCATCTGACAACCCCAGGTTTTAATGTGCAGTTTTTTGCTCATCAAACTGTGCCGCTCGTATTACCTAAAGAAAAAATAGCGGGCTATTCTAAACTGCAAAAGGCTCTCTGGCTAGTTGCTGCACAGTTGAAAGCTTATTCAGGCTGGGCTTTAGCTGTGGGGAGTCGGGCGCCACTGTTGCCTGCTGATTCCCTAAGCTGTTCTTTTTGTTCAGTGGTTGCTAATAAATTGAGCGATGCCACATCCATAATGCCCATTTTAGCTTGAGCCAAAATATCTTGTTCGATCTCGGCGCGAATCTGCACCATGGCTTCATGAACAATAGGCAGTGGACCTGCGACGACACGGTACTGGTAGTCCACTTGTGTCTCGGCGGTGGCGCCGAATCCTAAGGTGATGGTTGTGAGTGCGAAGGTCAGTGTTTTCATGTTCTACCCCTTGTTATTGAGTCAACACTAAGCTGAGTGTAGTCAGGCTGGGGCAACTGCCAGTGGCAGGATGTAAGCAGTCGTGTGCAAATGGCCAACTATTCACACCCAGTTACACCCCCTAAGATTTGGACATGATAATATTGGTGGCAATTGATTTTGGGAGTGTGCAATGCATCAAGTGGATATTCTGATTGCCGGTGGCGGCATGGTAGGAGCAGCCAGTGCACTGGCAATGGCAAAGCTGGGATTAACCGTGGTGGTGTTTGAGCCACAAGCGCCTCAACCATTCTCTGCTGAGCAGCCTATGGATCTGCGAGTCAGCGCCATCAGTCAGGCATCTGAACAGCTTCTGACTCAACTCGGTGGCTGGCAAGGGGTGGCAACCATGCGCAGTGCCCCCTATCGCACGTTGGAAACTTGGGAGTGGCAAGGCTCGCAAGTTGGCTTCGATGCCCACGAACTGGATATGACACACCTTGGCCACATCGTAGAAAACCGCATCTTGCAGTTGTCGTTGTGGCAGGCGATGGAGACTCACCCCAATATCACCTTAAAGCTTGGGCAAGCGCCAAGCCGTTACTGGCAGGATGAGCAGGGTGCTTATGCTCTGTGGGGCGGTGAGGAGTATCAAGGGCAACTCTTACTGGGCTGTGATGGTGCACGCTCAGCGGTTCGTCAGGCGGCGGGCATTGGTGTGTCAGGCTGGCAGTATCGTCAGCACTGCTTTGCCATCAACATCAGCACTGAAGCTGAGCAGCAAGAGGGTACTTGGCAGGAGTTCCACCCCAGTGGGCCTAGAGCATTGCTGCCGTTGTCTGGTCAGCACGCTTCACTGGTGTGGTATGACGCCCCAGAGAAGATTGCTCAGCTTAAACGTCTGCCAACGGCCCAGCTTAAACAGGCAATTCAAGCAGCCTTCCCAGAGCGGTTAGGTGAGTTTGATATCGAACAATCGGCAAGCTTCCCGTTGACTCGTCAGCACGCCAAAGCCTACTTCGCCGGTCGCATGGTGTTACTCGGAGATGCCGCCCATACCATCAATCCACTGGCTGGCCAGGGGGTGAATTTGGGTTTTAAAGACGTTGCCACACTGTCGAAAGTGGTTTCTGATGCTGTGGAAAAAGGACAGCCCATTGCCAGTGCATCGGTACTCAAGGCGTATCAGCGTCGTCGTCACCCAGATAACCTAGCCATGCAGTCGGCGATGGACGCCTTTTACTTGATGTTCAGTAACGATCATTTTCCACTGAAGCTGCTCAGAAACACTGGGCTGGCGTTGGCTCAGCGCAGTGGGCCAATCAAGACTCAGGTGATGAAATACGCCATGGGTTTGTAAGGTGACGGCCTGGATAAAGCGGACGTGGTTTAACGGTCACGTCAATTTGGCAATGCGCGTGAGCTCGGCAATGGTGCTGTGGCTTGCGGGTAGCTATCTGGCCAACCAGTTTATGCTGGGACTGTTGGCATTACTGGCCACACCATCGGTGTTTGTTTCTGGAATCGACCTCCCTAGCGAGCGAGGCCCCCGTAGGCTGTTAGTGACGGTGACTTTGTTAGGCCTGACGGCGCTGGGATTTGGTTTGCTCCATGAGTGGCAGGCGTGGTCCTTGGTGCCAGCGTTCTTTATTGCGGCGGTTCTATTTGGGTCTTTGGCGGCTTGGGGAGAGCTATGGGGCCGCTCATCTTTAGCCATTTTGGTGATGGCGGCGATGTCTCAAGTGGGCGTTGGCGTGGTTGAAGCTTGGCAGTTTGCCTTCGCCGTGGTGTTGTCCAGCTTGTGGATCTCCATCTATTCCGGTTGGTGGTTTCGTCTGCAAGGGGATTACCCTTTGCGATTGGCGTTGGCCAATTGCTACCGCCGTTTAGGCAGTATTCTTGCCAGTCGCATGCGCTGGATTGAAAATCCTGAGCTCGGTCGTGAGTTTGATCTGGTGCTCGGGGAGCAACTATGGCTTGTTCGCCGTTATGTTGAGGTGGCCAAGGCGCGAGGCAGCCTCAGCAATGAGCTCAATCTGGCGTTTATGGCGGTGGTGGATCTTCAGGAGCGTTTGCAGGCGATTCCCAACCCTGAACTCAGCCGAAAGCTGTTTGCTGAGCCGATGGTGCTCCCGGCTTATAAAGAGTGGGTGAAGCTCACCAGCCGGCGGTTAGCGCAGATTGCCGACGAGCTTATAACCTTAACTCCGATTCGTTCCACCCATGAACTTGATCTTGGAGTAGGGCGGCTGGAGGCGGCACTGCAATCACTAGAGCGGAGCCAATTTAAACAGATTGTTCCTTACTTCATTGCCAATGCACAGCGTATTTCGCGATTGGCTTCTCGAGCCGCCCCTCTGTACCAGCGTGAGATGAGCCTATCTGAGCCTGAGCCTCAGTGGTGGTCGCAGTGGAAGATGCACTTTAAATGGTCCTCCCCCATTTTTCGTGGCGCGGTGCGCCAAGGCGTACTGGTCTCTTTTACCATGGGGCTGATGCTAGTACTGGAGCTGGATAAAGCCTATTGGGCACTGTTCAGTGTGCTAATGGTGGTGCGAGGCGGCATTGTTGATACCCGTCAGCGGGCGTGGCAGAGAATCTGGGGCACCTTTATTGGTTTGGCTCTGGCGGCACTGCTTCTGATGTTAGGGGTGGAGCAAAATCTGGCGTTAGTTTTGGCGCTACTCCTGTTGCCACCAACCTTGTCTCTCATTCCTGTGCATCATGGTTACGCCTGTATTTTGGGGACCATGATTCTCATTATGGTGTTTGAGTACATCGGCGGCTTAGGACTAGACGTGATTCCGCTACGTTTTTTTGAAACCGTTATCGGCTGCGTCGTGGTGCTGTTGGGGTATCGATACCTGTGGCCACAGTGGCAAGGTGGGCGACAGGCTCAACTGCGTCAACAGGCGGTCAGCAGCTTAAATGGATACTTAAAGCTGATACTGGATTCGTTCTATGGCAATGAGGTGCCTAAGCTGGAGTTAGCTCGAGCACGGCGCTTTACTTACGAGCAGGGAGTGGCGCTTACCTCAAGCTATGAGCAGATGCGTCAAGAGCCCAACTACAGCCAGCATAAAGACAGTGTGGAATTGATTCGGGTTTACAAGGAGATTCAATCTCATCTGAATGCACTGCTGCCGGTGGTTCATCGCAGCGTGGTGTTAACAGAAGCCCAGTCTCAATTGGTTGACGAGGCGGTATGGGGCGCTGCTAAAGCGGTAGAGCAGGAGATGACTTTGCTCAGCCCTCAGTGGCCGGAGTCGCTAGAGAGTGCCAGACAGGCCCTGTACGTTGAACTTGAGCAGGAGCAGCCTCGACGTCGAGGATTTGTGTTGTATCAGCTCAGCATGGTGCTTGAGCGCTATCAGCACCTGCATACCATTGCGACCTCACCGGCTCCGTCAGCGTCAGATTAAATATCAATCGCACTAATGATCTGTTCATTCAGCTGAAGTTAATCGGTTCTCAGACAAGGCAATAAATCGAAGCTCTAGTGGTTCTAAAGTGAGGTTTATTAACGCAGTATGAGGGCCGATTAAATCAGCCCTCCGGGAAGCTCTCACAAGCCCTGACTCTGCGTTAGCGTTGTTCGAAAGGTACCTACATTCCTTCGCAACGCTGCCTTGATTCAGAACTTGTGAGGGCTTCTGAACTGCACAGAACATTAGTGTGATTGGTATAAGATTGTTTTAAAGGCCTGCCGTCGTGCAGGCCTTTTTCATGTCTGATTCTTATGGAGAGGGCTAGGCTTGAATGCTACAGATCAAAAAAGCCACCTTGGTGAGGTGGCTCTTTTTAATATGGCTGGGCTACCAGGATTTGCGACCTGGGCATTGATGCCGGGATCAAAATCTGCTGCCTTAGAACCATATTGAATTAAATGGCTGGGCCGCCAGAGTGTGCGAATCTGGGTACTGATGCCGGGATCAAAAAAGCCACCTTGGTGAGGTGGCTCTTTTTAATATGGCTGGGCTACGAGGATTCGAACCTGGCACTGATGCCGGTATCAAAATCCGCTGCCTTATTACCATATTGAATTAAATGGCTGGGCTACCAGGATTCGAACCTGGGAATGGCGGGATCAAAACCCGCTGCCTTACCGCTTGGCGATAGCCCAATCAAATGGTGCGGGAGGAGAGACTTGAACTCTCACACCTTGCGATACTAG
>NZ_SWCJ01000002.1 GCF_005116665.1 Ferrimonas aestuarii | reverse complement strand
TACCTGCCGGCTCGAGGGGATGAACAACAAAATCAAATTGATTAAGCGCATGGCTTACGGCTACCGGGACACTGAGTACTTTTTCTTGAAGATAAAATCAGCATTCCCCGGAGATCCGCGATGAACCTTTTTTAATTCTCTATGACAGGAGTCACTATGAGTAATCTGCAAGCATGGACCACATTGCTAACCAATCGCGACGTCGCTCAGCTGGACCGTTTATTGGCGGACGACGCCACCTTTCACTCGCCTGTGGTTCATACCCCTCAACAGGGCAAAGCGGTCACCAAAGCCTACTTGACCGCGGCGTTTCATCTGCTGCTGAACGATGAGTTTCGCTATCTGAAGAAGATCGACGGCGGCGACCAGCTGGCGCTGGAATTCCAGACAGTTATTGACGGCATTACCATCAATGGCATTGATATTATTAGCTTTAACGACAATGGTCAGATCAGTGAGTTTAAGGTGATGTTAAGGCCCCTTAAAGCGGTGAATCTGGTACACCAGAAGATGGGCGAACTGTTGGCGGCCATGAGCTCGTAACGGCAAGTCGTTAAGATAAAATCAAAATTGTGCTCTTGTGTTAAGGATTTGGAATTCCTATACTGCGCTGGTCTTGTCGGAGTGCCTCAGTGTGATTTATCACCTTGGGCTGAGACCGCAAAGCGGAATCCGTGGAACCTGAACAGGTTAGAACCTGCGTAGGAAAACAAGCTACAATTTGCCAGCCCCAGCTCCCTGGGGCGACATGTTGCAACGTTGATCTCAGGAATCACGTCCGACAAGCAATTTCCCTTTTTCTTTGGAGATTGTTATGTCGAACAGACGCCAGTCGCGCCAGCAGGCGCAGCAGTACCTAGATAGCCTCAAAGGCCACCCTTTCCCTAATTCCAATAAGCTGTACCTTCAGGGCTCAAGTAGCGACATTCGTGTCGGCATGCGAGAAGTGCATCTAACGCCATCCATCGTTGGCGGCGATAAAGAGAACCCCATCACTCGAGACAATGAGTCGATTCCGGTGTATGACACCTCTGGCCCATACAGCGACCCCGAGATTGAACTGGATGTACGCAAAGGTCTTGCGCCACTGCGCAAGCAGTGGATTGAGCAGCGCCAAGATACCGAAATGCTAGAAGTGGCCAGTTCAGATTTCACTCAACAACGCTTGGCAGACCAAGGTTTTGATCACCTTCGTTTTGAGCATCTGCCAAAACCTCGCCGTGCCAAAGCGGGCAGCAACGTTAGCCAGCTTCACTACGCCCGTAAGGGCATCATTACCCCAGAGATGGAGTACGTGGCCATTCGCGAAAATTTAGGCCGAGAACGGATTCGTAGCGAGATGCTCACCGCCGCTCACCCAGGTCAGAGCTTCGGGGCCAATTTGCCAGAGCGTATTACCCCTGAGTTTGTCCGTAGCGAAGTGGCCGCCGGCCGCGCCATCATCCCTTCGAACATCAACCACCCAGAAGCGGAGCCGATGATCATCGGTCGCAATTTCTTGGTGAAGGTGAACGCCAACATTGGTAACTCCTCCGTGACGTCATCCATCGAAGAGGAGGTTGAAAAACTGGTGTGGAGCTGCCGCTGGGGAGCTGACACCGTGATGGATCTCTCCACCGGCCGTCACATTCACGAAACCCGCGAGTGGATCATTCGAAATAGCCCAGTTCCTATCGGTACCGTGCCAATCTATCAGGCCCTTGAGAAGGTAAACGGCATCGCTGAAGACCTCAGTTGGCCGGTGTTCCGCGACACTCTGATCGAACAGGCGGAGCAAGGGGTGGATTACTTCACCATTCACGCCGGTGTGCTGCTGCGTTTTGTGCCCATGACCGCCAAGCGCATGACTGGCATCGTTAGCCGTGGTGGCTCCATCATGGCCAAATGGTGCTTGAGTCATCACCAAGAGAACTTCCTTTACACCCACTTCGATGAGATTTGTCAGATCTGTGCTCAATACGACGTGGCCCTGTCCTTAGGTGATGGCATGCGCCCTGGTGCGGTGGCCGATGCCAATGATCAGGCGCAATTTGCTGAACTGGCAGTATTGGGTGAGCTGACCAAAACGGCTTGGAAGCATGATGTTCAGACCATCATCGAAGGTCCTGGACACGTACCGATGCAGCTGGTGAAAGTCAACATGGAGAAGCAGCTTGAGGAGTGTTTTGAAGCGCCGTTTTACACTTTAGGGCCGCAAGTAACCGACATTGCTCCGGGATACGACCATTTCACTTCAGGCATTGGCGCGGCGATGATCGGCTGGTATGGCTGCGCCATGCTGTGCTACGTGACGCCTAAAGAGCATCTAGGGCTGCCTGAAAAAGAAGACGTTAAACAGGGGCTTATCGCCTATAAAATTGCAGCTCATGCGGCGGACATCGCCAAGGGGCACCCGGGCGCCCAGATTCGAGACAACGCCTTGTCGTTGGCACGATTTGAGTTTCGCTGGGAAGACCAATTTAATCTGGCGCTGGACCCAGATACTGCCCGAGCCTATCACGACGCCTCATTGCCACAGGAAAGCGCGAAGGTGGCCCACTTCTGCTCCATGTGCGGCCCTAAATTCTGCTCGATGAAGATCACCCAAGAGGTACGGGATTATGCTGCGGCGAATCCTCATACCCTGATTGATACTCAGGTTGTCGAGGTGCAAGACGACATTCAGGCCGCCATGGCGGAGAAATCAAAAGCGTTTCGTGAACAAGGCGGTGAGCTGTATCACGAAGTGAGCGGTGAGCCCGCTAAGGAGCCCCAGGCATGACGCTTCCTGTCGTCTGGAGCCTAGGCCGTTTTGATTCCACTGGACGACACGGTGTGCAGGCCAGCCTGCGCACCCAAACTGCCTTAGGTTGCCATGGATGTAGTGTGCTAACCGACAGCGCTTCACGGTCGTTGTCGGCGGAGCTCGATGCCTTGCTCGCTGAATTACCGCCTCAGGTGATTGAGCTTCAAACTCTGCCTGACGCCAAGTTGGGATCGGAACTCAAGCGCTGGCTGGCTGACAATCAGGATGCATTGGCATCGGTCCGATTTGTTGTCAATCTCGATGGTATCGATGGCAAGATTGAGGCTATCGCGCTTGTTTGCCAATCATTGGCTAGGGCTGGCGCTGAACTGGCGGTGCTCACCTCAGTAAAATCGTTGTTGCAACGGTCAGAGGTATCCCCAGAGTCGTCCTTTGAGGCAAATCAGGTGGCCGAGTTGGCAGCTGGATTACGGCAGCGGCTTGGGGTTAGCACCTTAGTGGTGAGCAATGCGGATGAGGGCAAGCTTTGCGCTCATGGCGTCGATCTGGTTTTGAAACAGGAACATTACTTGTTGGAAAACCGGTTGCCTAAAGCCGCTGCTGGTCACCCCCTTGCTGACGTTGGCGAGCTGACTGCCGGTTTGTCGGCAATATGGGCCCAAGGGTATGATTTTGATGACGCACTTGTGGTAGCTCGCGCCTATGTGAACGGGCTCAACCAAGGTTCTGCGTTCGAGGGGGATGAGTATGGGGCTCACCGGTCTCCTGCAGCCGCTTGGCCCGCTCAGTTTGAGCAGTTTCCAAAAGTGGCACTAACCGGAAGTCGGATGGAGTCCGAGTTTGGTTTTGCGCCTAGCTCTTTGGCTAATTTGGCGCCGTTTCCCCGCTGTGATACTTATGAGCTTGGGCTTTATCCTGTGGTGGACTCGTTAAAGTGGTTAGAGCGCTTGCTGGCTCAAGGAGTCAAAACCCTGCAGCTTAGAGCCAAAGACTTAACTCAGGAACAAGCTGAACCCATGGTGGCAGAAGCCATTGCCATGGGACGCCGCTGCGGCGCCAGATTGTTCATCAACGATTACTGGCAGTTGGCCATTAAGTATGGTGCTTATGGGGTGCATCTTGGTCAAGAAGACATGGCTGTGGCGGATCTTAATGCCATCGCAGAAGCCGGAATTTGCCTTGGGATCTCCACCCACGGCTACTTTGAGATCATGCGCGCGGCGTCGTTAAATCCAAGCTACATCGCCCTAGGTCATATCTTTCCCACCACCACCAAAGAGATGCCATCGGCCCCACAAGGGCTGGCTCGGCTTTCTCAATACCATGGGCTGCTGGCGGGGCGCTGGCCAACGGTTGCCATTGGCGGCATCAATGCCGAACGGGCACCGAAAGTCGCCGCCACTGGCGTGGGCAGCATTGCCGTGGTTCGAGCGGTGACCGAAGCGGCGGATCTGCGCCGGGCATTGGAAGCCCTGTGGCTCGCCTATGAGTCAGGGCAAGACGCGCGGGAGGCCAGTTATGCTAGATGATAACGATTATCTGAGGTATGGCCGGCAGCTTTTGCTCCCTGATTGGGGAGAGGGTGGCCAACAGGCCATTGCTAACGCCAAAGTGCTGGTCATCGGCTTGGGCGGCTTGGGGGTATCTGTACTGGCCAGCCTAGCTGGCTGTGGTGTGGGAAAGTTGGTGCTGGTGGACGGCGATAAAGTCTCCTTATCGAATCTGCACCGACAGTGGATCTACCAGCCAGAGCAGGTCGGCATGGCCAAAGTTCATGCCGCAACCCGTTGGGCGAACCAACTGAACCCTGACGTTCATGTTGATGCCTATGAGCAGATGGTGGATGAGCTAACGCTGCACACCCTGCTGCCAGAGGTGGATCTGGTGCTCGACTGTACCGACAACTTGGGCAGCCGTCATTTGATCAATCGTGGTTGCTGTGAGTACCGCAGGCCACTTATCAGTGGCGCGGCCATCGGCTGGCAGGGGCAGCTTCAGTATATCGCGCCCTCTGGCCCCTGTTTTGCCTGTCTGTGTCCACAACAGCAAGGCGGTGAGCCGGCCAATTGCCGCGAGGCCGGTGTGGTGCCCCCTGTGGTCTCTGCCATCGGTCATCTGCAGGCCTTGATGGCCCTAAAAGTGCTGCTTAACCAACCTTTAGACTTTCACCTGCGCCGCTTTGATGGCCACACCTTGAGTTGGCAACAGTTTGAGCTTGGCGCGAATCCTGACTGCACGGTGTGCGGAGGTAACCATGAATCTCATCATTAATGGCGAATCGCGCCAACTTGATTGCCATAAGGTCACCGATCTTGTGGCCCAGTTGTCCCCCAATTCTCAGGCGTTGGCGTTGGCGATAAATGGCACCGTGGTGCCAAAAACACAGTGGTCCCACAGAACGGTTTCTGATGGGGATAAGATCGATCTGTTCAGCGTTATTGCAGGAGGCTAATCGTGAACCATTCGTTGACCATTGCAGATAAAACCTTTGAGTCTCGGCTTTTTACCGGTACTGGCAAGTTTGCCTCAGATCAGCTCATGATCGATTCGCTAAAGGCCAGCGGCTCACAATTGGTGACACTGGCGTTAAAGCGCGTGGACTTAAGCGGTGCTCAGGGTGACATCTATGGACCGATTCGCGAGTTGGGCGTGGATCTGTTGCCCAACACCTCTGGCGCCAAAACCGCCGAGGAAGCGATCTACGCGGCGCATTTGGCTCGTGAGGCTTTAGGCACCAACTGGCTAAAGCTGGAGATCCATCCGGATCCTCGCTATCTGCTGCCCGATCCCATCGAAACCCTAAAAGCTGCCGAAGTCCTGTGCAAAGAGGGGTTTGTGGTGCTTCCCTATTGCCATGCCGACCCAGTGCTGTGCAAACGGTTGGAGGAGGTGGGCTGTGCCGCGGTGATGCCTTTAGGGGCACCCATTGGCTCCAATCAGGGGCTGCAGACTCAGGCGTTTTTAAAGATTATCATTGAGCAAGCTCAGGTGCCCGTGGTGGTGGATGCGGGCATCGGTGCGCCTAGTCATGGGGCGGCGGCGCTTGAGCTGGGCGCGGATGCGGTGTTGGTTAATACCGCCATTGCCGTGTCTGCTAACCCAGTGGCCATGGCCAGAGCCTTCAAACAGGGGGTTGAGGCTGGCCGCGCCGCCTTTGAAGCTGGGTTAGGTCAGGCGCAAACCGAAGCCTGTGCGTCTAGCCCATTAACCGGGTTTTTATCATGAGCTTTGTCAGTCAGTGGCAGCAGCTTGATTGGGACCACCTAAGGCTCAGCGTCAACGGGCATTCTACCGGTGAGGTTGAGCAGGCGCTGGCGAATGCCTCGCGGGGGCAGGGGCTCAGTGCCCGCGAGTTTGAGGCACTTATCTCTCCAGCTGCAGCTCCTTACCTTGAGCAGATGGGCCAGCTGTCTCAGCGCCTGACGCGGCAGCGGTTTGGTAATACCATGGGGTTGTATCTGCCCCTGTATCTGTCAAACCTGTGCGCTAACGACTGCGATTATTGTGGTTTTAGCATGAGTAATCGCATCAAGCGTCACACCTTATCGCCCGATGAGTTAGAACGTGAGCTAACGGCCATCAAAAACATGGGCTTTGATGCCATCTTGCTGGTCACCGGTGAGCACCAGTCTAAGGTGGGCATGGACTATTTTCGCGAGGTACTGCCGCAAATTAAGCGCCACTTTAGCTATCTGATGATGGAGGTGCAGCCGCTTAAGACCACGGAATACGCAGAGCTACGCGCCCTTGGGCTGGATGCGGTGATGGTGTATCAGGAGAGCTATCACAAACCCACTTATCTGAAGCACCATCTTCGAGGCAGCAAAACCAATTTTGAATATCGCTTGGATACCCCAGATAGATTGGGACAAGCGGGGGTGGACAAAATTGGCCTAGGGGCACTGTTTGGCTTGGCGGATTGGCGCAGCGAAGCGGCGATGGTGGTACGCCATCACCGTTATCTGCAAAAGCGTTATTGGCGCAGTCGTTACTCCATCTCTTTCCCTCGGCTTCGTCCCTGTACCGGTGGGGTAGAGCCGGTGAGTCCAATGGGGGAGCGGGAACTGCTGCAGTTGATGTGTGCGTTTCGGCTTTACTGTCCTGAGCTTGAGTTGTCGCTCTCGACCCGAGAATCGGCCCATTTTCGCGACAACGTGATGACCCTAGCGCCTACAACCATGAGCGCAGGCTCCAGCACTCGCCCTGGTGGATATGCCGAGCCGTCGGACGATCTGGCGCAGTTTAGTATCGACGATCTGAGAAGCCCTGCCCAGGTGGCATCGGCGATATCAACCTCGGGATTAACCCCGGTGTGGAAAGATTGGGATAGGGCGTTTGGATAACGGGAAGGAAGTAAAGCCGGAGCTTAGGCTCCGGCTTTGTTTTGCTAAACGCAGTTAGAATACGTAACGAGCGGTAAAGCGGAAGTATCGTGGTGATTGGAACTCAGTAGGTGCCAAGAAGTTCGGGTTTTGAACTGGGCTCCCTCGCTCAAGATCCTTTTGTTGGTTGTATTCGATGGCTTCATCAAAGTTAAATAGGTTGAATACGTCCATCTTCAACGTCAGTCGATCATCGGCCCACGCTGGGACATAGTTAATGCCCATGTCTACGTTGTAGGTCCAATCGGTTTCACCATAATCACCGCGATTGGTGAGCTCTGGTTCGCCTTGATCGTTTACACAATAGAAGCTTGAGGCACTGTAACGACTAAACGAGTTTTGATCGGCTTCGGTCATGCCATCCAGAGGGATATATCCATTACAACTTAAAGGAGTGCCTGAGGCCGCAGAGATATTAGCAGTAATGGCGATCTCATCGGTAACTTGATACAAACCATAGATCTTGAACTGGTGACGGCGATCGTTTGGCAAATAGCCATCGCTGCCATCTTGGAACAGTTTGTGGTCAAAGTCCTGGGTCGCCCCGGCATCTTCTTGCCCAAGGGTGGAGTTTACATAGCCCTCAACGTTACCTTCACTTTTAGACCAAACGTAAGACGCATTCATATACCAATCGTCATTGAAAGCACGCTCAAGCGTCAGTTCTATGCCTTTATAGGTGCGTTCGTATTCAGGCAGCTCGAAATAACTGTTGGGTACGGTAACGTGGGTCATGTTGCCGTCGTTTTCCAGATCCATATACAGGGATAGGTCTTTACCTGGATTAACGATTAAACAGCCTGACATGGTGTGATAGTCGAAATTGTCGTAACCGTTGTCTTCGGCCCACTTAATAAAGCCGTCATGGGCACAAAAATCGTCCATACCGTCTTTAACTTCGCGGTACATACCCTTAATGCCCACGGTCCAGTCTTCATCCAGTGCATGTTGGTAGCCCAGAATAAACTCGTCCTGATACATTGGGTCTAAATCGGAAACTGCAATATTTCGTGGGTCTGGAGTTTGATTGTCGATGATCTCACGGCCAAATTGCTCACCTAAGTTAATCGGGGTGCCATCTTCTGGATTGAATCCATCCACAAAATAGAACTTCTCCGTAAAGCTCTCTGTTCGGGTTGAACGAATGTTGGTGTTTGATGCAATTGGGATGTAGTAACGGCCTGCTGTGGCATAGAGTTTTTGCGTAGAGTCGCCATTGATGTCCCAAGAGAAACCAAAGCGAGGCGCCCAAAGATCATCGGCTTCTACAAATACGTCCCCTTTGGCATCGAGGTTGGTGAAGGTTTCATTACGAATACCGGCGTAAACCAAGATATTATCTGTAATCTGCCAGTTGTCCTCGAGATAGAAGGCTTCGTTTTCTACGCCATAGGCGCCAGATAAAATGTCGGATGTACGAATACGCACGGCTTTGGTTCCAACGCCGATATCAACCCCGTTTAGTATCCCTTCATTTAGCGTATTGCCATCCATATAACGGTAGTACAGGCCGCCTGAGTATTGAGAGCCGATGGCGTAGGAGGTGTATTCCTCTTTGTTGTAACCACCACGAATAGTGTGATCGCCGATGGTCCAGTCAAAATCGAACTTGTAGCTATCTCGTTCATCGTGCTCTGACGGGGACTCTGGGTCTAAAGAGCTGGAGTTAGCCGGATTCCAACAGCCAATGTTTTCTCGAGTAGACCAGGTTTTGTCCCCTGAGGTATCAATGGCAACGACGCATTCGCCGCCAGGCAGATTACGTGGAGAGCGGTTCTCATCTTTTTGATCCAATGTACCGTACATCAGAGACACACTAAGATCGTCGGTAATCTGACCCGAGTAGTTGGCAATTAAGATATCGCCGCCATTTTCATAAGTGACGTCTGTGGTTTTGGTGCCATGGCTGCCGGTGTAATACTCCCCTGCGGCATTTTCATAACGCTTCTGCTCACGATCAGATTCGTTATTGATGTAGGTGAGTTTGAACAGGTGATTGTCGTTTAGATAGTAATCAAGTTTGACCAAATAGTTAGGGTTGGTTATCTCTTGGTTAGTGCTGGTGCTGCGGTAATACCAATCACGCTCGACATATTGACCTTCCAAGTTTGCGTAGAGAAACAGGGTATCTTTAATCAATGGTCCGCCGACGCCTACGTTCATTGCGAGTGAGTTGTAGGTGTTGTCGGAGTCATACTTTAGAAGTGTGCCGTCATCGTGGGCGCGATCTACAACGTCCTTTTCGTCTTCATACAGACTTTCGGGTATGTAATACGCGGCAGCGCTAAATTCCCATTCGTTGGTACCACTTTTGGTGATTACATTGGTAATGCCACCTAATGCGCGGCCATATTCAACGCCATAACCACCGGTCTTAACTTGCGTTTGCTCAATCGCATCAAATGGGAGGCTGGCAAAGGATAAAAAGTTCTTCAGGTTGGTTACGTCCATGCCATCAATGTAGTAACCATTTTCGGCAACGGATGAGCCACCAAATGACGCCAGATTACCAAACTCAGCAACCCCTTTTTGGGTTCCTGGCGTCAGTAGAGCCACACTGGTGACATCACGGGAAACGGGCAAGAGTTCAATTTGATCTTGTGTAAAAACCACTGTGGATTCGGTTGAGGTGGTATCAATCGCAGAAATTCTTCCACCTTGTACGGTGATCACTTCGACATCGTTGCTGCCGAATATTACTGATGAACCGGTGCCGATCTTTACAACAACCTCATGCTTTTCGCCATTGGCTGATGTGACGACGTATCGGCCAGGCGGAACTTCCTTGAAATTAAAGCGGCCATTATCGCCAGCGGTGACGGTTCGATTTAAGCCGGTATCTTTGTTAGTAAATGACACGGCGCTGCCAGCTTCTGCTTGGCCGTAAATTGAACCAGACGTCGAACTGGCTTGCACAGGTGTTGTTGCCAGTAGCGTCGACACTGCAATAGCCGCGAGTGTGCGCTTAGAGTGAACTCTCAGATTTTTGTTATTCATTATCCATCCTTGTTTTTATATTCCAGCGGCGATGACTGCCGCATCATTTTATTAACACTGTATATTTTATTTGTAAATAACTTGTAACAAAATGGAATTTGGCAAGGGTAGACTTTTAAGCTAGCAAAAATTTCAGACTTAATTTTTTAGTTTTGCTAAATCAGATTGTTTTAGTGTCTTAATCCAAGAAAACAGCTTCATTTAGATGGCAATGTTTTTGTCATATTTTAACTTATTGATTTATAAGATTTTTGGTCTGGTGTTGTCAGCTTGCTTGTGAATAACTTCTTTTTATAACAGCCTGTTATTATTTTTATTACTACTGATAATTTAATAAGGGGCTAGTCCAGGCGTAGACTCGAATCCAAATCGCTTAAGTATTTGGAGACACAATGAAAAAAACGGCGTTTGTATTAGCATCTTTGTTATTGCCTCTAAGCTCCGCCTACGCCGCGCCGGAGGTGTTGATGGTGTTGACCAGCCAGTCTGAGCTTGGGGACACCGGCAAAGCCACCGGGTTCTGGCTCTCTGAAGCGGCACACCCTTATCAATACCTGACGGAGCAGGGTGCCCAAGTGACGTTGGCGTCGATTAAGGGCGGTCAAACGCCTATCGATCCAGGTAGCCTTGAAAATCAAGACGACGCATCCAAAGCGTTTTTGGCTTCACAGCGACAGGCGCTGCTTAATACCCAGTCATTGGCGTCCATCAGCACCGATGGTTATGACGCCATTATTTTGGTTGGTGGTCACGGCACCATGTGGGATTTTCGTGGTAACTCGGCGCTGTCTCAACGTGTCAGTGCGCTATGGCAACAAGGGGGCAGTGTCGCCGCAGTTTGTCATGGCGTTGCCGGTTTGGTTGATGTGCAGATTGATGGCTCCCCTCTGCTTGATGGTAAAAAGTTGACCGGCTTTTCAAACAGCGAAGAGCAAGCCATTCAGCTTACGCAGGTAGTGCCATACTCTTTGGAAGACGCCTTGGTGGCCGATGGCGCCGACTATTCACAAGGAGCGGACTTTACCCCTTACGTGGTGGTGGATGGGCGGCTAATTACCGGTCAAAACCCGATGTCCTCCGAAGCGATGGCGAAAGCGCTTTGGCAGCAGATTAAAGATAAATAACGCTTTATTAAGGTGAAATTTGGTATGGGTACCCAAACAAGTTGGCAGTATCAAGGGGCAGGGCAATCGCTGGTCATGGCGCCGGTTGCGATACCAACCCCTCAAGCTCATCAGGTTTTAGTGGCCAATAGAGTGATTGGGCTTAATCCGGTGGATTGGAAACTGATTCAGTATGGTCATGGTGCGTGGCAGCCCGGTCACATTCCCGGTGTGGATGGTGCTGGAGAGGTCGTGGCAGTCGGTGATGGCGTTGACACCAGTTGGCTTGGTCAACGGGTTAGTTATCATGCAGATCTAACTCGACACGGCAGTTTCGCTGAGTACACCTTAGTGGATGTCAAAGCGTTAATGGCCATCGCTGACGGCGTGACCGACGCTCGAGCGGCGGCGTTTCCTTGCCCTGGACTAACCGCTTGGCAGGCGGTGGCGAAATTTCCCTCCCTTAAAGGCAAGCGAATTTTGGTTTGTGGCGGCGGCAGCGCCGTAGGTCGAATTGCGGTGCAGCTGTTGTTGGCGAAAGGCGCGAAGGTGTCTACCACGGCATCCAAAGCTAACCACGCCATGTTGTTGGAGTGGGGCGTATCTCAATGCGTTGATTATAAAGCGGCTGACTGGAAACCGCAGTTGGCAAACTCCGTGGAAGACGGACAGTTCGATGGTGCTATTGATCTGGTGAGCGCCGACAACGCCGCCGCACTGTTTGATCTGCTTAACTACGGCAGTCATCTCGTGTCGGTGCTAGGTCGGGTTGAGCCCCTTGGGGATGCTTTTGCTAAATGCGTCTCGCTGCATGAGATCGCCTTAGGGGCCATCTACCAATTTGGCTCTGATACCAAGTTTGCCGAACTCACCCAAGCGGGGGAGCGATTGCTTGAGAAAATTGGTCAACAACAACTTGAGCAGGTGCCCCATAAACTGATGGCCTTTGAGGAGCTGGCTGATGCCCTGACTCAGCTCCAAGCGGGCGGCAAAACCCAGAAATACCTAATTCAAGTAGCCTAGTCCCTGTATGGTGCCGTTTTGTCTGAAAGCGGCGCCGTTTGGGTTAAGATCTCAGCAAAGCGATTGGCAGCAGGCCCTAAGCTATCTGGTGCCGGAATCACCAAGCTGAGGGGAATTAGGTTGCCTCCCATCTTGGTATCCAGCTTTACTAGCTCTCGGTGCTTCAGTGCATCACTGACCATGTGTTCTGGCACCCAACAGAAGCCGACTCCCTGTTTTAAAATGCCGATGGCATCGCTGAAATGACTTACGGTCCAGCGCTCTTTCGATTTTAACCAGCCCACGTCTTGATCCACATCGCCAGCAGCAGAGCCGGTATCTCGAATTACAATTTGCAGCTCCTGAGACAGACGATGGGAATCGATGGCATCCTCCCGAGCCAGAGGGTGGCTAGGGTGACACACCAATATCAGCCGCACCGTGGTCAGTGGCATTCCCATGTAGCCTTTGGGAACCAGCCCAGTAATGGCCAAATCCACCTGACGCTGTTCGATGGCCTCCCGGCTGCCGCTGATGATGTTGTCGATAACCGTTACTCGGGTGCCTCGGCTTTCAGGGTAGAAATGCGATAGCGCCGCAAACAGCAGCTCTGAGGGGTAGATGCTCTCTCTGGAGATTAAGATCTCGTGCTCCCACCCTTGCTCTAGGTTGGTGGCCAGCTGTTCCAGCTGTTCTAAACCTCGAGTGAGCTCACGGGAGCGGTGCAGCAATATCTTGCCGGAAGGGGTTAATACCGCTTTTCTGCCTTGCACTTCGAGCAGTTGAACCCCGAGCTGCTGCTGCAATTTACTGACCGCGTGGTTCAGGGCACTTTGGCTGCGGTTGAGGGCCGCCGCGGCTTTTGCATAGCCGCCACAATCGACAACGGCTTGCAAAATACGCCACTGCTCTGCGGTGGTTAAGGGCCGAAACATCGCTTTACCGTTCTATAAATTAGAATGCTATAAGTCATTTTATGCGCTTTTTATCCTAATTGCTGCATGTAAACTGATTCTCGTCAACCTAATTTGTTAGAAGGAATGCCGAGATGAAAACCCTATTAGTCGTGAATGCCAGCCCCAACACCCAGCAATCCCACACTCGCGCCCTGACGGCCGCTTTTGAAGATTTTTGGCTGGCGGCCAACCCAGATGGCAAGGTTATCCATCGAGATGTGTCCGCGGATCATATCGCCCAATTGGATGGCAACACCATTGGTGCGTTCTACACGCCCCTAGAGCAGCGCAGTGATACCCAGCAGCAGGCGGTTAGCTTGTCAGATACCTTGGTAGATGAACTGATTGAAGCCGATGAGATCGTATTGGGCTCACCGATGCACAACTTTTCCGTGACCGTGGGGATGAAGTCTTGGGTCGATCAGATCTGTCGTGTGGGGCGCACTTTTAACTATACCGAGAAGGGGCCTGAAGGCGCATTGGGCGGCCGTAAAGCCACCATCATTACCGCCAGTGGTGGTAGTTATGGCGAAGGTTCGCCGATGGCGCACCTAAACTTCAACGATCCCTACCTGCGTACGGTTTTGGGTTTTGTCGGCATTACCGACGTTGAGGTGGTTAGTGCACCGGGAGTGGCCAAAGACGACTCTGGAGTTCAAGCCGCCAAAGAGGCCCTTCGCGCTCGTTTTAACTAATTCCCACTCTCCCGTCGGACTCAATGCATCAGTGAGTCCGGCTCTACGCCCAACTCGGCAAGTTGGCGGCTTAGCTTATGGCTGTGGCCGTCAACGTATAGTCGCTGCCAGATTCGCTGTCCGCTGCGTTTGTGCCTTTCAATTAACTGCTTTGCTAACTGCTGCTGGAGTAGTGAGCGATAGGACAGTACCCCAGAAGTCAGCCAACGGCTGTCGCCACGCCAGCTGAACCAAGGGGAGGGCGCATCAACATTGAGATTATCTGCAAACAACTGGCTTTGCAGCTCCAGCAACTGAGCTTCGTTGGCAAATGGGGTTGACCACATGGCCAGCGCCAATTCAGCCTGGAACACCTTATAGGCGCTGACTTGATAAGGGGGAGGGGAGATGAGCTTTAATGATCGCATCCAGCTTGCCTCGAACGCCAGCATTTGACCTATGGATTTGGGCAAACCAATAAGATCCGGTTCGATCTCCGTCTCTTCCACTCCGTGACCGGCCAGTGTCCACAACCCTTGGCTTAGGTTGCCAAATAGCTCTTGAACATGGCGGTGGCGCCAATTGACGCGCTCCCTGACGCCAATGGTGATGTCGCCAAAGTAGTAGCTTACCCGATTGTGGGTGGCCACGGTGAGTCGGTGGCGCGGCTCGGTATACAGGTGTACGTAACCCAGAAAACGCTTGTCGTCCCAGATCTGCCACGTGTGTTTATCGACCGATTTGACCGACAACCCAAACCAGTCAGATAACAGAGTTAAGCTCTGTTTTGCCAAGGTCATGGGGGCGACATCAAAATAGTCGCCATGGTGATGGTCTCCCCAAGGTAGGCGCCGTTCAAGGGGATCAAGTCGCCCTAAAAATTGGCTGACTTTGGCCGGTGAATTAAGATAGGCGCTCTGCAACTCTTCATCAGCGACACTGGCGAAACCGTTAGACTGCGCGTGATTTTGATTTTGCTTTAATACCAACAGCGCCGCATCGCTGGCATCGTTTCCGCCTCGGTTTTGCCACGCCAGCCACACACTTTGCCGGCACTGTGTCTGCTGGCCACGGTAGAGGTAGCGACCCACGTCGGAACGGGACAGAGACAGGATGTCGCTGTTTAGCTGCGCCGACGTTTGGCAGTGGGGAGCCAAGCGAATTTTTCTTGGCCGATTCACCAGCGCCAGATAGCTGGTGTTGTCGGCCAGCAATTTGGGATCAGGCAGCGGCGTAGTTGGGTGCAGCTGCTGTTTGACCCAAATGAGGCATTGACTGGAATCGATATCAAGCTGTGGGTTACTACTGAGGTGGTCTTGAAGGGCTAATAATATCGAGCGGCGGCGATCATCAAGTTTTTTGCTGATCACGGGGGGAGGAACTTGGGCCAAGCAGTGCTCAAGGCCAATACCGGCCTTGGCACTGAAACTGAAGACTAGCGCCAGCAGTAAACTGCCATTAAGCCAATTGGCTGTCACGCTGGAACCACTCTTTCGACCGTTGAACACGGGTCTCTACGTCGACCGGATGCTCTGGCAGAGACTCGATCTTCTGCAGGCGAGGCAATAACCCCTCGCCGTTGGCAATCTGAATCGCCAGCCCTGGCCGAGCATTAAGCTCAAGCAGCAGAGGCCCTCGTTCGGTATCCAGCACCATGTCGGTACCCAGATAACCGAGTCCAGACATCTCGTAGCAACCCGCCGCCAATGTCAGTAGCCGATCCCAGTGGGGTACCTTCATTAGCTTAAGCTCTTTGTTGGTGTCCGGATGGTGGGTCACTGGCCGGTCAAATTGCACCGCGTGCAGCGCCTTGCCGGTGGCGATGTCGATACCAACGCCCACAGCGCCTTGGTGCAAGTTGGCCTTGCCATCAGACGCTGCCGTAGACAGGCGCAACATACCCATTACCGGGTAGCCCTTGAACACGATCAGGCGAATGTCCGGCACCCCTTCATAGGAGAAGCCGTCAAACACCGGATCGAACTGGATCAGTGCTTCAATCACCGCGACGTCGTTTTTGCCGCCGAGGCTGAATAGGCCTGCCAGCACGTTGGAGACATGGCGTTCCATCTCCAGTAGGGTGACCTCCTCTCCAGAGGGCTTAAAGTAGCGACCGTCACTGACTTTGGTGATCACCAAGATGCCTTTGCCACCAGAGCCTTGAGCAGGCTTAATGCAAAAGCCGCTCAAGCCACGGATGCGATTGGGTAGGTCTTTGAGCTCGTGCTGCTCGCCGATCACCGACACCAAACTTGGGGTATCAATTCCCCCTTTAAGGGCGATCTGCTTGGTGCGCAGTTTGTCATCCACCAATTTGTACAGTCGGCGAGGGTTATAACGGCCGATGTAGGAGATGTTTCGCTTGTTCATCCCCATTACGCCTTTGGCGGCCAGTTGAGACGGGCGACAAAACTCCATCAGTCGTCTCCCGCCAATGGCTTAAAGCGGCGCAATTCCAAAAGACGATAGCCGGTGTATTGGCCCATCATCAGCACCATGGCCAGAATCACCAAGTGAATGCCTAGGAAGTTAAATACCCAGTGCTGGATCAGAGGTGACACCATAAATAGGTAGGTGATAGTAGCAACCAATAGACTGCCGCCACCTTGAACCGCCACCTCTTTCGGGCCTTCCTCCTCCCACAAAATTGACATCCGCTCAATGGTCCAAGCCAAGATGATCATCGGGAAGAAGGTGATGGTGAGACCTTCGGTTAAGCCTAGGTTGTATGCCAATACGGTAAAGCCTGCGATGATGCCGAGCACTACGATCACCACCGCGGATATTCGCGATATCAGCAATAGGTTGAGGTTAGACAGGTAACCTCGAATGTACAGGCCCACCGACACAATCAGCAGGAAGCCAACCAGGCCAGTTAATAGCGTGGTTTGAATAAAGGCCAGAGCGATCAGAACCGGCATGAAGGTCCCTGAGGTTTTCAGGCCGATCAGCACTCGAAGGAACACCACCACCAAAACGCCAACGGGAACCAGCATCAAACCGCGAATCAGGCTCTGCTCTTCCAATGGCAGGGAGTACAGCGAGAACGAACTGGCACCTTTGGTGGCCATCATGTCCAGCGCGGTGGCCAGAGCAGGGCGGGTGTCTTCGATAATGGAGAAACTTACTTGAGAGTTCGTGGCACCGGTGATGTCCAGCACCGAGGTGCTGGTGCGCTGCCAGATTAACCAATTGGCTTGACGGCCTGCATTGCCGGTTTGTGGATCAAACAGATGCCATTGGCCTTGGTCGTACACTTCAACCACATCAAACAGCGCCTGACGACGGCGACCGTCTTCCAATTTCAGCACATGGCTGACGCGGGCAGGGATCTTAGCCGCATGCATCAGGCGCACCATCAACTCGCTTTTGGGGTAGTGGCTGAGCAGCAGGGCGATGTTTTGCGCTTGCTCAGAATCGCTGATCATGGAGGCGATCTGCTGAGCATAGGAGAGGTTGGTGGCACTGCGATCCCAGGCGGTATCGATGATCGCTGAGGCGGCGGTTTCTGCCCCTTCAGGCCAAGTCTCTTCCGGTGGCAGCGTGGGAACGCGGTCGTCCATCAACGCCGCAGAATCTCCGGCCACAAGGTTTGCGGTGTAGTACAGCTCTTGTTTACCCAACACATCCCGTTTGGTCCAAACGGCGCGACGGGCGTTGGCTTGCTGGTTTACTTCAAGGCCATAACCCGGTGAGGCCGCATTTTCAGACAGCAGCTCAAAGTTGGGGTCTTCCGGTAGGGTTAAAGACGCCTCCACTGGCTCACCGATGGCGGTAAAGGTCACCTTGGCTTCGACGGTCCAGTTGGTGGTTTGATCTCCAGGCAGCAGAGGAATGCCGTCAACCAAGTGGCGATAAATCGAGCTGCCAAACCCGACGGTCAGCAGCACAAAAATTACAAATAGAAAGGGTTTTCTCGATGCCATCTACTTGGCTCCGTTTTGGCCGTTGGTCGCGCTTTGGACGTATTGCTGGCTTACGTCAACCACGGCAATGTCTTTGATAAATTTACGACCCAGCAGCAGTGGGTACTCTAAGTGACTGCGATCATTAAGGTTGAGTTCCGTGTCGGCGTGATAATCGCCAATAGACAGGCGCACTTTGATCACTGGACGGCGCTGAGGTTCGCCACTGGTGCCTTTCTTAATCTGCACAAAGCGCACCACTGGCGCCTCAACGGTGCGAGGGCCAAGATCCGGCTGATTGCGATCCATCACTTCAAAGCGAGCCCACTGATTGCCATCGCGCTCAAACAAAATGATGTTACCCGCATCCAGCGAGGAGGACGCGGCACCGGTATCTACCCGAGTGTCAAACTCAAAGCCAACCTCTTCAATGGTGACTTTTTCCACTTCGCCAAACACCAGTTTGTCATGCAGTGGGCAGCTTTGCTCTACCTCTGGGCATTGAATCACCGGCAGGTCTTTCGCTTCCGACAGCACAATCACCTGTCGGCTGAGCGCAGCGACGTCTTCGTTGAGTTTATCCAGCTTGTCTGCCTGGAGCTGTTGGCGCTCGGCGGTCAACGCGGCGCTTTCTCCAACGCTATTGATGGCGCTGATGGCCTGTTGGTGTTGCTTGGCCAAGAGTGAGCTCAAGGCGGGCTCTTGGGTTGGCGCAGGCGTTTGCGGTTGCTGGGTGAGGGCGCAGCCGCTCAAACTAATTAGCGCGCTGGCAAGTACAAAATGGCGTAAAGACATCAATCGTTTACCCTTGAGTTTGGTTCGTGTGAATCGCATCTATTTAGTGGCTACCAGTATGGCACGTCTTGGGGCCGGATGTCCCTCAACAGTTTTGCTCGGATCTTGCGGATCTAGATAGTCTTTTAGGGAATGCCAGGTCATCCATTCGGTGGAACGCTGCTCCCCCAATTCGGTATTGGCTTCATCGACAATGCGCACGTCCTTGAAGTCGCATTTTTCAAGCCACAGCTTTAGGGCTTTAGCCGATGGCAGGAACCAGCAATTATTCATCTGTTGATAGCGCCCCTCTGGAACCAACACCGTTTGCTCGTCACCTTCCACCACAAGGGTTTCCAGAACCAATTCGCCGCCTTTATTCAGCTGATCTTTTAGCTGCATCAAGTGGTCGATAGGGGAGGTGCGGTGGTAGAGCACACCCATGGAAAACACGGTATCAAAGGCGCGAAGTGGCGGCAGCTCCTGAATCCCCAAGGGTAACAGGTGGATACTATCCGGATTGCCAGCTAGATGCTTAACCGCATTAAATTGGGTTAGGAACAGCGCCGATGGATCAACGCCAATCACCAACTCGGCCTCTTCACCGAGCATGCGCCACATGTGGTAGCCGCTGCCACAGCCCACATCCAATACGGTTCGACCTTTTAAGGGGCTGATGTGTGGCAACAAGCGATCCCATTTCCAATCGCTGCGCCACTCGGTATCGATGTGGACGCCATGCAGATGAAATGGGCCTTTGCGCCACGGGTGTAAACACTTCAACAGGTTTTCAAGTTTTTGGGCGCCGCCATTAAATTCTTGGCTACCGTCACCAATCATCACCTGTGTTTTCAGGTCGATGACGTTGGCCTCCACCTTTGGCAGTTTGGCGATGACCCGTTCCCATTTGGGGAAGTCACCGTGGGTGTGCAGTTTGCGCCACTGGGCTAACTGGCTTGGGCAGGTTTCAAGCCAGTGGCTGAGTTTGCTATCGGCGATGCGCTGATAGAACTGTTTGAAATCGATCATTTGATGGCCATCAAAGAGGTAAAGTTGAGGCTTTGGAACCAGCTGGAGTATTCGGTGAAGCCCGCTTGGGCAAAGCGCTGATAATGCTGCTGCTTGCTGTCTGGTTTCATCACGTTCTCAAGGGCGGTGCGCTTCTGGCTGATCTCCAGTTCGCTGTAGCCGTTGGCCCGTTTAAAGTCCAGATGCATGTCGTCGATGAGCTTGTGCAGTTTGTCGCCTTCAAAGCGAAGTTTTTCGGAGACGATGAGCACCCCACCTAGAACTAAGCCTTTATAAATCTTAGCGATTAAAGACGCACGATCTTCTGGTGGAAGAAATTGTAACGTAAAGTTAAGCACCACCATTGAGGCGTTGTTGATCTCAACATCGCGAATGTCGCCACACACCAACTCAACTGGAGTTGGGCTGACAAAGGCGTTCAGGTGCTCTTGGGCGCGCTTGATCATCGCTTGTGAGTTATCCACGGCGATGATGCGGCAACCTTGATCGCTTAAGTGGCGGCGCATCGATAACGTCGCGGCGCCCAGTGAACAGCCTAAGTCATACAGCTGGGTGTTGGGCTTGGCCACTCGCTGGCAGATGTTGCCAATGCCATCGACGATGGCACCATAGCCAGGAATGGAGCGGCTGATCATATCTGGGAAGACCGACACCACTTGCTCATTGAAGCTAAAGTCTTGAATATCTTGCTGAGGTGTCGCAAAAATTTTGTCTTGATTCGGCATGGTAACAGGATCTCTTCGCATGAACCGGCGATTGTAGTGATCGTCTCTTGCCTCAGCAAGTCGAGGCCAACTATCTATAGAATTTCAGGCACTTTGTGGTCAAATTGTCGCCAAGCGGCGCATAACTGAGCATCTACCTCAGATATGGGCGTGGCATCGCTTCTTATAGCGGTAACTTTTCTTTATACTCTGGCCTTTGCCAAATTATTTCAGTATGGATGCCCAGCCTCAACTTGGCGACATGGCGTTCGTACCTCAGCAACTTTAGATAGGATCAGTCAATGCGCAGCCATTACAGTGGACTCGTTACTGAAGCCCAGGTGGGCCAAGAAGTTACCCTAGTGGGTTGGGTTAACCGTCGCCGCGATTTAGGCGGCGTAGTATTTTTGGATCTTCGTGACCGCGAAGGCATCGTTCAGGTGGTTTACGATCCTGACCTGCCAGAAGTGTTCGAAGTGGCTTCCAGCCTGCGTAACGAGTTTTGCGTACAGGTAAAAGGTTTGGTTCGTGCTCGTCCTGATAGCCAGGTGAACAAGAACATGACCACTGGTGGCATTGAGGTTCTGGGTAAAGAGTTGACCATCCTGAATAAGGCTGCGCCACTGCCAATCGATTTCAACACCGATGTTAGCGAAGAGCAGCGCCTGAAATACCGCTACTTGGATCTGCGCCGTCCTGAGATGACTGAGCGCATGTTGTTCCGCTCTAAGGTGACCTCTGAAGTTCGCCGCTTTATGGATGACGCCGGTTTCCTCGATGTGGAAACCCCAATTCTGACCAAGGCCACCCCAGAAGGCGCCCGTGACTACTTGGTACCAAGCCGTACTCACAAAGGTGAGTTTTTCGCACTGCCACAGTCACCGCAGATCTTTAAGCAGTTGCTGATGATGTCTGGAATGGATAAGTACTACCAGATCGTAAAGTGCTTCCGTGACGAAGACCTGCGCGCCGACCGTCAGCCTGAGTTCACCCAGATTGATATTGAAACCTCCTTTATGTCTGCTGAGCAGGTGATGGCGACCACCGAGTCGATGATCCGCACTCTGTTCAAGAAGATGCTGGACGTGGACTTGCCAGAATTCCCACACATGACCTACGCCGATGCCATGCGTCGATTTGGTTCTGATAAGCCGGATCTGCGTAACCCGCTGGAGCTGGTTGACGTTGCAGACATCTTAAAAGACGTTGAATTCAAAGTATTCAATGGCCCTGCAAATGATCCAGAAGGCCGTGTTGCGACTCTGCGCATTCCAGGCGGTGCGTCACTGTCTCGTAAGCAGATTGACGACTACACCAAGTTCGTCGGCATCTACGGTGCCAAAGGTCTGGCGTGGGTTAAAGTAAACGAAGCCGGTAAGGGCATTGAAGGCGTTCAATCGCCAGTGGCTAAGTTCCTGAGCGACGACATCATCAACGCCATTGTTGAGCGCAATGGCGCCGAAGCCGGTGACATCATCCTGTTTGGCGCTGATAGCTACAACGTGGTAACCGATGCCATGGGCGCACTGCGTCTGAAGGCCGGTGAAGACTTTGGTTTGACCGTCGATGAGTGGAAGCCACTGTGGGTAGTCGACTTCCCAATGTTCGAAAAGGCCGACGGCCGTTTCCACGCATTGCACCACCCATTTACCGCACCGCGCAACATGACGCCTGCTGAGCTGGAAGCCAACCCAGGCACTGCCATCTCCGATGCATACGACATGGTACTGAACGGCGTAGAGCTGGGCGGTGGTTCTGTGCGTATCCACGATCAAGAGATGCAAGCCACGGCGTTCCGCATTTTGGGCATCAGCGATGAAGAAGCGCAGCTGAAGTTCGGCTTCCTGCTGGAAGCATTGCGCTACGGTGCGCCACCGCACGCGGGCTTGGCCTTCGGTTTGGACCGTTTGGTGATGCTGATGACCGGTGCCAGCTCGATTCGTGACGTGATGGCCTTCCCTAAGACCACCACCGCCGCTTGCCCGTTGACTGACGCACCAAGCCCAGCAAATCCAGAGGTACTGGCAGAACTGGCCATCGACCTGGCGAAGCAGGAAAGCAGCAACGACGGCGAATAAGCCAAACGCTTGCAACCAAAGCTGCCTACGGGCAGCTTTGTTGTTTAAAGGAGAGAGGAGAACCTAGTTATGGCCGGTCACAGTAAATGGTCCAACATTAAGCATCGCAAGGCCGCTCAGGATGCCAAACGAGGCAAGATTTTTACCAAACTGATCCGCGAGCTCACCGTAGCCTCTCGAGAGGGCGGTTCCGATCCTGATTCCAACCCACGGCTGCGCGCCGCCATCGATAAGTCGCTGTCTAATAACATGACTCGCGACACCATCGATCGTGCCGTTAAACGCGGCAGTGGCGAGCTCGATGGCCAGGTGCTAGAAACCATCATCTATGAAGGTTACGGGCCAGGCGGCACCGCCGTAATGGTGGAAACCATGACCGATAACCGCAACCGCACCGTGTCTGGGGTTCGCAGCGCTTTTACCAAATCTGGTGGCAACTTAGGCACCGACGGTTCGGTCTCCTACCTGTTTGAGAAAAAAGGCGTGATCTCTTACGGCGAAGGCACTGATGAAGAGCTGGTGATGGACGCGGCGCTGGAAGCCGGTGCCGATGATGTGGAAACTCACGACGATGGCAGCATCGACGTGTACACCACACCAGAAGAGTTTGGCGCAGTCAAAGATGCCTTGGATGCAGCCGGCTTGACCTCCTTGAACGCTGAAGTCACTCAAGTGCCGTCAACCAAGGCGGAGCTCGATGTTGCCACCGCACCTAAGTTCCTGCGTCTGGTAGACGTTTTGGAAGATCACGACGACGTGCAAGAGGTGTATCACAACGCCGACATTAGCGACGACGTGATGGCCCAGCTGGATTGATATGACCATTATTTTAGGGATCGACCCTGGCTCGCGGGTAACCGGATACGGGGTGATCAAAAAAGTGGGGCGCACCCACACCTACCTTGGCAGCGGCTGCATTCGTACCCCAGATGGCGATCTGCCGCCTCGGCTTAAGTGCGTCTATGACGGCGTAAGTGAACTGATTCGGCAGTTTCAGCCGGACGAGTTTGCCATTGAACGGGTTTTCATGGCCAAAAATGCTGACTCCGCATTAAAGCTGGGCCAGGCGAGGGGCGTGGCCATTGTGGCCGCCACCAATGCCGAGCTGCCTGTGTGCGAGTACAGCCCGACGGAAATCAAAAAAGCGGTAGTGGGTACCGGTGGTGCCGACAAAAGTCAGGTGCAACACATGGTTAAGCACATATTGAAGCTGCCTGCGGTGCCCCAAGCGGATGCCGCCGATGCACTGGCCATTGCCCTATGTCATAGTCATACTCGTGAAGCCATGGTTGCCATGGCGGGCAAAGCCACCGCGCGAATTCGCGGTAGGCTGCGTTAACATGATGCATCACATACAAAATTAGAACGACAACCAAAAACAGAGCAAAAAGGTACACAAGGTGATTGGACGTTTAAGCGGAACCCTTATTGAAAAGCAGGCACCGGAAGTGCTGATCGACTGCGGCGGCGTAGGTTATGAAGTGCAGCTACCGATGACCAGCTTTTATCAGCTGCCAGCAGAAGGCGAGCCTTGCACCTTGTCTATTCACTTCGTGGTTCGTGAAGATGCGCAGCTGCTGTATGGCTTTGCCAGTAAACAGGAGCGGGCGCTGTTTCGAGAGCTGATTAAAACCAACGGCATCGGTCCCAAAATGGCGCTGGCCATTCTCTCAGGCATGTCAGCGGAGCAGTTTGTACAGGCGGTACAACGCGATGACATCACCAGCATTACCAAAGTGCCAGGAGTGGGCAAAAAGACCGCCGAACGCTTGGTGGTTGAAATGCGCGATCGCATGAACAAGTTTGCCGCAACCTTAGCGACGCCGAGTGCCGATGCCTTTGCCTTGGGTAATCCTGTGGAGAATACCTACATCACCGCTCCGGACGCCAAAGAGGATGCCATTGCCGCCCTTGAAGCACTGGGCTACAAAGCCACCGTGGCTAAAAAGACCGTTGATAAAGTACACTCAGCCGGTGCCACCTCCGAGCAGCTGATTAAAGACGCCCTGAAAGCGATGATGTAAGTTGATGCTGATGACCCTAAATGGCACGTGCCAAGGCAAATAGATCGAACAGAGAGTAAGAAGAGACACCATGATTGAAGCGGATCGCCTCATTGCCCCACAAGAGCAAGATAGCCAAGAGTCGGTTATTGACCGTGCCATGCGCCCGAAAATGCTCACGGACTATACCGGCCAGAAAGAGGCTCGCGGCCAGTTAGAGATCTTCATCGCAGCGGCGCGCAATCGTGGCGAGGCGCTGGATCATACGCTGATTTTTGGCCCGCCGGGACTTGGAAAAACCACCCTCGCCAACATCATCGCCAACGAGATGGATGCCAGTATTAAGTCTACCTCTGGCCCTGTGCTCGAAAAAGCGGGCGATTTGGCGGCGATGCTTACTAACCTTGAAGCCAATGATGTGTTATTCATCGATGAGATCCATCGACTGAGCCCCGCAGTTGAAGAGATCCTCTATTCCGCAATGGAGGATTACCAGTTGGACATCATGATTGGTGAAGGCCCGGCGGCGCGTTCCATTAAGTTGGATCTGCCTCCTTTTACCCTCATTGGTGCCACCACCCGCGCTGGCGCACTGACTTCGCCCCTGCGTGCCCGTTTTGGCATTCCGCTGCGACTGGAGTTCTACAATGTGGCCGACTTGACCACCATCGTGACTCGCAGTGCCGCCGTATTGAACTTGAACATTGATGAGCAAGGAGCCGTTGAAGTGGCTCGTCGTAGCCGCGGCACGCCCCGTATTGCCAATCGACTGCTGCGCCGCGTCCGTGATTTTGCCGAAGTGAAATATGAAGGGGAGATCAACGCTAAGGTCGCGGAGGAAGCCTTAGGGGTATTGGATGTCGACAGTGAAGGCTTTGATTTTCTTGATAGAAAGCTGCTGATGTCAATCATCGACAAGTTTGGCGGTGGTCCAGTTGGCTTGGATAACTTAGCGGCAGCCATCGGCGAAGAGAAGGAAACCATCGAAGATGTGATTGAACCCTTCTTGATTCAACAAGGGTTTATTCAGCGTACCCATCGCGGCCGCGTGGCGACAGATAAAACCTACCTTCACTTTGGCCTGTCTAAAGCCGAGTAGAGTCATTGATAGAATTTTGATTGAAATCCCGCCTAAGTGGCGGGATTTTTGTGCGAGATCTCTTACGTAAAGCCGGGCCTTCGGATGTTGAATTGGCGAGATATGTTCTTGATAATCTACTGATATATCGTCAATTTTTTAAGATTTTGCCAAGCACAGCCAAAGTGATGGGCGGAGCTATATCTGCCGATTTTCATTTTGAAATGAAACAGCCCAAAATTAGGGCGTTACAGCGATAGCAGTCACTAATGTTTATCTGGCTGGCCGCTAAGTAGAGACAGTGGGCTGGTTACACCATCTGCTCCCATTTGCAGAACATGCGTATAGATTTGGGTCGTTCTGACGTCGGTGTGGCCCAATTGAGCTTGGATTGTGCGTATGTCGGCTCCTCGTTGTAATAAGTGTGTCGCAAACGAATGACGTAGGGTATGGCAGGTGACGCTTTTCTCTATCTGTGCGCAGTGCCTTGCAGTGGTTATCGCTTTTCGTAATGCCGAAGGGTGTATGTGGTGGCGTTTTAGTTCTTTAGCGACTTTATCGAAACTAAGGCGCGACGATGGAAACAGATATTGCCAGTTGGGATCGGTTGGTGCCCTAGGGTATTTTTTCGATAATCCAAAAGGCATGGAGACACCGCGAAACTCTGAGTTGTTTAAGTCTTGCTTTAATAACTCAATACTGAAGTTGATGTGGTTTTCCAGTATTGGAAACAGCTCTCTAGCCAGAGTGACTCTGCGGTGTTTGCCGCCTTTGGCATCCCACACTTCGATGCCTGCGTAGTCAAAATCTATGTCCTTTACTCGTAGCCTAATGACCTCACTTTTTCTTAGGCCGCTGCCGTACATCAGCTGCGCCATGGTGAGATAGGGCGGTTTGAGGCAACTCAGTAAATCCAGTATTTCGTTTGGCAATAAAACCGTAGGCAGTTTGCGATTGGCTTTTGATTGTTGAAATTGCAGTTGTAGCCCCAGCGGTTTATCCAGAATCTCTTTGTAAAGGAACGAAAGGGCGTTGAGTACCAGCGCTTGAGTTCGGGGAGCCACGCCTTTTTCTACACTCAAGTAGGTCAAAAAGCGCTCTACGTCATCATCACCCAGCTGCTTTGGGTGACGTTTATTGTTAAAGACGATGTAGTACTTAATCCAGTGTTGATAGGTTTTGACGGTATTGGGTCGATATCGACGTAGGAGCATCTGCTCCTCGACATAGTCCAAGAACGGTGAAGACATCAAAACCTCCCAACCCAAAACAACTGTATGGATATACAGTTTAAGCGTAATCCGCCTTTCCGCAAGTCAAATGCCGCTTTTACTATAGAATGCGGAATCATGAAAAATTTGAGAGCAATTTGTGGTGGGTTTTCTGGCAGTTAGCCGAAGCGTCAAAAAGCGGAAATTCGAGCAAAGCGGATTTATAAGAATTTGAAAGGCGGATTTTTTCCGCATAATAAGCTGTTAGGCGACAGGAGGTTAAATGGTAACAGTTATTCCAATCATATCTGTAGTAATTGGTATCTTACTAGGTGCTGTGATTAGCTTTATTTCATTCCAATATAAAGAGCGGAAGAGTTGTAGAGAACGGTTGAATAAATCACTATTTAATCTGTTGTCCGTGTGGGCCAGTATTGTAGTCAATAGTACAATACACTCAGATTTGCTCAAGGATGCTCTTGTTAATGCGCTAAAGCGAAAGTTTCCAAATGAAAGAATGCCAGACAACTTTACGGATGAACTGGCTAAAGGTTTACGTGGGATGTTTCCTGTGGTTGACCAACATGAGTTGTATAACAAGTATCATGCATCAGTTGAGTCATTGGCAGAAATCGATCCTCTATTAGCTTTTCAGTTATCAAACAACAAGTTTTTGATTGATTACCTCAAGACATTGCATGAATTCTCCTTAAAAGAAGAGTCTGATGAAAAGTCAGGCGTCTTTTTGGATAGTTTTTCAAGTTTTGCATATAAGGAGTCAATGCTTGAGTTCGAGAAGGATCTTCTTAAGTTATCCCGGTTACTGGGGAAAAAACAGGAGTGTGAAGTTAAGGAGCGGATCGCCAATAAAAAGAAAAAAATGACGAAGATTACCGATGCTGATATGGATGAATATGTAAGCCAAGTTTTCGACCCAGCGATTAAGAAAATCGTTGGTAGCACAAATGTCGCCTAACAAATTGCTTAAGAGTGACGGCTAACCTTTGGCACTTTTGGTTCGGTTGAGTTTAGTGATTACGGTGACTTTGCTTGGATTCAGTGGTGTTAGCCGCACCTTAGCAAGGCGTTATATCCCTCTGGAGAGATCAATGTATCATGAGGATCATTACATTTTTTATAATCTGGATAATAACTATGCCAACAATTAGTGAGGAAAGTCGTTACTTTGTTGCTGAGGGTCTCGAGGATGGAAATGTAGTTGTTTATAGGGCTCCTCAAAGTGTTCCTTCTGGGACATTGGAATCTACATACCCGACTTTAATAAATATCTATTGGCCCTTTGACTCAAATGATAGTGGGATGCCAAGTCCTGATATTAATGACCAACTAGCCTTGTTTGAGAATACAACTTCATCGCTCGATGCAGCGGGAATTTCTCATTTAATGCTAGTGGTGACAGGGAATGGTAGAAAAGAGTGGATTTGGTATGTCAATGATGTTGAATCATGGCTTGACCAATTCAACTCTCTTCTATCAGCGCATGATGTATTTCCAATAGAGTTAGAAATGGAAGTAGATGAAGACTGGTCGACGTATCACCAATTTATTGAAAGTACGAAGGGGATATAACAATGCACTGCAGGCGGATTTCAACCAGGTTGGCTGCGCTCGTGCCTCGCGGATTTTAGCCAACCAAGTTGCTCCCGCTGAGTGGGGCGTTATATAACCTGTGAGGGCATTATATGATTCTCATTGCAGTAGGATTAGCAGTGATCGCTACAGGTTTGATTATTGCTTTTATGTCTAGTCTTGTAGGCATCGGTGAACCAATACTCTCAGGAGAGGAAATTAATCAGATTTGGTTAGCGAGAGCCGAGTCTTCGGTTGAGTCATTCTATTCACCACCAGAGCGTACACTAATCTGCAACGTTCGACCGAATTTGAGGCCAGCAGTCTACCGAGGAGCGCCAGATTTAGAACGTTTAGATGCCGAAGAGGTGTCATTGTTCGACGCAGATAACGGTTTGCATGCAAGCGTACTGAATACCTCTTGCTGCTCTGTGAGAGAGTCAGTTGAAGGGTTATATAACAAGGCACTGCAGGCGGATTTCAACCAGGCTGGCTCTTGCTCGAGCCTCGCAGATTGTAGCCAGCCAGATTGCTCCCGCTGAGTGGAGCGTTATGTGTCGGGCAGAGGCCATCACATGGTTAGGATTATCAGGTATACGATAGCGCTTTTTGTTCTTTTAACTGTTGCAAGTACTCTGGCAACTCTAGTCTTTGGCGCTTCAGGTCTAGAAAGTAGAAGCTTTTTTGAACTCGTTGCATATTGGTATATACCCTCAACATCAATTTCAATCGCCATCTTTGCTGTAATGGCGTACAGAGAAAAAGATCGCGCTTTTATAAACTCTATTTTGGCCACAGTTGGTAGTTGGGCTTTAGGCACTATTATTCTATCGGCGTTAACCGGCGGGTTGTATTTAGAAGATGTTTGGGCGTTCGAGTTTCCAGTTTCGATAATATCTTCAATTCTGGGGGCTGCTCTGGGGTTGTACTTGTCAGATTCTAAGGTATCCGCCACATAACCAGGCACTGTAGGCGGATTTCAGCCAGCCCGGCTGCGCTCGTGCCTCGCGGAGTATAGCCGGGCAGTCTGCTCCCGCTAAGTGGAGCGTTATGTGTGGAAGTTATGGATTGGCGTGAGCTTCAAGTATTTACTGGTATCGACCTTAATGATTCGTTTGTCATTTCGTGGTCACTGGATAAAACATGCCTAGTGTTTGAGTTAGAGGCAAGCATTTGGCCTGAATCTCCGGCTTATAAGACTCCATTGGCCAATGAATACACATGCTATCGGAGAATGTCATTAATCTTTGACCAGATTGAAAGCGTTGATGGGTTGAAGCCTGTTGAAGACGTAAAGCCAACGAGCGATCCAGATATGTCAAAAGACTATGGTTGTGTTGATACTTTGGCGACCACGAAGTTTGGCTACATTATGTCGGGCGAGTTCGGTGTCTTGAAGATTGTCGGTGGCACACTTTCTTTGCAATTCCACACATAACAAGACGTTATAGCCGGACGCAATACAGGGCTTGCTGTTGTTCGTGCCTCACAAGATTTTAGCAAGCCCAATTGCGCCGCTAAACAGGCGCGTTATGTTTACAAGGGAATTATATGAGCTATATCGGGATTGCAGGCCAAGCCGGAACTACTTCAACTAATATTGAAAAGTTACTTCGAAGAGGTGAAGAGTCTCCGCGCTTAAGTGGCAGTATTGGGACGACGTCTTCTAATATCACTGCGTTTATAAACGGTAAAGCATCTCCGGGGATCGCACGTGCATTAGGCACGACCACTTCCAATGCTCAGACGTTGCGGGATGAAATTGGCTGAGAAGGCGCTATTGGTGTGGTTCTTGGTTTAGCTTGTGGCATGAGAGAAAAGTAAACATAACAATGCACTATAGGCGGATCCCAGACAGGCCGGCTCCGCTCGTACCTCGCAAAGATTAGCCGGCCAGCCTGTTCCCGCTAAGTGGAGCGTTATAGCTCTCTATAGTTTGTCACTTGAAAATCAATGTTCGGAAGCACTAAATGGTAACTTATAAGAATATCCAAGAAGATGTGAAAGCTTCACACAATATAACGGTAAAAACTTGCTGGATAGCCCATGTAAAAGAGTTAAATGGGTTGCCTCTACGGAAGGCAAATAACCGAATTTCAGAAAATGAACGTAAATATGAATGCCCGAATGAAGTAAGGCCATTAATCGAAGCTAGTATGCGCAAATTCGGGATGCTTTAGCTAGAGCACAAGAGCTATAACAAGACGTTGTAGCCGGACGCAATACAGGGCTTGCTGTTGTTCGTGCCTCACAAGATTTTAGCAAGCCCATTGCGCCGCTAAACAGGCGCGTTATATTACTAAAGGTTTATCGCACTATGCATTTACGCAACGAGGCAAGAAAGATTATAGGAAAAGGTATCTTATTACTTTTTATTTCTTTCTTAGCGAGCACATATTTATTTCCTGTAGGTATATTTTTGTTATTTGTATGCTACATTGGTGCGAGTATCTATATTTATTCCAGCGTAAGTAATATAGCTTGCCCACATTGCCATAAACCTTACGGTGTTGGAATGGATTTTACGGGGAATATTTTAGTTCCCACAAAGTGCGTATGTTGTCATACTTCGGAATCGTAATATAACAATACGTTGTAGCCGGACGCAATACAGGGCTTGCTGTTGTTCGTGCCTCACAAGATTTTAGCAAGCCCAATTGCGCCGCTAAACAGGCGCGTTATATGCCAAAGGAAGAATTATGTTGTATCTCCCGTTGTTAATTCCTCTCTATGCGCTGTTTTTCTACATAGTGCTTAAATGGCTGCATGTAGAGAATGAGCGAGTAAAGCGTTCATTCATTCTGTCGCTGACTTTGTTGATTACTCAGCTTATTGGCGCGACTGTGGCAGCAGTTTTGGAGCTTGCTGACAACGTCGTTCCTTTAATAAGCATTGGTCTGTTCGTATTAATAGTTAATCGGTTTTTGACCTTGAAATGGTGGCAAGCGATCTTGATACCCATAGGTGTCACGATGGCAAGCTCGTTGGTTGCGGGCGTCGGGTTTATGATCTTTTTCAGGTCAATTGCGTCAAGTTAATTGGCATATAGCAAGACGTTGTAGCCGGACGCAATACAGGGCTTGCTGTTGTTCGTGCCTCACAAGATATTAGCAAGCCCAATTGCGCCGCTAAACAGGCGCGTTATATTACTAAAGGTTTATCGCACTATGCATTTACGCAACGAGGCAAGAAAGATTATAGGAAAAGGTATCTTATTACTATTTATTTCTTTCTTAGCGAGCATATATTTCTTTCCTGTAGGTATTTTTTTATTATTTGTATGCTACATTGGTGCGAGTATCTATATTTATTCCAGCGTAAGTAATATAGCTTGCCCACATTGCCATAAACCTTACGGTGTTGGAATGGATTTTATGGGGAATATTTTAGTCCCCACAAAGTGCGTATGTTGTCATACTTCGGAATCGTAATATAACAATACGTTGTAGCCGGACGCAATACATGGCTTGCTGTTGCTCGTCCCTCACAAAATTTTAGCAAGCCCAATTGCGCCGCTAAACCGGCGCGTTAGATGTTTATCAGTACTTGTTGAATTAATCAAAAGAGAGTATCAGTTGAAGAAAGTAATGTTTTTAGTCCTTCTCGCCTTTATAGTTGCAGGGGTAAGTATCTACTTGTTTGTAGATCATTTTGGTATTGGATATTGGGATGAGGTATCTGATTGGGGAGCCACTGGAGATTTTTTCGGTGGGATTCTTAATCCCTTTTTCGCTTTTTTAAGTCTTATATTACTTGTGTACACTCTATATCAAAACCAAAAAGCACTCGAAAACAACAGTGAGGAATTAGCACTTAGTAGAAAAGAACTAGCTAATTCAGTACAAACACAGCAGTTACAAGTCCATCAAGCAAAAATGCAACGCTTTGACGACACTTTCTTTTCATTGCTCAATCAATTAAATGCAGCACAAGACCCAAAACTTACTGATTTTGTTTATGACAATGTCATGAAGAAAAACTATCCAACAACATACCTACCTGAGAATGTGTTGAGATTATCTAAAGAATATATTTATCCGAAAGGTGGTAACATCAATCGTTATTTTAGAACTTTGTACCAACTGCTAAAACTTATCGCTAATAAATGTCCCGAGTCGACGTTGGATGGAGACTTTACGATTGAAAATTTACAATCAACCAAATGCTCTGAAACCGAAAAAATGTACTCTAACATTGTACGAACAACATTAGACTCAAAGCTAATTATACTGCTTGCAGTAAATTGTTATTGTGCGGATGAAGACGACCCATTTTATAAGTATTACCTACTAATTAAACGGTACGCATTTCTAGAGCATATGCCTCTATCTGTTACAAAAAGTGAAGAGCCATTCGTGGCGAAAGCTTTGGTTAATTGTTACGGAAAGGATGCTTTTGGTAATAACATAAATATTCGCAACAACACCTAACAAAGCATTTAAGAGTGATTCCCAACGCATGGCATTTTTCATTCCATCGTTGGGCTCAGTGTTTACGGTGGCTTGGTTGAGTTTCGTGGTAGCGTTGCTCACACCTTAATGCGGCGTTATGTGCCGTGTTGACGGTTCCACAAGACAATAGGAAGTAGGGCTGTTTGGAATCTGAATGCTGACCTGAGTTTCAGTGATTGAAGCTTTGGCAAGTGGCAACGCTTGAACTGCCGCAGCGCTGGATAATAGCGGTCAACTCTCGGTGGTTTGATTGAGTCAGTAAGCCGCATTATTTGTATCGTCACCGAGGTTTGCTGCCAAGCAGGTTCAGGTGGCGTCAACCAGCCATAACAAGACGTTGTAGCCGGACGCAATACAGGCTTGCTGTTGTTCGTGCCTCACAAGATTTTAGCAAGCCCAATTGCGCCGCTAAACAGGCGCGTTATTGCTCTTTCATATTGATCGCGTTAGCTTAGGTTTAGTGAGTTTTACAAGGTAGTTATAATCAAAAGGAGAATGGTATGTTCATGATTGTTATTTGGCTAGCTCTTGCGGGTTTCGTTGGCTGGTATGCGAGTGGTAAAGGAAGGCCTGGTTTCCTCTTCTTTATTATTTCATTGATATTGTCGCCGTTGATTGGTCTTATTATCGCTATAGTTATCGGGCCCAATACTGCGGTCGTCGAAAAGGAGGCTTTGTCTTCTGGGTCAGTGATTAAATGTCCAAGTTGTGCGGAATTGGTAAAGTCTGAGGCGAAAATTTGCAAACATTGCCAGTCACCCCTCACTAAAAGTGCTTAATAAATAGGTTGAGGCGATCAATAACAAGCCGTTGCAGACGGATTTAAAACTGGTTGGCTATCACTCGTTCCTCGTGGACTTTAGCCAATCAGTTTTTCCCGCTGAACGGAGCGTTATGTGCCGTGTTGACGGTTCCAAACGGCATTGGAAATAGGGTGGTTTGGAATCTGAATAGCGACCAGAGGTTCTGTGATTGAAGCTTTGGTAAGTGGCAACGCTTGAACTGCCGGAGCGCTGGATAATCGCGGTCAACCAATGGCGGTTTTATTAATTCAGCAAGCCGCATTATTTGTATCGACACCGAGGTTTGCTGCCAGGCTGGTTCAGCTGGCGTCAACCAGCCATAACAAGACGTTATAGCCGGACGCAATACAGGGCTTGCTGTTGTTCGTGCCTCACAAAATTTTAGCAAGCCCAATTGCGCCGCTAAACAGGGGCGTTATATGCCTAGGGAAATTAGGTGAAATCCTTATGTTCCCGAACATTTTATTGAATCAAAGGAATGATTATGTCTGACAATGGATTAAATAATGAGTCATTAACTGGCTTCTATTTGTTTGTAGCGGGTACTGTTGTCGGCGTTGTAGCTTATATCTTTGTTTAATACTTTTTGTTGTGTGTTGAACTAGAAATAGCCTAGTTATTGGGAGGTGGTTGGCAGCAGCTAGATTGCTGATTGACTATCTACTGTTTCGGCATATAACAATGCACTATAGACGGATTCCAGCCAGGCCGGCTCCGCTCGTACCTCGCAAAGATTAACCGGCCAGCCTGTTCCCGCTAAGTGGAGCGTTAGATGCCCGAGGAGAGATAGCATGAAATCCAAGTATGATTCGCTAGACAACCTATGGTGTGAGTGGCCTGAAGCGACTACTGCAATTCAAAAGTACTTGGAAAATGAAGGGGCACAGCCGCTTAAAGTGGATTGGAGATTTGATAGAGCTCGTGTTGTTGACCATAGAAGTGATGGTTATTCGGTTTACATCACGTACTCTGCTTTTGAGCCGAATGTTGAGGCGATAGTTGAGCTAACGATTAGCGCTAAAGTTGAAAACAATGGAAGTATCTCTGTTTATTCAAAGCGTAAAATAGTGGAACAGGGCATCTAACAATGCACTGCAGGCGGATTTCAACCAGGTTGGCTGCGCTCGTGCCTCGCGGATTATAGCCAACCAAGTTGCTCCCGCTGAGTGGAGCGTTATGTGCCGTGTTGACGGTTCCAAACGGCATTGGAAAGTAGGGTGGTTTGGAATCTGAGTGCTGACCTGAGTTTCTGTTGTTGTAGCCTTGGCAAGTGGCAACGCTTGAACTGCCGCAGCGCTGGATAATCGCAGTCAACTAATGGCGGTTTTATTAAGTCAGCAAGCCGCATTATTTGTATCGACACCGAGGTTTGCTGCCAGGCAGGTTCAGCTGGCGTCAACCAGCCATAACAAGAGACTATGGCGTCAATAGCTAAATTTTGCTGTTGTTGGAGTCCCATTCTACGCCGTCCCTGAGCATGGAGTTCAGGATGACTACCATCTTTCGTATGCACGCAATGATGGCGACTTTTTTGGGTTTTCCTGCTTCAAGTAATCGTTGATAAGTGGCCTTAAAAACCGGGTTGCATTGTATGGCTGACATCATGGCCATATAGAGTACCGTTCGCACTTGTGCTCTGCCGCCTTGAATGGTGCGTTTCCCTTTAAAGCGACCACTTTCTCGGGTGATGGGGGCGACTCCTATCAAAGAGGCGGCTTGTTTATTGGTGATGTAACCCAGTTCAGGGACATTGCTAATGATTGACGCAGCGGCAATATTTCCGATGCCAGGCATCGTTTTTAGAAGGTCATTTTTAGCTCGATATTCTGGGCACTCATTAATGAGCTTGCTGATTTTGGATTCAATCTTATCAATCTGATTTTTCAGAGCGGTGAGAATGGGCTTTATCGATGATTGAAGTGATTTAGGGAGAATTTGCAGCCGGTTTTTCTCCATGGTTTGAACGGCTTCTTTGATGTCTTTTTCTGTGTTTGGAACGGTAAAGTAGATGTCGAGAGGGCGAATGTAGATATCAAGCAGATGTTTGCCGGTATCGACGCCAACATTAATATTTTGAAGTGCTTTGTTTTTCATAATAAGCTGACTCTTGCTTGCAAATGCGGGCTCGAGGCCCAGAAGACTATTCGAGTGTAATGCTTGGAGTTCTAATCGGCGTTCTTACTTGTTATCGGTCTCTCAATAGAGGAGCCATCGCTGTATCGAACTGCCGATTAGAGAACTTTAGTTGCAGCTAAAGTCTGGGCCTCACCTTACCCGAATTGAGTCGTTATTATCCATACAAGACGTTGTAGCCGGACGCAATACAAGGCTTGCTGTTGTTCGTCCCTCACAAGATTTTAGCAAGCCCAATTGCGCCGCTAAACAGGCGCGTTAGCTACCTTTAAGGTTCAAGTGTGTATGTGGGATAAGTCAATTCCAAAAAGAGCCCTAGCTTTAACTATTAGGGTGTCAATTTCCATATTTGTAATTATTTTTGTAAGTGCGCTTTTTAGAGGTGCCGAAGGAACCAATGTTGAGATTCTAACTAGGTTTATTACTGTGGTAGTTGTAATTCCATCTTTCTTTTGGGTGTTTTTCATCATATATCTAATCTTCAGCCCAAATTTTGATGGGTATTTAGATACAGAAGAATCAAAAAATTATGGAAACCGTGAGTAACAAGCGTTAGCTAACAAAACACTATAGGCGGATTCCAGACAGGCCGGCTCCGCTCGTACCTCGCAAAGATTAGCCGGCCAGCCTGTTCCCGCTAAGTGGAGCGTTAAGTTTCTATAGAGTCTCTGAGCAAAGGAGTTGCCATGAGGATGTTTCTAGCAACATCAATTTCGATAGCACTTTTGTCGGGGTGCGTTGCTGTCCCTGTCGAAGATTATGGTTACTTAGACAAGTGCGAGACCTTCTCTAAACGCAAGGAGTTAGCTGTTGTTGATGTGGTAAAAGAAACTAACTCATATTTTAGTATTAGTAGCTTTCTTATGTCACCAATTACGGTATCAGTCACGGGTATTCTGTCGGGTTCATATGTGGTGGTAAATAATACTTATCATTTTGGCGAAGAGTTAGTTCGATGTGAAGAAGGTGAAACTTAACAATGCGGTGCAGGCGAGTTCCAGCCAGCCTGGCTCCGCCTGTAACTCGCAAAGTTTAGCTGGGCAGTCTGCTCCCGCTAAGCAAAGCGTTAGAAAGCACAGAGGAATCGATGCAAGAATTAGGGTCCGTAATTATCACTTTAGAAGAATATTTGTTTCGTTCTAGTACTCGGGCTTCGGCAGCTGAGCTTCAGAAACTGATTGCAGATGACTTTATTGAAGTCGGTGCGGCTGGAAACCGATTTGGCAAATCTGAGGTGTTATCTCGCCTCCCTAGTGAAGATGCTCCTGAAATTACGGCAGACAACTACGAGGTTAGAAGATTGAGCGACGAATGCGTTCAGTTACTCTACCAAGCAACACTTAAAAAAAGAGGAGACACTGATCCTTCATACTCAAGGCGTTGTTCAATTTGGGTGATGAATTCCGGTAGCTGGCAAATGTGTTATCACCAAGGGACGCCGTGTCAGCCATTCTGAGCAGTGATCTTACGCCTAGTGGATGGATTTCAGCCTAGCTCGCTCCCCTAGTACCTCGCAAAGGCTAGCCGGCCAGTCTATTTTCGCCAAGTGAAGCATTATGTGCCTTCTGCATTTTATTCATCTTGTGCACATGCTCATTGTGCGGTATTGTTGTTTCAATCGCGCACACTGCCACTGTGCATAAACAGGGCTGCAGATTCCCACGAACAGTGCCTAGAAGCGGTGTATGAAAAGGACAAGCGCTATCGCTTACTTGCTAAAGTTATCGAAAATACCTTGTTTTGCTCGCTTGAAGCCCAAGGCGCTGCAAAATGTAGCCTAGGCCCTGTAAGATCAAACGGCCTGAGCATCTTGAGAAAAAAACTTGAGAGGCCGATGAAAACTGTGAGTAGAGACGATTGTGTTTTGTTTGAAAGAAGTTTGACAGTTGCGCAAAGAACGTCAGTTAGGCACTAATAAGTATTGAGGTAGAGGGTAATGATTAGAACTAGGCGGCGACCGGCTAGCGTAGGTGAAATTCTGAAGCTTGAGTTCTTAGAACCAATGAAAATCACATCTAAGACTCTCGCTGAGGCAATGGGGGTTCACCGTAACACGATCAGTAACTTGATTAATGGGGGAGCGCTCACAGTTCCATTTGCAATTAAGCTTGCTGCTGCATTGGGTAATACTCCGGAGTTTTGGCTTAATATCCAACACGCAGTTAATCTGTGGGATAGCAGAGACCGTTATCAAGATGAAGCCAAGTTAGTGAAGCCTCTAGGTTCAGTGCAAGGTACTAAACACTGTACATAGAAACCCACTTAAGAGTGATCTTTACCGTGCGTTGCATTTGGTGTGATTGACTTTCTCAGTTGAGTTAATTACACCTTGAAGTAGCGTTATGATCTGGTCAGGGAGAATTATATGAGTCGAAATATATAATCGCATTATTCTTTCTTTTGACCGTTGCTAGTACAGTGGCAACATTGAGCTATGGTGTTCCAAATTTGGAAAATAGAAGTTTTTTGCAACTTGGTTTTTACTGGTACTTACCGTCTACGCTTATTTCTATAGCTGTTTTTACTATCATGGCTTACCGGGAAAACCGCAGCGCGTTTATAAACTCTATTTTTGCTACTGTAGGAAGTTGGTTATTAGGTACAGTGATTTTGTCGCTTCTGAAGGGTGAGATATATATTGAAGGTTCTTGGGTATTCGACTTTCCACTTTCGTTACTGTCCTCTTTTACGGGCGTAGTGTTCGGCTTACGCCTGTCAGCACGTAAAGCACTCGCCACATAATTTAGTTCGATTTCAGCTAATGTGCCGCTGTTGTGTCTAGCAGATACCGACTAGGCTGTCAGTTCTCTTAGTGTGGTGCATTAAGTTTTTTAAGTAATGTCATATTAAATTAAGGAATGATTTTGAAAAAAAGTAATCCAGTTTAAAAAAGTATTATCATCAATCGATCTGGCTACAAATATCTTGATTGGATTAATTGCAGTGGTGGGTCTAATTGCTATGATTCAAACGCAGAATATTATTTCTGGCATACCAGTAATAATTTTTGCTGGTGCTTTTTGGGTTCTTAAGGTGCTTGGGTTTGGAATATCCTACACACTTATTCAAATTGCTGAAAACACCTTTGATGGTGTAGTCGAGGAAGAGGTTGCTCCTATTCGAGAAAGCTTTGATTTAGAAAAGGATTTCGTAAAGTTATTTGATGAGAACGAAGATAAAGTTACTGACTCAGACAAGCGCGCTTATAAAAAGATAATGGAAGGCAAAAAAGTAGAGCCAATCATTCTTAAAACAGCAATAAGAAGATTGAGTAATGCATAAATAAATCCGGTTTTAGATTATTGGATGAAACACACAGTAACTTAGTTGACGGCAGTTGTTTCTAATTACCATCTGAACTACCACTTTTTAGTAGATCGTGTTGTACTCTCGAGGGTATATGTTTATTACTAATAGAGCTAAGATTGAGATTCAGTCAGTAAAGCACGCTCAGTTGCTGTTAGATTATCATGTTGATAATGAAGTTCATCTCCGACCATGGCAACCTGAACCGTTAGATGAATACCTAACCATAGAGCACTGGGTATCGATGTGTGAGCTTAGCGAACAAAGCTTTAAATATGGCAAAGAATACCGCTTCGTGGCTTTAGACTTTGAAAGAAACGAAATTATTGGGGTAATTAATTATACTGGGTTAGCTAAAGGAGCATTTCAAGCCTGTTTTTTAGGCTACTCAATATCTAAGGCTTTTGAGAATAAAGGTTATATGACGGAAATCTTAGAAGTGACTAATGATTATATTCTTGAAGTTCTTGGGTTTAACCGGATTATGGCTAATTATATGCCACACAATCATGCGAGTGCCGGAGTGCTTGAAAAGCTAGGCTTCGAAAAAGAAGGTTATGCGAAGCGATATTTAAAAATTGCTGGAAAATGGGAGGACCATATCCTTACATCTAAAGTCGCCAGCAATAGACAATAAATCACAGCGCACTATTTTAAGTATACCCGAACCAACCTTATCTTAAAATTTTTGGCCATTTACTCTGCCACTTCTGAGCCGAGTATTATGTTTCAAGGAGAGAAACATGTATCGATTTCTGGTTTTTATACTACTTTTCAGTAATTTATCTTTGGCGAATGACGACTTTGAGGAGGCACTTGATGAAATGCATCGAATCTCGTCAACGTCATTAGGTGTATCAGTCCCTGCGCTCGGGTACCTATTGAACATGAGGGAGACTAGCGCTATAGCAGAGACTCACTTTGTGATGAGAGATGTAATGCCTATGATTGAAGAGCTGGAAAACGCGGGCTTCATTAAAACTGCTAGGGTTCAAGGCTTAGTTGATGGAAGTCAATCAGAACAGATGTTTATAACCATAGAGATTCTTCGTCAAGGTCTACTTATTAAGGCACATTTTGCCAGATAGGAAGGCTATGGCGTAGCGTAAGTAGGGTTTAGTTAGGCCGTTTTATTATGGGTATAAAGTGATATTGACCAGGAGCTCTAGCTATGAAGACGGTTTGGTTTATTTACATTTTTATACTGCTGAGTTGCGGTATGGGCAGAATGATAGAGAGAATAGTCGTAGACAGTGGCGGTTTTGCAAGTCGGTATTTACCTCTCGTTGTGATGATGGTAGTTTCATCAGGTATTTATGGGAGTGTAAACAATAGGCCGATATTTAAAAGAGGGTTTTGGCTTGTTATTAGCTTTTTCCTGATGACAACTGCTTTTATTGGTCTTGTGTTTTGTTGTTATTTGGTTTTTGCTGGAGTAGCGAATGCCAAGTCAGCGGCTTTAATAATGTCATTAAGTGTTCTATTGTTACCAGCTATTTTAAAGATTAAAAAATATTGCTCTAAGTCCAATCCGATATGGCGTTAAGTGTCGGTAGAGTTGTTTATTGAGTCCGAAAAAATCACCCTGTTTGAGAAAATAAGCTGTTAGTGTTCTCATTGGTTTTTAGTTTGTATAATGGATTTCAAATTTAAATATAGGGAAATATCATAAAAAATTTACTTTATATAATGATTTTCACGTTAGTGTTAGTGGGTTGTAGTGGCCGGCCTGACAGTACTGGGCCGTATTTTTCTAGTGAGGTCATAGAGATTAGTGTTGATGATTTGCCTAATTATTGGGTCAATACTAAAAATTTGCCCCGTCGGTATTCTGGTAAGCCTGAATGGGTTCCAGTTGGGGAAGTGGTCGATTTTGATGGTGATTGATTCGAACGGGGTAATGACAACAAGGAAGCTCATTAATTCAGTGCCTGAAGGTTTCATGACACAGGAGTTGGACAATAAGATGCCATCTCTCAAGTACACGCCTTCTTCCTATAATGCTCAGCGAGTTCCGATTACTTATGTCGTGCATGGATTTCAACGTAAGAACTAGCCAAACGACATTTTTACCTGATAGGTCAGTAAATCGACAAATTGACCCATAATAAGCGCTCGGTTGCCCAACTCGTTGCCAAGCTTCCAGCGTGTTGTAGTGCTGTTGAGTTTTGATTCTCAAAGGAGCGCGTAATCGCAATATAGATTGTTAAGAGGATGGCGAGTCGCTGTGAGAAATACCACACATTGTTGGTAATCATTGTAATCTGAAAAAGAACCGCGTATTACCGATAGATGGATAGGCCTACGCTAGGAAGGTGTGTATGAGCGTTCAAGTACTGGTTGCCGTGGTCGGCATGGTTGGAGTGATCATTGTGGCGGCGTATCGAATGCGACTAACGTCCTCGATTAAGTCCTATATCCAGGCGAATTATGAAAGCGACTGGCTCAGATTAAGTTGTGTTGTTGGTGGAAAAACTGAGCGTCTATGTTCTATTGATGACCTCGTCGCAGATATTCGAGACGGTGAACTGTCTAAACGCCAGGATCCTGAGCTTAACGCGTTCTCAACCAAAGTGAGCCAAGCAAACAGTGCGGTCAGTTTGATCTGCTTCAGTTCATTGCTGTTTGTGGCCGTTTCTGAGTGGTTGGCATTATAAATTGTCGTGTCTTCGGGACAATAGATAAACGCTTTGGTGTCCACTGTCATTAAGCAGTTTAAGTTGACGCCTTGTTACTTACCGCAGAAGGGGATGACAAGGTATGCAGATTGAGCCTTAGCGATCTAATACAGCTGGTCGTGATGACCTGGCGTCAATTCTGTGCGGTTGCAAGGGCAACACTCATGTGCGGTCATTTTCCTTAAACTAATGCCTTCATGATTACATGGGGATTGTAATCTTGGTTGGTGTGTTGACGTGTTAGCCTGATTAGATGCTAACTTACTGGTTCGTAAAGGCAGATTTTGGAGCTGGAATGTCAGAACACGGAGTCACGGTTGAATGGCTGCGAAATCAGGGAGAGGCGTTTGTCGATCATCAATACAGTCGTGCTCACCTGTGGAAATTTGATGGTGGCACCGAGGTTGCCGCCTCACCATCGCCATTGGTTGTCCCAGTACCGCTCTCAGTCGAACAATTTGTTGATCCGGAAGAAGCCTTTATTGCCTCTTTATCCAGTTGTCATATGCTGGTTTTTCTCTCTATTGCGGCAAAGAAAAACTACTTGGTGGACCGATATACTGACAATGCCATCGGCACGTTAGGTAAAAACACGCAGGGTCGAATCGCGGTGACTAAAGTGATACTTCGTCCTAATACTCAGTTTATTGGGGAACGAATTCCATCTCGGGATCAGCTGGAAAAGATGCATCACTTGGCCCATGAGCACTGCTTTATTGCTAATTCTGTTAACACTAAGGTGATTACCGAAATTGGTGAAAATAATTAGGTTATTGACCCGATGTCGCTGGGGGAGACGGAATTCCGCCAACGAATGACCGTGACAGATTTTCTGGTTTCAAATGCACGGTTTATATCAGTTAATGATGTCAATGACTCACCTATATTGCAGTTGTTGATGCTTTTCTGTATTGATGGATGCCACTGAGTTCGGAAAGGAATAAAGCCGTTGGCTTTGCTATCGCATGAATGAAAAGCACTGGTCAAAATATCAGCTGTTGCATGAAGTTGTTACCAACAGCAATATTATCATTAAAGGGCAACATAGCTATTACAGTGATTGCTGGGATGGCGGGTTTGAAGAGTCGGTTGTTCGTTATCTACATGGGGACAAAATAAGTCGAGATTGGCAACCCCGTTGGGATATCGACAAACTCTATATTGGTGATTATGTCTGCATCGGCGCTGAAGTGGTGATTCTAATGGGAGGAAATCATACTCACAGGGCCGATTGGTTTTGTTTGTACCCTTTTATGGAATACATCGACGAGGCCTATGTGGGGAAAGGCGACACTCATATTGGCGATGGCGCGTGGTTGGGAATGAGGGCGATGATCATGCCCGGAGTGTCCATTGGCGAGGGCGCCATTATCGCTGCCAATAGCGTAGTGACCAAAGATGTGCCACCGTATGCGGTTGTTGCGGGCTCACCCGCGACGGTGATTAAACATCGATTTGAACCTGAGATTATTGACGAGCTGTTGAAACTGCACATTTACGATTGGCCTCAGGATAAATTTAACGCGGTGAAGCGCCACCTGTGTGGTTCCGACATTTCGAAGTTAAAACAGGCGATATCGGATTATGACCATGTGCAGTTGGGCAACGAAACCGAGTTTGGTGGCTGATACCTCATGACCGAGAGTGGTTGAGTTTCTTTGAACGCTGGTTATCAATTGCACTGGTGTTATTCGGCTTTGGCAATCAGGCGCGGCAATCGATTGCGGAAATTAGTCGCGTTCCTCATCAACAATGCAAAAATCGCCTCCTGGTTAGTCATAACCAGGAGGCGATTGTGTTTTAAGTGGTTTGTGGATTAAGCCGCCGCCTCAAGGCTCTGGCAGTCGCGTCCACCACAAGGTTCAGTAGGGCAGTGGCAGCAATCAACACCATCGCTCGGTCAAACCTGAGCTCCTCAAATGCTGAGTCGATGTAAAACCCAAGCGTTGAGATCCCCAGAATGCCCAAGATGGCGGTTTCACGCTGAATGATCTCCCAGCGGTACAGCAGCCAACTGATAAACTGCGGGTAAGCGCGTGGCAGCAATTGATAGAGATACAATGCCAACTTACTGAAGCCGTTTGGTTGGTCATCTTCCCTAAGGGGCAGAGATTGCACATAGCCGCCAACCAGATGACCGATGATGGCACCATTGTGAATCCCCAGAGCCAAAATGGCCGGCAACATACTTGGCCCAAACACCAACAGACCCACGAACGCCAGCACAAACTCTGGAGTCGAGCGGCCCACCACCAAAAACAGATTGCCAACTCGGGTTAACCCCTTTGGCAGCAGCGCTGGGGTTCGAAGGGGAAACCATATCAGTGCCAGTACCGCGGTCAGCAGCAGTGCGATTTGGCTTAACACCAAGGTATCCCATAGCCCGGGGCCAATCTGCTGCTGCCATAGCATTCCCAGCCAGTTGCCTAAATCCATCATGGACCAATCCGGTTGACGCATAGGTCCTGGAATGAGATCCACCGTGAAGAAATTAATGAACAACGTGGTGTTGATGTTGGCAACCGGAGGCAGATAGACCATCGCCCCAATTACGTAGAGTGGGAAAGCGCGCTGCTTAAACCACAGCGGCAGGGTTACAATCAGCAGGTAGAACAGATAAAGCAGCGCCGCCGCTTCACTGTAGTTTCCCTGACGAAATGCCGTTTCGAGGTGATAGCCCAGCGTCGGCAGCCCCACAAATCCCAGCACAATGGAGGAGCGCATTGCGCACTCTAATCGATAGCGGGTGTAACTGGTGATATGTGGCCAAGCTTGAGGCAAGCGAGCATAGATCAATTGACTGATCTTATGGGAAAAACCGGCTTGGCGTGGCAAGGCCGCCGTTGTGGCAGGGTCCACTTGTTCAAGAATTTCTCCAAACACCTTGGCAAAGATGCCGGTGTAGGGAAGCCACAAGGCAAGCACCCCAGTTAGGCTCGATAGCCCCAGTACCTGCATAAACAGCAGGGCCCAAAACAGTTCGTGCACTGAACGGAGCAGTGCGGCCACCATACGCACACTGCGCCATTGATACAGCAGTGCCATGGCAAAGCCGGTAATGACCGCCAAACCTATGCCTTCAAAGGCAAAGGCCACGGTGGTGAGTATTGCCTCTATGAGAAACTCAGTAGCAAAAAAGTCCGGCGTGATTGCCCCTTTGGCTAACTCCAGCAGCTCCTGCTGTGGCGACAGCTGGGTGATACTCAGATCCGCAAACGGAATACAGAGAAGTGCGACTAGGGCGATTAAGAGGCTAACCTGCCGAAATTGGCCGGCTCGGTTGTTCATTGTACGGACTCGAATATAGGGCTGTCTGAGCGGTGTTGATGGCTAGGGTAAAGGCTATACAACTGTTGGGCGCTGAGTTCGGTACTCGGGCAATCGAGCACCACTTTGCCCTGTTTTAAGCCGATGATGCGATCGCAGCACTGGGTGGCAAGTTCAACGTCGTGCAGCGCCACCACCACGGTGTCATGAGCCAAGGCGATCTGGCTCAGTAACTGCTTGGCGTGCTTTTCATCCACAGCGGAAACAGGCTCGTCTCCTAAGAAAATAGGCCGTTTTTGAAATAGGGCTCGGGCAATGCCGATGCGCTGCTGCTCGCCACCGGAGAAGCGCTCAGCCGATTGGGTTAAGCGATGATTGTCCGGCTGAGTTAACCCCAAGTCGGTGGCAAGCTTAAGCACCTGTTGCCAGTCGTTGGCGGCAGGTTTGAACAGGTTCACCAGGTTTTTCCACAATGGGCGTTGGTGAAGCTGACCCATATACACGTTGTTATACAGACTCAGCATGGGTACCAATGCTGGCGCTTGAGGACACCAAGCCACCTGAGATTCGTGGGCTTGCCGAAGTAGCGACAGCAGAGACGACTTGCCAGCGCCACTTTCGCCGATGAGCGCCACTCGTTCGCCGTGATTGATGGTGAGTGATAACGGCTCAATCAACCACTTATCGCCAACACGCAAGCTGGCGTTATCCAAAGATAACGCCATGGTTTTTGCCAGCATGATTGGCTTAGTCCATCAGACCAATGGATTTGGCCGTGGCTTTGATTGGGCCATAGTCATCATTGGAAGCCGGTACAAAGCTGCTACGGGGAAACGCATTCAGCAGTTGTGGCTGTTTCATGTTCAGCAGCGTGTCGGTCACTTTCTGGGTAAAGCCGTCGCCGAAGCGCTGGTCAACGTCGCCGCGAATGGTCCAGTGGTAATCTGGGTACGTTGGGGTTTCCCAAATTACGCTGACCTTGTCGGTATCAATTTTGCCCGCCGCCAGTTCCGATTCCCATACCTTGTAGTTTACGGCACCAACTTGGTAGCTGCCCGCCTGCACCAAAGCGATGGTGCGGCTGTGGTCACCGGAGAATCCCACCTTTTTAAAGGTTTTGTTTGGCGCTTGCTGGAACTGCTCTCGTAGGTAAAACTCTGGCATTAGGCGACCAGACGTGGAACCTTTTGAGCCGAAGGTGAAGGTTTTTCCTTTCAGTGCGTCACTGAGGCTGTCACCAGAGGTGAGGCCAGTGCTTTGGTGAGCAATAAAGTAAGACTTAAAGAACTGATCTTCATAGCCTTGAGCGATGGCCACACTGCCTGGAACTCGAGCTCGAGCCTGCACTCCGGAAAGGCCACCAAACCAAGCCAGTTGAACCTCGTCGTTACGAAACGCGGTAATGGCCGCGGCGTAGGATTTTACTGGGACAAATTTGACATCAACTCCCAACTGATCTGACAGATGCGTCGCAACCTGCTCGAAGCGGGTACGCAGTTTGCTTTCGTCTTGATCGGGAATGGCGGTGAAAGTAAAGGTTTGAGCGCTGACAGGCAGCACCATTAGAGCACCGAAAATGGCGCTGGCGAGGCGTTTGTTCATTGTTTGCTCCCAAGCAGGTTCAATAGCTGCTTAATAAAGGATTTGTGGGCGCTCAGTGTACCCAGCTTTGTTAATGCTGTTAACTAAAATAACCACAAAAATGGAAATTTGTGCGCTTAGTTGGAATATGTTGTTCAATAGTATCAATATGATAGTTGCCTCTTATTTAGTGCCATTAAAGTGGTGATTTCATTGCACTAAATTCTAAGGTGCGGGAGTATCGGTTCAACTTCCTGATTCGAGAATAGAAACATGATGTACACCTTAAACGTCACTTTGGTGGCTCTGCTTATTACCGCTTCCTGTGCTGCTTTTGCTCACCAAGGCGATATGAACCGTGACGCCCGTGTTGTTGCCGCTGCTGAGCGCTGTGAGGGGATCTATAAGATTGGCAATAAGCCTCTGAAGGCCAAACGCATGGATAACCTAGCTGATGACATCCGTCGCGATTGGCGCAAACAACCAGCAATGTTTAATGCGGCGGTTAACCAACACAAAAAGTGGGCAAGTAACGATCTTGGCACCCTTAAAAAGTGCAATGCGTTTGTGTGGCGTTAACCACTTGCACCACATCTTGACCCCGCTGATAGGCGGGGTATTTGCTCATAATGCCCTTAAACAGTTCGGAGTTAAGCCGAGCGTTCAGCCACGCTCTCAGATTAGGGTAGGGGGCATCGTCAAACCAAGCTTTGTCCACATGGGCGAACTGGCGAATAAATGGCGCGATGGCGGCATCCAAAAAGCCGAACTGATCGCCAGCTAAAAATGGCTGCTGCTGAAGACGCGCTTCCAGCTGCAATAACCAGTGCTCACCCTGTTGACGATAATAGAGCTCGCTGTGTTCTGGGTGGCGATCGGCGTATTTGTACTTGTCTAACCAGGGCTTAAAGTGGCGATCATTATGTTCGATCAATGCCAAATGTTCATGACGCTGCGCGGGTGTAAGCCAGTTGGTGTCAGTGTTATCGGTAGCCCACAGCATGATCTCAAGGCTCTCTTCAATCACATGGCCATCCTCTACCATCACAGGCACCGTACCTTTTGGGGATAGGTCCAGCATCTCTTGGGGTTTGTCTTTGAGCACTACCTCTCGAAGTTCGTAGTCAAGGTGACAGTAAGCCAAGGCCCAGCGCGCTCGCATGGCATAGGGGCAGCGGCGAAAACTGTAGAGTATGGGCAAAGACATGGTTTATTCCTTTAAAACGTCGTTGGTGGCGCAACCGCACCGTCATCCTATTGCCGTAACCTTACCAGCTTTTCAGCATAAGCGCGTTAAGTGCTGCCTTAATATCCAACCATGTTTTATGCCATAGCCCCTTGAATGCTTTGTGGTTATCATGAACCCAGTCAACGATTTTGGAGCTGGTTATGTCAACGCCGCTAACCCCAGGTTTATCGATCATTCACGCCAACAAGATGGCCCCCCTGCGGGAGCTTTTGGTGGCCTGGGTAAAGCAAAACCCCTTAAATCCGCTGGAGCAGGAGATGTTCCTGGTACAGAGTAACGGCATGGCTCAGTGGCTAAAGCTGGCATTTGCTGAGGATGAAGGGAAACGACCGAACTCTGGAATCGGCATTGCAGCCGCGCAGCAGATGCAGTTGCCGTCACGATTTATGTGGAACGCCTATCGAACCGTGCTCGGTGAGCAGGCGGTGCCGAAAGACTCCCCTTTTGACAAACCCAAGCTACGTTGGCGACTGCTAAAGTTGTTGCCCACTCTGCTCGCACAGCCTCGATTCGTGTCGTTGAAGCGGTTTTTACAGGATGACGACGATCTACGAAAACGGGATCAACTGGCGGAAACGCTGGCGGATCTGCTGGATCAATACCAGGTGTACCGCGCCGAGTGGCTAGACCGCTGGGCACGTGGCAAAGACGACATCATCAATGGCAAGGGTGAACTGGTGCCTCTGGGTGAAGATCAGTTGTGGCAAAGCGAGTTGTGGCGGGCCATCATCGCTGACATGCCGCCGCAGTGGCAGGGCACCAGCAGGGCGAAATTGCATCAAGATTTTCTGGTGCATTTGGAGCAGGCGGAGTCCAGACCAGCCGGCCTGCCCAGACGCATCTTGGTATTTGGTATCAGCGCCTTGCCGCAGCAAGCGGTGGAGGCGTTAAAGGCACTGGCGAAGCACTGCCAAATTTTGCTGTGCGTGCAAAACCCCTGTCAGCATTTCTGGGCCGACATTGTCGAAGACCGGGAGCTGCTGCGCCGAGAGCTCGCCCGCTCTCGTCATCAGCGTAAGCCGGGCGCCCCTGAGGTGTTGTCCTTGGAAGCGATGCATCAGCATGCCAACCCGTTGTTGGCCTCGTGGGGCAAACAGGGGCGGGATTACATCGGCATGCTCTATGGCATCGATGAGCCGGATCAATATCGTGATTACTTTACTAGCATCGACATCTGGGACAGCCCGCTGCCTGAGCGTGGTGAGCCAAGCTTATTGCAGCAGATTCAGCAGGGGATCTTTGATTTAGAACCTGTGGCCAACACACCCAAAACGGTGGCGGCGGATGAATCCGTGGTGTTTCATCTGGCCCACAGCCGCCAACGGGAAGTGGAGGTGTTGTTCGACCAACTGCTGGCGAGATTTGAGGCCAACCCAGAGCTCACTCCATCGGATGTGCTGGTGATGATGCCGGATGTGGACCTCTATGCGCCCCATATTGAGGCGGTATTTGGTCAGTTGGATCGTCAAGACCCTCGCCATATCCCCTTTACCATTGCCGATCGGCCAGAGCGTGGCCATCAGGTGTTGGTGTTGGCGCTTGAGAAACTGATGCACCTGCCTCAGTGGCGATTTGGGGTATCGGAGCTACTGGAACTGTTGGCGGTACCCGCATTGCGCGCCAAATTTGGCATCGATGACACTCAGTTGGAGCTGCTGGCCGTTTGGGTCGAGCAAGCCGGCATTCGCTGGGGCCTTGACGCAAATCAACGAGAAAGCCTGGCATTGCCAGGAGAGCTTGACCAAAACACCTGGCGCTTTGGCCTAAAACGGATGCTGCTGGGGTACGCCGTCGGCCAAGGTGAGGCTTGGCAGGGCATCGAGCCCCTTGATGAAGTGGGCGGATTGGATGCGGCATTGGTGGGCAAGCTGTGCCTACTTATCGATGAGCTGGATCATTTCTGGCATCAGTTGTCGGCCTCCCACCCGCCAACTCAGTGGCTGGCCTTGCTGCGGCAACTGGTGGAGAACCTATTCCTGCCTCAAGATGAGAATGACACCATGCTGCTGCAGCGTCTTGGGGACGAGATGGCCAAATGGCAGCAAGATTGCGAGCAGGCGGGCGTGGACGAGCCGCTGCCAATTACGGTGGTGCGGGAAGTGGCTTTGGCTCCTTTCGGTGAAGAAGGGGTGTCTCAGCGCTTTTTGGCCGGTAAGGTTAACTTCTGTACCTTGATGCCGATGCGGGCAATTCCCTTTGAGCAGGTCTGTCTACTGGGGATGAACGATGGTGATTACCCTCGAAGCCGGCCGCCGCTGGATTTCGATCTGATGTCACTGTCCGGTCAATATCGACCCGGAGATCGCAGTCGCCGCGAGGACGATCGTTACCTGTTTTTGGAGGCGCTGCTGGCCGCCCAGCAGCAACTGTACATTAGTTACGTGGGTCGCAACGTGCGCGACAACAGTGAGCGTACGCCGTCGGTGTTGGTGGGGCAGCTTCGAGATTACATCGAATCTGGATTTAGCATTGAATCCACTAAGGATGGGGCCAGCTCACTGCTTGACGCCATCACCACGGTGCACCCGCTGCAGCCGTTTTCTCACCGCTATTTCGACGGCAGTGACAGCAAGCTGTTCTCCTACAGTGGTGAGTGGTGTCAAGTCCACGGACCAACTGCGCCAATGGAAATGGATAACGATACCTCGCTGCCTCAATGGCAACCCCAAAGCCCGTTAGGGCTGGCTGAGCTTAATGATCTGCTGCGGGATCCGGTTCGCTGTTTCATGACTCAGCGTCTTGGTGTCTGGTTTGGTCACGAAATTGAGGCCAGCGTCGATGTGGAGCCCTTCGGCCTGTCGGCGTTGGAGCGCTTTGGGCTACAGCATGAGCTGTTTGAAACCCTAAACACGGCCAACAGCACCGACGTCGACAACCTGTTAAGTGCGCAGCGTCACAAGCAGATTGGCCGTGGTCAGTTGCCGATGAAGGGCTTTGCTGAGCTCAGCAGCGAGGAGCTGTCGGCGACCGTGAAAAGCCTGTTTGAAAATCAGCAGTCGCTGCTTGGCGAGTTGACGCCGGTGGCTGGTTCACTGGAGCTCAAATTCAGCAGTGGCGAGGTTCAGTTTGAAGATTGGCTGGGCCAGCTTTATCAAGACAAGGCCGGCAATTGGGTGCAGTTTCAGGCCCGTCCCGGCAAGGTGGCCGAGGGCAGTGGCTTAAAGAACCCGCTCCATGGCGCCAAGCTCTACCTATCGCACCTTGCGGCCAGTGCCATGGGTCATCAGTTCACCAGTTTTCTTATTGCTAGCGACGGCGTGTGGCAGTTATTGCCGATGTCGCCATCTGAAGCGCAGGCTCGATTAACGGCGCTGCTGCTTATCTATCAGCAGGGCATGGCGGCGCCATTGTCGGTGGCGCCTCGGGCTGCCTTTGCCTATCTCAAACAGGCGGCAGAAGACTCGGCTGATGAGAAGTCCGAAGGGGGGAGTGACGTTGATGAAGCGGCGTTCAGCAAAGCCAAAGCCGCGTATGAACCCAGCTTTTTTGGCGGTGGCGATCTGGGATACAGCCCCTATCTCGCGCGCCAATTCCCTCAGTTTGAGCTTATGGAGCCGAGCCGTTTTGTCGCCCTAGCTCAAGCCCTTTACTTACCGCTGTTAACCCAGTTTGAATCGGTGGAAGCCTAAGCCATGACCGTTAAAGATCCAAGCATCGACCAAAGCCATGACCAAGGCCCTGAAGAGAGCCGCGCCGTTATTCAGCTGAACCCGATCACCTTTCCACTGTCAGGAACTCGCCTCATTGAAGCCAGTGCCGGTACCGGTAAGACCTACACCATTGCCGCACTCTACCTGCGTTTGGTGCTCGGCCATGGCGGCGAGGCCAGCCACCCGAAAGGGGGATTGATGCCGCCGGAGATTCTGGTGGTGACCTTCACCAATGCCGCCACCGAAGAGCTTCGGGATCGCATTCGAGCCCGATTGGTGGAGGGCGCTCGCTATTTTCGTGGTGAAAACTCAAGTGGCGATCCTTTCCTTGAGAGCTTGAGGAAAAGTTATCGCGACGATCAACACGGCAGCTGTGCCCTTAAGCTGGAACTGGCGGCGCAGATGATGGATCTCAGTGCCATTCACACCATCCACAGTTGGTGCCAGCGGATGCTGCGAGAGCACGCCTTTGATTCGGGTTCGCTGTTTAACCTGCAGCTGGAGACCGATCTGTCCGAGGTGAGGCAGGAGGCGGTGCGCGATTATTGGCGCAGCCAGTTCTACCCGCTCTCCAGCGCCATGTTGCGTCCCATTGTGGCTCTGTATGCAAACCCTGAAGTGCTGTCTGGGGCCATTCGGCCTCTGATTGGTCGTCGCCTTGACGCCATCGAACCGGCTGAACTGCTGCGCAAACAGCAGATTTTGGTGGAGGAGGTGAAATCCACTTGGCGCATGGAGTGGGAGAGGGTACAGGAGCTTATCCTCAGCGCCATCGCCAATAAAGTGGTGTCAAAGGCCAAGATCAAACCGGTGCTGCTTGAAGAGATGCAGCGCTGGCTCGACAACGAACATCAGCCGCTGCCCGTTAACGGCGCCGGTAAGCCCTCAAACGCCTGCAAATACTTTACCCACGACGGCATTGTGTCGGCCTGTAACAAGGGCAAATCCGTAGACGACAATCCCGCGTTTGCTGCCATGACCCGTCTGGTGGATGGGCTTAACAAGCTCGATCTGAAAAAGAATCTACTCAGCCACGCCGCCAACTGGGTCAGTGAGCGGATGGAGTCGGAAAAACGTAAGCTGGCGATATTGGGCTTTGATGATCTGATGCGCCACCTAGATTCGGCCCTAGAGAACGGCGCTGAGCCGTCTTATGACGACAAAGAGAATTCCCAAGCGGCGTTAACCGGTCAAAGCCACGCTGGCGAAGTGCTGGCGGAGCGCATTCGCGCTCAGTTTCCGGTGGCCCTCATCGATGAGTTTCAGGATACCGATCCGGTGCAGTATCGACTGTTTCAAAGACTGTATCTGAACCAGCCACAGGCGTCGCTGTTGATGATTGGCGATCCCAAACAGGCGATCTACGCCTTTCGCGGGGCGGACATTCACACCTATCTGCAAGCCAGACGAGACACCGCGGGTCGCCACTACACCCTGACGAAGAACTACCGTTCCACCACCGAGATGGTGGCAGCGGCGAACTCGGTGTTTGAGCTGGCTGCGGGCAACGACCAAGGCCCGTTCCTGTTCGGCGACGAGATCCCCTTTGTCAGTGTGGATGCCAATGGCCGCAAACAGGCCTTTGTCTGTGATGGTAACACCGTGCCCGCGCTCAATTTGTGGTTTGACGACACCGACGAGGTGATCAACAAAGGCAACTACTTAGCCCGCCAAGCCGAGGCCGCCGCCAGTGAGATCAGTCGTTTGCTGAATTTAAGCGATAACGGCAAGGCCGGGTTTGAGACGCAAACGGGTGACGATGCGGGCAGCTTAACACCACTGAAAGCGGCAGACATCGCCATCTTGGTGCGAGACTTTAATGAGGCCAACGCCATTCGCACCGCCATGAGTGAGCGGGGGATTCGAAGCGTCTATCTGTCTGACAAAGACTCGGTGTACGCCAGCGGCGAAGCCGAGGATCTTCGCTTGATTTTGACTGCCGTGGCCATGCCCGGTGACGAGCGGGCCATTCGCGCGGCGTTGGCAACCCATACATTGGGGGTAAGCTGGGCAACTCTGGATGGGTTAAATCAGGATGAGCAGCGCTGGGACGCCTGTGTGGAGGCTTTTCGCGAATATTTGAATCTGTGGCAGCGTCAAGGGGTGATGCCGATGCTGCGCCAACTGCTGAGCGACTACCAGGTACCGAGGCGATTTATGGCTCAGGGGCAGGAGCGCTCATTGACCAATCTGCTGCACCTAGCCGAGCTGCTTCAAGGGGCTTCGGCTACCTTAGAGGGGGAACTGGCACTGCTGCGACTGTTAACCGAGATGATCGAGACCGGCAGTGGCGATGATGACCAAATTTTGCGCCTTGAGAGCGATGCCGAACTGGTACAGGTGGTGACCATCCACAAATCCAAAGGTTTGGAGTATCCGCTGGTGTTTTTACCTTTCATCTTAGGTTTTCGTCAGGCCAGCGCCCGGGATGGGTTAATCAGCTATCGAGATGCCGAAGGCAACAGTGCGGTGGCCTTTAACCCAAGCCAAGAGGTGTTAGACCAAGCGGAATTTGAGCGTTTGGCGGAGGATCTGCGCCTGTTGTACGTGGCCATTACTCGGCCGGTGTTTGCCTGTTACCTTGGTCTTGCTGCGGTGAAACTGGCCAAAACCGGCAAGCGAGGCGAACCGGATCTGCACTTAAGTGGTCTTGGGCATCTGTTAAGTGGTGGCACTGCTCTTGGGGTCAGTGAAGTCAGGCCGGCACTGCAAGCCTTGGTTTCGGAGTCTGCTTTGCAAACCGAGCTGAGCACGTTGCCTGAGGCCACCGATGAAAGCTGGAGTGAGCCTGAGCTCAATCATCAAATGCTGCGGGCTCGTGCCTGCGCGCATCGGGTGCCTCAAGGTTGGCGTGTGGGCTCCTATTCGGCGCTGCTTCATGGCATGAGTCATCATCATGATGATGGTGACACCAGTGGTGATGCCAGCCAAAGCCGTATCGCCGAGTTGATGCAAGAGCACGCCGCTGAAGTCGAAATCGAGCCCGATGCCAATACGATTCATGGTTTTCCTAAGGGCGCGGTGCCCGGTACGTTCTTGCACGATCTACTGGAGTGGGTGGCGGAGCAACCCGGCGGCTTTGGCAGCGTGTGCGGTGAAACTGTCGATGGGCTGCTGGAGGAGGTAACCCTTCGCTGTCAGCAGCGTGGATTTGAGGGCTGGGAATCGGTGCTGTGCGATTGGACCCTTAAGGCGTTAAAGCAGCCTATGAAACTGCCAGCAGGTTACAAAACGGTCAGTTTACACGAGCTGTCTACCGTGGTGGCGGAGATGGAGTTTTGGTTTGCGTCCAATAAGATGCAGGCGGCGGAGCTTGATCGCCTGGTGACTCAAGGGATCTGGCCTAATATGCCTAGGCCTAAGCTCAACCCCCAACAGCTCAATGGCATGATCAAAGGCTTCATTGATCTAACGTTTGAGTATGAGGGGCAGTACTTTGTCGCCGATTATAAGTCCAATTACTTAGGTCCAGATGCCAGCAGTTATACCTTAGCCGCGATGCAGGAAGCGATGCTGTCTCACCGTTATGAACTGCAGCTAGCGCTGTACACTTTAGCTCTGCACCGCCTGCTTAAAAGCCGCATTGACAACTATTGCTATCAGCAACATGTCGGCGGTGGCGTCTATCTGTTTTTAAGGGGGATGGGTGAGAGTTTTCATGAAGAAAATGAAGATGGCGTCATGAGCCACGAAGGCAACGGCGTCATCGCGTTATTGCCCGATGAGGCACTGATCCTCGCCATGGATAAGCTGTTTTTAGGGGAGGGCGCATGAGCCAATCCATTTCTATCACCGACGAAGGGCTTAAATCAGTAAGCCACAAAGCGCCGTTGTCAGAGGTGCTCAAGGCCTATGAAACCCAAGGCTGGTTGCGTCCATTGGATCTGGCTTTTGCCAAGTTTTTACAACAGCACTACCCAAATACTTGTGGCAGTGTGCTGCTGATGGCGGTGTGGGGCAGTCATCAATTGGGCCGTGGACACCTGTGCTTAGATCTTGCCATGTTGCTGGAATCCCCAGAACAGCTGCTGGCCTTGCCGCCGGAAGGGCGGCGTCACGATGATTTACCTTTGCCATCGCAGTTGATGCCCGCGAGTCGGCCTCAGTGGCAACTGCCAACTCTGTTGGCGCGCCTTAAGGCCTCGCCACTGGTCGAGGTTGAGGAAAATGATGGCGTCGATGCGTTTAACGACCCCAATTCGCAGCGACGCAATGCTCCGCTGGTGTTAAGTCAAGGCCGGCTCTATTTGCGGCGCTATTTTGATTATGAGTGCCAGGTGTCCGCATTGATTCATCAGCGCCTGAATACCACCGTCACGCCACCGCAGCAGCAACGGCAGAGTCTGGATGCACTCTTCGCCAGCCTTAAGTCCGATGCGGAGCGCAGTGGTGAACAGGTGCATTGGCAATCGGTGGCAGCGGCGCTGGCCAGTCGTAGCGGTTTTACGGTGATCTCCGGTGGACCGGGTACTGGCAAAACCACCACGGTGGTGCGTCTGCTGGCATTGCTGCAAAACCAAGCGATCAATTCCGATGGCGGTGGCCGATTACGAATTAAGTTGGCGGCGCCCACGGGCAAAGCGGCAGCGCGGTTATCGGAATCTCTCGCCGGAGCGCGGGATCAGCTTCCTCCAGAGCTTATCGACACCATTCCTACGGAGGTGAGTACCCTGCATCGCCTATTGGGAACTCGGCACAACAGTCGCCGCTTCAAACACCACAGTGGTAACCCTTTGCACCTGGATCTGCTGGTGGTGGATGAAGCTTCCATGGTGGATCTGGAGATGATGGCGCAGCTGTTATCGGCGCTGCCAGAGCATGGGCGACTGATACTGCTGGGAGATAAAGATCAGCTGGCGTCGGTGGAGGCGGGGGCGGTTTTGGGCGATCTGTGCCAGTACGCCGATGGTGGCAATTACAATCCTCAGACGCTGGCTTATGTCCAACAACAAACGGGCATTGATCTGCGGGACTATGCCGGTGAGGGCACCGAGCTGGATCAGCAGGTGGTGGTGCTTCGCCACAGCCACCGCTTCGATGCCAATAGCGGCATTGGACGGCTCGCCAAAGCGGTTAACGACGGCAATATCGCGGCGGTAAAACAGCATCTAAGTCAGCCCAGCGCCGATCTGGGGACGCGGGTGCTCATCGATGAACAGGACCGAAATCTTGAGCGTCTTTGCGTCGTTGGTGACGATAATGATGTCCGGTCACAAAAACAGGGGCTACCCCAAGGTTATGGCAACTACCTAAGCCAAATGCATCAAGGCTTGGCTAAGCTGGCGGAGCAAGCTCAGTCCATTGGCGATTCCGCCACTGGTTGGCAGTCGCTACTCGAGCAACAAGACCAGCTAATTCATAAGCTTCACACCGCGTTTGCCCAGTTTCAGTTGCTGTGTGCGGTTCGAGAAGGTGAGTATGGCGTTCAGGGGCTAAATCGACGGGTGGCCGAAGCCCTCAGATCGCAAGGGCTGATTGAGCAGACTCAAGGTTGGTATTCAGGCCGGCCGGTGATTGTTACTCGTAACGACTACGGGCTGAAGCTGATGAATGGCGACGTGGGGATCTGTCTGCCGGTATTTGATGAGCAGGGAGAGCGCCGTTTGAAGGTGGCGTTTTTAACCATCGACGGCGGCATCAAACTGGTGATGCCCTCTCGATTGAGTGACGTAGAAACGGTGTTTGCCATGACGGTTCACAAGTCTCAAGGCTCGGAGTTTGCCCACACGGCCATGGTGCTGCCGCCAGCGGACAACCCTGTCCTCACTCGGGAACTGCTCTACACCGGCATTACTCGAGCCAGGCATTGGTTTACGCTGCTGATGCCAAGGCCCTCTCTGGTTAACACCATGATTAAGCGGCGAACTTTCCGATCTTCAGGTCTTGGTCAACGTCTTCGAAAGCCACAGGTCTAGGCTGCGACTTGGGCAAATATAATCGCGTTACCGGTTTTAGAGCGATTGCGAAACCTCTGTGTCACCTTATCTAGTTAGGCAAGGTGGCACAAAGGCTTGAGAGAGGGCAGCGTTAATGAGTCTTAAACTTGTCTGTGTCTTGGCGCAGTGAGTTGGCCAGCGCTTGCAGCTCATTACACTGGGCCGCGACCGCTTCGGCCACCTCGGAAACACTGTGGCCCGCGGCGTCAATTTGGCTTAAGCCTTCGGTGAGCTCATCGGTGGCACTGGACTGCTCTCGACAGGCCTGGGCGATGGAGCTTAGCTGATCGGCACTGTGATTGATGTGAGCCACAATCTCACTGAACACCTTTTCCGTTTGGGTCACGATGGCACTGCCTTGGTTCATTTTGATCTGGTTTTGCCCCACCAGTTGATTGGTTTTTTGCGCTGCCGTTGCACTGCGCTGGGCCAGATGGCGCACCTCGTCAGCCACCACCGAGAAGCCGCGACCATGCTCGCCAGCACGGGCCGCTTCGATGGCGGCATTTAGCGCAATCAGGTTGGTTTGCTCTGTGATGGCGGTGATCTCCTCCATGATCTTGCTGATCTGTTCTCCAGATTCCTGAATTTCAGACATGGCACCAATCAGTGCGCCCATCTGCTCGGTTCCCAACTCCGCCTGTTTTAGAGTGTGTTGAGCCTGACCACTGATCTCTTCACTGGAGTCGGCGGTGAGTTTCACCTGGCTGTCTATCTCTTGAAGCGCCGCGCTGATGGTGGAGATGGAGGTAAACTGCTCGGTGGCGCTTTGCGACAGCGTCAGTGAATCGGTGTTGAGCCGAGAGGTGGTTCCGCCAACTCGGGTTGCCGTGTGTTTCACCGCATCCACCAGCTGCTGTAGATGCTGCTGCATGTCGCTCAGGGCGTTCCCCAGACTGTCACGGCTGCTTGTGGCGCTGATGGTGTGGGTGAGATCGCCCTTGGCGATGGCATCGGCGCCTTGAACTTGACTCTGCTGGTGCTCAATGAGGGTGTTCATGGCGCTCGCCATCTGGCCTATCTCATCTTTGCGACCAAGCAGTCGTGTCCAATGGGCGCCATCTAAGTGACTTAGGGCGATGTCACCGGCACTCAGATCGTCGGCGGCGGTCACCATGGTGGACAGGCCACTGGTGATGGAACGTACCAGCAGCCAGATGGTGAGGCCGATGATGATTGAGATGATCACCGCTGCAACGATGGCGTACTCGATCATCTGCTGTTCACTGGCTTCGATGGGCGCCAAGTTGGTGGCGCTAATGATCTGCCAGCCGGTTATCGGCTCAAATTGACTCCAGCCTTGGTAGTGATTGCCGTTCTCTTCAAAGGTGATTGAACCCTCTACGCCGCAAAGATCGGCAAAGCTTTCGTCGCTGATGCTGCCACTGCCAAGTCGTGGGTGGGCAAGGGGCTGGCACTGACTGGAGAGAATAAAGGAGTAGGCGTTGCTATCCAGTGTGGAGATGTCCACGTAGCGCTGGTAGAAATCCGCCAAAGATTGGCTTAAGAACAAAACCTCAGCATTGGGGGTTTTGATGGCCATGCTCACCAGTAGGGTGCCATCCACTCGGCTGGGACGTGGCTCTGAGATCACCAAACCCCGTGTGGATTGAGCCTGATTAAAGTAATCCATCTGGCCATAGTTCTGGCCGATGCGTCCTGAGTTGCTGGCCGCAAGGGCGATGCCGTGTTTATCCAGCAGGGCCACATTGCGGTAATCAAAAGCCTGTTTAAGTCCAACAAGGTGGGTAGATAGCAGTTGTTGCTGTGATGGGGTTTGTGCGCCTTTAACCAAAGGGCTTTCAGAGAGAGAGTGCAGCGTTTTATCTTGATTTTGTACCCATTGGGAGATGTTCTTGCGAACCAATTCACCATTTCCCCGAATAGCAGACTCAGTTCTATCTGACAGATTGTCTAGTCCCGTGGAGGTAATCACAAAACTGATGATCGCAAATCCTAGGACAGTTAAAGGCAAAATCAAAAGATTAAATTGTTGGTCCAGCTTAAATTTTCCCAATATCATTGAAGTGTCTCCCTGAAAGCCAATACCAGATTGTTTTAACTGGTTAATTTCTGGCCTTGCTTTATTGTCATATTAGGTTGTAACTAATGTTAGCGACTTTATGGGGAAAAATCTGAATTCACTGCACGTAAAAACGCATTTGTGGCCAATTGTACGAAAGGTGTGAGATGGATCACGGGGAGCTCACTGTCACCATTGAGTGGCACAGAGCTGCACGTTATGTCATTGAATGTGACAATTCACAGAAAAAGATTACAGATCTTGGGAATTGATCTGGTTATCTTAGGCTCTAAGTCCTATTGGAACGCAACACAAACCAACTCGGCCAGCGACGGCACACAGTGGCAAGGACGCACGATAACCTCGCAAGCTTCACAGAAAGATGGCCAAGTTAGGAGAAAAAAGAGACAAACTATGATTCAAATTCAGGGGCTGAGTAAGCACTACATGATGGGCGATGCTCAGGTAGATGCGCTTAAATCGGTGGACTTGACCATCGAAACCGGTGAGTTTGTGGCGATAATGGGCCCCTCAGGCTCGGGTAAGTCCACCTTAATGAATGTGATTGGCTGTTTGGATAAGCCCACATCCGGTACCTATTTCATGGCCGAACAGGAAGTGGCCTCGTTAGATGATGACCTGCTTTCGAGTTTACGAAATCAGCACATCGGCTTTGTGTTTCAAAGCTTTCACTTGCTGCCTCGATTGTCTGCGAAAGACAATGTGCTTCTGCCACTGCGTTACCGCCGTACCAAAGCCGTAGACGCGGATGACATTCACTATGCCGAAACACTGCTCGAGCGGGTGGGGCTGCTTACCCGTGCTCACCACCGTCCCAATCAACTCTCCGGTGGCCAGCGTCAGCGCGTGGCCATTGCCAGAGCGTTGATCAATCGCCCTGAGGTGCTGCTTGCCGATGAGCCGACGGGAGCGCTCGACAGTAAGACCTCCGAGGAGATCTTGGCGCTGTTTAAAGAACTCAATGCTGCCGGTCAAACCATCGTCTTGGTGACCCACGAAGAGGAGGTGGCTCGCCACGCCAAACGAGTGATCTGGATGCGTGACGGCCAAATTGACCGAATCGAAGCGGGGGCCAGTTATGCCGCATAACTCAATTAGACGCTTGCCCCTGTTACTGATGGCTTTATCTGCGCTGACAACCCTGCCCAGTCATGGGGAAACCATGTTATTGACCGGTGAGGTGGCCGCGCTGGAAGCCCAGTCGCTGACGGTGCCTCGCGCAGGACGAGCGTGGCGCTACCAAATTCAATGGATGGCGGAAGAGGGCAGCATGGTCAAAGCCGGTGATCCGGTGGTGATCTTTGATAAGGGCACCATCACCAGCCAAGTGGATCAAAATCAGGCCCAGCTGATTCAAGTTAAAGCTGCCCGTCAAGCTAAGTTAGTCGAGCTTGAGCAGCGGCGCTTACAGGCGGAATTTGATTTTAAGCAGCGACAACTGCAGCAGGAAAAAGCCAAGTTGGATGCAGATGTGCCACCGGATTTCCAAAGCCCCAAAGAGTATGCCGACAAGCAGTTTGAACTGATGAAAGCCGATGGAGAGCTAGAAAAAGCGCAGCGGGCATTAATGGAGGCGAAACAGGCGGCAGTCGAAGAGATCGCCAAGCTGGAGCTGGATCAAGAGAAAGCCGAGTTGGAACTGAGTAATTCACAAGAGCTAATGAAAAACCTGGAGCTGGTGGCGAAATACGATGGCCCCATCATCTATGCGCGTCACCCTTGGACTGGGGAGAAAACCGAGGTCGGCAGCACTGTGCAAATTGGCACCCCGGTGGCGTCCATTCCCAAGTTTGATGAACTGGCCATTCAGGCCTGGGCTAACGAGGTGGAGATTGATGCCATCAAGCCCGGCATGTCGGTGACGGTGTTTCTCGATGCCGATACCCAAGTGGTTCTTGAGGGTAAGGTGAAACAGGTTGCGCAAAAAGGCATTCGTAAACCGGGTTGGGGCAACTCCAACTGGTTTCAGGTGGGCGTGACCCTAGGGGACAGTAAGCAAGTCGAGCTGATGCCTGGCATGAGTGTGCGCGTGGAACTGGAGGTCAAATCATGAGTAAACACCCACGGCTGTCCGTTTCATTAACCCCAAACTTGTTGATCTGCGCCATGCTGTTGTCGGGGTGCGGTAGCCCCCAAGAGCAGGTAGCCGTTGCTCCTAAAGCCAAAATAACGCCGCTGATGGTAAGCGGCACGCTAGAGTCATCGGACTCGTTCAGCATGTCGCCACCGGCGGTGCGCTGGCAGTGGCAGTATCAGGTCAAGTATCTGGCACCCGAGGGCAAAACAGTGGCGCCTGGAGAGCGGCTGGTGGTGTTGGACAGCTCAGAGCTGCAGCAGCGATTGACCCAGCGTCAATCGGATCTGGCGTCGGTAGAGCAGGACATCAAGACCACCAAGCTGCGTAACGAGAAGCAGGCGGAAGATCTGAAACTGCAGTTGGCCGAAGCCAAGATGGAACTGGATAAAGCCAAGCGTAAGTATGAAATTCAGGACGACAGTGTGGCGGCGCTGGAACGGGAGAAATACCAGCGGGATGCGGTGATTGCCCAAGCTCGGGTAGAGCTTATCACCAAAAAAATTGAGCTAGAGCATACCGGCTCAGCTCAGCGTTTGGCGATGCTTGAGGGCGATCGTCAGCGTTGGCAACTGCAGGTGGATCAGATCCAGCGGGACATCGCCAAGATGACCATCACCGCGCCTCGCGCGGGCATGGTGGTTCGCGGTACCGGCATGGATGGCACCAAGCTGAAAGAGGGAGCCACGGCGTACGTGGGGGAGCCTTTGGTTAGGCTGCCAAATCTGGATCAGATGGAGGTTCGCTTGAGCATTCCGGAAGTGGAGGCCAAGCGAGTGTCATTAGGACAGCAACTGGTGGTGCGCTTAGACGCCAGTCCGGACCGAGAGTTTGTGGCGACCATTACCGAAATAAGCCCCATTTTCCGCCGCAAAAATCAGGATGTCCCGGTGGTGGTGTTTGATGCCGTGGCACAGATTGCCCAGCCGGATCCTGAGCTTATGCGCCCAGGGATGACAACCAAAGTGGAGTTCGCCCTATGAATCGCTTAATGATAAGCCTTTTGGCCTGCACCACATTAGCCGGATGCAGTGAGGCGCCAGACCAACAAGTGCTGAGCGTTGCTCTAGAGCAGCAGCCTTTTGAGCATCGAATCTATGCCAAAGGGGAGTTGGAAGCGGTGGATGCCACCACGGTGTCGGTGCCAAGCTCCCTGCGCGGTCCCCAGTCGTTGTTGTGGGTTGCGGATAATTACAGCTTGGTTAAGCAGGGGCAGGTGATCGCTCGGCTTGATCCTCAGCGTCAGCAGATGGACGCGGACCTAGCTCGATTTGAGGTCGACAAGTTGGCCATCGACATCCAATTGCAGCAGCAAAAAGATGGCAATGTGGTGCAGCAGCTGCAGCAAGATAAATCGCTTACTTTAACTGAGTCTGAGTTGGCGCAGCGATTCTTCAGTGACGATCCCAGAGTTTATTCTCGAATTGAGGTGATCGATAACATGCGCAATCAGGAGTATCTGGGCGCAAAGTACGATTATCTGAACTGGGATGAGTCTGAGCAAAGCAGCCGCTCCAAAGCGGAGCAGCAGTTGATCGCGTTAAAACAGCAAGGCCATCAAAACAACTTGGACGTGGCCAGCGCCAACTTAACGGCGATGGAGGTGATCGCGCCCTCGGATGGGCTATTTATTGTTGGCAGAGGCTGGAACTCCGGCGCGCCAATGGCCGCCGGCGACATGGTTTGGGCGGGCATGCCCATTGGCCAGATCCCAAATTTGACTCAGATGAAGGCAAAATTTCATGTATTGGAATCTGAAGCCGCGGGCTTAAAAGTGGGCTTGCCCGTAGAGGTTCGTCTGGATGCCTATCCCGATCGTCTTATTCAAGGCGAGGTCTCTCAGGTGGATGCGTTGGCGGTACCCAAAGACAAGGACTCACCCGTGAATTACTTTGGATTTACGGTCACTCTTGCTCACACCGATACCTCTTACATGATGCCGGGGCGGGAGGTTCAGGGACAGGTTATTGTGAATCAGATCGACCAAGCGATCTCGGTACCAAATCAGGCTCTGTATCAAAAAGAGGGGGAAAGTTGGTTGTTTGTGAAACGGGGCGGCCGCTTTGAAAAACAGCGGGTTGAATCTGGAGAGCGCAGCCTAAATCGCACCGTGATCACCCAAGGCGTGAAACCGGGGGATGTGGTGGCATTAACCGAGCCGAAATCGCAATCGTCAGGCCAAGGAGCCCAGTCATGAGTGCCGTTAATGATGTGAAACAAGCCCTTGGAGAGATGTGGCACCACAAACTTAGAACCGGCTTAACGCTGCTGGGAATGGTGTTTGGTGTTGGCGCGGTGATCGCCATGCTGTCCATTGGTGAAGGCGCCGAACGGGAAGCGCTGAAAATGATTGAGTCTATGGGGCTTAGAAACGTGGTCGTTGAGGCCCGCAGTGCCGATGGGGAAGCCCTTAAAGCGATACGAGAGCACAGTGTTGGTTTAAGTTTGGGAGACGTGCGTGCCGCCGAGCAGACGTTGCCGTTTGTGACCGATTGGAGTGCAGCCAAACGCGTCAAGGTGCATGCGCTGTTCAGTGAGTTTGGCCGCAGCGACGGAGAAGTGTCCGGGGTGACTCCGAATCATTTTTCCTTGAGCAACTTTAGTTTGGCCGAAGGGCGGTTTTTTACCGAAGATGATCAGCGCCATTATCGCCAACTGGCGGTGCTGGGAGGGGAAGCGGCGGCGTCGCTGTTTCCGAATGGCGATGCCATCGGCAAGCGAGTTAAAGTCAACCACCTTTGGTATCAAGTGGTTGGGGTGTTGTCTCATGGTGAGCAGGTCAAATCTAAAATCGATGGCGTTAAGCTGGGAGGCGAGCGCAACAAGGTGTTCATTCCCCTTAAAACGGCCCTGAAAAAGATGGCGTTTGCGCCTTTAGAAGATGAGCTGGATTTTATTAAGTTGGAGCTGGATGACACCGTGGAAGCGCCCCTAGCCGCGGCGTCCATCGATCACTTGTTTAATCGTCGCCACGGTGGCGAGCTCGACTATAAAGTGGTAGTGCCAGCGGATCTGTTGGCTCAGTATCAGCAAACTCAGCGAATCTTCAACATCGTCATGGCCTGTGTGGCAGGCATCTCGCTGCTGGTGGGCGGCATTGGCATCATGAACATCATGTTGGCAACGGTGCTGGAGCGCACGGGGGAAATCGGCCTGCTACGGGCACTAGGCGCCACCAAAAGCGACATCGCACGTCAGTTTGTGACCGAGTCGTTAGTGATCGCCGCCTGTGGTGGTTTGATTGGCATTGTGGCTGGCATCGCGCTGTCATTGATCATTGGCGGCTATGCCGATTGGCAGGTGGCCTGGTCTCCCATGTCACTGCTGCTGTCCGTGGGAGTGTGCATGGTCATCGGCGTCGGTTTTGGCTGGTATCCGGCTCGTAAAGCCGCTGCGCTGGACCCGATAATCGCGCTGCAACGAGACTAAGCTGCTGACTAGTAGCGGGATTAAATAAAAGGCTGCCAATGTGGCAGCCTTTGTTTTTACGCTGTGGTGAGTTGTTAGCTCGGCTCGGCCAGTTTAAGGTCTATCACCTTAAACTGCTCCACATCCACCAAGCCTTTTACGGTGATCTTAAGGGAGGGAATCACTGGCAATGCCAGGAAGCTCATCTGCACAAAAGGCTCATTGACGGTCACGCCAATGGCTTTGGCGGCCTGCTTAAGAGACTGAATCTGCGCTGTGATCACCTCCGATGACTCACAGCTCATGATCCCGCCCAGAGGCAACATCAGATCAGCGGTGATCTTACCGTCTTGGACCACACAGTAGCCACCGCCACAATCCAGCAGATGGTTCACGGCCAAGGCCATGCTGTCAGCATCGGCACCGATGACCACGATGTTGTGGGAGTCATGGCCGACGCTGCTGGCGATGGCACCCTGGGTGATTTCAAACCCTTTGACTAAGCCTGGAGCCGGTGGCAGCTGGTTACCATATCGCTCGACAACCGCCAGCAGGTTGATGCCTTGCTGCTCAAACTGACGACCATCGTGATTGACGATAAGGTGGTTGGTGAGAAGCTCATCTTTGACAATCTCCATGACGTGATAGCGGCCCTTATCAAGGGGAACGGTCAGCTGTTCAGCACTGACCTTATCGTGACACAGAGTTGGCTGCAGCGGCGGTTTTGACGCCGTTAGCTTGTCTGAAACCTGAGCGGCGAGATTGAGCTCATCGACAAATTTGCCTCCAATTAGGGTGCGCTGAATGTCGACGCTGGCCAGATCGCCAACTAGGTTGATGTCGGCTTTGTAGCCCGGAGCGATAAGGCCTAGGCGTTTAAGACCAAAGTGCTGAGCCGCCGACAGTGAGGCAACCCGATACGCCAGCACCGGATCAATTTGGTGTTTATGGATAAGGCGTTTCACCATGAAGTTGATGTGACCCTCTTTGGCAATCTCATGGGGATTGCGATCGTCGGTACACAGCAAGCATAACGGCGCGGATTTATCGGTAATGAGCGGTGCCAAGGCATCGAGGTTTTTGGCCACCGAGCCCTCCCGCATGATCACCGCCATCCCTTTGGCGAGCTTTTCTTTGCCTTCATCATAGTTGGTGGTTTCGTGGCAATTCTGTATGCCACTGGCCACATAACCGGAAAGCTCCAGCCCGCTTAACAGCGGACAATGACCGTCGATATTGAGCCCTGAAAAGGCACTGAGTTTGCCGTGCATGATGGGGTCAAAATTGAGAACGGCAGGGTAGTCCATTACCTCTGCCAACCCTAGCACTTGTGGGTGTTCGATGTAGGCGGTCATCTCCTCTAGGGTAAATTCACTGCCATTGATGTCCAGATCGGCAACGGCGGGCACACAGGAGCTCACCTGCACAAACATGTTCTGATGCATCTTTTCACTGCAGCGTAGGAACCACTCCAGCCCCTGTTTGCCAACCACATTCACCAATTCGTGAGGATCGGCGATGATGGAGGTGGTGCCCAAAGGTAAGGTAGTGCGCTCGAATTCAAACGGCGTCATGGTGGAGGTTTCCACGTGCATGTGACCGTCGATAAAGCCGGGCACGGCAATCTGCCCCTGACAGTCCACGCAGCGGTGGGCATCCAATTGCTCGGCTTCTGGCCCAGCGGCGACGATGGTGCCACCTTCGATAACAATGGCCCCTTGAATCAATTCACCGTTGACCAGATCCAGCAGTGACAGATTGGTGAGCTTGAGCTCAGCGGCGATCTGCTGGCGCAAGATGGCCAGAATTCGAGCCAGCTGTGGTTGGCTCAACTGCTGGGTGTGTTTGTGCATGAGATTAGACATCTGATACTTCCTGACGATTAGTGTCCGTCTACAAAAATGAACTTAATAAGGAACAGCAGCGCCACAATGGCAACGCCGGGGTGGATTTCCCGCCATTTGCCGGTGCCGGCTTTCATCACGCAGTAGGTGATAAAACCGGTGGCTATCCCTTCGGTAATGGAGAAACTGAACGGCATCATTACTGCGGTAATGAAGGCCGGTGCCGCTTCAGTGAGATCTTCCCAATTGACTTTGGCCAGCCCAGACGCCATCAGAATGCCCACATAGATAAGTGCGCCAGCAACGGCGTAGTTGGGCACCATGGCGGCAAGGGGGGAGAAAAAGATCACCGCGATAAACAGCAGCCCAGTCACAATCGCTGTCAGGCCAGTGCGGCCGCCAACGGCAACGCCAGAGGAGCTTTCAATGTAGGCGGTGACGGTGGAGGTGCCCATGAACGCACCGGCGGTGGAGGTTACTGAGTCCACCATTAACGCTTTCTTCATGCCGGGGAAGCGGCCGCGATCATCGGTAATGCCACACTTTTGGGTGACACCTATCAGGGTACCGGAGCTGTCGAACAGGCTGACAAGGGCAAAGGAGAAGATGATGCCAGCCAGTGCCAGATCCAAAGAGCCCCAGATGTCTAACTGGCCAAAGGTCGACTCGATGCTCGGTGGCATGGAGACCACGCCGGTAAAGGTGACGTCCCCGAGTAGGGCGGCGATGGTGGTGACCACCACAATGGAGACCAGCACAGCAGAGTGCACCCCTTTTGACGCCAGAATAACGATGATAAAGAAGCTCAGTGCGCCCAGAGCACATTCAAGAGAAGCAAGGTCGCCCACGGTCACCTTGGTGGCTGGGTCGCCGACGATGATGCCGGCGTTGGTCAGTCCAACTAAGGCGATAAGCAGGCCGATCCCAGTTGGGATACCAATACGCAAACAGTTGGGGATGTTGGTCAAGATCCAGTGACGAATGCCAAGGGCGGACATGATGGTGAAGATAATCGCCCCCCAAAAGATGGTGCCCATGCCCACCTGCCAGCTGACGCCCATGCCGACAACCACAGAGAACGCGAAAAACGCATTCAGCCCCATGGCGGGGGCAAGGGCGATGGGCAGGTTGGCGATGAGTCCCATGGCGAGACAGCCAAAGGCACTAATGAGGCAGGTGACCACGAAGACGCCGCTGGCGTCCATGCCGGCAGCTGAGAGAATCTGTGGATTAACAAACACGATGTACACCATGGTCATAAAGGTGGTAATACCGGCTATGATCTCGGTAGAAACCGTGGTGTTGTGTTCGGACAGTTTGAACAGGCGCTCCAGTGTTTGCGAAAACGGTGAGCTCTGAGTTGGCTTGTCGGCACGAGTATCCGTTTGTGGTGCGTTCATCTCGAATCCTTTTATTATTTGTGAATGGCTAAGCGCCAATCGCTCCCACTGTCCTTGGGGTTACGCTGTGGTCTATCTGGTGTTGCTTATCCTAAGTAACGCCTTGGATGGACTAGGAACTGCTACCGCTTGCAACAGGCCGATGCTGAAAGAGGTACGAAACGCTTTGCCTGAATCGGGGTAAAGCCTTTGGTTCGAAATCATTTTATGGAGGTCTGTGAATGAATTGGGTTGATCGGGATCTCGCTTTGCCCGCTTTATTATTCAACAAAAAAGCCGTTCTGCTGAAACTTCGTGGAATGAATCGAACTTTTGAACTGGGTATGGAAAAACTCTGATCTAAATTAATAAAACTGGATAAAGCTCTGCACACTACTGGGGAACATGATATCTATGAGCCATGAGAGGAAATAAAAGTGGTTCACGCTGATGGTGCAAAATCGTGGTCGACCGAAACAGTCGCAAGCGGGGCAACACGCCGCGAGTTTAGGCTGTCAGCAGCGCTTGCTTGATGTAGCTAAAGAATTGTTTTTAAAGCATGCTTATTCAGAGGTAACCACCCGTCGCATCGCGGAAGAGGCCGGCGTGGACGTGGCGCTTATTAGCTACTATTTCAATAATAAAGCCGGTTTATATACGGCGGTGTTTGAAGATATCTACGCGCCGTTTTTTGACAAGCTTAATCAACTGTCGAAAGCCTCATTGACGCGAAATACCGTTGAAGAGCTGTTTATGATCATATTTCGGCTCGATATTCAGCACCCTCAATTACTGGGAATTATCTATCGAACCTTGGTGCTGAACGATGGCCCCAAACGCAGTTACATTGATAAATCTATATTAAGACAGACCGACGCCTTCCACATTAAGATATTTACCGCGCTTCAATCTAAAGGTTTTATCGATCCTAATTTAGACCCAGTACTGCTTAAAGACAGTTTTAATGCGCTGGTGATGATGCCGTTCTTTTTCCTTCCAGAGGGAAGCGACACCGAAGCCACGGAGGCCTATCTGGAAAACCTCTATCGACAAAATATCCGCCTGTTCCTATACGGCTGCGCCCACCGTCATTGACTGCTGCCCCGGTTGCCATGGGGATAACGCCGATGGCTAAGCTTGCCTCTGCTGCCATTTTTGCTGGCTAATTTCTTCCTTGAGTCTACGCTTTTGATTGCACCGTTGTATTTTTGTGCATAGGGAAAGTCTCTGAATTCTATGGATAAGGCATCGCATGAATTGGCTAGAATCGTTGTCATTAAAGTCTAAATTTACCTGGATGGTTTGGGGGCCGCTGGCAGCACTGCTGCTGGTCGTGGCGACCGGCTTTGCCGAGCGTACCCAGAGCGTTATCGAGCGTCATCAAGCCCCTGAGCTTCGGCAGTTGATCAGCCAATCGGTGGCGTTGATGCAAAGTCTGCAAAAGTATCGAGCCTTGCTCATTGTGGGAGAGAGTAGCTCGGTTGAGCGCAAAAGTCAGCAGTTGGCCACCGAGCGAGGTATCGAGCAGTGGCATCAGGCGCTCTACCAGTGGTTGGGGCCGTTAGAGCGTGGGCAAACCCGCGAGCAGCAGTTGCAGCATCGCCCTTTGGTGGAGCTCTACCAAAAGCTGGAGCAGTTGCCTTGGTTAACGCAAGCGTGGGCGCTAGAACGTGTCAATCAACCGCAGTTGCTGGGTCATTATCAAAGCACCATTGCGTCGTTAATCGCTCTCATTGGTCGCCTGCAAAGTGGGGTCGATGCCAACGCCGTGGTCAATCGTGGCAGTGCGCTGGTCGCCATCAGCCAAGCTCACGAGCGTTTGTCCCAATTGGCCATCGCCTCACATTCACAGATCAAACAGCGATTGCTGGCGGAATTTAACCTCTATCTTGATCAGTATAAGAGCCGGTTAACCCCCAAGTCCGTGGGCGTCGGATCCGATAGGCCCATTCGGGCGCTGGCCCCCCTTACTGCCACGCAGCTGGCGGATGCCAATATGATGAGGCAGAGATTGCAGTTTTCCAGCCAACACCTGAGCCTGCAGAAAACCTGGTTTGAGTGGGAGCTGACGCACCTGTGGCGCCAAACCTTAGAGTCGTTCTGGCAGTACTTGGTGTTTTCGATGTTGCTATTGATGGCGACGGCGCGCTTAAGCTTTATGTTGTATCAGGACCTCTATGGTCGAATTTCCGGATTACATCGAGCAGTGCGAGCCCTAGAAGCGCAGCGTAATTACCTTGTCAGCTTACCCACTAAAGATGGTGACGAGCTGGATCAGATGGCCGCCAATCTCAATAGGGTGATTCGACACGCGTCCGAGATGCAGTTGGAACTGCAAGGGCATCGACACCGAGTGCGGGCCGAGGAAGCCGAGCGGGTAAAGCAGGCGGCGGCCCCCCTAACGCTGGTGAGCTCGGGAGACGCTTAGCTCATCAGGATGAAGTTGTGGGTGAGCCCCACCAAACCCATAGTAAAAAAGGGACAGCCTAGGCTGTCCCTTGATTTGATACCAACCAGAATAGATATCTGATCACTATTGCTTGTTTAAATCGTCTCACTCTTCGCTGCGAGACTGATAGTTAGGGCCACTAACAATGGCGTCTCGCGTCCTAATTGAACCGATTTCGCCGTTGCAATAGATAGACCATCTACTTAATTTGATTGGTAATATGGCGGACTATTAGTGTGGATAATAATTGCCATTTACAGACACAATCGTTGGCGCGCTTAAGGTGGGCGCTTAGAAGCGGTAGTCTACCGACAGGTAAAATTGGTGGCTGGTATCCAACTGGTACTGACCGCCAATGCGATGTCCTGGCTCATCGTAGTCTTGATCTAGGTAACGGTAGCCCAGCTCGGTGCTCCATTTCTGGGTGATGCGGTACTCTGCGCCAACTTGGCCACCCCATACGAAGTCGGAGTTGGCATTGCCATCAAATTTGTTGTTAACCACGCCGGCGGACAGACCCGCAAACAGGTTGAACTTACCTGCATCATCAATGGCGTGCATGTAATCGTATGAGGCTAGAAACAGGTTCTGATACAGCTTGAAGTCGTCACCAGCGGCGCTGAAATCGTCTTCTTTGTAGCTGTAGGTGCCGCTGAATCTGTGGTTGTCATTCAAAATCACACCGAAGCGGCCCTGCCAAGCTTCACTTTGGCTGTCTTTGTTTACGCCACCATCAATTTGATCTTCTTGCCAAGCAACGCCGGCACCGATGAAAAACTGTGGCTCAGCAGCGTGAGCGGCGGTAGAAAGTAGCAAACCAGCAACCGCAGTAGTTATGATCTTTTTCATCTTATTTTCCTCAACATTCATTAGGTGAATGACCACAGGTTACGCTGCCAACCTTGAACCGTATCTGAATGAATCTGATGAAATTTAAGCTGGCTAAGTTTAAGAGTTGAGATGTACTAAATCGCTTAACCTAAGCTGTATCGAATGAAACAAGCCCGAGACGAAGCTCGGGCGACTGGGGATTATTGAGCCGATGAGGTAATTTGGTAGAGCTTAAGATAGAGACGCCGTAGGCGACCATAGAGTTTTGAGTAGACCTCGCGATAGAGGGACTCGTACATCTGGTGATGGTTGAGATCGGGCTCGTAGCGCTGACCGGGGCGGATCATCGCTTCTGTGGCACGCTTGGCATCAGGGTACCAACCAAGGCCAATGGCGGCACAGATGGCGGCCCCAAGGCCGGAGGTCTCGGTGGTGTGGGCGGTTTCTACGGGCAGGCCAAACAGATCCGCGCTGAGTTGTAAAATGGCTTGGCTTTGGGCACCGCCACCGGAGATTCGAAGTTGGGTGACCTTGAATCCCCCCCGTTTGCAGGCAAGCTCTAACCCCTCTCTCAGGCCGTAACCTAGCCCTTCGATCATGGCGCGGTAGAGGTGAGCTCGGGTATGTTGATCCCCAAAACCGATGATGGCACCCCGAGCTTCCGGCCCAGGTTGACGTACCCCAGCCCCCCAATAGGGCAATAACACCAACCCTTCGCTTCCCGGAGGAACGCTTGCGATCAGGTCATCAAATAGCGCTTCAGGGACGGTGCCCTGTTTCTCCGCCAGAATCTGTTCCAGTTGACCAAACTGGGTTTTAAACCAGCTCACCATCCAAAAGCCTCGAAATAGCATGATTTCGCACAGGTACTTGCCCTGAATGGCGGCAGGGTAGGCGGGCATCATGGGGATCAGCTCTCGATACTTATCACTGACCAGATTGACGGTAGCGGTGGTGCCAAAGCTTAAACTGGCGACGCCAGGTTGATGGCCGCCGCTGCCAAGAATCTCGCAGGCTTTATCGCCACCGGCAGCAAACAGCGGTAGATTTTGAGGAAGTCCCAAGCGTTTGGCGACCTCATCAGAGAGCGCGCCAATGCGCTGACCCGGTGCCACCAGCTCAGGCATTTGCGATGGGTTGAGGCTTAAGGCTGGCCAGCGCCAATCGCCTTTTTTCGCCCATTGCTGAGTCTTGTAGTTAAAGGGCAGGTAACCCACTTGACCTGCCTGACTGTCTCGATATTCACCGGTAAGCTTAAAGCCGAGGTAACCGGCGACTTGAAGCACTTTATGGCATCGCTGCCACAGATCCGGCTGGTGACTGGCGACCCAATTGCTAAAAGCGCGGCGTCGAAACTGATTGATGGCGCTGCCCACCACCGGCAACCAGGTCAGGGGTCTAAGGTAGACGGGCAGAGGTGGCAGGATTTCGCATTGGCGCTGATCGGTCCACAGTATCGCTGGGCGAAGCGGCTTGCCGCTGCTGTCCACAAACACCAGTGAGGTGCGCTGGGCGGTAATGGTCATGCCGGCCACCTGGGATAGGTCATTTCCCTGCTTCCCTAACTGGGTTACACACTCAACCAGTGCCTGCCAGTAGTTGTCTGGCGCCATCTCGGCAAACCCAGTTTGTGGGGTCTCATAGGCGGGTTCGAAATGAAACTGGGCCTTATCAATTAGGTTTCCGGTGGCATCAAAGAGCAGTGCGCGTAGACTCTGAGTGCCGTTGTCTATGGCTAAAATCATGATTTAAATGGGGCCGGGCTGTAGTAACGGTGCCAAATCTTCCAGTAGCGGAGCCACTGCTGTTCAAACTGTGCTAACTCCCAACCTAGGTGCTGCTGGCAAAGGGGAGCCAGTTGGTCTTTTATTCGTTCTAGGGGCTTGCCAACCAACAGGCCAATTCGGGTTCGCCGAAGCAGCAGATCATCCAGATTGGTGATGGCGCCATGAATAAGGTGCTCGGTGATCTCATTCCAAAAATGGACCGTGTCGATGATAGAGCCACTACCAGCGCTAGGATCGCAGCGCTCACTGAGGGGGTGACGAGGCGATGGCGGCGGTAATTGGGGTGATCCTAAGGTGATCGCCAGCTGTTTGGCCACCTGCTCCATGATCTCCTGTCCCGTTTCTAAGAAGGTCGTCAGCTTGCCGCCGGTGAGATTGACCAACCCAGGGCGGGACCAAATTAGATGCTCGCGACTGGCACTAGAGGGATCTTTACTGCTTGATTCAGCTTCGATAACCGGTCTGACGCCAGACCAGCTGCTGATGATGTCTTGCTCATTGGCGTTGGGATCTAAGCATTTGAGTGCCGTCAACAGGTAACGGTACTCCTCTTCACTCATGGCCACCTCTTGGGTGAGCTTGGTCTCGTGATCCAGATCCGTGGTTCCCATCACCGCGGTACCAAGCCACGGGTAGAGGTAAACCGGCCTGCCATCTTGGGGATGACCAAAGGTGATGGCGGCCGGAGCGGGGTATTTGCTCATTGGCAACACCAGGTGACTGCCTCGAAGCGGCCGCATCTTTTGCCCTAAGGGCAGGGCGGTTAGCTCTCCACACCAGGCCCCCGCGCAATTGACCACCACCTTACTGGTTAGCGTAAGGGCTCCGGTATCGGTGCTAATTTCAACGCCGGACACCCCGTTATTATCGCTAATAAGTCGCTGTACCGGCTGATAGCCCTTAAGTGCAAGGCCTTTGTCACAAGCCTGACCCAGTAGCCAGTTCACTAGAGTGCAATCGTCACTGATGGCATCAAAGTAACTGCTGGCGCCATCTTGAGGCCCTAGTTGATAACTGGGCAGGCGCTGAGTGAGCTCTTCGGCTGAGATAAAGCTTGGCTTGGCACCCGAGGCGAATGCGCGGTAGATCCCAAGGGCCACTTTCATCATCCAGGGTCTTGGGCTTTCGTTAGGTCGGTGCAGGTACCAAAAGGGCAGTGGTTTGACGACGTTTTCAGCTTGGCTCAATAGGCGATCGCGGGCTTTGGCGGCCTCTCGGGTCAGCCGCCAGTCACCTTTGGCAAGATACCGCAGGCCGCCGTGAATCATTTTAGAGGAGCGGCTGGACGTGCCCGAGGCAAAGTCCTGCGCTTCTAGCAGCAGGGTGTTTAACCCTTGATTGGCGCTGAGCCAGGCTACGGCGGCACCATTAATGCCGCCGCCGATAATAATGACGTCGTAGTCGGTTTCTCCTCGCTGCCATTGGCTTTGGGCCTTCTGCCACCCCTGAGTCAGACTCATGAGGTCTCCTTAGGGGCGCAGCCATTAATAAGTTTGCCTGGATTCATGCGTTTGTCGGGATCGTAATGGGCTAAAGTGGCCGTCAGACCGCTTTGCTGTAGCTTCGACTTCTCCTGCTCAAAGTAGGGGCGATGATCCTCACCGACACCGTGTTGATGGCTGATGGTACCGCCGCCATCGATTACCGCTTGACTGGCGGCTTTCTTAAAGGCTTGCCAACGCTCAAGGTTTTCCTCGTAGCTGCCTTTGTTGGGGTACAGGTAGGTGGTGTACAGGCTGCAGCCCTGAGCGTAAACGTGGCTGAGATGGGTGTAACACATCATCGGCGTTTGTGGGCATGCTTTGGCGAGGCTTCGCTCCATCTCTTGCTGTAACTCTTCGATGCGATTCCAGTTGGCGGCGGTTTCAAAGGTATCAACCAGATAGCCTTTTTCCCACAGGCTTTGGCGCAAGTAAGGGGCGCCAAAACGATTGTGCTGCCAGTGATCACCAAGGCGTTTAAGTGCCAGTCGGCCTCCGTGTTGCCCTATCTGTTTTCGGATGGCGCGTTTTTGCTGGCGGCAGTGTTTCTTGTTGCCGGTGACGCCCCAGGTCAACATGGCCGGTTGATCCCCAAGACCAAGTAAGCCAAACAGTTGCTGTAATCGCTTGAGCTTTTTCGGCTCCAGCGCCAACTGCAACTGGGTTAGGGTTTCCGTTGGGTGACTTAATCGGAACATGGAGGCATGGATGTCTTGCTGGGCCATTTGGCGCACGGCGGCCAGGCCGGCCTGCCAAGAGGGGAAGAAGCTGGCGTAAAACTGCTCCTTCTCTGGCAGTGGCTGAACGCGCACTTCTGCTTCGCTGATGATGCCAAGACGGCCTTCACTGCCAAGGATCAGTTCCCGCCAATCTGGCCCAGCAGAGCTGGCTGGGTAGCTATCGACCACCAACTTCCCCCCTGGTGTCAGCAAGGTTCCTCCAGCAAACAGCTGTTCAATGCGGCCATATTTCAGTGACTGTTGCCCAGAGCTTCGGCTGGCGATCCAGCCTCCTAGGGTTGACCACTCGAATGACTGCGGGAAGTGTCCGAGAGTATAGCCTTGCTCATTAAGCTGTTTTTCAAGATCTGGGCCGCGTACGCCGGCCTGAAATCGAGCCAACTGACTGAGGGGGTCGATGCTCAATAGCTGGTTCATCTTTTCCATCGACACCGTGATGGTAGGGCGAGGATCGTTACCGGGATTAATGTGGCCCACCACGCTAGTGCCGCCACCATAAGGAATTAGCACGGCATCGAGTTGGTAGGCTAACTCAAGTAGGCTCTGTAGCTGGAGTTCATCCTTGGGAAAGGCCACGGCATCGGTAACCCGCTCTAGTTCGCCGTATTTAAGGGCCAGCCAATCAGGAAGGCTTTGACCTCGGCTGTATTTAATGCGGGTCTTGGCCTCGGTTGTTAGCAGCTCGCTGTCGTTAAGGCGGCTTGGGCTAACGGAGGCCGCCAGTGCTTCTAACTCGATCTCAGGCAGGGCGAGGCTGGTGCCCAGTCTCTCTGTAAGTACGCTGTCTGCTTGTTTAGGCAGAGGCTTTTTAAAATCTGGGCTTCCCCATCCATTCCAAACCGGTTCCATGTGCCGAAAATTCCATTTATGACTTTGTTAACAATGAGATAACGCATTTACAATTTTAATACAAGCGTTTGGAGTCAAAATACAACGTTTTATGGACAGCTGTTCGCTGAAAATGGCTGGTTCAAGTAAGACAAAAATGGGTCGCAAAGAGCCCAAGTGATGGGCTCTTCGGATATGGTTTAAAGGGCGTGGGAGAGGTTTTCAGGTACTGGGCTTATCTTGTGCAGATAACGGGACGCGATCATCTCAAGGTCGTCGAGAATTGCCGATTTTAGTTCGATGTCAGTGTGTTCAAGCAGTGTTGCCAGTGCATCGACCTCAAAGGCTTGAAGGGCGGGAGCACTGACGGGGGCAAAGCTCAGGTGCCAGGGCTCAGGTTGCACGCCCCCTAGTTGCTGCTGATAGGGGCGATAGAAGCCAAAGGTGTGCATGTGAGTGCTGAGCCATTGGCTTAATGGGCCGTTTGGTCCTGCTTTATCATACTCCCAAGGTTCCAGTTTTAGGGACTCACTGGAGATGGCGTTGGCATCATAGATATCCAGATCGGTGCCCCAGTGGTGACGGGACATGCCCGGTAGCGCCGACCACTGCAAAATGGCCTCTAGCTTTTGTTGGTCATTGAGGCGGTCAGCGCTCAGTTGCTTGCCCTGGCTGTCCAGAAGCGGCCGCTCGCCTCGGGCTTTACGGTTAAAGATCAGCAATTGACGCTCGAAACTGCGCCATCCTGAGGCAACCTGAAGGTTAAACCCTGCTAACGCGGCCGCATCTTGGAGTTGCCTGAGTGCCAGCGCACAACGGCTCTCCAATTGGCAGTGATCGATGGCGACCAGATGGTCGCCGTTTTGTCCCAATAACTGGAGTTGGGTTAGCACAATAAGCGCTCCATGATCTGCTCGTAGCAGTCAGCTAGGGTATCGAGATCAGCCACTGATACGCATTCGTTTACTTTATGAATTGTGGCATTGATTGGCCCCAATTCAATCACCTCGGCTCCGGTGGGGGCGATGAAACGGCCGTCGGAGGTGCCGCCACTGGTTTGTGGGTCGGTGGCATAGCCGGTGACCGCTTCGATGGCGGAGCAGGTCGCACTGAGCAGTTCACCGTGGTCGGTTAAAAACGGCGAGCCGTTGTGCACCCAGCTGATGTCGTAGTTCAGACCATATTTATCAAACAGGTTGTGTACCCGCTGCTTAAGATCCTCGGCGTGGGTTTCGGTGCAGTAGCGGAAGTTAAACTGCACATGAAGCTCTCCAGGAATCACATTGGGGGCACCGGTGCCCGCTTCGATATTGGCGATTTGGAAGCTGGTGGGTGGAAAGAACTCGTTGCCGTTGTCCCAATGCATCTGCGACAGTTCTGCCAAGGCTGGGGCTGCGCTGTGGACGGGATTTTCCGCAAGGTGCGGGTAGGCCACGTGGCCCTGAACACCATGTACGTGCAGATCGCCGGTTAGGCTGCCGCGACGGCCATTTTTGATGATGTCGCCCAATTTGGCGGTGCTAGAAGGCTCACCCACCACGCACCAAGTGATCTTCTCATTACGTGCCTCCAAGGTGTCGATGACTCGGGTGGTCCCGTTAATGAACGGGCCCTCTTCATCGGAGGTGATGAGATAGGCGATGCTGCCTTTGTGTTCCGGGTGTTTGTTGACGAAGCGCTTTGTGGCCACCAGCATGGCGGCTAGGCTGCCTTTCATGTCGGCGGCGCCGCGGCCATGAAGCACGCCGTCGATGATGGTGGGCTCAAATGGAGGGGTGTGCCAGTGGCTTAGGTTCCCCGCAGGAACCACATCAGTGTGGCCCGCAAAGCAGAACAGAGGGCCAGATTGATTGCGCCGAGCCCATAGGTTGGTGGTGTCTTCAAACACCATCGGTTCGATGTCAAAGCCCAGTTGGCCAAGGTATTCGGCCATCATCTGCTGGCAGCCCGCATCTTCGGGGGTGACCGACTCTCTGGCAATTAAGTCCATTGCCAGTTGGGTAACTTCAGATAATTGGCTCATGTTTGACTCGCGAACAGTTCGTCGTACCGAGCCGCTTTAAAGCCCACTTCCACTTGGCCTTCACCAAACTCCAACACTGGGCGTTTTACTAAGGTGGGGTTGTCCAGAATCAGCGCTTTTGCCTTTGCAGCATCCAGATCCGCTTTGATGGCATCATCCAGTTGACGCCAACTGGTGGAGCGGGTGTTTAGTAGGGTTTTCCATTCAACCTGTTGAAGCCAAGCGTCTACCTTGGCTTCGCTTAACCCATCTTGGCGAAAATCATGGAATTGGTATCCGATATCGGCTTGTTCTAGGTGTTTTTTTGCTTTTTTGACGCTATCGCAATTCTTGATGCCGTACAGGATCATTGCTGCTCTCCTTGTTGATCCAAACTGTTCATTGGATTGTGACATCGGCCACAGGACGTCGCAAGGGAGGAAGGGGAATCGCCGAGGTTGTTGGTTAGATTTCCAGCGCAATGACTGGCAAAGATGGGTTGCCGATGACACGGTCATCGGCAGGTCGATTACGAAACCACTTCAACGGGGCCGTGATCGTCGCAATGATCCCCATGTTGATGATGAAGGCGACCATTCACGATGTAATCCACGTGATCACCGTGCTGAATGGCTTGATGGCCGCAGCCTGGACCATGAACATGATCCTTACAGCTGTGCACTGGTTGGCAGCCATCAGGATTGATGTCTGAAACCTCAAGACGGTGTTCATCGCAGTGATCGCCATGAGGGTGGTGCAAGATGCCATCCACTAGGTAATCAATGTGATCACCATGCTTGATGGCGGTATGTTGGCAATTGGGGCCGTGGGTATGTTCTGGGTGAGAATGAGTGTGTGAACAGGACATCCATGTGCTCCTTAATCAGTTGAGTTCCACCTAGAGAAGTTAGCTTATGGATAGCTGAGTGTCGAAAGTATGGAAAAAAAGGCCAGTAACCTCGGGTCACTGGCCGTCATGTTATCAAGGGTTCTCGTCAGAGGTTAGATCTCAAACTCCAGATCGATGTAGATGTTGGTGCCGGTGCCAACTCGGGAGGTCGAGTTGACGTTTGAGGCATTAATGTACTTTTTGTCGAACAGGTTATTGACCCCAAAGTTAAGACGCATTTTGTCATCAAGCCAATTCACGCCACTAAATTGCGGCGTCCAAGCGCCTTTCAAGTTAACTTGAGTAAAGGACTGATCGACGTAGGTGTAGGTTTTGCCACGGGAAGTGATGGTTTTCGGGTTTTGATCCGGCTCAAACCAATGGTTCACTTCAGCACCTAATCGCAGATCCAGGCTGTCGAAGAACCAGGTGAAATCCCCATGAAGTTTGTCGGCAAAGGCTTGATTGACATTCTCTTTGGTCTGCTTATCGTACAGCTCTAAATGTTCGAAGCTTAGCCCTGCCAGTACCGGACCCAGCCCGTAATTTGCTTGCACTTCATAACCTTTTCGTCGAGCGTTATCGACATTTTGGTATTGCGCATACATGGTGGATTCAGGGGGAGTGCCCGCTTCCGGCAGCTTTTTCAAGGTGATCATATCCTTGATGTCGCCATGGAAGTAGGTGGCTTTGATGGACAGCTGATCCTGCGTACTAAACAGGTTTTGGCCTTGGTAGGAGAAGCCTCCTTCAATCTCTTCTGCGGTTTCCGCTTTAAGATCGGGATTAGGTAGATAGTAATAGTGAGGGTTTAATGGTCCTTCCGAGGAGGTTTCGTGAGGAGTCGGCGCTCGGAAGCTTTCGGAATAGCCCAGTAACAGGTTAAAACCTGGCAGGGCTTCATAGGCCACGGCAACGCGAGGAGAGAAGCGTGAGTCGTCATAGTCGGCGTTGGGCTTATTGTCGACGCTGCGCTCAAAGTTGTCGAAGCGTCCCCCCAACGTCAGCTCAACATTACCCCAGCGGGCGAGATCTTGGAAATAGATGCCGAGATCGTTGTACTCGTTCGGCATGGAGCCAAAATCGGTGTATTCGTCATTGAGCAAGTACAGTGCCGACTCCTGACGATTGGCGTAGTCCAGTCCCAGCACGAACTGATGCTCTGCACCGATGGCGTTGAAATAGGCGACATTTTTAAGCTTGATGCCCCAACGTTCATCTTTATTGGCGTAGCGAAGGTCTCGGGTTTCCGTTTTGTAGCCGCGATCGTACTCGGCTTCGGTGCTGTAGAGCTTGGCGGTCAAGTTTAGCCAAGAAGCGTTGCCGTAAAGGGCTTCATAATCGAGTACATAATCAGTCTGTTTCAAATCGCCAACAATGGGGATTGACGATTCGGTGTGATAGAGAGTTTGCCACACCGTGGTGAGCTCTTCATCGAAATCGAATACTGAGACTGACAGGCGCTGATTGGTGCTGATGTCCCAGCCGAGCTTCATTAATGCCGTATTGATGCGCTCATCATTTGGGACTTCACTGTAGTTTTCGGTACCGCCATCAGCCAGCTCCATCTCATCGTATTGGGCGGTTTTACCGTAGAGGAATAGATCTACAGGAAGGGTTTTCCCTTGAGCCATCAAACCGGCGCGAGTGCTGTGCATGTTGTTGGACTCATAACGCTGGCCAAGGAGAAATCCTAACTGCTGATCGTCGTCAAGATAGTCTTTCGCGCCCTTAGTTTGCATGGAGACGATGCCGCCGATGGCGCCGCTGCCGTGAAGGATGGATGAGGCGCCTTTTACCACTTCTACTCGTTTTAGAATATCGGTATCGGTTCTAAAACTGGAGATGTGATTTGAAAAGAGGCTAGGGGATTGAGGCACGCCATCTTGCTGGATGATAACCCGCTGCTCCGATTGATAGCCGAATCCCCGAATGGTGAATTGAGAGCCAATGGTTCTGCCGTTATCGCCCCCAGTTTCAACTCCGGTAACGTCGGAGAGGGCATCAACCAACTGGTTGCTTTGTTTGAGATCCTCCTCCTCAATGACGCCGACGGAACCCGCGTATTTGGCTAAGTCAGTAGCGCTGCGGTTGGCTTCGACGGTCACCGTGGAAAAGGTAATGACGTCGTCGCAAATGGACTGCTTTGGATCGCACTTTTTATCGGTATCGGTTTCTGCGGCGTGTAGGGGTAGAGTCAGTAGTAAAGGCAAGACTGAGAGTCTGCGCATGGGATGTTTCCTTGAGATTAGAGTAATTATGTTATTGATAATGGTTTTCATTCGCGATCATTCTCATTCTTAAGGATGAAGTCAATTGTGAATTTAATTTTATTTACATTTCTTTACATTTTGTGACCTTTAAGATGGTTTTTATTTTCGGATGCGAAATTTGTAGACTTTTTATTAGAATAATCTTATAGCTCTGATTTAATTGAATTTAAAATGCATGTTTGATGGCGATACCCTTGGTTGGCTCTAGGATGGATTGAGGCTTAGCAGCGTTTAATGGGGGTGTTCGCTGTTTTAGAGAAGTAACTGAATGTAAACCGCAGGTGTAACAGATAGTGCTCCTGAAACTGGGAGCATTTTGTGTTTAGTGAGCATTTTCGAACAACTGGAACAGTCATCCTTTAGTTTCAATCCGGCGAGCATTCAATCACAGTTAATCGAAGGTTAATGACTGAAGCGAAATTCAATGAATAAGTCGAGTATGCTTGAGGGGAATGGTAAGACAGTTAGGTAACACCGTGCTCTTGATGATAATGTAACGTACTGTTTAAAAAGAATTTAAAGGTGAGCTCAGATGACAACTTATAAGGGGTTACTACTTGCTGCTTGTTTAGCATTCTCCTCTTCCAGCTTTGCCAACGGCCATCGTGATGCGGCGTATCAGCTGTTGGATGTGATGAAGTTAGATCAACTGATGTCAGACACCATCGACAGTATGTTGGTGGTGCAGATGCGACAAAACCCTTCGTTACAGCCATACGAAGGGGTGATGAAACGTTTCTTTTCAAGATACTTGAGTGGCGCAAGTCTGCGCGAAGATTTTGCAGACATGTATGAGGAGGCGTTCACTGAAGAGGAGCTCAATACCTTGGTGGAGTTTTATCGTACGCCCATTGGTGAGAAAACCTTAAAGCTGATGCCAACCCTCACGGCTCAGGGCGCCGCGCTCGGGGAGCAGCGCGTTCGTGAAAACGCTCATGTGTTGCAAGAGATGATCCAGCAGGAAGCACTTCGCATTCAGCGACTTCAATCTGAGAACAACTAGTCGCCGTTTTTTCTAAACACACTCAGGTAGTTAACGGCGGTGCTGTTGGTGATGCGCCATTTGCCATTCATCGGGTTCATCGCCATGCCCAAAGCGGTTATCGGCGTGCAACCAACGCTGCTCGCGGCAACGGCGACCTCTTCTGGAGTAACGAAATGGTGCCAATCATGGGTGCCTTTCGGCAGCGCTTTTAATAGATACTCAGCACCGATGATCGCCACAAGATAACTGAGCCATGTTCGGTTTAAGGTGGCGATGATAAGCAGCCCACCCGGCTTTACCAGTTGTGCAGATTGTCGAATCAACTGCGCTGGGTCGGGCACGTGCTCCACCACCTCGGTATTGAGCACCACATCAAAACGGGTTGGTTCCTCGAGTAGGGTATGGGCCAAACAGTGGCGATAGTGCAAGTTATGATTACGCTGCTGAGCGTGAAACCGCGCCACCTCGATGTTGTGACCGCTGACGTCGATGCCGGTCACCTGCCTGTTGGCGCCAGCGACGGCCTCGGTCAAGATGCCGGCGCCACAGCCAATGTCCAATATTTCTAGGTGCGCATCGCCTTGGTGGTGGTCGATGAGATCGTTAATGCAGGCTGCGCGGCAGCGATTGAAGGCCAGCACCCGGCGAAAAGGGCCATTATCGTCTCGCCATGCATGGGCGAGGCCTTCAAATTTGTACCACTCGTCCGGTGATATGTTGTTGATTGGGGTTAGTTGAGAACGATCTAGCACCCTTGAGCTCCTGTCAAAATCCTTACTCTACTTTACGAGCCTTGATGGGAATCGATCAATGAAACTTTGGCTAACGGGCGTACTGTTGGGAAGGCAAAGGAGGCTTCTATGGCTGGAAGAAGCCTCGAAGGAGTGAGGTTAGCGGCCGAGCAGTTGTGCCACCTTATCGATGTATTGCTGCATGCAGTTATCGGCCTCGGAGTCTGCAAGTTGGCTCCACGCCTGGTGTTTGGCAAAGGCTGAGAAGTTAAAAGGGGAGGGGCCTTTGGCTGGAGCATTCCCCGCGGTGGCCTGCTTAAACAGGGCGTAAAGGCTTAACAGATCATCGTTGCTGGGCCGGGAAGTTAGGGTTTTCACGTCTTGTTGGGCTTGTTCAAAAGCTTGAGTTAAATTTTCCATATTTATTGCTCCTTTTTTATTCAACATACTGATAAATAGCAAACATCTATAGGATGTAGATCAATTATTATCCGAGTTATCTGAAAAGCTTATGACAAAATAGCTAAGGCGTTGAACTCACGGCTGTTTATTGCTGTTTTTAGGGCGAAAAATTGGCTTAAATCAAAAAAATGTTAATTATTTTGAAGTTTGCTCCGCAGTGAGTGAATAAATCAAAGAAATCTGTACTAAAGCTTCTAGGATTGCCAAAGAGCGTCCAAAGGAGAGGACAGATGCTTCATATCAATAGGTCGAAATCGCAACCTGCAGTCATTGAACAATGTGAAACCTGGCGTTGCTTGCAGTTGAGTTGGCGCCACTGGCTAAAATCCGGCAGTCGAGTCTTAGTGCTCGGCTCTGGGCAACACCTTGGAGTGGGGCTGGCAGAAATGGGCCATGAGGTTGATATGCTAAGCTGGCCCATTTCGGAAATAGAGTGGGCACAATTGAGTCGCAGCGCGCCCTACGAGTTGGTGTTGATGCCCCAGCCCTTTGATAAAGCAAATGAGCTCACTAAATCCATGGCCTGTTTGGCTGAGTTGATGGTGACCCAAGGACTGCTAGTGCAAGTGTGTACCGACGCCCCCTGTTGTGATGTGGTAGCCCAGATAGTCTCAGGGATTAAGGCAGGCTGGAAGCTTAAGGCTCGCTATGAAGAGGGGCATCTGTGTGCGCTAGTTTGGGCGCAAAATCGGCCTCCTCATCACGCTTAAATGCCACATGGGCGCAGAGCTAAACTGGAAAGGCTCAAGATATCAGGGCATTATTCGTAGCAGGTGTTTATCTTAAGAGACGAAATTATGTTACGAGCCCTAGGGCTAACCTGTGCGTTAGCTTCGATGAGTGCGATGGCTGACGCGCCTAAAAACATCATCTTTTTCATTGGTGATGGCATGGGGCCTGCCTACACCAGTGCTTACCGTTACTATGTTGCTGACAGTGACGTTGATCGCGTGACGCCGACGGTATTTGACCGTTTGCTCGCGGGCAGTGCCAGCACCTTTCCCCATGACGATACCGTCGTTACCGATTCAGCCGCCTCGGCTACCGCCCTGGCAACCGGCGTAAAAAGTTATAATGGCGCCATCGGCGTTGATGCAGACAAAGGCCCTTTGGACAGTGTGCTGGTTAAAGCGAAACAGGCCGGCTGGCAGACCGGGGTCATCTCCACCTCTCAGGTCAACCACGCCACGCCGGCCAGTTTTGTTGCCCATGCGCAATCCCGTAAAGACTATCAAGAGATCGCTGAGCAATTTTACAGCCGCCGAATCGACGGTAAACCTCTGGTTGATGTGATTCTCGGCGGTGGACAGAAGTATTTCTCCCTTGAGGAGCAGGGGCTGGGCAGCAAAATGGTGGATTGGGGCTACCAATACGTTCGAAGTTTCGATGCTCTGCCGGAATTGACTCAAACCCCAGCCATGGGATTGTTTGCTGACGTAGGCCTAGACTACGCCATTGATGCCGAGCAGCCCCTTAGGTTGAGTAAGATGCTGGACACGGCATTGCGTCTGTTTGAGAACAAATCCGACCCCTTCTTTTTGATGGTAGAGGGCAGTCAGATCGATTGGTGTGGCCACGGTAATGACATCGCGTGTGCCATGGCCGAGATGACCGACTTTGCGGCGGCGCTGGAGTTAGCCGAAGCCTATGCCAAACGCCATGGAGATACCTTGGTGGTCTACACCGCCGATCACTCCACCGGTGGCCTGACTTTGGGTAACAAAGGCAATTACCGCTGGGACGCCAAGGTGGTAAAACAGGTTGATGCGTCTTTGATGGTGATCAACGAGTCCATCGAAGGGCTATCCGGTGATGCCCTGACAAAGGCTCTGGCGAAAAATATCGCGTTCGAGTTTAGTGACAACGAACGATTCGCTCTAGAAAGCTTGAAAAACCACAGTGACAGCCGTTATTGGTTGTTGGTGGAGTTCGTCAGCCGTCGCAGCCATACCGGGTGGACCACGAAGGGCCATGACGCCATCGACGTGCCCGTGGGCGCCATTGGGCCGATGTCCGATAAGTTTGTTGGCTATCATGACAATATTGAGCTTGGCCAATCGCTAATCGATTTGGTTAACTGATTGAATGAACAAGGTTAAAGGGCTGCGTTGGCAGCCCTTTTTTGTTGTGTCATCCAATGACTCGGATGACAAAAAAAGCCAGCGTTGGTGATAAAAGCTGTGCTTGGGGTTGCTATGGGCATTTGCTAATTTCAACGGGTGTTCCCAAATACAGGTTGGACAAGCATGCCAATTCGACAGCGCTATCAAAGCCATGGGGTGGAAGGAGCCCGAGTTGGCCGGGTTAATTGGGGGTTGAATACCACCTTTATTGTGTATCGCATCGGCGATACCTTGATTGATACGGGGCCAACCAATCAATGGTCTGCGGTGAAACGGTTCGTGGCGGAGCGCCCACCACAACAATTGCTGATTACTCACCATCACGAAGATCATGCGGGCAACGCGGCGCGAATCGCTAAGGCCTATGGCATGTTGCCTTATGCCCCGGAGCTTGGGCGAGCCAAACTCAGCAAGGGTTATCGAATTCCCCCAATTCAAAAATTCATTTGGGGCCGTGCTGACCCCGTTGAAACCCAGCCTTTGCCGGAAACGCTAGAGATAAGCGGTGGCGCTACCCTCGAGGCGATACACACACCGGGTCACGCTAAAGATTTGACCTGCTTGTATTGGCAAGAGCGCGGCCTATTTTTTAGCGGCGATCTCTATATCTCAAAGTCCATTAAATACCTGCGCGCCGATGAGAATCTCGGGCAGCTAATGGACAGCATTGCTCGAGTATTGAGGTTGGAGTTCGATACCGTGTTTTGCCCCCATCGAGGCATTGTCGAGCAGGGGCATCAGGCCCTAGCAGACAAGCTTGATAACCTTAAGACGCTGTGTGGTGACGCCCAGGCGCTCAATCAGCAAGGGCTGGAATTGACGGAGATTGGCGCGCGTCTGCTTGGCCCAGAAGGCTGGTTGGCTAAGGTGAGCTTTGACAACATCAGTAAAGCCAATCTCATCAGGGAGGCGCTAGAGGTGCGGCTCTAGTGCAATGTACCGGCGCTCATAGGGATTGGTTAGCGCGAAGGGTTATACATTTAAAGCAAATTACTCTGATAACGGCCGCTGCATCAAATTTCAATTGACCATACTCAGTTGATGTTCATCGGCAGGAGTAAGGTGATGAAGTTAATCGAGTTGAGCTGGGTTTGGGCCCTGTTGCTACTGGGGTGCAGCCATCAAGCTCCCATAGGCTACAGCCAACAGGGGCAGGCGTTGGCTTATGATAATCTGTGGCAGAGCTGGGAAACCGCCAATGGCGAAATCTTCAATCAGGGTAGCCTGACCGCCGCTCACAAAACCTTACCTTTTGGCACCTTGGTAAAGGTGACCAATCTCGATAGTGGAACCAGTGTTATCGTACGAATCAACGATCGGGGCCCCTTTGATGGCGGTCAGGTGATCATGATGTCCTTAAAAGCCTATGGTGAGATTGCCAGCGCCAAAAATGGAGAGACACCGGTTCGTATTGAGGTGGTTCGCTGAGTTTTTTAAGCATAAAAAAAGCGGCGCCGATGATGGGGGCGCCGCTTGAGCTCGGCAGGGAGCGATTAACAGTGTGCTAGACCGTTATTGGACTAGATTATCCGCCTGAGGAAGGTGGCAGATACGGCACTGATACAACTGGCCTTTCACCTTGCCTTCTTCCACGTGGGTCATCGGCAGTGTCTGCTTCTTCGGCTTATGGCAGCTTAGGCAGTTGTTGCGTTTGGTGGTGATTTTGTAATCCGCCTTGTGTGGAATCAGAGGCGGCTGACCTTGATACACCTCGGCTACCTGATTCTTCTTCGGGTAGTTGGCGATGGGCGCTGCCGCAACCTCTTGGTTAACGGCGGTATCACCACGGCGGGATTCAGTGTCGTTCACCGCAGGGCTGTTATTACTCATTTGGCAGCCAGCAATCAGCAGAGCGGCAGCGGCCATGATTAATGTCTTTTTCATGATTGTCTCCTTGGCGCCGACTCATCGGCGCCGTCTCAAACTGATTTAGGCTTTGGTGATCTTCACTGGGCACTTCTTGAAGTCGGTCTCTTTCGACATCGGATCCGTGGCATCCAGCAGCAGTTTGTTCACCAACGCTTTGGCATCGAAGAACGGCATGAAGGTCACCCCTTCAGGCATGTCATAGCGACCGCCAGTTTCGATGCGAGTGCGCACTGAGCCGCGTGGGCTGCTGACAATCACCTCGTCGCCGCGAACCAGACCACGAGCCTTAGCATCGGCATCGTTCATGTAGATCTTGGCATTCGGGCACGCTTTGTTCAGCTCTGGCACGCGGCCAGTCATGGTGCCGGTGTGCCAGTGTTCAAGAACACGACCGGTGCACAGCCACAGGTTGTAGGTGTCGGTTAGCTCTTCCGCTGGGCCTTCGTATGGGTTGGCGATGATCATCGCTTTGCCATCGGGCTTACCGTAGAACTGGAAGCCGGAGCCTGGTTTCACGTAAGGGTCTAGCCCCTCTTTAAAGCGCCACAGAGTCTCTTTGCCGTCAATGACCGGCCAGCGCATGCCTTCACCGAAGTAGTCGTCGAACTCACCCAGATCGTGCTGGTGACCGCGGGTAAAGCCAGCGTACTCTTCAAACAGACCTTTTTGCAGGTAGAAGCCCAGTGCGTCGGCTTCGTTGTTGAATTCGCCTTTGCATTCGGAGGCTGGGAACTTATCCACCACGCCGTTACCGTAAAGGACGTCGAACAGGGTCTTGCCACGGTACTCTGGCTTTTGTGCCAGCAGCTCTTCAGGCCAAACGTCTTCCATCTTAAAGTATTTCGAGAACTCAACGACTTGCAGTACGTCAGAGCGTGCACCTGGGTGTGGCTTCACTAGCTGGTGCCAGTATTGACCACGACGTTCGGCGTTGCCGTAGGCACCCTCTTTTTCAACCCACATGGCAGTAGGAAGCACCAGATCCGCCATGGACGCAGTCACGGTCATGTAGGAGTCAGACACCACGATGAAGTTGTCTGGGTTCATAAACCCAGGCAGGGTCTCTTCGTTGATGTTAGGGCCAGCCTGCAGGTTGTTGGTAACCTGAGTCCAGTAACAGTTCAGCTTGCCATCTTTGAGCATGCGGCTTTGCAGAACCGCATGGTAGCCAGGCTTGGCTGGGATGGTGCCTTGTGGTACCTGCCAGCGCTTCTCGGTGATGTCACGGTGTGGCTTTTTCATCACGACCATGTCTGCTGGCAGACGGTGAGCGAAGGTGCCCACTTCACGGGCGGTACCACAGGCTGATGGCTGGCCAGTTAGGGAGAACGGGCTGTTACCAGGCTCGGAGATCTTACCGGTCAGTAGGTGGATGTTGTAGATGGAGTTGTTCACCCATACACCGCGCACGTGCTGGTTGGCACCCATGCACCACAGGCTCATCACTTTACGCTTAGGATCGGCGTAGCACTTGGCGATGTTTAGCAACTGCTCGCGGTCCACACCGGTTTTCTCGACGGTGTAATCCAAGGTATAGGTGCTCAGGAATTTCGCGTACTCGTTGAAGGTCATCGGCGTCATCTTCTTGGCCGATTTTTGGTTCTTCGCTTTCTTCTCTTGAGGAGCGTCTGGGCGCAGGCCATAGCCGATGTCGGTGGTGGCCATGGCAAACTTGGTGTGCTTGTTGACGAACTCTTTGTTTACCGCATCGTTTTCGATGATGTAGTTGGCGATGAAGTTCAGTAGAATCAAGTCGGTTTGCGGCTTGAAGATAATGCCGTTGTCAGCGATGTCGAAGCAGCGGTTACGATAGGTAGAGATGGCGTGAACTTGGGCTCCTGGGTGGCCCAAACGGCGATCGGTAACACGGTTCCACAGCACAGGGTGCGCTTCGGCGGCGTTTGAGCCCCACAGCACGAAATCGTCTGCGTGCTCGATGTCATCGTAACAGCCCATGGGCTCATCGATACCAAAGGCGCGCAAAAAGCCCACAACGGCAGAGGCCATACAGTGGCGAGCGTTGGGATCGATGTTGTTGGAACGGAAACCTGCCTTCATCAATTTAACGGCGGCATAGCCTTCCCATACGGTCCATTGACCAGAGCCAAACATGCCTACCGCAGATGGACCCTTCTCTTTCAGTGTCTTTTTCCATTTGGCGGCCATGGTTTCGTAAGCGGTGTCCCAGCTTACCGGAGTCAGTTCACCATCTTTGGCGTACTGGCCATTTTTCATGCGCAGCAGTGGCGTAGAGAGGCGATCCTTTCCGTACAGGATCTTAGACAGGTAGTAGCCTTTGGCGCAGGCCATGCCCTTGTTTACTGGGCTGTCTGGATTACCGCGGGTGGCAACAATTTTGTTGTCCTTTGTGCCCACCATGATAGAGCAACCTACACCGCAGAAGCGGCAGGGGGCTTTGCCCCATTTAAGATCGTCCTGTCCTTGGGCAGCTGCAACGGTGGCACTGGGCAGCACCGCACCGGCGGCGGTGGCTGCGGCGACGGCCGCATTGGCCTTGATAAACTCGCGTCGGTTCAAGCTCATAATATCCTCTTGGCGTTCTAGAGTTGTTCTACACGGTGATAGGCAAGGGCGGTGTTCACCACCCCATCTAAATCGTTAATTTGGTTAATGGTTTCTTGGGTTGCCTTTTGATCGGCACACTCCAAGGTCGCCACTAACTTTCCTGTTTCGGTTTGGCTGACTATTTCGCAGCCATCGAAAGCAGAAACGGCATTGGCAACGTCGGCCGTTGCCTCAATGTGACAACTGATCACCAGTCCGCTGATGTGGGTGGGTTGGGACACTGTGTTTGCCTCGTTAACTTTGAATGACTTCGATGTTGGTCTTTCGGGGTAACTCTCTCCATACCCCCTAAGGGGTATTCAATTGGAGATAGACAGTAGCTCAGAAATTTGGCGAAAAAGTGAAAAAACCTTTCCTTTTTTGTGGTCAATCTTGGGGTGTGGCTCAATGGGCATTTCATAAGCATCTTTTCTGTTTCGACGTTAGTCGCTGGTGAAAGATACGGTGAGCAAACCTGAGGCAGAGATTTCTGCTGCGTATGTGAGAATTAGACTTATTTACGATGGTGGCATTGGCTGAAAATAAAGGGGGAGCTGGCGAAGCTTGATGGCAGCTTCTAGGGTTTTGGGGCTTTCGCAGTGGCGTTGGCTATCTCTTTTCAAAGGAAGGAATGAACAATGAGTAATAAAGCTGAAAACTCGACCGGATTGTTTCGTGTTTCCTATGTAATCTCTAAAATGCCAACTATTGGGGCTCCGACTATGTCGGTTGACCTGGTGGTGGATACCGTACGCAAAACCGTTAGCGGCGTCGGGCTAACCACTCAGGCGGTGAATCCGCCGGTGAATGTGGTGTCTCAGTTTACCGGTGAATGGTCCTACATGTGCACCATGAAAGATTGCCACATTTTGGTGGTTGCAGAAGGGTTTGATATTAGCCCGCTGCTGATTGGTGGCCACCCAACCGAGTATAAAAATGCCACCTTGCGGATGTCGCTAACGGAGGATTGGCAGTCTGGGCGTGCCAATTTCTCCTATCTGCATGATGGCAAGTGGCACGAGGTTGAAGGCGCCTTTGTGTCGATTTGTGAGCAGGACAACCGCTCAGCAGCCGATTCGTTGCAGAAAGCGACGAAAGAGAAAAAGCCAGCCGAAGCCTAACAGGATTTGCCAATAAGGTAAGCTAGCCACCTCTTATGAGGTGGCTTTTTCATTGAAGTGATGAACCCGCTGATTACTGCTGCCACGCCAGAGTAAGCTGGGGTCTGCCAAGTCTTGCTCAAACTTGCCATCAATAAGCACGTCGATAAGCTCAACAACCTGTAGTTGCTCGTCGCTAAGGGTCTCTAGGGTGTAACCGGTCCAGCACCAGATATCTTTGCCGGGGCAGGCTTCTCTTACTCTGGTCACTAGGGCCAATATGGCATCCACATTTTGTGGGTGCAGCGGGTCGCCTCCAGAGAGAGTCAGCCCACGGCGTTTAATGCGAGTGTCGTTTAGATCGTCGATGATGCGCTGGGCCATCGCATCATCAAATAGGTGGCCAGAATCCAACTTCCAAGTGCTTTGGTTGTAACAGCCGCGACAGGCGTGTTCACAGCCAGACACAAACAGCGTCGCTCGAGTTCCTGGGCCATTCACCACGTCGATGGGGTAGTACTTGTGATAGTTCATCAAAGCTCCGGCAGAGGGTAAGGCGAAACGGCAAAGCACCGATAGGACATCGGTGCTATGCGAGACAAGGGGCGCGAGTTACAGGTGTTTTACTCGGCGCTGTACCTCTTCCTGTTTGCCCTCATTGAATGGACGGGCATCCGGGCTGCCAAGATAACCACAGACGCGGCGAGTTACCGATACTTTGGCAGGATCGTGGTTGCCACACTTAGGGCAGGTGAAGCCTTTTGAGGTGCACTCGAATTCGCCGGTAAATCCGCACTCGTAGCACTCATCGATGGGGGTATTGGTGCCGTAGTAGGGCACGTGTTGGTAGGAGTAGTCCCACACATCTTCCAGGGCTTCGATGTTGTGCTGCATGTTTGGGTACTCGCCGTAGCAGATGAAACCGCCATTGGCGATGGCCGGGTAGGGCTTCTCGAAATCGATCTTATCGTAAGGATTAACCGCCTTCTCGACGTCTAAGTGGAAGCTGTTGGTGTAGTACCCTTTATCGTTTACGCCATCCACCACTCCGAATTGGCGTTGGTCAATTTTGCAGAAGCGGGTGCATAGGTTTTCACTTGGCGTGCTGTAGAGGCTAAAGCCGTATCCGGTCTTGGCTTTCCAAGCGTCGGTGGCCGCGCGCAGCCGCTCAACAATCGCTAGCGCTTTTTGACGTAGAGTGTCGGAATCAAACACGTGCTCATCGTTGCCATACAGGGCGTTGATGGTTTCGTGCAGACCGATGTAACCCAATGAGATGGACGCACGGCCATTTTTGAAGATTTCGCTGATGTCATCGTCGGCATTCAGGCGAACCCCACAAGCGCCTTCCATATATAGGATAGGGGCAACCCGCGCTTTTACGCCTTCGAGACGTTGGATGCGGGTCATCAGGGCTTTCTTAGCCAGTTTTAGGCGTTCATCCAGCAGCTCAAAGAAGCGGCCTTCGTCCTGCTGGGCTTCGATGGCGATGCGCGGCAGGTTCAGGCTTACCACACCGAGGTTGTTACGGCCTTCATGGATCAGTTGGCCCTCTTGTTCATAGGCGCTTAAGAAGCTGCGGCAACCCATTGGGGTCTTAAACGAGCCAGTAACTTCAACCACTTTGTCGTAGTTGAGGATGTCTGGGTACATGCGTTTGCTGGCGCACTCCAGAGCCAACTTTTTGATGTCGTAGTTCGGGTCGTCGCTCTTGTGGTTTAGGCCATCTTTGATGGCGAATACCAGTTTCGGGAACACCGGAGTCTTGTGGTTTTTACCCAGACCAACCATACGTACTTTTAGGATCGATTGCTGAATCAGGCGGCTCTGCCAGGTGGTGCCCAAACCAAAGCCAAAGGTGACAAATGGGGTTTGGCCATTGGCGGTGTGTAGGGTGTTCACTTCGTATTCCAAGCTCTGGAAGGCGTCGTAACACTCTTTCTCTACACGTGCCTTGGCGTAGGCTTCCACATCGCCAATTTGCCACTCGTTGGCAACCTCGAGATGCTTCTCGTAGCTCTTGGTAACGTAAGGAGCCAGCACTTCATCGATGCGGTTGATGGTGGTGCCACCATAGATGTGACTGGCAACTTGGGCAATGATCTGCGCGGTCACGGCGGTGGCAGTGGAGATCGATTTTGGCACGTCGATTTCGGCGTTACCCATCTTAAAGCCGCCGGTCAGCATGCCATCAAGATCGATCAACATGCAGTTGAACATTGGGAAGAACGGCGCGTAATCCAGATCGTGGTAGTGGATCTCACCGGCTTCGTGGGCGGCAACCACGTCACGGGGCAGAATGTGACGGGTAGCGTAGTGTTTAGCCACGATGCCTGCCAGCAGGTCTCGCTGAGTGGGGATCACTTTGGAATCTTTGTTGGCATTCTCGTGCAACAAGGAGGCATTACTTTGATCCACCAAGCCTCGGATCTCTTTGTTAAGGCGGCTGTTGGTTTCCCGGGCAACATCACGATCATGACGATACTCGATGTAAGCACGGGCTACGCCTTTGTAGGCACCAGCCATTAACTTATTTTCAACCAGTCGCTGAATTTCATCGATATGAACTTCTTTGCTGTCGGTAAGCTCAGACTCAATTTGAGTGGCTAGATCAAGAACGTATGAGTCATCCTTGACGTCGACGGCAAGGGCAGCGCGGCCAATAGCTTCACGAATACGTGCGCTATTGAAAGGTACCTGACAACCATCTCGCTTGATCACAACTGGCATGAATTTTTTCCTTAATGTGTGGGCTTGGTCTTGACAACCACTATATCTAGTTGGTTGGTGTTTTTTTGAACCCATATGTAGGGCGGCGACGCATATTAAGCGCTAAATTTTGCGGAGGTGAAATGATCGAGATCACAAAAGTTGCGGGCTGACTTTGTGGTTAAGTTGATCTCATGTGAAATCTTGCGCGATCTCTGGTTTTTGGCTTGTAAAATTCATGTTGTGGTTGTGTTCGTGTCAAGCTTGTGTTGGTGACGGAACGCTCGAAGAACAGTGTTTCCGGACAAAGATTTTGATTGACTTTAGCCTTCCTAAATACCTCAAATTTGGAGCAGTTATTAGAGTAAGTTGTGGAAAACTGCGTTCGCCCTTGAGCGGGCTGGATTTACCCCTGTGGTTAAAAATCTGTGATCATTTAGATCGTAAATGGGGTTTGATGATCATCAAAAAAGGGAGCGTTTGCTCCCTTTTTACTCGCTTAGATCTTGAGGCCGGAGAGGGTTATTTCTCCATCTTGTTTAAGATCGCTTCCATCTCGTCCATCAGACGATTCATGCGTTTGAAAATCGCTTCATAGGGAGCGGCGGTCGCCAGATCAACGCCGGCTTTCTTAACCAGTTGATATGGGTAGTCGCTGCCACCGGCTTTCAATAAGTTCAGATAGCGGTCGTACTCCGCCTGCCCACCGCCTAACACCTCATCGGCAAAGGCGGCAGAAGCCGCGATTGAGGTGGCGTATTGGTAGACGTAGAAGTTGTAGTAGAAGTGCGGTACATATGCCCACTCGATGCCGTAGGCTTCATCGATTGTCATCACCCCTTGGTCGTGACCGTGATAGCGTCGCTGCAGATCCAGGAACAGTTCGCTGGCGAGGGTGTCGCTTAGGGGCTGGCCTTTCTCTACCGCCTCATGGATGCTGCGTTCAAATTCAGCAAACATGGTTTGGCGGAAGAAGGTTTGGCGGAACTTCTCCAGAGTTTGTCCCAAATAGTAGAGGCGCTCTTCGTCGGTTTCCGCTTGTTTGAGTGCGTAATCGGTCAGCAGGTGCTCTTGGAAGGTTGAGGCGATCTCTGCGGTGAAGGTGGCATACGCGGCGGTAGCGTATGGCTGAGCCTCATTGGCATAGACCGAGTGGGTAGCATGACCCCATTCATGGGTGAGGGTAGAGACGTCGGTGTAGTTGCCGTTGTAGTTCATCAATACATAAGGATGAACGTCATAGGCGCTGCCGCTCATGTAGGCGCCAGAGCGTTTGCCCAGCTTTGGATAGGTGTCCATCCAGCGCTGCTTTAAGCCTTGCTCGATTTTGCTGACGTAGCTGTCACCCATGGGCGCGAGTGAGGCCAACATCATGTCGATACCGGTATCAATGGGGTAGGTCTTAGTGGCACTGACGACCGCTGGGTAGATGTCAAAGTAGCTCTGATCGTCAAGCTCGAGCATGCGAGCGCGCAGTTTCAGGTAACGGTGCAGTGTATCTAGGTTGGCGTTGGTGGTATCCACCAAGGCATCGTAGACCGATACGGGGATGTTATCTTCCGCCAGCGCAGACTCCAAGGCACTGTCATAGTGACGGCTTTGGGCGTTAAATACGTCGGCTTTGACGTTGGCATCCAACATGGAGGCGATGGTGCGTCGATATTGGCTCAAGGTACCAAAGAAGTTATCAAACGCCTTTTTACGTACGTCTCTGTCCTGATGGCTTCGGTACTTAGCGTAGGTTGCCTGATTCAGAGTGACCAGTTCACCGTCTAGCTCAACCTCGGGCCAAGGCAGTTCAGCGTTGGTGAAGGTGGCATAACTGGAGTAGGGCGCACTGGTTAGAGTGCCGGTGGCGGCCATAATCTGCTCAGCTTCCGAAGACAAGGTATGGGCCTTGCCCCGCAGAATATTTTCAATGGGGAATCGGTACGGCTTGAGTGCCGGCTCGGCATCCACCATGGCCATCACTTTTGCTTCGCCTAGGGCAATCAGCTCTGGATTGATGAAGGCTGAGCTTTGGCTCAGGCGATTGGCCAGCATGGCGATACTTTGACGCTTGGCGCCATTATCGGAATCCCGCAGGTCGGTGTCGGCACTTAAGTTGGCATAGACATAGAGCTGGCTGAGGCGCTTTGATAGCTGGTAATACAGGCTAATGGTATCCGCCAGATCTTGAGGCGAGCGCCCCAGAGTGCCTTTGCGTTTGTCCAACTGGCTAAGATCTGCTTCCAATTTGGCTTTCTGCTGATCCCACTGTTGCCAGCTTGAGTACAACGGGGTCAGATCCCAGTTTTGTTGATTGTTTTCAGCGGCGTACGCCAAAGGGCTGGTGCCAGCCAATAAAGCAAGGCAAAGTAACGACTTCTTTAACATTCTAATCCCTGTTTATCATTATGGTTTTTTAGCGTCGCCAGACTAGCACGCTGCACTTTTCATCGACCATAGAGCAGTGGAAAGAGTGTGATTTAGGTTGAGTTATCTTGGGATAATGCTGTTACAGAATGTTATCAGCGTTGTTTTGCCGGTTAGGGAAGGGCATGTCGAGCAAATTATCACCGAAAAAGCAGGTGTTGGCCCTGTTGGAACAGTGTTTAGAAACCGGCGTTCGTGGTCGTGTACAGGGGATCATCAAGCAGGCCATCGCCGACATCGACGGTCGTAGTGATGATGTCGGCGGTTATGATCAAGCGGAGTCCGACATCAATGAGCCGGATTATCCGGGGCTTATCTTCAAGGTGGGCCGCCATAAAAAACGCTGGTTGTATCGCTATACACCGTCAGGAGCCAGATCGACAAAACAGCAGACCCTTGGACACTACCCGCAGATGAGTCGCAATGAGGCGATCCAAGCTTGGGAGCGCTGCCGAGTGGAGTTGGGCCAGGCTCAGCCTAGCTTTACCCTTGGTGATGCCATTGCCGATTTCATGGATGAATACGCCCGTCACCATCGTGCCAACCCTCGAAGAGACCAAGAGCTGTTGCTGCGTCACCTAGAGCCGTTTGCGCAGCTGGCTCCAGAGCAGTTTGGGCGTCAGCAAGCGTTACTGGTGATGGAGGGGATCACCCGCGGTGCAGGGGAACGTTTGGCACTGTTTAAGCAGTTTTTCGATTATGGCAGAGGCATTCCCGACCTCGGGCAGGCGTTGTGGTTACCGGAAAACTTGGCCAATCCATTCGAAGGCGTTGAACTGTCGCGTAGCAAGCCGCTGCCATTGCCAACGATGAAGCAGCTGGCTCATTACGACACATTTCTTCGTCAGCACCGCTGTGGTGAGTCGCTGCTGTTGCAGTTGCAACTGACCAACTTGGGAAGCTCTTCGTTTTGGCGCCAACTGAAGTGGGAGCAGGTTGATTGGCCACAGCAGCGGGTGCAATTTGAGCAGGGCTGGCTACCTCTTTCCACCGTCAACGCTCAGCGCTTGAAGCAGTGGCAAACCACTTCTCTCGACAGCGTATGGGTGTTTCCGTCACCGTCAGATCCCAATCGGGTGATGTCGGCATCATCCCCAAGAAATTTTATCCGAAAGACCTGTTCTAATGATAAGGATTTGATGAGTCTTACCAGCCCCAGAGTGGAGCAAGCGCTGTTTGAATGGTTGTGTCAGCAGGAGGAGTACCCATTAGAACTGCCACAAAAGAGCAGTGTAGGGCAGCTTAGCCAAACGCAAATAGAAACACTAAAACAGGCGCTAAATATATGGAGCAAAATGCTACATATGATCTGAACGCTGTTGGCGCGATGTGGCAGGTTTTACCTCGACTTGTGTTTTTACCGTTTTTACGTGATGTAATCTCTTTTGTAACCTGCGCCTATTTTACTTGGTTTGTGAGTGAGTTAATCTTTCCGGTGTCAAATATTCAACCTTATGGATGACCCTTCCCTTTTAGTGCGTCTCCCAATTAGTAAGGTGAATATCTCAACTGATTTTTGATAAGCGAGGAAGTGTCACCGTGGATAGGTTCGCAAATTTGTCGATGTGGTACTTGGTAAAAGGTCTGGATGAATTTGCGTTCAACGCTCATCGAACCTTGGCTGAAATAGCGCATGACTTTTGGGCTGTGTTCAAAGCTCAAACAGGAAACGCTCATCCAGCTGATCGAGTTAGTCTCCATATTTCATTAATTTAATTGATGCGAAAAGAGATGAGCTTTGCACACTCCTATGGTCACCAAGGGCTAATCGTTGGCATTTGTGAACGGCTTTGTTACCTTGAAAGTTAAGTCAACAACAACAATAAATAATCGACCAAATATGACCTCTATCCACATCCAAAGAAACCACCAAATGGGCCATCAAGGCATTCGTGATTTGAGCGAACGCGTGGCCAGTGAGTTGGCACATCGCTACCAAATCCGGTGGCGTTGGCAGGGTAATGAACTGCGATTTAAACGCGCCGGTGCCAGCGGACTGTTGCTGCCGGAAACCGAGCTGATTACGGTGCAGATGAAATTAGGCTTGGTGTTGATGCCGATGGCCAAGGTGATCGAAATTGAGATTGAATCGCAACTGGATGCCTTGCTAGCACGCCAGCAAGTGTAAAAGATGCCAACGGATTCAGAACGGCGCTTACCGACACGGGGCGGAGTTGATCTGGGTCAAATCCAAGCCGATAAAGTCAAAGAAATCGGGGAAAATTTAATAATTACCGCCTTTTAGAATGTCCGTTCTAGAAAAGTGCCTTACGTTAAACATGAAAGCAGAAATTACCGTCATGGAGGCACATATGTTCAAGAAGTTATTTGGTAAAGGCGGCAACGACGTTGCCAGTCAAGAAGCGCTATACCGTAAGATTTGGTTAGCGGGTTTGGGTGCTTACTCTAAAGGCAGTGAAGAGTTAAGCCAGATCTCTGACCGCGGCTTGGGCTTGTTTGACGAGCTACTTGAGCGCGGTAAGCAGCTGGAATCTTCTACGGTTGAGAAGGTGTCAGAAGCCTCCACGCAAACTAAAGAGGCCTTTGAGTCACAGCTGCACAGTCAGGTACAAAAGGTAACCGGTCTGGAAGCGGATCAGCTCGAAGAGCTGGAAGCGAAGATCGACCGCCTTACCGCTCTGGTTGATAAGATGACCGAAGAGAAAGCCGCTGCCGCCGCACCGGTGAAGGCCGCTCCAAAAGCAGCAGCGAAACCGGCCACCAAGCCAGCAGCTAAGCCTGCGGCCAAGCCGGCAGCAAAAACCACTCGCCGCGCGACTCCTAAATCCGCATAACCCAACAGTGTGAAGGAGCACCATTATGACTAATGACATCAAAACCATTGCTGGCGTTGAAGGCGTAGATAACGAGCAGTTAGCACGTAACATCTGGTTAGCTGGTCTGGGCGTTTACAGCCGCAGCGTTGAAGAAGCGAAAGATCTGGAAGGAAAATCGTCCGATCTGTTCGAGCGCTTGGTTGAGCGTGGACGTGAAATTGAGTCCAACACTAAGGCAAAGGTCGAGAACAATTTGGACCGTGCAAACGAAGAGGTTGAAGCTCGCGTGCACAACCTGTTCTATCGCCTAAGCGGTATCCATCCTCGTCAGATTGACGACCTGAATGCCAAGGTTGATAAGCTTGCCGAAGCGATTGAAAAATTAGCTAAGTAAGCTAAGCAGAGAGGGCTGAGCGTCTCCGCGGTAATGGACGCCTCAGCCCTTTTTAGTTCGAGACCAAATAAGGAGGGCAGGATGACACCGGTTTCTCTTTCCGAGTTGGTGTTTTTGCTTTTTGAGAGCGACAACAACCCTCTGCACGTTTCGTGCTTAATGGTACTGGAGCCACCCAAAGATGCCGCAGAATTTGCTGGAGAGCTGCTGGAGGCTGCGTTAAAGGCTACTCCGGTTGCTGAGCCATTCGATTTAGTGATCGACGAGTCTCAGTTCGGATTACCCCAGTGGCGTCGCTGTGAGCATGTGGATCTCGCCCAGCACGTTCGTATTGCTAAGTTGCCGACTCCTGGGGATCGCCAGCAGCTGCGTGAATTGGCTGGCAGAATCCACAGTGCTCGCCTCGAGCGGGACCGTCCGTTGTGGGAGATGTGGATCCTCTATGGCCTTGAGTCTCAAGAGATCGGCCTATTGGTGAAGTTTCACCATGCGCTGGCTGATGGCAAAGGCGTTGCCAGTATGCTGGAGCAGAGCTTTCGCTTAAGTGACAGTCGCAAACGCTTCATTCCGTTTTGGCAGTTAGGGCAATCCATCGGCCATCGTGACAGTTCTATCATCTCCTTGAGCAAACTGACCAGTCCTCGCTTCTGGTATCAGCAACTGGATCTCAGCGTTGGCGCCAGCAAGCTGTTCGCCAAAGCCTGCGCCAGTCGACTGCACCTGTTGAAAAGCCCCATCAAACTGCCATTCAGTGCCCCGAGAACCCCATTTAACAGCTACCAAGGCAGCCGAGCCAAAAAGATCTCACTGGCGACGCTACCCAAAGCTCGCATTCGCAAATTGTCGATGTTGACTGGAGTTGGTGAGCTGGAGCTGATGTTGACCCTATGTGACATGGCGCTGCATCAGTATTTGCAGCAGCACAATTGGCAAGATAGGGATCCTCTGGTGGCCATGGTGCCTTTGTATCACCCTCAAAGTGGTGAACGGATGCACATGATCTCAGTGGGGTTGGTGGAACTGGGCCGTCCTGCTGCGTCGCCAATGCAGCGGCTGAAAAAGATCAGCCAAACTTACGGAAAGCTACGAACGCAGTCCAGTGATGAGCAGGTGATGGAATACAACCGCTATTCAGCCTTGGTCAATATTGTGTCGCTTTTGGCGGCACGTTATGACAGCCAGCAGATTTTGCCGCCGGCGGCCAATATGTTGATGAGCCAGGTCGATGCAGGAACCGAACCTTTGTCGTTGATGGGGGCAAAACTGAAGCAGACCTTCCCACTGTCATTGTTGTTACCGGGGCAAACCCTGAACATGACTTTACTGGATTACCATGAGCAGGTTCATATCGGCTTAGTGTGTTGTCGTCAGTCGTTGCCGGGATTTGATTCCTTCGCGTTGTACTTGCCAGAATGTCTGGAACAGCTTGAAAAATCAGCCTATGATAGCTTGCTTTCAGCAATAGCAGGTTGAGGGAGAGTGCATGTCCAGCTGGCGGGCGAAAGGGTTAAACAAATTACTGTATCGCGTGATTCGCTCGCGTTTTGAGGCCTGTGAAGACATCTTGTCGATGCGAGGTGTGGTCGCGGGGCTGGACAGCCTCAATGGCTTTATCAGCAGCCCATCCGGCCTTGAAGTGATCAACGATACCCTTGATGGCATTCCCTGTCAGTGGCTGGTAAAAGGCCGTCCTGCGGGGGATAAAGTGCTGCTCTATTTCCACGGCGGCGGCTTTTGCTTTCGTACCCCTAAAGTTCACAATGCCATGGTGCACCACCTGTCTCAGGAGGTGGGCGCTCGGGCGGTGATGGTGCAGTATCGGTTAGCACCTGAATTTCCCTTTCCCGCTGCGGTTCGAGATTGTTTTACCGCCTATAAAGCGTTGCTGGCTCAAGGCATCGCCCCGGATGACATCATCATTGCCGGCGACTCCGCTGGGGGCAACCTCACCATGACCACCTTGTTGAAGGCGAGGGAGAAGGGCATCTCTCAGCCGTTGGCGGCGCTGCTGTTTTCGCCGGCGGTGGATTTGACGCTGAACACCAATTCTGGCTTTGTGATGCGCAATCAAGACCCGTTTTTTGACTTAGGCAGTTTGATGTTGCTGCGCAATAGCTACCTCAATGGTCATACGCCCTGCGATCCCTACGCATCGCCTTTGGCGGCTGAGCTTCATGATTTGGCACCGGTGTTGGTGCAGGTGGGTAGCATTGAGATCTTATTGGACGATTCGGTTCGTCTGGCCAATCGCATTCGTCATCACGGTGGTGAGGCGGATCTGATGATCTGGCCCGGTTTGCCCCATGTGTTTCCGCTGTTTTATCAGCTGCCCGAGGCCAAGGAAGCCTTGGCTCGGTGCGGCGAGTTTGTCAGTCGTTGTCAGCAAGCTGCAAGCGACGACTGAGGTGTGGCTCCACCAGCGAGATCAAGCGATGGGCCCCTTTTTCAACCAGCTCTTGTTCATCTTGAACCTGTGCCTGATTGGCTTCAAAGCAGAGCCAGGACAGTCCCAGCAGAAACAGGTTCTCTGACAGTTCACTCTTGGCGTTGCCCTTAATCTCCAACAACCCTTTGTCCATCAGCGCCGTTAGACTGCCGTCGGTAAAACGCCGTAGCTGGTTGAGTAGCCGCTGACTGCCTTTTTGCCCCACGCCTCCCGCTTCAAAGGACTGAAAGTCCATAAACAGGAAGCGATAGTGAAGGCACACCGTCAGCAGCGATTTTAAGAACACCCAGTACTCGCGCTCGCTGATGAGCTCCATATCGAGCCGGCCCAGCAGTTTGCCGATGGCCAGCTCACACTCCTTGGACAGACGAGCGATGATCTCCTCTTTGCCTTTGAAGTGGTAATAGAGGTTACCGGGGCTTATCTCCAGCTCGGCGGCGATGTCCAAGCTGGTGATGTTGCCTGAGCCCAGCTGGTTGAACATGGCCAAGCTGGTTTCGAGTATCCGAGTCTTGGTACTCATTCCACCAGAACCTCATCCAGTTGCCCCTGAAGATACTGATACTCAGCCTCCGCCATGCGGCCAATCTCTTCGCAGGCGAAGCGTGATAGCTTATTTCCAATAAAAGGCAGGGCGCTTTTCAGTTGGAATTCGATGCGATTTTCACATCCTTGCTCGGTGGGAACCAAGGTCATGGTGCCCCGAATTTTAATGGGGACGCCGATGAGCTCGACGTTCATGTCGCACTTGAACTGGCCTTCGCCATTGCTGCTCCAGCGCTCCTGCTGTTTGATGGTGTTCTCGCTTCCGAGTAGGCGTTTGAGAACCGAAGGAACGTTGCTTTGAACATCACGCTTGCCGGTTAACTGCAGGGCGTCCAGATCCTGCTTACATTCGAGAATCCGTACTTTGGTGCAGCCGATGGCGCTGTACTTCTCCTCGATTCGGTCCGGTTGGCTAAAAAACTCAAACAGCGCTTCCGTTGCACATTGATAGGTATGAGTTAGTTCCAGTTTCATAACGACTCCTAAATTGGCGCAATACCGCGCATCCTTCTTGTTATCGCAACTTGATAAGTCTTGGCTTATCGCTCTTGGTTTTGGCTTTTAAAAATGGATTCCTCTTAACATGGCTGCCAGCCCGATGATCTGCTGCTGATTGTGATAGTGCTTGTCATTGGGCTGAATCTCTCCGGATTCAGGGAATAGGCGATACAACATGTTCATGCATGACTCTGCGATGGTGGGCGACAGTGCGTGCAGTGTGGCGCCAACGATCCCCAATCGAGTTGCGATGCGTTTCGGCCGTTTAACCACCGCTTTGGCGATGAGATCCGCCGCTTGGGCTGCACTCAAGGTCGGTATGGCTTGATACAACTCCGTGGGCGCACTCATTGGGGTGTCGACTAAGGGCATGTTGATGGTGGTAAAACTGACGTTTCTATCGGCATATTCTGCGCCAGCGCAGCGGCAAAATGCCTCCAGCGCCGAATTCGAGGCCACATAGGCGCTAAAGCGAGGGGCGTTGGTGAGCACACCGATGCTAGACACATTGATGATGTGGCCTCGACCCTGACTGGCCATGGTTTCAATAAGGCCAAGAATCAGTCGAACCCTAGCAAAATAGTTGATGGCCATGGTGCGTTCATAATCGTGCATCCGCTCGGTGGAGTGCTGCACTGAGCGGCGAATGGAGCGCCCGGCGCAGTTGATCAGCACGTCCACATTGCCCTCTTGAGACAGCCGTTCGCTAATGAGCTGCTTAACCGCGTCGTCTTGGGTTAAATCACAGGGGCAGGCGAGGCCTTTGCCCCCTTTGGCTTCGATAAGCGCTAAGGTTTCCTCGAGCTTGTCTTGACGGCGCCCCACCAGAATCAGCTTGGCACCGGTAGTGGCTAGGCGCTGCGCGCAGGCTCGGCCGATGCCAGAACCGGCACCGGTGATCATGACCACTTTGTTGGCCAACTTGGCGCAGATGGCTTGCTCGATAAACAGCTCGGGATCTAGGTTTCGCTCCCAGTAATCCCAAACTGGATTGATGTAGCTGGCTAGATCAGGGCAGTGAATTCCGGCGGCATCCAGAATGCGTTTGGCGTTGTGATTATCGAAGCGGGTGGGGTAGTTCAGCATCGACCACAGATCCTGAGGAATCCCCAGATCCGCCAGTACTCGTTGGCCCAACTTGGCAATGGGTGGATATTGACTGGCCAGTTGCAGCCAAGGCTGGGGTAACAGGCCGCCAAGATTCATGTTGAATTTTAGGGTTAATGTTGGCCCGCGATTGGCTTTGGAGATGAGGTTTAGCACTTCACCGGCAAGATAGGGTTTATTGTCGGTAAGGTGGAAGCACTGGCCATCGAGGTCGGGCGTATGAATGAGGCAATCCAGTGCATCGGCCACATAATCCGCCGGCACGATGTTGATGCAGCCCCCTTCAAAGCCCGCCAAAGGCATCCATTTGGGCACCATATCCCCAAGGCGCTGCATCAATTTGAAGAAATAGTAGGGTCCCTGAACTCGATTGGCTTGGCCGGTTTGGCTGTCACCAACAATGAACCCAGGCCGGTAGATCCGAAACGCCAAATCGGACTGCTGGCGTACCACCTTTTCGCATAGATGGTGGGACAAAAAATAGGGGTGTGTCAGCTGCTCTGCTTGGGAAAACATGGTTTCATCGAAACAGCCGCGATACAGGCCTGCGGCGGCAATGGAGCTTAAATGGTGCAGCCGCTTAGCACCAATTGCGTGGCCGCAGGCGATCACCTGCTCGGTACCGTAGATGTGGCGCTTCACTCGTTCATTGGTGATGTTGCCAAAGTCTCGGTCGCAGGCCAGGTGGACCACGTCGGTGACGTTGCCTTTAAGGTGTTCAAGGTCGGTTTCGCTTAGGCCCAACAGGGGATCGCGAAGGTTTCCCATGATCGGGATGATGAGCCTTTGCTGATTTAACTTTGCCGCCATATCGAGAAGGCGCTGGCGGTTATCGTCATCTTTTACAAGGCAATAGAGGCTCTTACGCCGTTTCAGCAGCCGCGTTAACAACTGCTGACCGACCAAGCCTGTTGCACCAGTGATCAGGTAGCTCATCCTTATGCTCCTTCCTTGATGCCAAGACCCTAAGGTCTTGAGATGATTACGCTGTCTAGGATATCTCTAACATAATGAGTTGGACTGACCAGTTCAATATAAATATTTGAATTGTAAGATAAACAATCCCTAGTGTATTCAACCTGCAAATGTGACATTTTGCTTACTGTTTGCCGCAAAATCGAAGCAAATTATGCATTTGGCTCAATTTGTAATCGAATTGCACCCATGGGGCGTTGATCTCTGAGTGAATAATCAGTCGTTTTATATTGATAAATTATTTTAACTCAAGCGCTTAAAAACTCTTCAGTTGAACCAATCTCCATAGCCGCTGCCTACGTAAACATCATAAACTACTGAGCTTTTGCGGTAGATGGAGTGTTTTGTATGGCAAAGGTGATTGATGGCAAAGCGATAGCGGATGCCATGATGAATGAGTTAGCGGTTCGTATAGAATCTTTAAAGAGCGATCACCGAGCGCCAGCGTTAGCGGTGGTGTTGGTTGGCAGTGATGCCGCCAGTGAGATCTACGTGCGCAATAAGATTCGCCGCTGTGAGCAACTGGGCGTGCGCAGTATCGAACATCGTCTGCCTGAAACCACTCAGCAATCGGACCTACTTGGCATCATTACCTCCCTGAATAACGACGAGCAGATAGATGGTATCTTGGTGCAGATGCCGTTACCGACTCACATCGATGAGAAACGGGTACTCAATGCCATCAGACCCGATAAAGACGTGGATGGATTTCACCCGGTCAATGTAGGCCGCTTGTCGTTAGGTGAGGCCGATGCCATTGCACCCTGTACGCCTCAGGGCTGCGTGACTCTAGCCAAGTCGGTATTGGGGCCAGATCTTAGCGGTAAGCGTGTGGCCATTGTTGGCCGTTCCAATATTGTAGGTAAGCCAGCAGCGGCGCTGTTTTTGGCCGAAAACTGTACGGTGCAGATGCTGCATTCAAAAACCGAGTCGCCACAGCAGTTAGCCGCTCAAGCGGATATTCTGGTGGTGGCCGCCGGCCGTGCTCACTTGGTTGATGAAAGCTGGGTGAAACCCGGCGCCGTGGTGATCGACGTGGGGATCAACCGAGTTCAACAACCAACTGGCTCTAAATTGCTTGGGGACGTTGATTTTGACTCGGTAACTCAGGTCGCCGCTGCAGTCACCCCTGTTCCCGGGGGAGTTGGGCCCATGACCATCGCCTATTTACTGCACAACACTTTTCAGTGTTACCTCAAATCTGTCGGTTAGGTAGAAGTTTGATGGGGTAATCCGCTTCTGGGTACTGTTCGCATTTTTGGAAAGTGGGTACACTCTTAACTAATGCGTGTTTAGGACGCCCTATCAACTGAGAGGGCGTCATGATTTAGTTAGGTATTTCATGGTTATTCCTGGTTTTGAAGGAAACGAAACGACGGAGTTCAGTCTGATCCGTTTGTCGGTCTCATTTGCGCTTAAACCTGCTGACGTGCCACCGATGGAGCGTCTACTGGAGCAATACATGGATTCGGCCATCTCTGATTCTAACGTGATGTCCTGTCAATACGTCGCCCCAGAGATGCAACTTGAGCTGAGCTTTTTTGGCGCTGAGCAAAGTACGGTCAAGCAGGAGCTGGCCAGACTGCATAAGGTGGTGCAAACCCTGTTAGTGCCGACTCCCGTCTTTACCGTCTCAGTGCAAAAAGAGTAGCTAAGGTGGAGTCGTTGCACTCGCCGTTGTGGCGCCACATCTGCACTCAGTTGTCCAGTCAGGCCAGCTGTGACTGCGAAGCTCATGGGCTTGAGCCGGTCAGTGGCGGTGATACCCTCCAGAGCTTTGTGTTGCAATGTGGCCATCGACGTTACTTCATTAAGCTGGGGGAGCTGACAGCGCTGCCGATGCTGGAAACCGAAGCCGAGTCCCTTGAGAGGTTATCGCCCTTTGCTGCCAACGCGATGCTGGTGGGCAGCTTTAAACACCATGCGTTTTTGGTGTTGCCCTATTTGGATCTGAAAAGTGATGGGGATCAGTTTGCCCTTGGCCAACGTCTGGCTCAGTTGCACCAGCTCACCGAACCCCAAGGCCGCTATGGTTGGCATCAGGACAACTTCATCGGTTTGACGCCACAGCAAAATCGCTGGCACACACGTTGGTGTGATTTCTACATCAGTCAGCGTTTGTTGCCTCAATTGTCGTTGGCTAAGCACAATGGCTTTGGGGAGAGCCTGTTACCCATCGAGGCGGCTTTGATTCAATCTACCCGAGCACAGCTTGATGACCACCAACCTAAAGCCAGCTTATTGCATGGGGATCTGTGGCGAGGCAATGCCGGTTTTAGTCAAGGGCAGGGCGTGTTCTTTGATCCCGCCAGCTACTATGGCGATCGAGAGACCGATCTGGCAATGACCCATCTGTTTGGTGGCTTTGGCGATGAGTTTTATCTTGGCTATGAGTCTGAAGCGCCACTGGAAATAGGCCATAAACAGCGTTTGCCAATTTATCAGCTGTATCATCAGCTAAATCACCTCAATCTGTTTGGTAGGGTCTACCTAGCTGGGTGTGTCGAACAGGCCGAACAGATCATCGCATTGAGTTAACTAACCCCTACTTTTTGATGGTGCAGGCCTTTGCGTGATGTGTGTCACGATTTTGGTTTTGTCATTAGAGCAAAAACGTCAGCTTCACTTCTGTTTCCCCTCTTATCTGTAATTAAGTCGCCAGCGGCACAATGACTGGTGCGGCGGGCTTTCGGCTTTTTTTATTCAACATCTTTGTTGTAACCGACTGTATAGACTTCATTATTTTATAACTAAAAGTTTTAACAAAGGGGTTGGAAATGCAACCTTGGCAGTGGTAGTCTCGCGCCCCGAATGATGATGAAAACAATTTGCATTACTATTTTAAGGGTTGATTGTGAAATATGGATTTTTAGCAAGCGTCATTAAAGGCGTGCTTTTTGGTTCCGTCTTAGTGGGGGCCCACGCGGTAGCTGACGAACAAGAGATCGAGCGTATCATTGTAACTGGCCAGAAAATTGACCGTGAACTGCAGGAAACCCCCACCAGTGTGGCGGTGGTAACCCGAGCGCAGATCGAGGAGCAAAAGCTGGTCGACATGTACGATGTACTGCAGCAGATCCCAAACGTCTCCGGTAACCTAGGCGATGGCTTCAACATTCGTGGTATTGATGCTTTTAACGTTTCTGGTGGTGGTAACAGCTTTTTGACTTCGGTCTATGTGGATGGCGCGGCACTGCCATATCGAATGATCCGTCAAGGGGCGTTTTCCGTGTGGGATGTGGAGCAGGTGGAAGTGCTCCGTGGCCCGCAATCAACCCTCCAGGGACGAAATGCTCTGGCCGGTGCCATTGTAATGCGTACCGCACAACCTGAATACGAGTGGGGCGGTAAGGCTCGCCTGACCATTGGTGAAGACGGTGATCAGCAATTGGCCGCAGCCGTTGGCGGCGAGTTAGTTGAGGATCAAGTGGCATTTCGTCTCTCCGGTGAGAAGCGTGAGGCCGATGGTGAGAACTACAACATCACTCGCAAAGAGGACTCCAACTTCAGTGAAGATCAAACCTATCGTTTGAAGTTGCTGATTGAACCAAAAGCCCTCGAGGGATTCAGTGCGGTTCTAAGCTACACCTATAACGACAGTGAAATCGGTGTGCCTTGGATCAATGGTGGTTTGGAAAACCCATTTGATAATCGCATTGTTGATTTCAATGACGCCACCTTTGAGTTTACCGAAAACGACATCTGGAACTTAGAGATCGATTATGAGCTGTCCCCGGACTGGTCTTTAGTTGCGATTACCACCTACACCGATTCTGACTATGGCTACGCTTGGGATGGCGATGCTGGCCCAGATCCAGTTAGCACCATTTTCGATAACCGTACCGACAAAACCCTGTCTCAGGAAGTGCGCTTTATCTATGAAGGTGAGCAACTGTCGGCGGCCATTGGCGGTTACTACTCCAACCTAGACGTAGAAGATAACTACTATGGCGGCCGTGGTATGTATCTGCGTGAGCTGGGTCTAGAACAGATTCTGTCTGCGCCACCGGCACAGGGTGGTTTTGGCTTGGATCCGGCGACAACGGCGATGGTGATGAGCCTATATGCGCCTATCGACCCTGTGATTCTTGGCAGCACTGGCGGTTTGACCCAAGATATTGAATCCATGGCGATCTACACCGACTTTAACTACGAGATCAACGACAGCTGGGCCGTGTATGGCGGTTTGCGATACGATCGCGAAGAGCAGGCTAACTCCTCTGCCAGTATCGTGACCATTGAAAATGCGAACTTGCTGCCGGATCCAAACGCGCTACCACCGGTTCCTGGATTGAGTCAGCTCATTACTGGCTTAAATGGCTTTTTGATGCAGCAGGCCAGCAATGCGACCGGCATCGCTCCGGAAACCAAGACCGATTTCGATGCCTGGCTGCCAAAATTGGGCGTGAGCTACTTTATTACTGACGACATGTCGACCCACTTTACCTACCAGCGCGGTTATCGGTCTGGCGGTGTGGGCACCAACCTGGCTCAAAACTCGACCTTTACCTACGACTCGGAGTTTACCGATAACTATGAACTGACCTACCGCTCTGTGTGGTTGGATGGCGAGCTAGTGGTGAACGCCAACGCTTTCTACCTTGACTGGAGTGACATGCAGGTCGAAGTTCAGTTGTCCAATAACTCATTTGATAAAGAGACCCGTAACGCCGGTAAAGCAGAAGTGAAGGGTTTTGAACTGGAGATGTTCTATAACCCGACAGACAACTGGAGCTTTACTGCCGGTGTTGGTCAGGCGAAGAGCGAATTCAAAGAGTTTAAAGATGGCGACGTCGATCTTTCCGGTAAAGCGTTCGCCAGAGCGCCTGAGTGGACCGCTAACGTGGCTGCGACTTATCGTAATGAGGGTTGGTTTGGTAACGTGAATGCCAACTATGCCAGTAGCGCTTACGAAACTCTGACCCCACATCGTAGCGGCTTGCCAATGGATGACCCTCGCTACAACCCTAAAAATGACGCTCGCACAGTAGTGAATATGCGCCTTGGTTATGAGTGGGATAACTTCGGCATCTTTGCTAACGTTGAGAACCTGCTGGACGAAGAGTACATCGTCAGTGCAGACCGTGGAACCGGCAATCAGGAGCTTAGCCCTAGCCGTCACGTCAGTGTATCACTGACTGCGAAGTTCTAATCCCTAGACTCGCTGGCAGATGCCACCGATTGTGAAGCCGTCTCCGATGAGGCGGCTTTTTTTGTGGTTAACGCGCTTGAGCTGTGCTGAACATTAGCGGTTGGCTTTGACGATAGCCTGATGCTCTTTGAAATGATCGTAGATATCCTCGGTGAGCGGATTTTTCCGCCGCACGATGATAGTGCGAACTTGATAGGCCAATACCCCAAGATTAAACAGCAGCGACACAATACTGACAGTCCAATAGGCGATGGGGTCGTGGGTCGAAGGTACTGCGACGCTGCTTTCGATAAAGAAGCTGGGGAAGGTCATCATCGCCATCATGTAGAGGGCGAGGGTATGAACTCGGTGTTGGGCCCAGGCGCCGCGTTTGGTGGTAAAAGCCGGAATGGTGCAGGAGATGAGCAGTGCAGCACTGAAAAATGCGCGGTCGGTCAAGCAGTTGTAAACATAGGCAAAGTTCCACAAATCATAGGCGATGATCCAGAACCACAGCATATCGGGCCACACCAGATCGTGGTGTTTGTCTTTTGAAATCAATATGCCAAACCAGCCACTAATGCAAAGAATGTTGATGATGCCCGCGGTGGCATTGAGATAGTTCCAAGGGCCGCCCATGTAGAACATCCCCTCGGTGATGCCTTGCATGCCAACCACTTCGACTTCTCTGATCACCGCCTCCAGAATATTGATCGCTAAGATGCCAGGGGCGAGCAATAGGCACCAGCGTTTGGCTTGCAGTCGTTTTGAGAACCTCAGGCCCAAACCGATATAGCAGCCGATCAGGGCGGAATAGGTTTTCACCCAAGCAAACCAGTTGGCGGTCTGGGCGCCACTGTCGGCGCCCGAGGTAATGGGCCAGACGAAAATGGTTAGAACGATGGGGATGACAATGAAAAACAGAATACCCATCTGTTTGTTGTAACGGGTTATCTCGTTGACAACGACCAAGGCGGTTAAGATGGCCAGCCAGGCGAGGGCGGCTTCAAACGATATGGTTTCAAATAAAAACATAGAACTACACCTTCTTCACTGTAAAAGCTGTCGGTATATCTCTCAGATTTGGATCCCACAAATGGCAAAAATCAGTCATGGGTCACATTGATGGTGCGCTTACGTCGTGGCAGGAACCTGATGTGGATCAAAGTCGGCGGTTTATTGTTTGACCGAGTCTCGATTTTGCTAGAGTGATCACTCTATTTGGAGGTTGAAGATAATCATTGTCTCGAGACAGTGATGATGCATTGCTTGCGGTGTGTCAGCGACTTTTCTACTGCGTCCGCTCGAGCTTGATGAGTTGCTTTTGGTTGCTGGGCTGGCTTATGTTATTGCATAACATTTTTAGAGTGGAATAGCGTATTGGAACCGATTGAACAAGATGGGCAACAACCCAAAGAGGCCATTGTGGCTCTGGTGGGGTTTCTGGGCGCGGGCAAAACCACACTGCTTAAGCGTTTGACCCAAGCGTACGCCAGCAGCGGCTGGTCACCCTTTGTGATTTTGAACGACTATGAAAATGCCTATTTGGACGCTCAGCAGTTAACCGAGCTTGTGGCGCCCAATTGGTTGAAAGCCTTAAATGGCAGTTGTATCTGTTGCAGCGGCATTCAAGAGCTCAGAGGGGAGGTGAATCGAATTCCAGAGCGGAAGCGGGGCATTACCCTTATTGAGGCGAACGGCACTTCCGATGCAGCCAAACTGATGGGGTTCTTGGGCGTTGGGCTTCACGAGCGCTTTTTACCGCCGGTGCAGATCTCGGTAGTGGATGCCAAAAATTGGCAACGGCGGGGTGAGCATAACGAACTTGAGGCCAATCAGATTCAGGTATCAACGGTGATTCTGCTGACTCGATTAGACCAGATATCCGACAGTCGCCATAAACAGGTGGTGGATGAGCTGAGCACACTGAATCCGTTGGCGACAGTGATGCCCATGGAGGCATTTGACCACCGCACGTTGCCTCAGCTTCAGCCCAGTTCAAATCAGGCTTTGCCGATGGCACACCATAAAGCTCACTGGTCCTCCTGCTCAGTGGATCTGCCACCATTACCGGACTATCTCTGCATTCAGGAGATTTGCGATGCCATTGGACCGTCGGTTCTCAGAATCAAAGGCTGTACAGTGGTGGGGAACCGAGAGGGCTATCTCTATTTTGAACGTTGTCCCGATGGCGAGGTGTATATCCGGCCATACAACGGTGAGCCAGAAACTGGAACTAAACTGCTGGCGGTGGGGCCAGGCAGTGTTCCTGAGCAGCTTAACCAAGCGGTAGCGGCCAGCCTTGAGTCTGCCAAAAGCCGCATTTCAAATTAACCAGTATGGTTAGCTGGGCGGGCGAGCCATATTGGCTCGCCGCCCGATGAATCAGCGGCCGCTAAGACTGACGTGCAGCGCTTTACGGTAAGCGTTTATCGAGGGGATTAATGCAACCAATATGGTCACGGCAAGTGCGGCTGCCAACTGAATAAACTGAGTTGGACTAAGGACGTTACTGGAGATGAATACCCCATAGTGTGCGGCTAAAACGTCACTGGCCGCGGCGAATAAGCCGGTAACCAAGGCCAGAGAAAGGCCGATGGCGGTTAGGGTGACCAATATCGCTTCTAGCTGAATAAGACCAAATAGAACCCAAGGGCCTGCACCAATGGCACGCAGCACCGCAATCTCTCGTTGGCGCTCCTGCATGGAGGCAAGCAGCATGGTCGTCAGTCCTAAAATGGCGGAGACGAAAACGCACAGGGAGATGATGCGTAGGATGTTCTCAACCGAGCTTATCATTGACCACAGATCGATCAGAGCGACACCGGGCAGTACGGCCATCAAAGGCTCCTTTTTGTACTGATTAATGCCGCGCTGAACCTTAAAGACCGACATCTTGGACTTTAATCCCAACATAAATGCCGTGATGGAAGCGGGCTCAACCGTCACCGGTTTGCCCTGTGCGACGGCTTGTTGCAGCTGTTTGAGGCGACTTGGCGGCATATGCACTGCCTCGATTCCCTCAAGTGTGACGTGGATGGTTTGGTCAACGGGGGTCCCCGTAGGCTTTAAAATGCCGACCACCTCAAATGGCGCATTGTCGTGTTCGCTGAAACTCACCTGACCCACGCCGTGAGAGAGGGTGATGCGCTTGCCCACCTTGTAGTTGAGTGCCTTGGCCACTTCAGCACCAATCACCGCGCCAAATGGCGATGCAAAGGCGCGGCCATCGGAAAACGCCAACTGACGCTTGTCACCATAACGATAAAACTCGAAGTAATCCTGATTGGTTCCAAGCACTCGGTAGCCCTTATGGGAATCGCCTAACGACAAAGGTATCGACCAGGTGACGTCTCGGTGTTTGGCGATGGTTTGGTAGCTTTGCCAAGAGACGTTGTTGGTGGCATTGCCTATTCGAAAGATGGAGTAGAGCAGCAGGTTCAACTGACCGGTTCTGGCACCAACAATGAGATCGACGCTGGACACGGTGCGGTTGAAACTGGACTTGGCCTCGGATCGCACGTGCTCAACCGTAATCAGCAGTGACAAGCTGACCACAATGGAGAATAGGGTCAGCAGTACCGAGGTTTTGCGGTTCATTAGGCTTTTTAGGGCCAGTTTGAGAATCATGACTGTGCTCCTGAAACTCGGTTGAGCTTGCACAAATCGGTGTGGAGATCGAAGTAGGACTGAAGCGTGAGGTCGTGACTGACAAACAACAATGAGCTTTGGTTAATGGCGCAGGAGTCCATCAACAGCGTCATAAAGTTGTCTCGGGCGTAGGTATCCAGAGCAGAAGTGGGTTCGTCTACAATTAACAGCTCAGGATTGTTGATAAGGGCGCGGGCGATGGCTACCCGCTGCTGTTGACCCACGCTCAGTTCTCGGCTTTGCCGCTGCAGCAGGGCAATGTCCAATTGTAGGGCGTCAAATAGCCTTTCGATCCTCGAGACTATGGTGTCCTGATGGTCATCGGCGTTATCGTCAGCAAAATGCAGGGCTAACTGGATGTTGTCATTGACGCTCAGGTATGGAATTAGATTGAACTGCTGAAAAACCACGCCAATGTGTCTGGCGCGAAACTGATCCCGCTTACGGGACGACATCTGCGTTAACTCCTGTCCGAGAACCTTGAGTTTTCCTGACGTTGTTGGCAGTACGCCGGAGATGAGGTTCAAAAGCGTGCTTTTGCCTGCACCTGAAGCGCCAAATAGGAAACAGCGCTCACCTGCGTTTAATGTCCATTTGGGTATGTCGAGCACCAGGTTAGTGTTGCGACCAGGGTAGGCAAAAGTGAGTTGTGACAGTTCGATGGCTTGTGGCTTAGAACCGATTTGGGAGGCTTGCAAAGTGTTACCACCTGTTTCAGCTAGAGAGCATTATTTTTCTGATAAGTGTCAGTTATGTTATAACAAAACCATCAAGACCCGAAACCCTTTGGAGTGTTATCAAATGACTGAATGTCGATTGCGAAACGCAATCATGAGTATAGTGCTGGCGTCACTGACGTTGGTGTTTTCCTGTGCCAGTGTCAATGCGGCCCAATATCGAGAAGTGGCTTGGGTGGAGTTAATGCCCGCAGATGATCTTGATGCGCTACTCAATCCACCGGAGAGCATCTTTGATATCCAAGATGGCAGCAGCGAAGACACCCTAGATAGCCTTGGGGAGTCAGAGGGCATCGATGAGCAGCGCTATTTTGAAGCCTTAGCGTCAACCCGAGTGGTCAGCGAATTTGACAATACCAAAATCAAAATTCCGGGTTTTGTTGTGCCGCTGGAGATGAAAGAGGGCACCACGGTGACGGAATTTCTATTGGTGCCTTTTTTTGGCGCGTGTTTGCACCAGCCGCCACCGCCGCCAAACCAAATTGTGTACGTGTCTTATGCTAAAGGGATTGAGCTTAATTCCTATCAGGATGCGTTCTGGTTGGAGGGAAAGTTGACCATCAAAACCACGGAAAGCGACATGGGCACGGCGGCCTATGAACTGGCCGTCGATAACGTCTATCCATATACGGAGTAGATCATGAAATCTCACCTTAAATCTCCAACAGCAGGAATGCTGATCGCAGTGGCGACTCTGATGACATCCACTGCGGCTTTGGCGTGTGCCAATCACGGTTTTGGTAGTTATGGCTATCATGGCGTCGGCATGGGAATGGGCGTGGGCGCCCCGAGATTTAATGGGCCGAGTGACACCGGTATGGCGTTAGAGGCTAAAGCCAATTACACCGTGAGCCTCGGTGAGCAGCAAACCGTTCCATTTACGGTATTGGTGCCAGCGAATTTTGATAACGCCAAGGTTCAGTGGAAGTCAGGCGAGGTATTGGGCCTTAGCGGCGATGTTGACTTGCCGATTGAGTCGGGGTTGGGGAAGGAGTTTTCCCTCAAGATCAAACCGAGTAAAGCGGGTCAATACGTGCTGCGGGGTAAGTTATCAGGCAATCACAAAGGTCAGTCCAGCTCGAAATCCGCGTTCATTCTGATCCGAGTGATTACCCCTGAAGAGAATAAAAAGTCAGGATAATCATCAAGCTAATTATGATTGTCTAAATCGCAGTAGGAAAAACAATGACAACAGCACCAATTTCTAGGCTATTGCCCAACAGTATATTTGCCATGGGGCTACTTGGCCTGAGCGCGACCAGCGTTGCTGCTTTTGATGCTCATCAACACGGCATTGCCGAGCTTAACTACATTCAAGAAGGCCAGCAGATTGAGATTGAATTTAGCTCGCCTTTGGCAAATTTAGTGGGTTTTGAGCATGCGCCTGAGGGCAAGCAAGTTAAGGTGTATCTAGAGGCGGTTTCGCGATTAAAGCAGGCGTCTCACTTTGCCTTTCGAGGGGAAAGCTGCGATCTTAACAGCCGAAGCATCGAATTGCCTTTTGAGCCTGAGTCTTTGAGTGTTGATGACCACGAAGGTCACGAGCACGAAGATCATGAGCACGAAGGTCACGAGCACGAAGGTCATGAACACGAAGGCCTTGAGCACGAAGGTCATGAGCACGAAGGTCATGAGCACGAAGGTCATGAGCACGAAGGTCATGAGCACGAAGGTCATGAGCACGAAGGCCATGATCATGAAGGTCATGAACACAGTGGCGAGCACAGTAATCTGACCATCACATACCAGTTTCAGTGTGATGGGCAGGTTGAACAGGTTGAGCTTGGTTTGTTTAAGGTGATGCCTCAGTTGGAATCGATAAACATGCAGTGGCTAATTGGCGTAGGCCAAGGCGCAACCTCAGTTGAGCGAATCGCCCCTTGGGTTAAGCTTTAGTCCTCATTTCGAGCTATCAATACAAGCGCTGTGACGGTTTTCGTTGCAGCGCTTTTATGATCCAAGCGTCGTCGTCGACGATTTTGGGCTCAGGTTTCAGATTAAATGCAATAAATGCCCAAGTGAGTTTGGTTTGTTGCTGAAAATTCTATTATATTTCGTGACCGTCGCCGCGATACACTAGGCAGTAACACACCAAAGGAATAGAGACGCGCGAATGTTGACTTCCCAATCGAAAAACCAAGGATTCACCCTCATTACCTTAAGAGACGTGATTGGTGATGGTGCCACTGTTGCTGAGATTATTGCAACCAACTGCTATCTCTCCTACGACAGTTATCTGTTAGTTCCTGAAGCACCTGTGACAAGGGTGATCACTACGGGCTGTTGATTGGCCTTTGTCGTTTCTATATTGTCAGCGCTTGATGTCGTCGAGGGCTGACGATCTCTTATCTCCTTTAGTAACCCCTCTTTTGATCTTCGTAGCCAGTGATATTCATCTGCGATGATGAATTTTGGTTTTAGGCCTTTAATTGCTTAATTGCCTTGATTTGTTATAGATATGACAGCTGCACCACAATATGAAGTCAGAGCGGCAAATCTCCAGTGCAAAATCAGGTAACAAAGTTCAGTCCCTTAAAAGTTAGATTTGTAATTGTACCCCAATCCGTTAGGTTAGTTTCATCCGTGGGTGTTTGGATGACACTTTTGAGCTAGTAGATATAGGGATAGGTAATGCAGCTTCACGAATCACAAAGGGATATGGATCAAGCCTATTATGGCGGCGCCACGGGCGCGATGGCATCGGGTTTAGTGTGGATCGCCGCCGGTTGTAGCGGGCTTTGGCTATCGAATCTCGCTGGCATGTTGACGCTCTTTTTCGGAGGGATGTTGATTTTTCCATTGTCGATGTTGTTTTCAAAGTTGCTTAAACGCTCTGGAGCACATCGAACCGACAACCCCCTGCGTCATCTGGCGATTGAAAACATCGGGTTTCTATTTGCGGGGTTACTGATCGCCTTTATCGTATCTCAGCAGCAGGTGGCGCTGTTTTTCCCTGTAATGCTACTGGTTATCGGCGCCAGATATTTGGTGTTTCAAACCCTATATGGCCTGAAAACCTATTGGGTATTTGGTGCGGTGCTGATGGGGAGCGGAGCGTTATTGCTGTTTGCTGATGCTGCCTTTGCTACCGGAGCTTTTGCCGGTGGCGTTATTGAAGTGGTGTTTGCTGTGGTGCTTTGGAGCCGCAGTAACAGCAGAGCATCAGCGCTGGCAACCTGAGCCAACACCCAAAAAGCAGCTCTGCCATTGTCACAGAGCTGCGAAAGGGAGGGCGATGGAAGGGGTTTCGAGCAGTTTTTAACGGGCTTTGATGACGTCCAGATCGTACCAAGGTGTTGGGTTAATCGGGCAGCGGAATCGGACTCCGTCCTCACCAATGGTCACCTTGCTGATGCGAGTTTCTCCTGGCTCTAAGGGAAACATATCCAGAGTCTCTCTGTTATCGATGCTTTGAATCTGAAAGCCCACCAATTTGTCTGCTTTGTTGGTGACGACAAATTCATACTCGCCTGCTTTTAGTCCCGCAACGGTTTCCTTAGCTGAGAAATAACCGCTGTATTCATCCAGATGGATAACGGTCACGCCATCGGCGCGGGTCGTTGGGGTGTCTGCTTGCACGCCAGCAATCATGGCAATACTGAGCGTAAAGATGGCTGTTGCGCGTTTAATTAGGTTGGTTACTGTCATCGTTCTCTCCTCGTTGTTGGGATTCAATTTCGGTTTGTTTCCGTTCGAGAGAGACTATAGTGGCAATCTGGTGTATTAATAATGCCTATTAGTTCGCAAAATATAGTCGAGAGTACAGATTGATGTTAATGAATCAAGATCCCCTCAGTGAACTCTTAAGTAATTTGCAGCTTCGCGCCGAGGTGTACGTCCATGCGGATTTTTGTGGCCATTGGGCGGTGGATACCTCAGGACAGCGACGTATCCCTTTTCATATGCTCGGCTCAGGTCAAGGTTGGCTGCACCTAGAAGGGCAAGAGCCTCTGAGGTTGAAAGCGGGCGATCTGGTGCTGTTTCCCCACGATGCCAAGCACCTTGTTTCCAGCCAGTCTGATGTTAAGGCCAAGGTACGTTTGAACGACCCTGGGCAGCAAGAGGACGGCGTTGCTACCAATTTACTCTGCGGCTTTTTTGATTTTGATAATCTTGGAACTTCGACGCTACTGGATGAGCTGCCTGGGGTTATCGTGTTGGAGTTAGGAGAGCAGGGGCAACATTCTGCCATTCGAACCTTGGTTGAGTTGATGGTGTCTGAACTGGAGCTGGCTCAGCCAGGCAGTTATGTGGTGGTCAATCAGCTTTGCCATCTGCTATTTGTGCAGCTTCTGCGGCTACAAATCGCCAAAGGGTTGGACACTGGGCTGTTGGCAGCACTGTTTGATCGCCGCATCAGTGCCGCATTAAGTGCCATACACCAATATCCTGAGCGCCAATGGACATTGGACTCTCTCGCCAAATTGGCGGCCATGGGCCGTACCCGCTTTTCACAGCAGTTTCACCTTCTTGTTGGCATCTCTCCCATCAAGTACCTAACTCAGTGGCGCATGCAGAGTGCAAAACGGTTATTGGAAACCACACAACGCTCTACCATGGACATCGCCCAAGCCTGCGGTTATCAGTCGGAAGTAGCTTTTCGTAAGGCGTATCGAAGTCTAATGGGGAAAACGCCAGGACAGTCGAGAAAACAAGGGAACATATAAAACAGGAGCCATCAAGGCTCCTGTTTTGCATCTGATTCGGCGTTAGCTGTGCAGCAGAGGACGCTGGTCAACCAGTTGCAGAAACTCCTGCATCTCGATCTTATACAGCTCCGACAGCTGGCCGATGAACTCTTGGTGCTGCCACTCGCTGTTTCGCTGATCGTCAATGGCTTGCAGAAGTGTTGCGGTGTTGTCGGCGTGCAGATTGACCTGAGTTTCCTCAATAAGGTTGCCGTTTTCTGCATCGTACACTTGAAGTGCCAGCGGCAGTGCGCCATCAACCAGTTCAGGCTGGGTGAACTTGTCGCCGAGGCTTTTGGCTTCAAATGGGCAATCCATTACCAAGCCGTTACCAAAGTCGAAGGAGAGCAGCAGTGCCGGAGCGCGGTAGACAACGCCCGCTTTGATCGGCTGATTGCTGCGACCCAACACCTGTTCAACCTCGGGTTGGCTTGGTGCAGGTATGGCGATCAGTACGCGGTTGGTTTCACCGGTGAAGAGTTCGGCGGAGGCCCCTTCGGGTGGAATGCGAGTGGTTTCAGTCATGGCTTTGATATGAATTTGATTTCGGTCAGGCAAGTGTAAACAAAGGCCTGTGAATACACCACGGCAAATGGGGAATTTGGCTCACTAAAAAAGCGCTTTTTGTGATGAGGCGCAAGTTGTCACCTAAACTGATTTTAGGGTTTCACTACCGTTTTTTGTAGCAAACGAGGCTAGGCGTATGACAACGGCAAAGCAGCTCGCCATGGTTGGATTGTTGGTGGGTGTCATTTGCGGTTGCAGTGCTGAAAACAGGGACAAGTTGACGGAGGCAAAGGACGACGCTGCCACTGCGATAGCGATGTTACTGGATAGCACTCAGGCCACTTTTGAGGTGGTGTGGGACGAGACTAAGGCGTTGGCGCAAGATGGAGTCACTCAGGGCAGCGAAATGATGGATGAAGGTCAACAACGGTTGTCTGAGTGGCGACCAACCAGTTCACCACCGAATCAGTATGCGGGCATCGATATGGAGCAGGCGCAAAGGAGTCAGCTTGGCTCGTCTATTATTTCGCCCGAGGTGGCAGCGGAGGAGGCTGAGCCCGAAAGGTGAAGGTCTAGCTTGATGTTGGTTGTTGCCTGGCAGCAGCAGGGCAGGATCTCACCGGGTTTGAGGAACGCCATGGGCGTTTTTAGATATTTGACGTCGCCAGAGAGTTTGGTGGTTTTGCAGGCACCGCAATAGCCATTACGGCATTCGCTGTAGTGGCCTATAGGGCTAAGGCTATGAAGTAGGGTGGGGCCATCGGCCTGCAGCGTGGTGCCGCAGGCCAAGGTGATAACCGGTTTACAGCTCAAACTGAGACAGCTCCTCGTGCTGCACTTCATTCTTGATCTGATTGGTCAGATAACTGGACACTTCCACCTCTTGGGGTGCGACCTGCACAGCGTCACTCTCTAGCCACTTACTCATCCATGGCAGAGGGTTACTGCGTTTTTCAAACAGCTCTGGCAAGCCTAGGGCGGTCATACGTTGGTTGGTAATAAACTCAACGTAGTCTTCGATGATGCGTTGGTTTAACCCCAGCATGGAGCCATCTTTAAACAGATAGGCCGCCCACTGTTTCTCCTGCTCTGCGGCATTGCGGAAGATATCTACGGTCTCTTGGAAGCACTCGATGGCGATCTCGGCCATCTCGTTATCGTCTTGATTGCTCGCCATTAAGTTGAGGATGTGCTGAGTGCCCACAAGGTGCAGCTGTTCATCACGGGCGATGAAGCGGATGATCTTGGCGTTACCCTCCATCACTTCGCGCTCCGCAAAGGCGAAGGAGCAGGCAAAACTGACGTAGAAGCGAATCGCTTCCAGTACGTTAATGGACACCAGACATAGGAATAGCTTCTTCTTCAGTTCGCGCTTGCTCAGGGTGATGCTCTCGCCAGCCAACTGATGGGTGCCAGCACCAAACTGTTGATAGCGCTGGGTGTAATCAATCAGCTCATCGTAATAACGGGAGATGTCGCTGGCGCGCTTTTGGATCTCCTCGTTGGCAACGATGTCATCGAATACGTCACCTGGGTTATTGACGATGTTTCGAATGATGTGGGTGTAGGAGCGCGAGTGGATGGTCTCATAGAATGACCAGGTCTCAATCCAAGTCTCCAACTCAGGCAGCGATACCAAAGGCAACAGCGCCACATTGGGGCTGCGGCCCTGAATCGAGTCCAGCAGCGTTTGATATTTCAGGTTCGACAGGAAGATGTGTTTTTCGTGCTCAGGGAGGGCATTGAAGTCAATGCGATCCTGGGCAACGTCTACCTCTTCCGGACGCCAGAAAAAGGAGAGCTGCTTTTCAATGAGATCTTCAAAAATTGGGTGTTTTTGCTGATCGTAGCGAGCAACGTTAACGGGGTTACCCAAAAACATTGGCTCTTTAAGCGGGTTGTTGGCTTCTTTTGAGAAGGTACTGTATCTGTGGCTCATGAGGCTGTCCTTAGAAGGCCGCGGTTAGCGGCCTGGATTCAATATTGCTAAGCGCTAAATCTTGCAAGCGCCGCCGGCGCAATCATCGTTGCTGTCGTTTTGGCTATCCGATTGGCCATCACGAGTGTTTTGGTAGTACAGGGTTTTAAGTCCGTACTTGTAGGCCAGCATCAGATCTTTAAGCAGCACGTTCATCGGCATCTTGTTGTCTTCAAAACGCCCTGGGTCGTAGTTGGTGTTGGCGGAGATCGCCTGATCCACGAACTTTTGCATGATCCCCACCAGCTGCAGATAGCCTTGGTTGCTTGGAATGTTCCACAGCAGCTCATACTGGCCTTTCAGGGTGTCGATGCCGGGTACTACCTGCTTCATGACGCCATCTTTTGAGGCTTTCACGCTAACCAGACCCCGAGGTGGCTCAATGCCATTGGTGGCGTTGCTGATTTGAGAGCTGGTCTCTGACGGCATTAATGCCGACAAGGTGGAGTTGCGCAGGCCATGCTCTTTGATGCTGTGGCGAAGGGTTTCCCAGTCCAGATGCAAAGGCTCGTCACAGAACTCATCCACGGCTTTTTTGTAGGTATCGATTGGCAAAATGCCTTGAGCGTAAGTGGTTTCATCAAAACCGGAGCAGGCTCCTTGCTCTTTGGCCAATTCGTTGGAGGCTTTGAGCAAGTAGTACTGAATCGCTTCAAAGGTTTTGTGGGTCAAGTTGTTGCCACTACCATCTGAGTAACGAGCACCGTTTTTCGCCAGATAGTAGGCAAAGTTAATTACGCCGATACCCAGGGTGCGTCGCTTCATGGAGCCAAGCTCTGCCGCAGGAACGGGATAGTCTTGATAATCCAGCAGGCTGTCCAGCGCGCGAACGGTTAGCTCGGCCAGCTCTTCCAGCTCAGACAAGTCGTCGATGGCACCCAAGTTAAAGGCCGACAGAGTACACAGGGCAATTTCGCCTTCGGTGTCGCCAAGATGTGTCAGCGGTTTGGTTGGCAGGGCGATCTCCAAGCACAGGTTGGACTGCTTAATCGGTGCCACTTTCGGGTCGAATGGGCTGTGAGTGTTGCAGTGATCCACGTGCTGAATGTAGATGCGCCCAGTTGAAGCACGCTCTTGCATCAACAAGCGGAACAGATCCACCGCTTTGATGGTTTTGCGGCGAATCGATTCGTCGGCTTCATACTGGTTGTATAGACGCTCAAACTCCTCTTGATCCGCAAAGAAGGCATCGTACAGACCTGGAACGTCAGAAGGAGAGAACAGGCTGATGTCACGGCCATCAATGAGGCGCTGGTACAGGGTGCGGTTGATCTGCACGCCGTAGTCCAGGTGACGAATGCGGTTGGCTTCGGTGCCGCGGTTGTTTTTCAGTACCAACAGCGCTTCCGCTTCTAGGTGCCACAATGGGTAGAAGAGGGTAGCAGCGCCGCCGCGAACCCCCCCTTGGGAGCAAGATTTGACCGCGGTCTGGAAATGCTTATAGAACGGCAAACAACCGGTGTGGAAGGCTTCGCCGCCACGAATTGGGCTACCGAGTGCGCGAATTCGACCAGCATTGATGCCAATACCAGCACGCTGGCTGACGTAGTTGACGATCGCCGCTGAGGTGGCATTGATGGAGTCAAGGCTGTCACCGCACTCAATCAAGACACAGGAGCTAAACTGGCGTGTCGGCGTACGTACCCCCGCCATAATCGGCGTTGGCAGAGAGATCTTAAAGGTGGAAGCGGCATCGTAGAAGCGCTTAACGTAATCTAAGCGAGTGGCTTTAGGGTAGTTCGCAAACAGGCAGGCCGACACCAGCATGTAGAGGAACTGAGCACTCTCATAGACTTGGCCGGTGACTCGGTTTTGCACCAGATACTTGCCTTCCAGCTGTTTTACCGCCGCATAGGAGAACTTCATGTCGCGCCAGTGATCGATGTGCTTATTCAGTTCATCAATCTCGTCGCGGCTGTAATCGGCCAAGATGTGTTGGTCGTAACGGCCTTGCTCCACCATGTTGACCACATGATCATACAGGTGAGGGGGCTCGAAACGGCCATAGGCTTTTTTGCGCAGATGAAAGACCGCCAAACGAGCAGCTAGATATTGGTAATCTGGAGTCTCTTCACTGATCAGATCCGCCGCCGCCTTAATGATCGTTTCATGGATCGCTTCGGTGGTCATGCCGTCAAAGAAGTGGATGTGGCTAGCCAGCTCAACCTGTGAAACGGAGACGTTGTTAAGGTCTTGGGCCGCCCAATAGATGACTCGGTGGATCTTATCGAGTTCCAGTGGTTCTTGGAGTCCACTGCGTTTGGTAATCATTAGATTTTTATTCATGCGCTAACGACCTTCTGCACCAAAAAAGTGCAAAAAGCTTTTCCTTGTAGTAGATGTAAGGTTTATCACCAGTTTCCGACTGCGCCCCTAGCTCTTGTGTTTTTTATTATAGGTAAGTACTACATCTAGTGTAGTCGCTATGGGGTGATAAACAAGATAAGGGCATTTTCTTGCAGGCGCAAGGGGTTAAATCTGGCTTAACTTTTGCCTTAGTTGGCACTTAGAAATCCCAGTTGGGCGGGAGTGCCGATGGTGATTGCGTTAACGAAAATGCAAGGGGAATTTTGCAAATTTTTCGGCGAATAAAAAAATTTTAAACGCCGATTTTTTATTCAAGAGCGACGGTGGCTGTCGATCAATTGCTCTAGATCCTTGAGATCCTTGCACCGAAAATGTGCGGGCCAACTTTGTTCATTGTCAGCCTCACTGATGTAACCCCAAAGGGCAGCAACACTGGTCATTGCGGCGTTGTTGGCGGCAACTACGTCACGCTCCGCATCACCAATGTAAAAGATCGACTCACAGGATCGTTGGATCTGCGTAGCGCCGAGTTGAAGCGGCTGTGGGTGAGGCTTGGCAACCGCTAAGGTGTCACCGCCAATTAGGCATTGGCAATCGGATAATGCCGGTTGATGTTTAAGCAGCTTTTCCGCCAGCGCGAAGGGTTTATTGGTCACAATACCCCAAGGAATCTGCCAGCGTTTGAGGTTCTCCAGTAGCGACGAAACCCCAGGGTAGGGCTGGGTGAACACACTGATCTCGTTATCGTATTGAGCCAACAATGCCGCTTTCATGGGAGCAATGTCGGTGTGCTCAAAATTGTCCCCTAGGCCAGCTTTGAGCAAGCCGCGGCTGCCGTGACTGGCGTAAAGGCTGGCTTGCTCATCGGTAATCGGTGGATAACCAAATTGGGTCAGAGCATGGTTGGCGGCGGCGCCGAGATCCAGCGCCGTATCCAATAGGGTGCCGTCCAAGTCGAACAGCACACCATTACACAGTGGATTAGTCATTGGGCTTTACCGCATGAATCATATAGTTAATGTCCATACGTTTGCTTAGCCGGAATGTCTCAGTTAATGGGTTATAGAGCACCCCATCGGCATGCTGTACTCGCAGACCCGCTTGTTCACACCAGCGGATCAACTGAGAAGGGCGCAGGAATTTGTCGTAATCGTGGGTGCCCTTGGGCAGCACTTTTACTATCTGTTCGGCACCAACGATTGTTGTGAGATACGCCAGCGGGGTTTTGTTGATGGTGGACAGGAACAGTTGACCGCCGGGTTTGACCATCTGAGCGCAGGCATTGATGACCGACTGAGGGTCTGGCACATGCTCAAGCATCTCCATGCAAGTAACCACGTCATAGTGGTTTTGGTGATTGCTGGCGTGCGCCTCGGCAGTACAGAGCTGATAATCGATGTCCAACTGACTTTCGAGGGCGTGTAGGCGGGCCACTTCCACCGGTTCTTCGCCCATGTCCAAACCGCGAGCTTTAGCGCCGCAGCGGGCCATGGCTTCGGTAAGTAAGCCGCCGCCGCAGCCAACATCCAGTACCGGTTTTCCGAACAGACCATCGCTGTGGCGTTCGATGTAGCTGCAGCGTAGGGGGTTGAGTTGATGCAAAGGCTTAGAGTGACCTTCGGGGTCCCACCACGTGGAGGCAAGTTTCTCAAATTTACCAACTTCGACAGGATCAACATTGTGTGACTGCATCTTTCGTCCTTCTTCGCAGTGTTAGCGGCATGCGCCTATTGATTGGCAGTATACGCTGCAAAATGAAGATGGGAACCATCAGCGCCGCAAATGCCAATAAAGGAAGGATTTCTTACCCTAAATGGCGTCAATTTAAGCAGTTCATCCACTGAGTCTCTTAATCGGGTTATCCGCTACTTTCCAATAGCTTTCACTGTGTTAATATGCTCAATCACCGTTTTTACCGGCCTCGCCGGGGCGACCGTGCATTGATGGCGCGGGCGCTATTTGGGGACACAATCTGTCTATGACTGATCTGGCTAACGAAATTACGCCGATTAATATCGAAGAGGAGCTAAAAAGCTCGTATCTCGATTATGCCATGAGCGTGATTGTTGGGCGTGCATTGCCCGACGTCCGGGATGGCCTTAAGCCTGTACACCGTCGTACTTTGTTTGCGATGAACGGCTTAAGCAACGACTGGAACAAACCATACAAAAAATCCGCCCGTGTTGTGGGTGACGTCATCGGTAAATACCACCCCCATGGCGACAGCGCTGTATACGACACCATTGTTCGTCTGGCGCAACCCTTCTCGATGCGCTATTGCCTAGTTGACGGCCAAGGTAACTTTGGTTCCGTTGATGGCGACTCCGCTGCGGCAATGCGTTACACCGAAGTTCGTATGGAGAAGATCTCCCACGAACTGCTTGCGGATCTGGAAAAAGAGACCGTTGACTACGTTCCGAACTACGACGGTACCGAACAGATTCCAGAAGTGATGCCGACTCGAGTGCCTAACCTTTTGGTTAACGGTGCCAGCGGTATTGCGGTTGGTATGGCAACCAACATTCCACCACATAACTTAACCGAAGTGATTAACGGCTGTTTGGCCTACATCGACAACAAAGATGTGACCTTCGAAGAGTTGTTTGAACTGATCCCTGGTCCGGATTTCCCGACTGGCGGTATCATCAATGGCCGTAAAGGGATCATCGATGCCTACAAGACTGGCCGCGGTAAGATCTACGTACGAGCCAAGACTCGCGTAGAAACCTCCAGCACCGGTAAAGAGTCGATCATTGTTGATGAACTGCCGTATCAGGTAAACAAAGCTCGCCTGATCGAAAAGATCGCCGAGCTGGTTAAAGATAAGAAGATTGAAGGCATCTCAGGCCTGCGTGATGAGTCCGATAAAGACGGCATGCGCGTGGTGATTGAGCTTAAGCGTGGTGAAGTGCCAGAGGTGGTACTGAACAACCTGTACGCTCAAACTCAGATGCAGACGGTCTTCGGCATCAACATGGTGGCTCTGGGTAATAACCAGCCGCGCCTGTTCAACCTGAAAGAGACCATCTCTGCATTCGTGACTCACCGCCGTGAAGTGGTGACTCGCCGTACCGTATTTGAACTGCGTAAAGCCCGCGAACGCGCTCACATCTTGGAAGGTTTGGCCATCTCACTGGCGAACATCGATCCAGTGATTGAGCTGATTCGTAACTCGCCAACCCCAGCAGAAGCTCGTGAAGCGTTGCTGTCCCGTGGTTGGGAGTTGGGCAACGTAGCGGCCATGCTGGAAAAAGCCGGTGATGACGCCTGTCGTCCGGATTGGCTGACGCCAGAGTTTGGTATCCGCGATGGCCTTTACTATCTAACGGAAACTCAAGCCAAAGCCATTTTGGATCTGCGTCTGCAGAAACTGACCGGCCTTGAGCACGAGAACATCCTAGATGAGTACCGTCAGCTGGTTGAAGAGATCGCTGAACTGATGCACATCTTGGCAAGCCCTGAGCGCTTGATGGAAGTGATTCGCGAAGAGTTGGTTGCGGTTCAGGAAGAGTATGGTGATGAGCGCCGCACTGAAATCAGCGCCGCCTCTGCCGACATCAACCTAGAAGACCTGATCACCGAGGAAGACGTGGTGGTTACCCTGTCTCACGCCGGTTACGTTAAGTATCAGCCTCTGTCTGATTACGAAGCGCAGCGCCGTGGTGGTAAGGGCAAAGCGGCGGCGAAGATGAAGGATGAAGACTTCATCGAACGTCTGCTGGTGGCCAACACCCACGACACCATTTTGTGCTTCTCCAACGCCGGTAAGGTGTACTGGATGCGCGTATTCCAGCTGCCGCTGGCCTCTCGTACCGCCCGTGGTAAGCCAATTGTGAACCTGCTGCCTCTAGGCGAAGGGGAAGTGATTCAGGCCATCTTGCCAGTTCGCGAATACGATCCTAGCAAGTACATCATGTTTGCGACTGCCAAGGGTACCGTTAAGAAGACGGCGCTGGATGCATACAGTCGTCCACTGTCTTCCGGTATTCGTGCCATCAACCTGAATGACGGCGATGAGCTGATCAGCGTTGACATCACCGACGGCAGCAACGAAGTGATGCTGTTCTCCGACGCCGGTAAAGTGGTTCGTTTTGACGAGTCCAATGTGCGCTCAATGGGCCGTACCGCTACCGGTGTTCGCGGTATCTCACTGGATGACGTGGATCGCGTGGTATCGATGATCGTTCCTCGCGGAGACGGTGCTATCCTGACCGTAACCGAAAACGGTTATGGTAAGCGTACCGCCCAGGAAGAGTACCCAACGAAGAGCCGAGCCACTAAGGGCGTGATCTCCATCAAGGTGAGTGAACGTAATGGTCCTGTTGTTGGCGCAGTTCAGGTGGATCCGAATGATGAAATCATGCTGATCACCGACGGTGGCACGCTGGTTCGTACTCGAGTTCACGAAGTGTCTGAGGTGGGCCGTAACACCCAGGGCGTGACCATCATCCGTACTCAAGAGGGTGAGCAAGTGGTTGGCCTACAGCGCATCGACGAAATCGAAGAGGAAGAGTCCGAGTTGCCAGAAGGTGCGGAAGGTGCGGAAGGCGAAGTGAGTGCCGAGCAGGCAAACGACGCCGCAGACAGTGCACCAACTGAAGGTGACGCCGAGTAACGGCAAACCTCAAGCGGTTATCACTGCATAAACTAAAACGGACGCTTCGGCGTCCGTTTTTTGTTTTTAAAAACCGATATTTGGTGTTTAATGAACCGTTAAACTAATGCAGTTAAGGACTAAAACAATGAGCGTGTACAACTTCTGTGCTGGCCCGGCGATGTTACCCGCCCCGGTCATGGCTAAGGCCCAATCTGAGCTGATCAATTTTGACGGCTTAGGGGTGTCGGTAATGGAGTTGAGCCATCGTTCGAAATCGTTTTTGGCGGTGGCCGAGACGGCTGAGTCCAACTTAAGGGATCTGATGTCCATCGGTGATGACTATGCGGTGCTGTTTACCCATGGTGGCGCCAGAGCCCATTTCTCTGCCATTCCGCAAAATCTATTGGCAGCAGCAGACTGTGCGGACTATCTGGTGTCCGGCCAGTGGTCTGAAGGGGCGGCGAAAGAGGCGAAGAAATATTGTCAGGTTAATGCCATCGACGTTCAAGGGAACTTAGAAAAGCTAAAAGCATTGTCTCAAGGGCAGGGGCGCTATCTGCATTACTGTCCTAACGAAACCATCGATGGTATTGCCATCTTTGATGAGCCTAACACCACCCAGCCGCTGGTTGCCGATTACTCATCCTGCATATTAGGTCGTAATATCGACATCAACCGTTATGGTCTTATCTACGCGGGGGCGCAAAAGAACATCGGTCCATCAGGCCTGGCGGTGGTGATCGTTCGCCGCGATCTGCTTTGCGGGGCTCAGCCACAGACGCCATCGATATTGGATTACCAAGTTCTCGATGCCAAAGAGTCGATGTACAACACCCCACCAACGTTTGCTTGGTACTTAGCCGGTGAGGTGTTTAAGTGGCTTAAAGCCCAAGGTGGCGTGGCAGCCATGGAGGCCATGAACCGAGAGAAGGCAGCACTACTGTATGATTTTATTGACAGCAGTGACTTCTATCGAAATGGGGTTGACCCAAGCCATCGCAGCGAGATGAATGTACCTTTCCAATTAGCCAATGCCGAACTGGATGCCCAATTTCTATTGGAAGCGGAGCAGGGCGGCTTAATGGCACTAAAAGGGCATCGTAGTGTGGGCGGTATGCGAGCCAGCATCTACAACGCCATGCCCATAGAGGGCGTGAAGGCGTTAGTGGAATTTATGAAACGGTTCGAAAACCGGAATACTTAAAGGATAACAAGGTGTCTAATAACTGGATAAAACACGCGAACGCTGGCGTGGCGGAGCTGATGCCGTATCAGCCCGGAAAACCTGTGGAAGAGTTAGAGCGTGAGCTGGGGATCAGCGACATCGTTAAGCTGGCTTCCAATGAAAATCCACTGGGGTTAAGCCCGAAAGCGGCACAAGCGATTGAGAACGCCTGCAGCGAGCTCACCCGTTACCCAGATGCCAATGGGTTTTACCTAAAGCAGAAGCTGTCGGAAAAATTGGGCTGTGATGACAATCAGTTGACGCTAGGCAATGGCTCCAACGAAGTGCTGGAGATATTGTTCCGCACCTTCGTTGGCGAAGGGGGCGAGGTGATCTTTGATGCCCACGCCTTTATTGTTTATCAATTGCTGACTCAGTCTTGCGGCGCCACTGCTGTAAAAACGCCATCGACAGATTGGGGCCATGATCTGGACGCCATGTTGGCGGCCATTACTGACAAAACCAAGCTTATCTGCATCGCCAACCCCAATAACCCAACCGGCACTTTCATTGACGGGGAGAGCTTAAAGGCCTTCATCGACAAAGTGCCGAGCCATATCTTGGTGGTGCTGGATGAAGCCTATGATGAATATCTAAGCGCTGAGCAGCGCTCCCGTGGGGTTGCTTGGCTTAAGCAGTACCCGAACCTGTGCGTAAGCCGTACCTTCTCAAAAGCGTATGGCCTTGCGGGTCTGCGGGTTGGGTATTTAGTGGCGAGCACTGAGATTACCGATCTGCTCAATCGTGTGCGAGAGCCTTTTAACTGCAATTCATTGGCACTGGCCGGAGCAGAAGCAGTGCTCTCTGATGAGGAGTATCTGGCCAAAGGGATAGAGCTGAACAATCGCGAAATGGCGCGTTTTGAAGCCTATTTTGGCGAGCGTAACATACCCTACATTCCCAGTGTGGCGAACTTTATTACCATTGAAGTGGGTCAGGCGGGCGATTTTTACCAGAAACTGCTGAAAAAAGGCGTGATAGTCAGACCCATTGCAGGTTATGGTATGCCTTCTCATCTGCGCGTTAGCATCGGCTTGGAGTCTGAAAACAGCCGATTTATGCAAGCTTTTGATGAGATTTTGGCCGAGTAATCACGTTTTATCGATTAAGGGGCCATTTGGCCCCTTTTTTAGTTTGGAGTACCCACATGGAGCGACTACACCTTTCACCGATCAATGCCATCTCTGGCGTTATCGCCTTGCCTGGCTCTAAGAGTATTTCCAATCGCGCGCTGCTACTGGCGGCGTTGGCAGAGGGCACCACCACACTCACTAACTTGCTGCACTCCGATGACATCAACCACATGTTGACCGCGTTGGACAAGCTTGGCGTTAGCTATGACTATGATCAGTCTAATGCCACCATCGAAGTGACCGGGTTAGGGGGACGTCTGTCCCAAGGCCAGAATCTTGAGCTGTATCTCGGCAATGCCGGCACCGCCATGCGTCCTTTGGCCGCCGCGTTGGCCATTGGCACCGGTGAGTTCCTATTGACCGGCGAGCCGCGCATGAAGGAGCGCCCCATTGGCCACCTGATTGATGCACTGGCGCCTCTCGGCGCTAAAATCGACTATCTGGAAGCCGAAGGTTACCCGCCGCTTAAGATTCAGGCTCAGGATCTCAATGGTGGCACCGTTGAGATAGATGGCTCAATCTCATCTCAGTTTTTGACCGCGCTGTTGATGGCCGCTCCGCTACTGACCGAAACCTTAACCATCAAGATGAAAGGAGAGCTGGTGTCCAAGCCCTATATCGACATCACTCTGGGCATGATGGCGCGCTTTGGCATTGAAGTGGACAATCAAAATTATCAATCCTTCACCATTAAAGCGGGGCAACAGTACCGAAGCCCAGGCAGATACCTAGTTGAAGGTGATGCCAGCTCGGCCTCCTATTTCCTAGCCGCGGCAGCCATAGGCGGCGAGATTGAAGTTCGCGGTGTTGGCCGAGCCAGTTTGCAAGGGGATAAACACTTCGCCGATGTGCTCGAGGCCATGGGTGCTAAGGTCGAGTGGGGTGATGATTTCATCCGCTGTAGTAAAGGCGATCTGAAAGGGGTCGACATGGACATGAACGCTATCCCTGATGCGGCCATGACCATCGCCACGACTGCACTGTTCGCTAAGGGGCCTACCACCATTCGTAATATCTACAACTGGCGCGTGAAAGAGACCGATAGACTTTCGGCTATGGCCACCGAACTTAAGAAAGTGGGCGCCGTCGTGGAAGAGGGGGAAGATTTCATCCGCGTAGAGCCGGTGATGGACCTGCGTCACGCTGAAATTGAAACCTACAACGATCATCGCATCGCCATGTGCTTCGCCATGTTGGCAGTTGGTGGTCAAGAGGTCACCATTTTAGACCCAGGCTGTACTGCCAAAACCTTTCCCGATTTCTTCGAGCGTTTGGCTGAAGTTAGCGTCTAACTCGCTCTGAACAATCTGATTTTTGAGTTTTGCAACCAAGGAGCGTAGCGACTGCTACACTCCTTGGTCTGCTGATAACAAAATTGCGTATTTGCTGGCCAGTCGAAGCATTATTCCCTCGAATTTCTTCAGTGCGGACTTACTTTAGTAGGGGAATCTGTATAATAGGCGCGCCTTTACGCACTAAAAATCAAAAATTTGGAGACAATCATGCCTGAGCAGGCTCCTGTAATTACCATTGATGGCCCAAGCGGCGTTGGCAAAGGCACTCTGTGTCAATTGTTGGCGGATAAGCTGGGGTGGACCTTGCTTGACTCCGGTGCGATCTATCGAGTGTTGGCTCTAGCTGCGCTGCATCACGATATCGATCTGGCGCATGAAGAGGCGCTGGCCCAAATGGCCACCCACCTAGATGTTAGCTTCATCCCTGGTGAAATGGGCGTAAAGGTAGTGCTAGAAGGCGAGGTCGTGACTCAAGAGATCCGAACTCAAGAGTGCGCCAACGCCGCGTCAAAAGTGGCAGCATTTCCTCGAGTTCGAGAAGCGTTACTGCGTCGCCAACGAGCGTTTCGTGCCGAGCCAGGGCTAATCGCCGATGGCCGTGATATGGGCACCGTGGTATTCCCTGATGCACAAGCTAAAATTTATATGACGGCGAGCGCCGAAGAGCGCGCACGACGTCGTTACTTGCAGTTGAAGGACAAGGGCTTTGATGGTAGCATTGACCGCCTTTTGGCGGAGATTCAAGAGCGAGACCATCGCGATGCAAACCGTAAGGTTGCACCTTTGAAGCCTGCCGAAGACGCATTTTTAATTGATACTACGGAGATGAGCATCGACCAAGTGGTTGAATCTGCTTTAAACTTTGTAGCTCAAAAGCTTAACCCATAGTGGGTTAAAACGTGCCAGTTTCAAGGATGAGACAGGCTATAGACAACTACCCCGCGTCCAGGATGGCCGTGGATGACTAAATGAAATTAAGAGAAACATGACTGAATCTTTTGCTCAACTGTTTGAAGAATCCCTACAGGAAATCGAAACTCGCCCTGGTGCCATAGTTAAAGGTACCGTTGTTGCGATCGAGAACGGCATCGTTCTGGTTGACGCTGGCCTGAAATCAGAGTCCGCTATCCCAGCCGAGCAGTTCAAGAACGCCAAAGGCGAGCTGGAAATCAACGTAGGCGATTCTGTTGACGTTGCACTGGACGCTATCGAAGATGGCTTCGGTGAGACTCAGCTGTCTCGTGAAAAAGCTAAGCGCCACGAAGCTTGGCTGCGTCTTGAGAAGGCGTACGAAGAAGAAGAAACTGTTACCGGTATCATCAACGGTAAAGTTAAAGGTGGCTTCACTGTTGAACTTGAAGGCATCCGCGCGTTCCTACCAGGTTCTCTGGTTGACGTACGTCCAGTACGTGACACCACTCACCTGGAAGGCAAAGAGCTGGAATTCAAGGTAATCAAGCTGGACCAGAAGCGCAACAACGTTGTTGTTTCTCGCCGTGCGGTTATCGAATCTGAAAACAGCGTTGAGCGTGAGCAGCTTCTTGAGAACCTGCAAGAAGGTCAAGAAGTTAAGGGTATCGTTAAGAACCTGACCGACTACGGTGCATTCGTAGATCTGGGCGGTGTTGACGGCCTGCTGCACATCACCGACATGGCTTGGAAGCGCGTTAAGCATCCTTCTGAGATCGTAAACGTAGGTGACGAAATCAACGTTAAGGTTCTGAAGTTCGATCGTGAGCGTACTCGCGTATCTCTGGGTCTGAAGCAACTTGGCGAAGATCCATGGGTAGCTATCGCTGGTCGTTACCCAGAAGGCACTAAGCTGACTGGTCGCGTTACCAACCTGACTGACTACGGCTGCTTCGTTGAAATCGAAGAAGGCGTTGAAGGTCTGGTACACGTATCTGAAATGGATTGGACCAACAAGAACATCCACCCATCTAAGGTTGTAAGCCTGGGTGACAACGTGGAAGTGATGGTTCTGGACATCGACGAAGAGCGTCGTCGTATCTCCTTGGGTCTGAAGCAGTGTAAAGCGAATCCATGGGATGAGTTTGCCGCTAACTTCAACAAGGGCGACAAAGTATCCGGTAAGATCAAGTCTATCACTGACTTCGGTATCTTCATCGGCCTAGACGGCGGCATCGACGGCCTGGTTCACCTGTCTGACATCTCCTGGAACGTAGCTGGCGAAGAAGCTGTTCGCGACTACAAGAAAGGCGAAGAGATCTCTGCAGTTGTTCTGTCTGTTGACCCTGAGCGTGAGCGCATCAGCCTGGGCGTTAAGCAGATCGAAGAAGATCCATTCAACAAGTACCTGTCTGACAACAAGAAAGGTGCTATTGTTACTGGTACCATCACTGCAGTTGACGCTAAAGGCGCAACCGTAGAGCTGGCAGAGAGCGTTGAAGGTTACATCCGTGTAGCTGACATCTCTCGTGACCGCATCGAAGACGCTTCTACCGTGCTGAACGCCGGTGAAGAAGTAGAAGCCAAGTTCATGGGCGTTGATCGCAAGAACCGTAACATCAGCCTGTCTATCCGCGCGAAAGACGAAGCTGACGAGAAGGAAGCGATTGATACTCTGAACCAGCGTGAAGAAGCTACCTTCTCAAGCGCTATGGCTGAAGCGTTCAAAGCTGCTAAACAATAATCGCCTATGGTCAGGGAAGCTTCGGCTTCCCGCTAGGCGACTGTAATTGGCTTTTAGGAGAGCGAGGATGACGAAATCCGAACTTATCGAAAGATTGGCCAGTAAACAGTCGCACCTATCCGGTAAAGAAGTGGAAGGTGCAATTAAAGAGATGCTGGAGCAAATGGCAACAACGCTAGAGCAGGGAGATCGTATTGAGATCCGTGGTTTTGGCAGCTTTTCGCTCCATTATCGAGCTCCTCGGACTGGCCGCAACCCTAAAACTGGGGATTCGGTTGAGCTGACTGGTAAGTATGTACCACACTTTAAGCCGGGCAAGGAGTTACGCGAACGCGTAAACAGCAGCCTCGGTTGATAGCTAAGCCCTCGCAATTGCGAGGGCTTTTTCTTTATGGGGGGGTGCTACACCTGACTCCTTGGCCATAATCCCACTGGTCATCTAATTCTTTTTATTGGATAATCTAACTAATTGTTGGCTGTTCTTATGGAGCCTTAGTGAAAGCACTGCTTATCACCATCGTTGTTGTCTGCTGTTTTCTCATCGTAATGGCGTTTGGGGCACGTAATGACGTCATGGTGAACATCAACTATTTTATCGCGCAGGGTGAGTTTGCGTTGCCTATGGTTCTGGCGGCGGTATTCTTTGGAGGATTTGTGATTAGCTGGCTGATCACCATGACCTTGATGATTCAGCAGCGTTTCAAGTTGAATCGAGCCCGGTTTAAGATTCAGCAGCTAGAAAAACGTCTCAATGACTTAGACGCCCTCGACAATAATGCTTGAGTTGGTATTTCTGCTGTTGCCCATTGCAGCGGCGTACGGTTGGTACATGGGGCAGCGCAGCGCTGGTCAGTCCCAGCGACAACAAGCAAAAAATTACTCCAAGAACTATTACGAAGGCCTGAATTTTCTTCTTTCTGACCAGCCTGATAAAGCGGTGGATCGCTTTATCGAGTTGCTTCAGGTGGACGAAGAGACCTTCGATACTCACCTCTCTTTAGGAAACCTGTTCCGCAAGCGGGGAGAGGTGGACCGCTCAATCCGCATTCATCAAAACCTCATTGCTCGACCACACCTGTTACCAGAACAGCGTAATGACGCCATGATGGCGTTAGGTCGAGACTACTTGGCATCGGGCTTGTATGATCGCGCCGAAGACATCTTTCTGAAGCTGGTTAAACAACCTGATCATACCGAGGAAGCTGAGCGTCATCTGTTGTCTATCTACGAGGCAACCAAAGAGTGGTGGAAAGCGATCAAGGTGGCCAGAAAGTTTGGTCGCGTGAGTCGAAAAGACTTAAAACCGATTGTGGCTCACTACTACTGCGAATTGGCAGTACTCGAGGCGCCGGGCAAAGATCAACTCAAGCTTTACCAAAAAGCGCTCTCTGTGGACAAGCTTTGCGTTCGCGCGATGATTGCGCTGATAAAATTATTAAAAGATTCTGATACCGACTACGCGTTCAAGTTAGTGAGGCAACTCTCTTCAGCGGCACCCGAAATGGTGCCTGAAAGCCTAGAGGAGATCGAGCAATTGTACGCGGGTGAAGGGCTTCAGGAGGAGTTTCAGAGTTTCTTAAGGGGCATTGTTGAGCGTGACGGCAACGTCTCCTGTTTATTGGCGTTGGTGAAATCGGTCAGTGACAGTGCCGGCGAAGAGCAAGCGCAGAGTCTGCTGCTTAGCCATCTGAAACGACAACCCACTATGCGTGGTTTCCATCACCTGATGACCATGCAACCACACCAGCTTGGTACCGGCGCAGATCGGATCAAGCTGTTGTCAGATCTCGTTGAAAAACAAATAAAACTCAGACCTGTTTACCGCTGTGGCCAATGTGGCTTCCCGTCTCACAGCTTGTACTGGCACTGTCCATCTTGCAAAAGTTGGGGCCAAGGAAAGCGCATTCGCGGTTTAGATGGGGAATAAACTGAGACAACCCTACCGAGGAGAAAAACATGACCATGGATCCTAAAGTTCTAGTTGCTTTAGATTTTAATAACCAAGCCGATGCGATGGCATTTGTAGACAGTGTGGATCCCAGTCAATGCCGCCTGAAAGTGGGCAAGGAGCTGTTTACGTTGCTTGGTCCAGAGTTTGTTCGCAAACTGGTTGCTGCTGGCTTTGATGTATTTCTCGACCTTAAGTTTCACGATATCCCAAATACCGTTGCCAAAGCGGTAGCCGCGGCAGCAGAGCTTGGCGTATGGATGGTGAATGTTCATGCCAGTGGTGGCCGTGAAATGATGACTGCAGCTAAGGCCGCTCTGGTGCCATATGGCGATAAGGCGCCTCTCCTCATTGGCGTGACGGTACTTACCAGTATGGAAGCCCATGAGATGCCCGAGCTCGGCATTGAACGTAAGCCTGAGGAGCAGGTGCTCGCATTGGCCACCCTAACCCAGGAGTGTGGACTTGACGGTGTGGTGTGCTCAGCACAAGAATCTAAGCTGCTTAAAGACGCTTTGGGCAAAGAGTTTTTGTTGGTGACACCAGGCATTCGCCCCGAGGGCAGCGCTAAGGGCGATCAAAAGCGGGTAGTAACCCCTGCCAAAGCGATGAAAGATGGCAGTGATTACCTGGTTATTGGCCGCCCAATTACTCAGTCAACATCGCCTTTAGAGACACTGAAAGCGATAAATAGCAGCATCGCCTAGAAAAGACGCTGCGCTCTCACTAACGATAAGGAACCTTTCAGGTTCCTTTTTTTGTGTTAGCTTTGGAGATTCGTTTGCCAAATCAAGGAGCGATAACCAGGCGATGGAAACCTATTATCGAGGCTGGGTGAACTGTGCGCAGCGGGTGTTCGAGAACCACAACCTGTGTTTGAATGAGATTTTCGTTGGCGAAGCTAGGTCCATCTTGACCAGCGACAACGACTCTCGTTTGCCTGCGACGACGATGCGAGAGGTGTGGGACAGAGCCACTACGCTGGCAGGCAATCTCCCCATTGGGCTGGAGATGGGGCGGGAGATTCAACCTACTCATATGCATGCTTTAGGCTTTGCCCTGTGGGCCAGTAACAACGTCGCCGACGTATTGGATCGCATCTGTCGCTACAGCCCTTTTGTTAGCACCGCGTCTGCCATGATTTTAGGTAAGACCGCTCACAGTCACACCCTGTTTTGGCAAAATCGAATGGATTCAAAGGGGCAGGCATGGGCTCATGATTCTGCGGTTGATTCCTGCTTTTCAGTGATTGCCCATGTGGGCTGGCACGTGTCTCAAAATCGCGTTGGCCCAAAAGAGGTGCACTTTATGCGAGCACGGCCGCTGCATGAGCAGCGCTATCAGGATCTGTTTCGATGCCCAGTGTTTTTCAACTCCACCATGAACTGCTTGATCTATGATCGAGCTGAGTCTGAGCATAGCCAGCCGGGCGCAAATTCCGATTTGGCACTTCATAATGAGACGTTAATGGATCGGCTCATGGCACAACTTGAGGCTGAGGACATTGAGCTTGCGGTGTCGCGAAAATTGAAAGCGGCATTAGGAAGCGTAGAGCCGACACCACAACACATCGCCGACGAACTGTTTATGAGTGTGCGCTCGTTGCAGCGCTACCTGCTTCAAGCGGGCACGAACTTTTCTGATCTATTAACCAAAGCGCGCCAAGAGCGTTCGTTTGAGCTTTTGCATCAACCTGATGTGCCTTTGACGAATTTTCCGGATGCGCTGGGCTTTTCCAGTCAAAGTGCGTTCAATCGCGCGTTTAAGCGGTGGCAGGGGATCTCGCCCAACCAATATCGCCGTCAAATACTCCGGTTTTCATAATCGCTTGATCCACCAAGCGCTTGCTTGGTATCTTCTTGGGAAACTAAGGAGAGTATTATGTCAGATAAGGTGGTGATCACCTGTGCGTTAACAGGTGTACTAACGGATCCTAAAGATCATCCGGTACCGGTAACCGCCGCTGAAATGGCGGCCCAAGCAAAGCAAGCCTTTGATTCCGGAGCCAGCGTCATGCACATTCATTTTAGGCAGCAGCAGCCCGGTAAAGGGCATCTCCCAAGCTGGCAGCCAGAGGTGGCTTGTGACATTGCCGCCTCAATTCGAGACGCCTGTCCCGGCGTTATCCTCAACTTTACCACCGGTACCATTGGACGCGATCAGCAAGGGGCACTGGAGTGCATTAAAGCGGGAAAACCTGAGATTGCGGCCTGTAATGCCGGAAGTCTTAACTACCTTAAGACGCGTCGAGACGGCTCCTGGGCATGGAAACCAATGCTGTTTCAAAATCCAGTAGAGAAAGTGGAAGAGTTGCTGGCAGTGTGTCGAGACTATCAAGTTCGACCGGAATTTGAGTGTTTTGATCTGGGCATCGTGCGTTCCGTTGGTATGTTCGAGGACGTCGGTTTGGTAGACAAAGCCAATTACAACCTAGTTCAGGGGGTGGCATCAGGCATGCCGGTGGATAGTGAACTGTTGCCTCACATTGTTCGGTATATGAAATCCGGCGCTCTGTGGCAGTCGACCTTGATTGGCCGCCAAGAGATCTGGCCGGTACATCAATTGACGGCGGAGCTAGGGGGGCATCTGCGCACTGGTCTGGAGGACACCTTTTATCTGCCATCGGGGGAGCGAGCCCGAGGCAATGGGGATTTGATTGATGCCATGGTGCAGTTAGCGCGTCAAAGTGGTCGGGAGGTCGCAACCCCTGAACAGGCGAGGGCACTTTACCTTTAGGCATTTTGGCCGGGGTGAGGCGCCGTCCTCACCCTCCTATGTTCACTCAGTCGTCTTTAGCCATTAAGTTGCGCATTCTATGCATAACCATTCAGGTCACCCCTTGCGCGAGTTCAGCAAATAGGACTTGTCCTTGGGGGAAGCTTTTCTTCTCATCCTTGCCGCATTTACCCAAAGTCAGGTTGACCGTTGACGCCAACCGTCAGAGAGGTCGAGTGATCTCTTAATCATGTTCTTTGGAATATCCTACCTAATCTACAGGGATGACTGGCGCCACTGTCGGTTGGATAACCGCTTTCTTCAAGGGCGTGTCGCAATTTGCACGACCGTTGTCTTAACTGCACCAATGGCGTTGTGATCTGCTTTTTCCATTTTAGCGCTGAGTTTTTACCCTCGACGCCAAAGCATTATCCCCAAGCGCCCATTGCCATTTTCAGCGCTAGGTGGTCTTACATTGCTTGTCTATTTGCCATAGGTTCGATTGTAGCAAGCGCTTGGTTTATGCAGTTAAGGAGGTACGAGTGCTTCAATAATAATCACAATAGGTGAAGCTATGTTGATAACAAATGAAAACAGACGTTTTGCACGGATGCCTCTGGCGGTGCTGGTTTCAGCCATGCTGTCTCCCGCCGCCTTCGGGGTTAGTTTCGAGGCCGGGGACTTCGAATTTACCGTTGATTCCAATCTTTCTGTCGGGTCCACTTGGCGAGTTGGCGACGCGGATCAAGGCAACATCGGAAGCTCCAACGGCGGGCAAGGAGCGTCCACTACGCCTGACGATGGCAACTTGAATTACCAAAGTGGTGATGCCGTCTCTCAAGTCTTTAAAGGCATACATGACATTGGCGTGACCAAAAACCAATTTGGCGCGTTTGTCCGCCTTAAATACTGGTATGACTACGCGCTGGCCGAAAATGATGTCCCCCATGGACACGGACCCAACAACTATCAACCAAACGCCCCCTTGAATGACGACGCGTTTAGTGACTATGGCCAAGCCAGCGGCATTGAGCTGCTCGACGCATTTATCTATGGCGAGTTTGAATTGGGTGACATGCCACTAGATCTTCGAGTAGGGCGTCAGGTACTCAGTTGGGGGGAAAATACCTTTATTTTTAACTCCATCAACTCGGTCAATCCTATCGATGTCACGGCGCTACGCCGGCCAGGCTCCGAGGTTAAAGAGGCGCTGCTACCCGTGGGTATGGTCTACGCCAATCTCGGATTAACCGATTACCTCAGTGTGGAAGCGTTCTACAACTGGGAGTGGGACGATTTTAAAATTGACGGGTGTGGCACCTTTTTCAGTGGTGCGGATGTGATTGGTGGAGATGGCTGCACCATTCTGACTTTGAACGTTAATGGCGACCAGACTGACGTTGCCACCGGCGCCTACGCCACTCGGGCATTAAATCTGGAAAGCGACGGTGACGACAGCGGTCAGTGGGGCGCGGCGTTACGCTATTTCGCTGAGGGCATCGATACCGATTTTGGTCTCTACTACATGAACATCACCAGCCGCACGCCGATCCTGTCGCCGGTGTTTTGGAAACAGGTTCCGGGAACGGCGCCGATTCCAACTGGCGGTCCTCAATACATTGCGGAATTTGTTCCAGATCAGCAGATCATTGCCGCCAGCTTCTCCACCACCATCAGTGATTGGTCTCTCTCTGGAGAGTGGAGCTTTCGACCCGATTCCGCAGTGCAGTTTAACCCGTCAGAGATGCTGGCCGCTTTGTTTACGCCAACCATGCCCGTCGGTCCATATCAGCCAGTAAATGAAGCCATTGCTCGCCTAGGTGCCGGTGACCTTACGGTATTGGGGGAGAAGTTTGATGGCTATCAAGAGCTTGATGTGCATCAGATTCAGTTCACCACGGTGAAGTTTTTCGATCAGGTGATGGGGGCATCTCGCCTAACTTTGGTTGCTGAAGCGGCAATGAACATCGTCAACGACCTGCCTGATATTTCCGAGGCACGATTTGGACGCTCAACCTTGTATGGAAAGTGTTCGACGGTCGCCGATCAGATCGGCATGGGCAATCCAAACCCCGACGGGGACATCAATTGTGGCGGCTTTGTTACCGACACCTCGTGGGGCTATCGAGCGCGTTTGGTTTGGGATTACTCCGACGCCTTTGCTGGCATCAACTTAAAACCAACCATTGCCTGGAACCACGATGTGGATGGCACGTCACCAAACTCCAACTTTCTCGAAGACCGGCGCTCCTTTGGTGTGTCATTGGCGGCAGATTACCTGAGCCGATACAACGGCAGTATCTCCTACACCAACAGCATTGGCGGCGACTACAACTCACTGTCTGATCGTGACTACGTGTCACTGAGCCTAGGAATGTCGTTTTAATTTAGGGACAAGAATATGAACAAACATTACTCACTGTTAGCCAGTTCTCTATTGGCGATTTCGACGCTTAGCTTTGGGGTTGTCGCAGCGGTTTCACCGGAAAAGGCCGCTGAGCTAGGCAAGAGTTTAACCCCTCTCGGGGCTGAGATGGCCGGCAATGCCGATGGTACTATTCCCCCATGGACCGGAGGACTGACCCAAGTTCCGGCCAGTTATCAGGGAGGAACCGCACTTACGGATCCCTTTGCGGATGAAAAACCTCTGTTCACCATCAGCGCCGCTAATGTGGATCAGTATCAGGACAAGCTAACCCCTGGGCAGGTGGCGTTACTGAAAAAGTATCCGGACACCTTATCCTTCCCAGTGTATCAGACCCACCGCACCGTGGCGCTGCCGCAGTTTATCTATGACTACGCCAAAGAGAATGCCACCAAAGCCCAGTTGGTTTCCGGTGGCAATGGCATCGCTGGGGTGAAGGATTACGTGCCGTTTCCCATCCCTAATAATGCGGTGGAGATCGTCTGGAATCACATCACCCGCTATCGGGGGGGCTCCGTAGAGCGCACCTCCGTACAAGCACCGGTGCTTCGCAATGGCGACTACACCCCAATCAAGGCAATTGACCGCTTCGTATGGCCAACCAGCATGAAGGAGCCCAAGGACGACAAGAAAGACGATAACGTGTTGTTTTACTACACCTTAGAAGTGTTGGAGCCCTCTCGCTTGACTGGCAATGTGTTGCTGGTCCACGAAACCATGGATCAGGTGAAAGAAGCTCGGCGAGCCTGGGTTTACAACGCCGGTCAACGACGGGTTCGCCGCGCGCCGCAGGTTGCTTATGACGGGCCAGGATTCGCCGCCGATGGCCAGCGTACCTCCGATCAGCTCGATATGTATAACGGAGCGCCAGATAAGTACAACTGGGAGCTTAAGGGCAAACAGGAGCTCTATATCCCCTATAACGCCTTCCGTCTGGCAAACAAAGAGTTGAGTTATGACGATATTTTATTGCCAGGGCATCTGAACCCCGAACACCTGCGTTATGAACTACACCGAGTATGGGTGGTTGAAGGTACGGTCAAGGATGATGAGCGCCACGTGTACGCTAAACGAACCATCTATGTGGATGAGGACAGCTGGCAAGCGGCAGTGATCGATCATTACGATGCCCGTGGAGAGTTGTGGCGCGTGCAAGAGGCCCATGAGCTGCAGTACTACAACGTCACGGTACCCTGGATGGCCGCAGAAGTACTGCATGATCTGACTAATGGCCGTTACATGGCATTGGGGCTAACCAACGAGGAGAAGGTGGGACTGGATTTTGACTTTTTAGCCAGTCGACGAGATTTCACCACTTCAGCCCTGCGCCGCAAAGGCAAACGCTAATCTCTTCCCGATTAGCACCTTTCCGGGCCTTCGGGCCCGGCTTTTTGCATAAAACAAAAACAGAGGACGTTGCCATGAATAACCGAGTGCATGTGGGAGGAGCCGTGGCAGCACTGCTGCTTTCAAATGCAGTGCTTGCAGAAGGGGTGCCAGATAACCTAGAGCTAAGCGCCACCATATCGGGGCGCGCTGCGAACTCGTTGATGCTGGACATCGACCGCGCCGGCAACCGCATCGTGACCGTTGGCGAGCGCGGCCACATTCTTTATAGCGAAGACAACGGCAACCATTGGCAACAAGGAGCCGTGCCAGTGGCCGTCAATCTGACGGCGGTGGATTTCATCTCTGAGACTGAGGGCTGGGCGGTTGGCCATGATGGCGTGATTCTACACAGTCAGGATGGCGGCACGCGTTGGCATAAGCAGCTCGACGGCATAGCCCTGAATCAGATGTTGGTGGCGTCGGCTGAGCAGCGCTTGAGTGAACTGCGAGGCGTTTCAGAAGGGGCAGAGGAGTCAGAGCAGCTTCAGTGGCAAATCGAAAATGCTGAATTTGCTCTGGATGACGCGTTGGTGGGACAGGAGGATGGCCCAACTAAGCCATTACTTAACATCCACTTTATTGATGAAAAGCTGGGATTTGCCATGGGGGCTTATGGGCTGCTGCTGCAGACTGGCGATGGCGGCAAGCAGTGGCTGCCGATATTGCATCGACTGGATAACCCCGATGGATTTCATCTCAACGCCATGACCCAAGCGCCCAACGGCACTTTGTATCTGGTCGGGGAGGCAGGCTCGGTATTTCGCTCACAGGATCGTGGGAAAAGTTGGAAGCGGCTTCAGTTTCCTTATGAGGGTTCTCTGTTTGATGTGCTCGCCACCGAAAGGGGAGTGACTGTAGTCGGGCTGCGAGGTCACCTTTTTTTCTCCAGCGATCAGGGCGTGAGCTGGCTGCAGCGAGCGACCCAAACTCAGTCAACCTTGGCCGCCATCGTGAATAAAGGCGAAGAGATCATGGTTGTTGGCTCCGAAGGGGTGGTGTTAACCAGCTCCGATGGTGGGCAACACTATCGATTGAGTCAACAGGCGGATCGAAAACCCTATTCCGCAGTGAGTTACCTCAATGACAACGAGGCGGTTGCTGTTGGCGTTGGCGGCGCTCAGCGCTTGTCACCACACCCAGCCTCCATGTTGTGGATGGCCAGTGATCACCACAGCCGAGGAGTGCAGCGATGAATTCAACTGTGACGACTGAGCCGATGTTGGCTCGCTGGATTTTTAGTGCTAGACCTCTTTTATTGATGCTTTTTGCCCTATTAACGTTGTTTTTAGGTCACCGGATGACTCAAGTGGTACCGGATGCCAGCTTCGATAAGATGGTGCCGACATCTCATCCCTACATTGCGAAGTTTTTGCAGCATCGAGACGATCTTTCCGGATTAGGCAATGCCATTCGTGTGGCGGTGGAAACCACCGAAGAGGACATTTTTAGCGCCGAATTTATGGGGGTGCTGCAGCAGGTCAATGACGATGTATTTTTCCTACCTGGCGTTGACCGCAGTGGCCTTAAATCAATTTGGACGCCGAATGTGCGTTGGAACGAGGTCACTGAGCAAGGGCTGGCCGGTGGCACCGTTATCCCTGACGGCTACGATGGAAGCCAAGCCAGTTTGGACAGGTTAAAGCAAAACGTGTTGAAAAGTGGCCAGGTTGGTGCCTTGGTAGCCAACAACTTCAAGTCAGCCATTATCTATGCCCCTTTGTCTGATGTGGATCCCAATACCGGCGAGAAGCTTAATTATCAGCAGTTCTCCAGTAAGGTTGAACAGCTGATTCGCGACAAATACCAAAGCCCGACCATCAAGATTCACGTTACCGGTTTTGCCATTGTGGTTGGTGAGCTGATCAATGGGGCAGGGCAGGTAGCGATGTTCTTTGCGGCCGCCGTGATCATAACCCTAGTGCTGCTTTACTTGTATTGTCGCTGCATTAAGAGCTCAGTGGTGGCGTTGTTGTGTTCTCTTGTTGCCGTGATCTGGCAGTTGGGCATATTAAATTTGCTCGGTTATGGCCTCGATCCCTATTCCATGCTGGTGCCATTTTTGGTGTTCGCCATCGGCGTCAGCCACGGCGTGCAACTGGTCAACGCCATTGTTCATGAAGTGATGTCAGGCAAGCACCGTTTTGATGCCGCCAAAGCGGCGTTTGTGTCCCTTTATGTCGCGGGACTCACCGCCTTGGTTAGCGATGGCATCGGCTTTATTACTCTGATGGTGATTGATATCCAGGTGATTCAAGATTTGGCGGTTGCGGCCAGTATTGGGGTGGCAGCGATCATTCTTACCAATCTGGTACTGTTGCCGCTGCTGATCTCTTACCTTGGCGTGTCTCATCGCGCCGTCGACCGTCTGCAGCGTCAGGAGGAGAGCTCGCAATCGTTTTGGCGTGGTATCGCTCAGTTTAGTCGTAGGCCCATGGCGCTGGTATCCCTTGGGATCATGGTGCTGTTATTTGCGGTCGCATGGGTTGGTAAACAGGGGCTTATCATGGGCGATCTGGACGCCGGTGCTCCTGAACTCAGGGCTGACTCTCGCTATAACCAAGACAACGCCTTTATGGTGGCCAACTATTCTGCCAGCACCGACCGTTTTGTGGTGATGGTGGAAACCGCGGACGATTACTGCGTCAGCTATGAGACCTTAAACCTCATTGATCGATTTCAATGGCATATGGAAAACGTCCCTGGGGTGCAGTCGGTCATCTCCATCTCGAAGATCGCAAAGTATTCCATTTCGGCGCTGAATGAAGGGTCATTAAAGTGGATGGCGTTAAGCCGAAATCAGTATGTACTCAATCAAGCCACCAGCTCCAAGGCGGTGCCACCGGGCATGATCAACGGTGCCTGCTCCTTGGTGCCGGTCATTGTCTACCTTGATGATCATAAAGCGCAGACGTTGACGCGAGTGGTGGATGCGGCGCAGCAGTTTGCCGCTGACAACAACAACGAACGAGTGGCGTTTGAGTTAGCTGCTGGTAACGCTGGCATTGAGGCGGCAACCAACATCGTCATTGAAAAAGCGCAGTATCAGATGTTGGCCTGGGTTTATGGTGTGGTGAGTCTTCTCTGTTTCATCACTTTTCGGTCGTTACGTACCGTCGTGTGCATCATTCTGCCCTTGGCGCTAACGTCTCTGCTGTGTCAGGCGTTAATGGCCTGGGTTGGGATCGGCATTAAGGTGGCGACGCTTCCGGTGATCGCCTTGGGGGTTGGCATCGGAGTGGATTATGGCATCTATATTTACGCCAAATTGACCGCCTGCATGAAGCAGGGAATGGCACTCAGTGACGCCTATTTTTCCGCGTTAAAGACCACAGGTAAGGCGGTGGCCTTCACCGGCATCACCTTGGCCATTGGCGTTGGCACCTGGGTGCTGTCACCCATCAAGTTCCAAGCGGATATGGGGGTGCTTCTGACCTTTATGTTCCTTTGGAACATGGTTGGTGCCTTAGTGTTTTTGCCGGCGCTGACCTGGTTACTGAATCGAAATCTGGGACAAGAGGCTCGGTTAGCCACGCAATCGAATCCAGCTTAATTCGCCGGATGGTTAATAATAGGGGTGACGCTCAGGGAGGCGTCATCTGGCTCAAGTGATGATAAAAGGACGTATTATGCAACTCACTCAAATGATCAAACGCAATGCTCAGGTTCAGGGGGAGAAGATCGCCACCATCTGCGGCGACCGTCAACAGAGCTGGAATCAACTGCGCAGTCGCATCGCTAAGATTGCTGGGCTGCTGCAAGCCAATGGGGTAAAGAAAGGGGACCGTGTTGCCGTGTTGTCTCTCAACAGTGACCGCTACTACGAGTACTTTTTTGCGGTGCCTTGGGCGGGGGCGGTGATGGTGCCCCTTAATATCCGTTGGTCGGTGAAAGAGAACCTCTACTCCCTTGAGGATTCCGGTGCCACCACCTTGGTTGTTGACGATACCTTCGCTCAAGCGGCAGCGGCGATCATGCAGCAGTCTGAGGTGGTCAAAAACGTCATCTACGTTGGCGATAAAGCAACACCGCCGGGGATGATCTGCTCTGAGCGCGGCTTAGCACAAGCCGAAGGGATAGACGATCTTTGTAACGGGGGCTCGGAGCTTGCGGGTATCTACTATACCGGAGGAACAACCGGTTTTCCCAAAGGGGTGATGCTGTCCCATTCCAATTTGTGGACCTCAAGTATCTCCGCGGCACTAGGCCTTGAATACGAAGGGGAGCACACCCGTTATCTGCATGCTGCACCCATGTTCCACGCTGCAGATATTGCCGCGTCCTACTCCAGTACCATCATCGGCGCCACTCAGGTATTTATTCCCTCCTTTGCCTGCCAGTCTCTGGTGGAGGTGATTGCTGAGCATCAGGTAACCCACACGCTGCTTGTGCCAACGATGATCAACATGTTGCTGGGAAGTGGGGTGCTAACGGATGCAGACATCTCCAGTTTGCAGCGCATCATCTACGGTGCTTCACCGATGCCAGAGGGCACGCTACGCCAAGCGATGGAGCAGATGAGTCACGTTAAGTTCATTCAGGCCTACGGTCAAACCGAGTTAGCGCCAATTGCTACCATTTTGCCTTCAGAGTTTCATCAGCTTAGCGGGCCTAAGTCCAAGATACGCTCGGCGGGGCGCGCGGGTTACTGTGTTGAAGTGGAGGTGATGGATCCCGTTGGTAACGCGTGCCCCGTGGGGCAGGTTGGCGAGGTTCGAGTTCGTGGTGGAAACGCCATGATGGGGTATTGGAACAAACCGGAAGAGTCGGCCTCAGTGATGGTTAACGGTTGGATCCACACCGGCGATGCGGGCTACTTGGATGAGGACGGTTTTCTGTTCTTGGTAGACCGGGTTAAAGACATGATCGTCTCTGGTGGCGAAAACGTCTATTCCGCCGAAGTGGAAAGTGCCGTCTCTCAACATGAGGCGGTCAGCGAAGTGGTGGTGATCGGCATCCCCAGTGACACCTGGGGGGAACAGGTTCATGCCATCGTGCGCTTACAAGAGGGCAAGAGCTTGACCCAAGAGCAGTTGATCGCCCACTGCCATGAATTGATAGCGGGTTATAAATGTCCCCGTTCGGTGGAAGTGCGCCACGAGCCGTTTCCGATTACCGGTGCGGGAAAATTGAGAAAAGCCGATCTCAGGGCGCCTTACTGGGAGGGGCACTCTCGAAGGGTTAACTGATCGGAGCAGTGTCTCAGGCCGCATTATGCGGCCTTTTTCTTTGATAAATAGCGCTTTTCATTCCTATGTGGTTTGTAAAACAAGCGCTCGCTTGGTAGCTTCCAGTTATCGTATTCACAGCCTTTGGTCATGGATGGCACAGCGAAATATCGATTCCGGATTGCAGCGGCACTACGCGCCTAATATTGAAGGATGCTTAGCGCGAATGGATCCGGCTTATGAAAACCAAGAATACAGCGGCGAGGCAGAGGCTGGCAGTGTCATTGGCAGCTGCACCAAAGCCATACTTGCGTTGCTGGCGGATCTGGGCTGGAATCGAGATCAGTTGGTGGCTCGTTTCACCCTTAATGCCGACGATTATCAACTTCCTGAATCGAGAACCAGCTATCGGAAGTGGCGCCGAATTATCCATTTTATCTGTGATAACCCCGCAATCTACGAGGCCATTAGCAAGATGGGTAATTTGCTGCATTTAACCAGCCTACATGGGGTGGGATATGCCATGTTTGCCGCGCCCACGCCAAAGAGGTCCATTCAATACTTGGTGCAATTTCAAAAGGTGGTGGATGACCTTACTGTCGTGCGCTTTGAACAAGACAGTGACTTTGGTTATCTGGTCATCGATACCCCTGGATACGACCGCTGCCCCGTGCGAAATACGCAATTGATGCTCTACGTTATTATGGTGCTTCACATTTTGCGCCTCTGTGCCGGCGTTCAGTTCTCCCCTTGTGAGCTGAGACTGCCCGATGCGCAGATGGCATCAGGAGCAGGCTACCTGCAGTTATTTGGTTGCCCGATTCAACCTGGTGATAGAAGGGCTGTGATGGCGTTTTCTCGTTCGCAGTTGATAATGCCGCTTCCCGGATCAAACCCCGCTCTTGCACAGTGGAATGCTGAGGTTGCTCAGGAGTATCTAGTAAAGCAAGGGGTCACTAGCGTGGTTTCAAGGGTCAGGGCGGGCATGGTATCCCAAATCCAACAGGCCAATCTGGATCAGTATCAGTTGGCATTGACACTTGGACTAAGCGTTCGACAACTGCAACGACAACTGCAGCAAGCGGGCACCAGTTACACGGAACTGCTTAACGAAGTTCGCGCTTTTAGCGCGAAGGAGATGTTGCGACAAAATCGACTGAGTTTAGGGGAGATAAGTTATCGGCTTGGCTTTGCCAACAGCGGTAATTTTTGCCGCGCATTTAAGCGATGGTGTGGGGTCACGCCCTTTGAGTTTCGGGGAGAAAGGGTAACATCACTCTAAGTGAGTATGGTTGCTCTCAGAAATAATGGCACGCTTTGCTGTGTTACCATTGCCTTATCGAATTTTGTCCGAGGTTTATTGCGTTGTCCTCGTCCCCTAAGAGCTTTTATCAAGTGGAGATGGAGCGTTTGTATGACGCTTTGCCGCTTCGCCCTGAACACTATGCTCAGGTTCGCCGTTCAAGGGCGTTAATGCTTCAAGAATATGGGTCGCAATTGCAGTTAACCGATCTGGCTAAATCCGCCTTCATGTCCAAGTTTCATTACGTTCGCATGTTCCAGCGCATTTATGGTGTGACTCCTCGTACTTATCTTCGCGATCTGCGTATGCGCAAGGCCAAGGCGCTGTTGACCAAAGGAATGCCGGTGACCGATGTTTGTTTTGAGGTTGGATATCAAAGCGTTACAACCTTCTCTTCGATCTTCAAAAAATGCATTGGGCAGACGCCAACGTCCTTTCGACAAATCATAAAAAGCAATCCTGAATAAGCGCCTCTATTAACGAGGCGTTAAGATTGGCCTTATCTACATTGCTGATAGAAGAGGTAAATGATGATTGAAATTTGCGTAACGAGCGTGCCGGTGAGTGACCAAGAGAAGGCGCTGCAGTTTTACACGCAGATACTTGGATTTATAAAAAAGACGGATCTGCCTTTAGGTGAACATCGGTGGTTGACTGTGGTGTCGCCAAAAGCTCAAGCTGGGGTTGAACTCTTGCTGGAGCCCATGGCATTTGCTCCCGCTTTGGAGTATCAGCAGGCGCTTAAGCAAGCCGGTATCCCTTGGACCTCATTTTCAGTGGATGATCTGGTCCATGAATATCAACGATTAACCGAGCTCGGCGTGCAGTTTTCCATACCCCCAACCGAAGCGGGGAATGTACAAATTGCGGTGCTGGATGACACCTGTGGCAATTTCATCCAGCTGATGCAGGCGTTGTGATTGTTGGCGGTTTGCTGACACAATGGGCTTCCTCAATAACCCTTGATTAAGAGAGCGGTGATGTCAATCTCGGTGAGATTTACGGATGTTTGAACCCACAGAGTTACAGCGGTGCCAGCCCAAGCTAGCGCTGGTAACCGCGACGGCGGTGCGTTTAAGTGATGGCAGTAGTGCTAACTGGCGAGCTATAGAAAGTGACTCTTGTTGGGATCTGATCCTTGCCTGTGGACTGTCACAGAGGCAGCATCAGAAACTTGCGGAGTTAACGGAGTTGCAGGGGGTGTGCGTGGCAAACATTGAAACGCCCACCGCCGATAGTCAGGCCGCCGTTAATGTTGCCGAGCATCTATTGGGGAAGCTAAGTTCTCGAACCATGCCTAATAATCTCGGCGTGGCCGACATTCGAAATTTAATCTTTCAAGCGGCTAAGCTAATCGCCTTTGATGATATGTCGGAGGCATTGGCTTATCTGCGCTCCAATACATCAACCATCTGTGTTGGCGGTATCTATCTGGCGGATGTTAGTTTGTCATTGAGCACCTACGAGCAACGTTGCCAACAATTAATTTCGTTGATGTCAGATGCCGGCTATCTTTGCTCGACCTTTTACCCTCACCACAATCGGGGCTGCAGTTTGTTGTTGGGGTTTCGCTAACCTCGCTGTCCAAAACTCGGCTTGCCGAAACCAAAAAGCCCAGCATGTTATGCCGGGCTTTGTGAGTTCTGCTAAAAAGTTACGCTAAGTTAGCTGATGCGCATGCCTGGTTTGGCACCAGAATCCGGTGACAGGATGTAGATCTCATCCTTACCCGGACCGGCTGCGACCACCATGCCTTCAGAGGTACCAAACTTCATTTCGCGAGGGGCAAGGTTTGCCACCATTACGGTGAGGCGACCTTCAAGCTCTTCTGGGGTGTAAGCAGACTTGATGCCAGCGAACACCTGCTTGGTCACGCCGCCGCCTAAGTCCAGTTGCAGACGAATCAGCTTTTTGGCTTTTTCTACGTGCTCGGCTTTAGCGATGCGAGCCACACGCAGATCCACCTTCATGAAATCATCGAAGTTGATGGTGTCTGCCAGAGGCTCTTTTTCCAGCTCATCGTTGTCGCTGTCATCAGCGGCGTTTGCTTTTGGCTCAGCCGCAGCATTAAGGGCCGCTTCCGCTTCCAGATCCGCCTTGGTGGCGTCCATCATCGCTTCGATCTTCGCAGGCTCAATACGCTGAATAAGCGCCTTAAACTTGTTGATCTCATGGCCAGTCAGCGTGGTGTTGATGTTGTCCCAGCGCAGCTCTGCGTTTAGGAAGGCTTCCACATTGGCCGCCATCTCAGGCAGTACTGGCTTGAGGTAGGTCATCAGAATCTTAAACAGGTGGATGCCCATGGAGCACACTTCGTGAGTCTGCTTCTCTAAACCTTCCTGCTTCGCCATCGCCCACGGGGCTTTGTCGGCGATATAAGCATTGGCTTTGTCGGCCAGCGCCATCACTTCACGAATCGCTTTACCGTACTCACGACCTTCGAACATTTCGGCAATGGTCGTTTGGGCGTTTTGGAACTCCGCCAGCAGTTCTGGGTTGTCGATACCACCTGCCAGTTTGCCGTCGAAACGCTTGGCGATAAAACCTGCGGTACGAGAGGCGATGTTCACCAATTTACCAACCATGTCGGAGTTTACGCGCTGGGCGAAATCTTCCAGGTTCAAGTCGATGTCGTCGATACGATCGTTCAGTTTGGCGGCGTAGTAGTAACGCAGGTACTCTGGGTGCAGGTGATCCAGGTAGGTACGCGCCTTAATAAAGGTGCCACGAGACTTAGACATCTTGGCGCCATTCACAGTGACATAGCCGTGGGTAAACACGTTGGTCGGTTTACGCAGCTCGGCACCGTGCAACATGGCTGGCCAGAATAGGCTGTGGAAGTAAACGATATCTTTACCGATGAAGTGGTACAGCTCGGTAGTCGAATCTTTGGCCCAGAACTCATCGAAGTTCAGGTCGTCACGCTTTTGGCACAGGTTGTCGAAAGAGCCCATGTAGCCAATTGGTGCATCCAGCCACACATAGAAGAACTTCTTACCGTCGGTGCCTGGGATCTCAAAACCGAAGTAGGGGGCATCACGGGAGATGTCCCACTGCTGCAGGCCGGATTCGAACCATTCGTTCAACTTGTTGGCGATCTCGGTCTGCAGAGCACCAGAGGTGGTCCACTCTTTCAGTACCGTTTCAAACTGTGGTAGGTCGAAGAAGTAGTGCTCAGAGTCTTTCATTACCGGAGTGGCGCCGGACACCACGGATTTAGGGTTGATCAGATCCGTTGGGCTGTAGGTCGCACTGCACACTTCGCAGTTATCGCCGTTTTGATCTTCCGCCTTACATTTCGGGCAGGTACCTTTTACAAAGCGATCTGGCAGGAACATCTCTTTTTCCGGATCAAACAGTTGCTCAATCACGCGAGTCTTAATGAAGCCACTTTGGTTTAAGCGGTTGTAGATCTCGGCAGACCACTTACGGTTCTCTTCGGAGTGCGTCGAATGGTAGTTGTCGTAGTTCACTAAGAAATCGGCAAAATCCGCCTGATGTTCTTGAGAAACGTTGGCGATCATCTCCTCTGGGGTAATGCCCATTTTTTGCGCTTTCAGCATCACCGGGGTGCCGTGAGTATCGTCGGCACAGACGGCGATACACTGATTGCCACGCAAGTTTTGGAAGCGTGCCCAAATGTCAGTTTGGATATGCTCAAGCATGTGTCCGAGGTGAATCGAACCGTTGGCGTATGGGAGGGCGCTGGTAACCAGAATCTTTCTTTGTGGAGATGCCATTTTATCTCTTACATGCAGTGAATTACGAAAGAGGCCAAGTTTAACTGATGGCTAATGATTTTTCATCCATTGGTGAACTTGTTGGTGGGATATTACACACGTATTAACGCCAACTTCTGGTAGACTTGCATCACTTATGAGTCCCGGAGTCAAAATCGTGACCGAAAATTCGGAAAATCCGCTAGATAACCGTTTATCCCCTCAATTAAGTCAGTCTGTTTTATCGGCATTGGCTAAAGTACACGACCCTCTGTTGAATCAATCCATTTTGGATGCTGGCATCGTCCGCCGCATGCAGATGGACGGCGAGTGCTTGGCGCTGAATCTGGTTTACCCCTATCCATGCCGCTCTCAGTACCCTGAAAAGGTGCAGGAGATCACCCAAGCCGTGGCCGGCATCGATGGCATTGAAGAGGTTGAGTGTAGCGTTGACCTTGCTGTTCCTGTGATTGAGACCGCCGTGGGAGACGCCATTGCTGGCGTTAAGAACGTGGTGGCGGTGTCCTCAGGAAAAGGTGGCGTGGGCAAATCCACCACCGCGGTGAACCTTGCCTTAGCGCTGGCCTACGAAGGGGCGCGCGTGGGCATTTTGGATGCAGACATCTACGGTCCATCCATCCCGCTGATGTTAGGGGTTTCCGATTTCCAACCGGTGAGCGTAGATGGCAAGACCATGGAGCCTGCTGTGGCTCACGGCATCGCGGCCAACTCCATCGGCTTTATGGTAGGCGAAGAGCAAGCCACGGTATGGCGCGGCCCGATGGCGGCTGGTGCACTGATTCAGATGATGAATGAAACCAACTGGCCCGATCTGGACTACTTGGTGATCGACATGCCACCGGGTACCGGTGACATCCAGTTGACTCTGTCGCAAAAAGTGCCCGTGGTTGGCGCCGTGGTAGTGACCACCCCGCAAGAGGTTGCCACCTTAGATGCACGTAAAGGGATCAGCATGTTTAACAAGGTCAACATTCCAGTGTTGGGCATTGTTGAAAACATGAGCTATCACCTTTGCAGCCAATGTGGCAGCAAAGAGCACCCATTCGGTCAGGGCGGCGGCCAGGCCACTGCCGAGCGATATGGCGTCGAGTTACTGGGCGAGTTGCCGCTTAATGTCGCGGTACGCGAAGCGGTGGATCAAGGCAAGCCTTCTGTGGCCGCCAATCCAGAGGACGACATCAGCAAACAGTACATTGCCATCGCACGGGAAACGGCGGCGGCCATGGTGCGACTGTCTAAGCCCTTGGAACTTGAGATCGAGATTAGCGACGATTAGGCAGAGTGTCTGCCAATGGTTCAAACTGTATTTATTCACCTTTAAACTGAAGTACATATTATGGTTCAACAACAATGTGTCATCATCGGTATCGCCGGTGCCTCTGCTTCTGGTAAAAGTCTAATTGCCAGAACCATCTGTGAAGATCTTCGCCAGGATATGGGCACAGATGATATTGCGATGATCACGGAAGATTGTTATTACAAGGATCAGGGCCATCTGTCGATGGAGGAGCGGGTTAAGACCAACTATGATCACCCAAATGCATTGGATCATGAGTTGTTGGTTGAGCACCTCGCGGCGCTGCGCAGTGGCCAATCGGTTGAAGTGCCAAGCTACAGCTATTCTGAGCACACCAGAATGGAAGAGACCACCAAGGTCACCCCTAAAAAGGTGATCATCCTTGAAGGCATTCTGCTTCTGACTGACCCAAAGCTGCGTGAACAGATGCACGCGTCCATCTTCATGGACACGCCGCTGGACATCTGCCTACTGCGCCGCGTGCGCCGCGACGTAGAGGAGCGAGGCCGTACCATGGAGTCGGTACTGGAGCAGTATCAGCAAACCGTGCGTCCTATGTTCATGCAGTTCATTGAACCGTCGAAACAACATGCGGACATCATCGTACCTCGCGGTGGCAAGAACCGCATCGCCATTGACTTTTTGAAAGCCAAAATCCGTCAATTAGCCAGCTAATTGAAAATAATAATACGTACCCATATTAGGTTTTAGGGATAGAACATCATGCGTTTGACCGACATCGAAATTGAACAGTATTTGGACAGTGGCAACATCGCCATTGAACCGCGTCCTGCCAGTGACCGCATCAGTGGCGTCAGCGTGGACGTGACCTTAGGAGATAAGTTCCGAGTATTTCGCGATCATACCGCCGCCTCCATCGATCTTTCTGGCCCCCGTGAAGAGGTTCAAAAAGCCCTTAATAGTGTCATGAGTGACGAAATTGCCATTGGTGACGGCGAAGCTTTTTACCTGCATCCTGGGGAGCTTGCTCTCGGCGCCACGTTCGAGTCTTTGACGTTGCCCGCCAACATCGTTGGTTGGCTAGATGGCCGTTCATCGTTAGCGAGACTTGGCCTGATGGTTCACGTGACCGCCCATCGAATTGACCCAGGCTGGTCAGGGCAGATCGTACTTGAGTTCTATAACAGTGGTAAGTTGCCATTGGCGCTGCGCCCTGGCATGACCATTGGTGCGCTTAACTTTGAGGAGCTGCGCATGGCCTGCGCTCGTCCATACAATAAGCGTGAAAATGCGAAGTATCGGGATCAGCAGGGTGCCGTGGCCAGTCGCATCACTCAGGACAGCTAATGATTGCTGCTTGGGTAAATAGTGAGCCGACAGAATCGGTCTCGGTGACCAACCGGGGCCTGAATTTTGCCGATGGTCACTTTACCACCATGTTAGTTGAGCAAGGTCAAATCGCCAGTTGGCCGTTGCACCAGCAGCGGTTAAGGCGGGGGTGCCACCTATTAAAGATGGCTGAGCCCTGTTGGGACTCACTTTGGCACACCTTGCAGCAGGCACTGACACGCTGTGATGCCCAAGGCCTTGGCGTGATTAAAGTCGTCCTCACCCGAGGGGGGCAGGGACGAGGCTACGGTGGAGAGTATCTCGCCCAACCAGAGGTACTGGTTTCGGTTCACCTTTACCCCAACCATTATCTAGCGTGGCAACAACAGGGGATCGCCCTTGAGCTTGCCACTACGCCCATCGCCACCCTTGGGTGCGGTTTCGGCATTAAGTCGTTAGCCAGAACCGAGCAGGTGCTCCTTAGATTTGAACTGGATGCCAGCGCCGCAGATGATTTGATTGTCTGCAACACCGATGGCGAAATCATTGAAGCCTGTGCGGCGAATCTGTTTTTTTGGCAGGGCGATACCCTCGTCACTCCAGCACTTTGCCGAAGTGGCGTCAGCGGCGTCATGCGCCAACGGGTATTGGGCACGGCCGCGCAGCTTGGCATTGATGTGCAGGTACGTTCCATCTCAACCTTTCAACTCCACCAATTTGATGGTGCTTTTGTCTGTAATGGCTTGATGAAGCTGGTTCCAGTTGTCAAACTGGAGCATCGTACTTTAGCCATTAGTGATCTGTTCAGACAGTTACAACATTCGCTCTTATGATTACGTTTTTTCGCCGACTGCTGGCATTGTGTTTGACCTTCATCTTATTGCTGGCCATGGCGGCGGCTTACGTGGTGCATCGCACCGGCCAAGAGCTTCAGCGGCCACTGTCCATTAGCCAGCCCACCGAATGGACCCTGAATAAAGGTGCCAGTACCATCGGCTTAGCCAATCAGTGGTCGAAGCAAGGTTGGATAGAGACCTCATTCTGGATAAAGGTCGCGGTGCGCTTGGACTCAAGCCTTACAAAGATCAAAGCGGGCACCTATGAGCTGACTCCTGGTGTTAGCGTTCGCCAGCAGCTTGAGAAGATTATCCGCGGTGAGCAAAAAGCGTTTTATCTGACGTTGGTGGAAGGGGAAACCGTCAAGCAAGCACTGGCTCGAATCAAGGCACACCCTAAATTAACGCTGACTCACACCCCAGAATCGCTGGCAAAACTCATCGATTTCGATGGCGCTAACCCAGAGGGGATGCTGTTCCCAGACACCTATCAGTTTCATCTAGGAGAAACGGATTCAGCGCTATTAACCCGTGCCGCCAAACGTATGCGCACTGAAATCGACGCGGTATGGAAGCAGCGCGCAAATCAGCTGCCGCTAAAGTCCAGTTACGAGATGGTGATTTTGGCCTCGATCATTGAAAAAGAGACCGGCGTAGCCGCCGAGCGGCCACTTATCGCCTCGGTGTTTGTGAATCGACTACGCAAAGGGATGCGACTGCAGACTGACCCCACGGTGATCTACGGCATGGGGGAGCGTTTCGACGGCGACATTCGTCGCCAAGACCTTCGAGAAAAAACGCCCTACAACACCTATCGCATTAATGGCTTGCCACCAACGCCCATCGCACTAGTGGGACGAGAAGCCCTTGAGGCCGCCGCTCGCCCGTTGGATTCAAACATGTACTACTTTGTTGCCAAAGGCGATGGTAGCCATCAATTTTCACAGACCCTTGCGGAACACAACCGCGCGGTAAACCAATACATAAGAAACAAGTAATGAGTAAATACATCGTCATCGAAGGCCTGGAAGGGGCCGGAAAAAGCTCCGCCATTGATCTGGTTAACCGTTGGTTTGAGACACACTTTGCTGATCTGGAGCGGGTGAATACCCGTGAGCCGGGGGGAACCCCGCTCGCGGAAGAGATTCGGGAGATCTGGAAGCGCCCTCGGGAAGAGCCGATGGCACCGATGACCGAGCTGTTGATGGTGTACGCCTGTCGAGCTCAATTGGTGGAATCGGTGATTAAGCCAGCGCTGGCAGAGGGAAAGTTGGTGATTGGCGATCGTCACAACTTGTCTTCCATTGCCTATCAAGGGGCAGGGCGAGGACTGGAAAGCGAAGTGGCTGGGCTATCCGCCATCACCTTGGGCGAATTTAAACCGGATTTAACGCTGTATCTGGATATCGATCCTAAGCTTGGCCTTGAGCGTGCTCGAGGTCGCGGTGAACTGGATCGCATCGAACTCGAAAGCTTGGACTTTTTCGAGCGAGCTCGCGGCGCCTACCTTGACCACGCCAAGCGCGATGGCACCATTTTGACCATCGACGCCAGTCAAACGATGGAGAAGGTACATCAAGATATTGAATCGGCACTGGCTAAGGTGTTGTTGTAAGTGAGTGACACCACCCAACTCCCAACCATGGACGTAGCGCAGTTGCCGTGGCTGGCGTCGTCGTGGCGTAAGTGGCAGCAGATTTTATCTCGCGGCACAGTGGCCCATGCTTGGTTGCTGGCAGGGGCTGAGGGCATCGGCAAGGCAAGTTTTGCTGACTCGATGACCCAAAGTTTGTTGTGTGAACGTCACTCTGGTTGCGGTCAATGTCGCAGCTGTCTGCTGCTCAAGGCCGGCAACCACCCTGATCGGTTCGAGATTGCTCCTGATGGTAAGCAGATTAAAGTGGAGTCGATCCGAGCACTGATCACCCAGCTGTCGCAGACGGCTAACCAAGGCGGTGCTCGCGTCGTGATTCTGCAGCAGGCGGACACCATGAACCAAGCGGCCGCCAATGCACTCTTGAAAACCCTAGAGGAGCCGATGGCCGGGGTGTACCTGATCTTAGTCAGTGCCAACCCGAAACGTTTGTTGCCAACCATTCATAGCCGTTGTCAGTCTTTGCTATTGCCTTCCCCCAGCCTTGCGCAGAGTCAAGCCCTGTTGGGCCAGAGTGTGCCTGATGCGCTTCTAAGTCAGCAATTGCGGGTTTTTGGAGGCCCTTTGTCTCTAAAACAGGCCATCGAATCTGGCGACGCCGAGTTAGCGGCGCAATGTCGAGATGGCTGGAAGCAGAGCCTTAAGCTCGGCGTGTTGGCGCCCGTTCTGATGTCTCTTGACAGCGATAAGGCACCGCTGGCGTTAAAAGTGCTCTATATTGAATTAGCCCAGTGGCAGCGACACCAGATTCATGAGACGGAACGTTGGCATGGTTTGAGCGTAAAAACCGCCGAGCTGTATCAGCGTTTTGCCAATCAATCTGGTCTTAATCATATCCCGCTATTTCAAGAGCTGATCGCGTAACCTTTTAACATGGACTGTGTCGAACTGGACATCACTACACTGGAACAGTTGTACCAGGCTTACATGGGCCGAGTGCAATCCGGTGGACTCTATTTTCCTAGCCAGACGCTTTGGCCTTTGGGCACCGAGCTTCTGTGCCGTTTTCGCCTGCCGCAACAAGCCAACTGGCACGAATACGTTGGTCGAGTGGTGTGGGTAAATCCACAAACAACAAGTCACGCTGACAAAGGCGTCGGGGTGGCGTTTGGCGATTCGGCTTTTAAGCCGCCGATTGAGCAGTTACTTGCGGATCGTTTGGCCACATCAAAATTGACCTCAACTTTGTAAACCCCTAAGCTCTCCCCCTCGTAATGACTACTGCACTGACTATTGGAGAAAATAACGTGCTGATCGATTCCCACTGCCATCTTGACCGCCTCGCGGAAGAGAAGACTGCTGAAGCTTTGTCGCCTGTCATTGAGCGTGCAAGAGCGGCTGGCGTAAAACGCATGTTATGTGTCTCCGTGAGTCAAGATGGCTATCAGCAGATGAAACAGATGGTGACGCCTTTTGACGAGGTGGTGCTCTCCTGTGGGGTCCACCCGCTGGATATTGCTGATGGCTTTGATAAGGATTGGCTGTTAGAGCAAGCTAAAGACCCTCGGGTGGTGGCCATTGGCGAAACCGGACTGGACTACTACTACAGCAAAGATGCCATTGAGGCTCAGCAACAAGCGTTCGCTGAACACATCGACGTGGCCAATGCACTGAGCAAGCCGGTGATCGTCCATACCCGTGATGCCAGAGAGGACACCATCGAGATCTTAAAACAGGGACAGGGCGTTAACGGCGTACTGCACTGTTTTACAGAGTCTTGGGAGATGGCCAAAGCGGCTCTGGATATCGGGTTGTATATCTCCATCTCTGGCATCGTGACCTTTAAGAATGCGGAATCATTGCGGGACGTGGTGCGTAAGCTGCCAATGGATCGTCTAATGGTTGAAACCGATGCGCCATACTTGGCGCCTATTCCATATCGAGGAAAACAAAATCAGCCCGCTTATGTGAAAGAGGTGGCGCAGTACGTGGCGGATCTGAAAGGGGTTCGCTACGAGGCTCTGTGTGAGCAAACTGCCGCGAACTTTCATACGCTGTTTAAGCTCTAACGTATTAACGGAAGTAAATAACCACCTTCTAAAGAAGGTGGCTTTCAATTAGCCCCCTAGAAGGGGGCGTTGTTTTGCTAATCCAGCTGCAATTCCGCCTGCTCTTGAGAACGCTCCTCCTTCTCTTGATGGCGAACGTATCTCCTAATTATCTGCTCATTTACCCCGACGGTATCTACGAAGTAACCTCTTTGCCAAAAATGGTTACCCCACAACTTCTTTTTCCTCAAATACAGATACTTATTGAAGAGCTTTAACGCTATCTTGCGCTTTCAGCGCCCCCATCAACTTCGATATCGATAGTTTTGGCGGCACCATCACTACTAAGTGAACATGATCTAACTGAACGCTCAGCTCTAAAACCTCGCAGCCCAACTGTTCGCAGTACACATTGATGCTTCTGTAAACGTCTCGCCCAACCTTGTTCTTTAAGATTCGATACCTGTACTTTGGTGTCCATACTATGTGGTATTGACACCGCCAAAACACGTGAGATGCTTGTTTATAACTACTCATGCTATTGAGTCCTTTTGACTTTGGAAAATCAAAGGTCACGTAGCATGAGTAGTTCTACAGGCAAAGCCTATTTTTATGATAACCACCTACTGAAGTAGGTGGTTTAGGGATAAACAACAAAAAAGCGGCCAATTGGCCGCTTCTTTGATCATGAAGAAAAAAAGCCCATAACCACTCCAAGTTGTCACAGGCTTAGGGGAACTGTCGGCGTTGTCGCACCTGAACTTACCTAAAGGTAGCCTAAAAGAAAGCAAAATCCAAAAATCGAGTAAATTTTTTGAATTTTATTTTCCTTCGAAGATCTCACTGCCTTTTAAGCGTTTACGTTGATCTTATCTCTAACCAGTTCCCGAGGTAGCGAGTTTTTCAACTTTTGCCCCACCCATTTCGCCAATCCTAATGGATAATCATCAAAACAGATCACCACTTCGCCTTTGCGTTTTTGTGGGTTATCGAAGGGGATGTCTCGTCCCTGTAGATAGCTGACCGCTTGGTCTCGATTAACATCGACTCGATTATCGGTATCAGCGCCACAAAGTACGATCAGCTCATGGGTAAGTTTGAGGCCATGCTTGTGTTGCTGCGCCAACTTAATGCCGAGTCGCTGCATGCGAATCTTACCAATGAGTTCATCGCTGCGCTCTGGGAATAGCCACAGCTCATCGTCTCGGCTCATTAGTTGTCCGTTAGGCAAATTAAGGCCAAATGCGCTCTCAAGGTGATCTTGCAGCTCACTGGTCACTTTACGAGAAGCGTGCTTAAAGGGAAACTTGCCTAGAGGCGGTTTTCGGTATTCGCTGTCAATGCTTTGATTTTTCTGAATTGCTGCCACGAAGAAGCCCTCAGAGTCGTAGACCTGAGGCCAGACGTGCAGAAAGCCTTCGTCGGTCACACTGGCATGAGCGCCGTCGAACAACGACTCTAAGGAACACCAGCTTACGGCATCGCCGTACTTGTTTTTAAGCCAATGACAGACCTTCTGGTTCTCTTCAGTATTTAGGGTACAAGTGGAATAAACCAGAGTGCCGCCGGGTTTAAGCGCCTTAAATGCCGAATCGATGAGATCTTGCTGCGTACTGGCAATTTCCAGCACGGAATCCCAGCTCCAATTTGACAGGGATTCTGGATCCTTTCGTAACGTGCCTTCACCGGAGCAGGGCGCATCCAACAAGATGGCGTCAAACTGCTCTGGAAGGGTAGCGCCGAACACTCGGCCATCAAAATGAGTCAGGTTTACGTTGCTGATTCCAAGGCGACTGAGGTTAGCGTGCAGGCTTTTGATTCGCGATGCGGAGTACTCATTGGCCATCAACAACCCTTGGTTGCCCATCCAGGCGGCAATTTGCGTGGTCTTTGACCCCGGCGCTGAGGCCACATCCAACACCATCTCGGGTGAATCACAAAGGTAAGCCAGTGCCGCCGGCGGCATCATTGATGATGCCTCCTGAATGTAAAATAGCCCCATTTGATGCTCGACGGTGTTGCCAAGCTGAACGCGATTATCGTCTCGGGTGAGCCAAAACCCATTGTCACACCAAGGCACCGCTTCAAAGTGCCAACCCAATGGGGTCATGCGGTTGATAAACGCCTCACAATCAATCTTGAGGGTATTGACTCGAATCGAAGGTCTGAGGGGCTGTTGGCTGTAGTGAATCACATCCTCCATCGATAGGTGCGAAGGAAGGATCTCACTGATGACTTTGATAAATTCAGGTTTTAGTGGCGACATGTCACAATGGGCAAAACGAAAAAAGGCGGTCACTATACCATAGGCCGTTATCAATGAGGATTTAGGGTGATCAATCGACTTTGGTTGTTGCTGTTGGTGCTTGGTGCCATCTCAGCAGGTTATCAAGCGCTGTATTTAGAGCACTGGCAGGTCTTTAATGAGATGGCGCAGTCGTTATTTGCCATGGCCAAGCTTAGCGTGGAGATCGCCATCGGCCTGCTTGGGGTACTGGCACTTTGGATGGGGATCATGAACATTGCCGAGAAGGCAGGGCTTTTGGACTCACTGGCTAAGCGATTGACCCCGGTGTTTCAAACCCTAATGCCGGATGTGCCAGCTGGGCATCCGGCGTTGGCGTCGGTGACCATGAACCTAACCGCCAACGCCCTAGGCATGGACAATGCTGCGACGCCCATGGGGCTAAAAGCGATGCAGGACTTGCAATCACTCAATCCCAATAAGGAGACGGCAACCGATGCGCAGATCCTGTTTTTGGTTCTCAACACCTCCTCGGTAACCTTACTGCCCATAACCGTGTTCGTTTATCGAGCCCAGCAAGGGGCAGCCAATCCCACCGACGTCTTTATTCCAATTTTATTGGCCACCTTAGCCTCCACCTTGGTGGGACTACTTTGTGTGGCGTATGCGCAAAAAATTAATCTGCTGCGTCGACAAACCCTGCCACTGTTTGCCGGACTGTTTGCACTGTTGTTGGCGTTTATTGGTTACCTTTCCACGTTAACGGCGTCAGGCTTGGAACAATTTTCCACCTTAAGTTCCGGATTGGTGATCTGTGGGTTGTTGCTTGGGTTTGCGCTCTATGGCACCAAGCAGGGCACCAACGTCTATGATGATTTTATCGAGGGAGCCAAAGGGGGCGTTAAGGTAGTTGTCACCCTCATTCCTTATCTGCTGGCCATGTTGGTTGCCATCGGTTGGCTAAGAGCCTCAGGGGCGCTGGAGGTTCTGCTAGATGGCGTGCGTACGCTCTGCGTTTGGTTAGGCTGGGACGCGCGTTTTGTGGAGGCGCTACCCACGGCATTAATGAAACCGTTGAGTGGCTCAGGGGCCCGAGCGATGATGGTAGAAACCATGAACACCTATGGTGCAGATTCCTTTGCAGGTCGATTGGCGTCAATGATTCAGGGCTCGACGGAGACCACCTTTTATGTGTTGGCGGTCTATTTTGGCTCCGTCGGCATTCGAAATGGCCGTCACGCCATTGTTTGTGGCCTTGCCGCCGATGCGGCGGGCATTACCGCAGCGATTGCGGCGGCGTATTACTTTTTTGGCTAGCCGGCCCTTGACGTGAAAAAGCCCGGCAGAAGTGCATTCTGCCGGGCTTTTTAGTCTTTGCTACTTTACAATGGTGAATCCCACTTTAGCCATTCTGGCTTTGATTTTTGATGCAGCCGAAACTGTTGCCCTGGTTGAATTTGGTTGTCATCGTTGGTGGCATCTTTGGTGGCGAAGGCGATGCCGCCCATCAGTAGGGTGTCTAAGGATTCGGTATGAATTTCAGCGCCGCTGAACAGGCCCAGTTTTACCGACAAACCGCTGGCGTTCCAGAAGCGACTGCTGCCATTGAGTAGGTGCTCGTAGTTGGACCAAACCTCTATCTGTATCTCAACCTTATCCGCTTGGGGCGCCAGTCGATGCCCGATTACCTGACCCACTTGAAGCTGGCGATACAGAATCGGAGAACCGATTTTGATCGATCCTAAAGTCGACTTGGTTAAGGTCACGCGGCGGCTGCCGGTTCGGCCGATGGCGTCGGTGACCGTATCGATGGCATGAAACTGCGACTTGAGATTTCCGGTACTGGGCAGGGCGGCAATGAAGTTACCAAACACCAGGTTACTTAAGTTTTTGGTATTGGTGAGGCCGAGTTCTGCCTTAGCCACGTAATATTTGGCCCCTTCAACCTGAAAGTGGCTTGCCCAGCGCTGATCAATGGCCACCGTCGCTATTAGCTGGGACAGATCGTCGGAGAAGCGAATGCGTTCAACGCTGCCCAGTGGCTGCTGATGGAATTTCACTGGCGCGCCCTTAGCGATCTCGGCACTGGCAGGAAATACGATGGTAAAGCGGCTTACGTCTGCCAAGGCTTCTGACTGGCTATCAAAAACCCACTTGTTGGTGCGCGCACTGCTGTCGTCAAGGTTGGCAAAAGACAGGCCTCCTCGCATCAATCCCATAATCGGAGGGGTATCGACGCTAAAGTTGTTTAATGAACCTTCGATTCTCACACCGCTGTATTTCCAGAAGCGAGACTGCGGCTGATACAAATGGCGATAGCCATCGTCGATGCTAATGCGCACCGTAACTTGGTCCTTATCGGCGCGAAGTGAGCGTATTTGGCCCACCTCCAGCTGTTTGAAGTACACTGGTGAGCCGACACTGAGGTTGTCGGCGCTGTCTGCGGTCAGTTTGAGCCACAGTGGCTCTGCGTCAGTGGCGTGCTTTTCGTTATCAAACAGGGTAACGGCCTGAGTGGGTTTTTGGGCTACTTCCGACGCGGAAAAGGTGATGCTTGGGGCGATGAGCTGAGATACGGGTGCCGTTTCTATGCTGATTTTGGACAGATCCGCCTTAATGGCCGCGCCAGATTGAATCCAGAACTTTGAATTGGCGCCAATCAGCGGCGAAAACTCATCATCGATAAGCAGGGTAAATCGGACATCCTCCTTTCCCAAGGAGACCGATTTCACTTCACCGGCGACTAAACCGCGATAGTAGATGAGGCTACCCGAGGTTAAGCCTTTGGCGGTTGGATGAGTGGCGGTAATCAGAATGCCTGGGCGAGGTGGCTGCTGGGCGAGCTCAAACTGGTAGTTGTCGTCGCCATTGCCTGCAAGCATGTCGATGTGATCGCCAAATAGCAGATTGGCGGGCGCTTTCACTTTGGTTAAGCCAATTTGCGCCTTCACTTGCCAGAACTGACTGCCTTGCTTGAGCAGGTGCTGATAACCATCGAACAGCGTCGCTTCTAACGTCACGCCATCGGATTTGGCGCTGATTCCATCAATTTCACCAACATTCACCCCTTGCCAGCGGATGTCGCTGCCCACTTTAAGCCCAGTAGCACTGGGGGCGCTTAGGGTGAATCCAACGCCGCCGTAAGCTTGGCCCCGGTTCTCAAATAGGGGGAATTGGCTGCCACTGGTGGCAACCTCACTATTTGTCGGTGAATCAAATGCAACGCCACCAGTCAGCAGTGCAGCCAAACTTTCCATTTCAATACTAATGCCATCGAGAGAGGCTTTTGCTTGAACGCCACTGACACTCCAAAAACGGCTCTGCTGCTTGAGAAGGGAGCGGTACTCCTCGTCAACCTGAGCGGTAATGCGCACGGATTGAGTGGTGGGGTCTAGCTTGGTTTGCAAAATGCTGCCAACTTTAACCTGTTGAAAGTAGACCCCTGAACCCGCGTTAAGGTGATTGGAGGCCATGGTGGTCAGCTGAAAAATAGTGGCGCCGTCTTCTGAGGTCGGGGCCATGGTATCGGCAGTAAATTCCAGTCTGGGCTCCCCTTGGCCAGGCTTCATGGCGATGTAGTTGCCTGAAAACAGCGTATCAAGCCCCTCCACACCGGCTAACGAGGCCTTGGGGCTGACCAGCCAAAATTGGGTATCTCGATTCAGAAGGTGAGACACCGTGTGTTCCATTTTCACCGAGACCACAACGCCATCATCTGTATCGTTTAGCGATACATCGTGGACGGTGCCCACATTGACCCCTTGATATCGAACCAGCGTCTTATTGGCCTCGATGCCATTGGCGTCAGGGAAGTGAATGGTGATGTCGGTTCCCTGCTGTTTGACGTAGCTGACGAGTAACCACGCACCTAGGACAGCCGCTAAAAACGGCAAAATCCAGATGGGGGAGATCAGCTTTTTTCTTTTAATGCGGGCAGATTCGAGCTCACTCATGGTGTTGTCTTAGATCCCATAATAATCGTGTGTCGATCGCCTTGGCAGCTAATTGAGTAAAGATAATTACCAAGGCAAAAAAAGTCGCAGCAAGTGCCGGCTTGGCGTCGAGCAGTTGTCCCATGTTGATTAGGCTGGCAACCAGCCCAATCACAAACAGATCCAGCATCGACCAGCGGCCGATGAATTCAATAATGCGGTAGCACCACATCAGGGTGCGCCGGCTTAATGGCCACTGAAAACGGATGCAGCAAAGCACCAGAGCCAGACCAACGAGTTTCATGATGGGCACCATGATACTGGCGACAAATACGATGACAGCAATGCCATACATCTCCGAGTCCACCAGTGACACAATGCCGCTAAAAATGGTGTCGTAGCCGGTTATGCCTTTGTTGGTCAACTGGGTAATGGGGTAGAAGTTGGCTGGAAACAGCATAATTAATGCGGTTAGCCACAACGCCCATGCCTTCTGCTCGCTTTGGGGTTTGCGGTAGTTAATTTTCGCGAAGCAACGGGGACAGTGATCCATCTGTGCCACCACTTTGTGACAGTGGCCGCAGAGAATCCAATCCCGCTGTTGGCCTCGGTTACCGTTTAAAAGCTCGGTCATACCGTTCCCACATGAGTTGGTGATTGTACTCATATTGCACGTAAAAGCTGATTAAAAACAGTAACAAAAAGCTGATCGTACCAATGCCAAAATGCAGGTCGGCAAAGTCTCCCAATTTGAAGGCCGCCACAAAGAAACTGATCAGATAGACCTCGAGCATGGTGAACTGATCCAAGGTAGGGTGCCACCGAAGCAGCCAGCGCAGTGGCCGTTGTCCAACCTCGAGGGAGACGAGGATGAGTTGCATCAAAATTGATAGCAGCATCAACAGCGGCGCGACTACGGCCGCCAGAAAGATGGCACTACCGACCAGCCAGAACCCTTGGTTGATGGTAATCCAGGCCCCGTGAGCAATGGTGGCCGTTCGGATGCTCCCCAGCAGGTTCACTTCCAAAATTGGCAGTAGGTTGGCGGGAACGTAAAGAACCAGAGCGGTGAGCGTCAGTGCCGTTAGCACATTCAGGTCGCAATAGGGACTGTCAGCCACAACGGTGCGGCAGACTGGGCAAAGGAGCTTTCGTCCACGAGGAATCGCTCGGCGTCTAATGACTTGATCGCAATGAGGGCAGAGTAGGTGACAATCTGGCAACGAGATAAACCACTGATTTCTAGATTTGTCCCTATGATAGCTAAAACCGGAAAAAATTCGCCAATTTTTGACCAACAACTAAAGAAACTGGGCCAAAGGGTCGCTGTAGACTTGACTGGTCGCTTGGAAATTGGGTTAATGGCAACCTTATGTGAACTAACCACGAATACAATGTCTAGCGCTACTATCAGTAACGAAACAACACTAGTAAAACAAGCTCAAGCGTTGCTTGAGGGTGAAACCAATCTCATCGCTAATCTCGCGAACCTGTCTGCTTTGATCTTCAATAACGTGGAACGATTAAACTGGGCTGGATTTTACCTGCTTGAATCCCCGCAGATGCTGGTACTTGGACCGTTTCAGGGCCAAGTGGCTTGCACGCGCATTCCTGTAGGACGAGGCGTGTGTGGTACCGCAGTATCCACCGGTGAGGTTCAGCGAATCGAGGACGTACATCAGTTTGAAGGGCACATCGCTTGCGATGCTGCTAGTAACTCTGAAATCGTGCTGCCGATTCGCAAACAAGGCCAGATTATCGGCGTACTCGATATTGATAGCCCGGAGTTGAATCGTTTTGATGATGCTGACCAGCGAGAGTTTGAGGCTTTAGTGGAAGTCTTGGAACGCGCGATTAGCTGAGCCGCAGATGAAAGAACTAGTTACCATACACAGCTATTTGGTTGACGCCGATGGCATTGGCGATTGGGAAGGGGAAGAGGAGATCGCTGCTGATAACCTCAACCGCATTTACCACGCTGTTTACGACGCGGCTGATGTTGACGTTGATCCTTCACTATTGGAGACAATGTTGGAAAGCATCTGGTCGCACTGGCAACACAACCCCGAGTTGGTTGAGTTGGATGACGATTTAATACAGGGAGTTGTCGACTCCCTCTATGAGCATTTTACCAATCAATCCGGGCAGGAAGAATTTAATGACTACTGAAAACCCAAACAAGCTTTCCGACACCAAGGCGGTAATCGCCTTTCTGTGTGAAAAGTTTCCTAATTGCTTCAGCTTGGAAGGTGACGCAAAGCCACTGAAAATTGGTCTGTTCCAAGACGTAGCAGAAGCATTAGCTGATGATGACAGCGTCAGCAAAACCCAGTTGCGTCAAGCGATGCGTCGCTACACCAACAGCTGGCGTTACCTGCGCAGCATCAAAGAGGGCGCTCAGCGTGTTGACCTTCAGGGTGAGGCCTGTGGTGAGATCGATGCTCAGCATGTGGAGCACGCGCAATTGACTCTAAAAGAGAGCCAAGAGCAGGCGAAAGCTCGTAAACAGGAGCATGCCAAGAAAAATAAGGAAAACTCTGCAGCAAAGAAACGGTCTAAGCTGAAAGGTAGACCTGATCAAGCAGGTCGAGCTAAACCGAAACAGGATGCCAAGCGTAATGAAAAGCCTCGTCCTGAGCTGAAGACCGTTGCAGTTGATGCCATGAAAGTTGATATGCCAGTTATGGTTCAGCTTGGCCGCGCGCCAGCTAAAGGAACCATTGTTGATATCAACAAGGACGACGTTCAAGTTCGCTTGGACTCCGGAATGACCATTAAGGTTAAAGCCGAACACATCCGCGTGTAACCATCGCGGACGACTCAAGGCAGGAGTATTGTATGGTAAGAACGAGTAACGCTCGCACAAAACTGGCCATCTGGATCGCTGGTGCGCTGTTTAGCGCGCAAGCATTGGCACTAAGCCCGGTAATCTCCAAAGAGGAATTGCCGACGCTCTCTCAAGAGGCCCAACACAAGGTTGCCAGTAAGCGAGTCACCAACTTGTTTACTCGATCTCACTACCGAAAATTCAGCATGGACGTCGAACTGTCTCAGCAGATCTTTGATCGCTACTTAAAGCAGTTGGACTTTAACAAATCGCTGTTTATTCAAGAAGAAGTCGATAAGTTCAGTGAGCTTAGGGATCACTTCGCCGACATGATTCGTAAAGGCGACATGACCAAAGCCTACGAGATCTACGAGCAAGCCATGGATAAGCGTTATGACCGCTTTACCTATGCACTGGATTTGCTCGAGAAACCGTTCGATTTCGAGAAAGCGGGCGACAAGTACTATTTTGATCGAGAAGATGCCCAATGGGCAACGTCGGAGGCCCAACTGGACGAGCTGTGGCGTCAGCGCATCAAGCACGATGCACTGAACCTCAAGCTGACCGGTAAAAGCAATGACGAGATCAAAGAGGTACTTGGCAAACGCTACAACAATGCTCTTAAACGTCTGAGTCAGACCCACAGCGAAGACGTATTCCAAAGCATCATGGGGGCTTATGCTTATACCATTGAGCCCCATACCAGCTACCTATCACCTCGCAATGCGGATCGATTCCAGCAAGAGATGAATCTGTCTCTTGAGGGTATTGGTGCCGTGTTGATGATTGAAGATGACTACACCACCATCCGGTCTTTGGTACCTGGCGGTCCAGCGGATAACAACGGTGGCCTCAAGCCAGAAGATCGCATCATTGGCGTAGGCCAAGATGAAGACAAAGTTGTGGATGTCATTGGCTGGCGTTTGGATGACGTCGTCGAGCTGATTAAAGGTCCGAAAGGTACCGTGGTTACTCTGGAAATCTTGCCTAAAAAGGGTGGCAGTAATGCCAAACCGAAGCAGATCAAGATTGTTCGCGACAAAGTGAAACTTGAGGATCGCGCGGCTAAATCCAAAGTGGTTGAGCCGGAAACGGGTCCTTACAAAGGTCGTCGCCTTGGTGTTATCGAAATCCCAAGTTTCTACATGAACTTAAGTCAAGACGTTGCCAAAGAGTTGGCAGCCCTAGAAGAGCAAAATGTAGAAGCGGTCACCATCGATCTGCGCAACAACGGCGGAGGCTCACTGACTGAAGCCACGCTGCTAACGGGCTTGTTCATTCCCCAAGGACCAGTGGTTCAGATTCGCGACCAACGAGGCAGCATCAACGTCAATCGTGACAGCGATGGCCAGGTAACCTATTCCGGGCCGTTGTCAGTGATCGTCAATCGCTACAGCGCCTCGGCGTCGGAGATCTTTGCGGCAGCTCTTCAAGACTATGGCCGTGCCATTGTGTTGGGTGAGCAGACGTTCGGTAAAGGTACGGTGCAGCAGCATCGCAGCCTTCAGAAAGCCTATGACTTGTTCGAGAAGCCGATGGGCCACGTGCAATACACCATTGCCCGTTTCTATCGAATCAACGGTGGCAGCACTCAGATCAAAGGCGTCATGCCCGACATCAACTTCCCAAGTTTTGTGGAAGCGGGTGAGTATGGGGAATCGCAGGAAGAAAATGCGTTGCCTTGGGATACGGTGCCAAAGACCCAGTATGAGCAATTTGGTCAGGTGCCGGCGAACATGGTGACCTCGCTGACCAAGCGTTACCAAGATCGCATTAAGTCGAACGATGAGTTTAACTACCTATTGGAAGACATCGCTGAATACCGTGTTGAGAAAGACAAAGGCTACGTCTCTCTGGTTGAGTCCGAACGCATCGCAGAGCGTGATGAAGACGATGCACTTGAGCTGAAGCGAACCAATGAGCGCCGCGCCTTGAAAGGCGAAAAGCCATTGGCGAGCTTAGATGAGGAAGAGGAGATCGCGACCGAGGTTGCCGATTCACAAGCAGATGGCGAAGCGTCTGATAGTGAAGAGGAAGACAACGACTTCCTGCTTTCCGAAGCCGCCAGCATCACATTTGACATGGTTGATTGGAATCGTTTAGCCAAACAGCAATAACGGATTAACCTTTCGAAAAGCCACCTTAGGGTGGCTTTTTTTGTATCTGAACCGAATAACTGCCTACAGCTTCGACGGTTTCCTACCCAAGCTTAAGTTTTTTCTGCCAAATCTCATCCGTTTGAAAGTTAGAAAACGCCGCCTTTCTATGATAAAGATCAAAGATGTAACACATAAATAACAAAAAATTTAAGCGCTATCGTAGCAAGGGGAAGTTATGGCTCAACACGGACGCTGGACCAATCGATTTAGTTATATGCTGGCCGCTACCGGCGCAGCAGTGGGCTTGGGCAACATTTGGAAGTTCCCCTACATCATGGGGGAAAACGGCGGTGGTGCCTTTGTACTGGTCTATCTGTTGTGCATTTTAGCCATTGGTATACCGATCATGATGGCCGAGGTGATGATTGGTAAGCATGGCCGTCTCACACCGTCAAAATCCGCTGCGAAATTGGCGCAAGACTCCGGCCATTCAACCAAATGGAAAGTGACCGGTTGGAGCGGGGTGGTCGCGGGCTTTTTGATTCTCTCTTTCTATGTGGTGATCGCTGGCTGGGCTGTGGCCTACGCTTGGTTTGGTTTCAGTGGCGCCTTTAACGATCAATCGCCGCAGCAGATCGGGAAACTGTTCTCTGATCTTAATGCCAGTCCCTATCCATTAATGGGATGGAGTGCGTTCATTATCGTCGGCACCGTGATTGTGGTCGCCAAAGGGGTGCAAAAAGGGCTAGAAAAAGCGGTAAATACCATGATGCCAATCCTGTTCGTATTGCTGGCCATCATGGTGGGTTATGCGGCCTCTACTGGAGACTTTAACCAAGCGTTTGAGTTCATGTTTGCTGCGGATTTTTTCAAGCTAAGTTGGAATGGGGTACTTATCGCGCTGGGCCACAGTTTCTTTACCTTGTCTCTGGCCTCCGGGATCATGACCATGTACGGTGCCTACCTGCCTGAAAATACCTCCTTGGTTAAGACCTCGGTCTACATCGCCATCATGGATACCTTGGTTGCGTTGATGGCGGGCATGGCGATATTCCCGATTGTGTTCGCCAATGGGTTGCCTGCGGGAGCCGGACCTGGTCTGATTTTCCAGAGCTTGCCTATCGCCTTTGGTCAGATGCCCTTAGGGCAGTGGTTCGGCGGCGGTTTTTTCCTGATGGTGGTGGTGGCCGCATTTACCTCCTCCATTGCGCTGATTGAGGCCAGCGTGGCGTGGCTGGTGGAAAACCGAGGCTTTAAGCGCTGGCAAGCGGCGGTTGGGGCCGGTTTCATCATCTGGGCGGTGAGTCTGCTGACGGTGTTCTCGTTGACCGGCGCCCCTTGGACCAAACTCACTTTGTTTGGGGATGTACAGACCACCATTTTTGATGTCATTGATTACACTACCGCCAACATCATGCTGCCGTTGGGAGGATTGATTATCGCGGTATTTGCCGGCTGGATCGTGGATCCCAAAATCAGTCAAGCCACCATCGATACCCATCCTACGGTGTATCAGTTGTGGCGCATCATGCTGAAGTTCATCGCACCGATTGCCATCCTTGCGGTGTTCTTTAATCTTATTGGCGTTTTGTAGCGGTACTCGCCAACGATGAATCAAAGGCTCTGAAATCAGAGCCTTTTTCTTATCTCACATCCGCTTCTGAAATTGATATACTTGGCAGCTATACCCGCAAAGATACAACGGCATTCAGTCGTGAAAAAGGAGCTTGCCAATGACTGGCCCTCAGGCTAAACACCGCCTTGACTACACCCCTAGTCCTTTTACTATTTCCGAGTTGTCACTGAACTTTCGTTTAGAACCAACCAAAACCCGAGTGGGCGCGAACAGCCAAGTCACTCGAGTGGTCGCCGGAGCAACCACCTTGACCTTAGATGGTGAGTCCCAAAAGCTCATTCGCATCTTAATTGATGGCCAACCGCTGGCCGAAACTCACTACAGCGTTTCCGAAAATGCTCTGGAACTGACGGTTGATAAAGATCAGTTTGAGCTGTACATCGAAACCGAAATCGATCCGGAAAATAACACCGCTCTGGAAGGGCTTTATCGCTCTGAAGGGACATTTTGTACCCAGTGTGAAGCCGAGGGTTTCCGCCGAATCACCTATTTCCTCGACCGGCCAGACGTATTGGCGGTTTATACCACCCGAATCGAAGCGCCAAAAGCGGATTATCCGTTCTTGCTGGCCAATGGTAACAAGATCGACAGCGGCGAGTTGGACGACGGTTGGCACTTCGCCACCTGGCATGATCCGTACCCTAAGCCAAGTTATCTGTTTGCGTTGGTCGCGGGTCAGTTTGATCTGCTTGAAGATGAGTTCGTAACCAAAAGTGGCCGCAAAGTGGCGTTGGAACTGTTTGTTGACCCAGGCCAGGCTAGCCGAGGCGTTCACGCCATGGAGAGCTTAAAGCGTGCCATGCGTTGGGATGAAGAGCGATTCAACCTGGAATACGATCTCAACATCTACATGGTGGTCGCCGTCGACTTCTTCAACATGGGCGCCATGGAGAATAAAGGCTTAAATATCTTCAACTCTAAGTGCGTATTGGCTGATGAAGACAGCGCCACCGACAAAGAGTTTCACCGAATCGAGTCGATCATTGGTCATGAGTATTTCCACAACTGGACCGGTAACCGCATCACCTGCCGAGATTGGTTCCAGTTGTCCCTTAAAGAGGGCTTAACCGTTTTCCGTGATCAAGAGTTCTCCTCAGATCTGGGCAGCCGAGCGGTTAACCGTATTGACGCGGTTAAGACCATTCGTGGTGTTCAGTTTGCGGAAGATGCAGGCCCGATGGCCCATCCCATTCGCCCAGAGCAGGTGATTGAGATGAATAACTTCTACACCGTGACCGTGTATGACAAAGGGTCGGAAGTTATTCGCATGATGCACACGTTACTGGGCGAAGAGGGCTTCCAGAAGGGCATGGCCTGTTATGTGTCCCGTCATGATGGTCAAGCGGCAACCTGTGATGATTTTGTCCAAGCGATGGAAGACGCCAGTGGTGTGGATCTGACTCAGTTCCGCCTGTGGTACAGCCAGTCTGGTACCCCAGAGCTGTCGGTTTCCGAATCCTTTGATGTTGCCAGTGGCGAGTACCGTTTGCAATTTAGCCAACAAACCGCAGCCACCGCAGATCAAACCGAGAAGCAGCCTTTGCATCTGCCTATTAAGATGGAGCTCCTCGACGCTCAAGGTAAGCTACTGGACGCCAAAACCAAAGCGGGCGATTTTGACGGCTTATTCAGCTTAACGGCAGCAGAAGCAGAGCTGGTCTTTACCGGACTTAAGGAAAAGCCGGTTGCCTCGTTGCTGCAAGAGTTCTCTGCGCCGGTGAAACTGCACTTTGCACAGCCAACGGCAGAGCTGTGTTTGGTAATGGCTAACGCCAGCAACGCGGTGGCCCGCTGGGATGCCGCTCAGTCACTATTAATGGCGGCCATTGAAGCGGAGTTTGATGATGCCGCCGCTGAATTGTCGCCTGAGCTGGTTAGCGCATTCGCTAAAGTATTGCTGGATGAGCAACTCGACCCTGCGCTAATGGCGGAGCTAATCACCTTACCGTCGGTCTCCTCCTTACTGGACGCTAAGCCGGGACGTGATATCACTAAATTGTTCCAAGCTCGCCAACAGGTACAGCGTAAACTCAAGCACGCACTGAGCACTGAGTGCGATGTCGCGTGGCAGCGTGTTAATGTTCAAGATGCGGCCAACCGAGCAGCCAAAGGGGCATTGCTTCTGTGGTACGGCCTAGCCGGTGACGAAGCTAAGGTTCAGGCACAGTTCGATAACGCGACGAACATGACCGACACCTTAGCGGCTTTGACCGCGGCTAACCAAGGCCTGCTCTCCTGTCGCGAGTCGATGATGTCCGCCTTTGAGGCGAAGTGGCGTCATGACCCTCTAGTGATGGATAAGTGGTTTACCCAGTTGGCGATTACTCCTGAATCGGTTGAAACGGTGCTTGCTAAAATCAACCAGGCCATGGAGCATGAGCAGTTTGCCATCAGCAACCCAAACCGGGTACGAGCCTTGGTGGGCGCATTTGCAGAAGCGAACCCAATGGCATTCCATGATGACAGTGGCCTCGGCTATGCCTTTTTAGGGGAACAGCTAATGCAGTTGAACGGCATTAACCCCCAGTGCGCCGCTCGTATCATTACTCCATTGATTGGCTTTAAGCGACATAGCGACGAGCGTCAATCTTTAATGCGTGCTCAGCTAGAGCAATTGTTGGCGATGGATGATCTTTCTAAAGATCTGTTTGAAAAAGTCTCAAAAAGCTTGAAATAAGAGTTAAAAGGGGGCTTTTCTCTCGAGATTAGCCCCAGTTTTATTATGATCCGATACCGATTTTTTCTTCGTATTAGTACTGGTGAGTTGCAGAAGTACTACCAAGGTTCAGCGCAAACCCTTGTGGTTAATAGCGACTGCGGCAAAGTGATCCGTCTGCACGTACGTTATATCCGCCCCTTTGTTAATCTTTCTGGTGTACAGGGACGATTCGAGCTCCAACTGACCGATCAAGGGCAATTCCACCAATTACTGCCGATATGAACTTGTTTAACATAGAGTAAACACTTCAAACGGATGCCTATATTGGATTGTGCCAAATGCGGTGTCGCAAATTGACATAAATTCAATCGCTTAGCTCTTGCGCGTGAGCGTGATCACGGTAATGTTCAAATGTCGGTGCGCTAGGGATCGCCAAGCAAGAGCTATCTTGTTGAAAATCAACCCCTTCCTATTTGTTAAAACGCTTGCTAGTCGCAGGATGATGCTGTAACAATGGCGTTAACGCATTGTTGTTTGGTGCGTGAAAAAACAACAAATTAAGGGAAGGGAGAACCGTGATAATGAGACGAGGCGTATTCAGGTTCCGTCAGTCAGCGTTAGCCGCCAGCATTGGTTTGGCATTAGCGCTGCCGACACAAGCCGTCACCTTCAATTGGGGAGAGATCGAGGGCAGTTTTGACTCTACGTGGACCGTTGGCGCGGCCTGGCGAGTTGAAGACCGAAACTACGATAACATCGGCCGTTCTAACCAGCCTGGGTTGAATTGGTCAGGTTACGGGTTTGATTTTGGCGGCGCAGGCTTCAATGAAGTCTATGGCGGAGACCAGTTATTTGCGTTGCCTGTGGGGTCCTACTCCTCAAATGGCGATCTTGCAAACCAGTTGTATTCTCAGGGTGACACTTACTCTGAGATCTTCAAGGGTGTCCATGAGTTAGAGCTGGTGTACAACAACATCGGTCTGTTTGCCCGTGGAATGTACTTCTATGACAAACGCCTAGAAGACTCCGATTTTGATTATCACAATCCAGTATCGGGCGGTGAGTACGACGTGTGTGCTGATGACCTAGCATCAGAATACGCCTGCTCCGACATTCGTCTTCTGGATGCGTATCTATTCGCAGACTGGGACATTGGCGACACGCCACTGTCTGTGCGTTTAGGTCAACAGGTCGTGAGCTGGGGTGAGAGCACTCTAATCTCTCACGGCATCAACAGCATCAACCCTGTGGATCTGGCCCGACTGCAGGCGCCAGGCTCTGAGCTAAAAGAAGCCTTCATTCCGGTTGGGATGTTGTGGGCCTCTTTGGGCATTACCGAAAACTTGAACGTCGAAGCCTACTATCAGTATGAGTGGGAGCAAACTCGCCTTCCGGTTACCGGTACTTACTTCTCAAGTAATGACTTCGCGGGTGCTGGTGGTTATGCCAATAACGCTCAGCTTGGCTTTACCGCCAACCCAGATATCACTTTGGACTGGTTGCTGTCTGAATACTCGAAATTGAGCACCGCAGCGTCACAATCTTTGGCTGCTGGCGACATGGCCGCTTACGCTGGATTGGCGCAGCTGGTGCCGCTGTACGCCACTAAGTCCACCCTGATTGATCATGAATCGTCACCGGACGACCAAGGTCAATACGGTATTAAGATCGGTTATTTCGCGCCGGAGCTTAACGATACCGAATTTGGCTTCTACTTCATCAACTACCACAGTCGCCGACCTCTGATCAGCGGTCAGACTGCCGACTTCAGTACGGCTGCCGTTACCAGTGATCTGGCTGCACTTGCCGAACTCAATGGTGACGTGAGCCGTCAGGATCTTCTGGACCTGAGCACCTTCTCCAAGGCGCAGCTTGGGTACACCGAAGACATTAAACTCTACGGTTTCTCGTTCAACACCACCCTTGGCGAAACCTCCGTTGCTGGTGAAGTTGCCTATCGCCAAGATGAGCCTTTGCAGATTGACGACGTAGAGCTGCTGTTTGCGGCGATGCCTGAGCAGTTATACAACTCCGATCCAACCACCTACGCCATCTTTAAAGATCTGTCTCAGTACACTCTGCCTGATGGCAGCAAAGTGGGCTCTGGCGAAGTGGCTCCGGGTTTTGTTCTGACTGACAGCACTCAGGTGCAGATGACTCTGACCCACATTTTTGGCCCAACCATGGGCGCCGATAACTTCTTGATGTTGGCCGAAGTGGGTGGCGTATGGCTGCATGATATGCCAGATCCTGACGTGCTTCGCATGAATGGTCCAGGCACTGAACGTGCTGGCAGTGGCGGTCGTGAAGACAATCTGGCGGTGCTGGATATCCTCCACAACGGACCAGAGGAAGATGCGTTCCCAACGGATCACGCTTGGGGTTACCGCTTAGTTGCTAAGTGGGACTACACCAACGTTCTTTGGGGCTGGAACGTGTCACCTCGAGTGGTATTTAGCCACGATGTGAATGGCACAACCCCAGATCCACTGTTCCTGTTTACCGAAGACCGTAAGTCTGCGTCAGCCACATTTAGCTTTGACTATCAGAGCCGCTGGTCTGCTGACCTGAGCTACAACGCCTTCTGGGATGGCAAAGGATCGACAAACGCTATGGAAGACAAAGATTTTGTCTCTTTTAACCTTAAGTTCTCTATCTAATCGGGAAGGCTAAAATGAACAAAAACAACCTATTGGCCATTGCAGTAATGGCAAGCTTTGGCTTCACAGCTCAAGCAAAAGTATCTCCAGAGCAGGCAAAAGCTCTGGGCGATACCCTGACTCCGGTTGGCGCAGAGATGGCAGGCAATGCGGATGGCTCAATTCCAGCTTGGAATGGCGGCATCACTAAGGCACCAGCTAACTATCAAGAGGGAAAGTTTCACACTAACCCTTATGGCGACGACAAAATGCTGTATACCGTCACAGCGAAAGACGTGGCTAAGTACGATGCCTTGTTGACCCCTGGGGTTAAAAAGATGTTTGAGCTGTATCCAGACAGCTTCAAAATCAACGTCTATCCCACAAAGCGCAGCGCTTCATATCCGCAGTTTATCTACGACGCTTCGGTGGCGAATGCCACCACCGCGGAGTTGGTGTCCGGCGGTAACGGACTGAAAAATGCCGCCATTGGCGTGCCATTCCCAATTCCACAAAATGGCCTAGAGGCGATTTGGAACCACATCCTTCGCTATCGTGGTTCCGATGCTCATATTCTACGAGGTCAAGCAGCGCCAACCGCCAGCGGCAGTTACACCTTGGTTAAGACCGACGAAAAGATTAAGTTCCTTTACAGTCGTCCAGATGCCAACGCCGCGGATCTCGAAAAAGATAACCTGCTGTTTTACTTCAAGCAGGTGGTAACCTCGCCAGCGCGTTTGGCCGGTACTGCACTTTTGGTTCATGAAACCATGGATCAGGAGAAAGAGCCGCGTAACGCTTGGACCTACAACACCGGACAGCGCCGCGTTCGCCGAGCACCAAACGTTGCATTTGATACTCCGGGAACCGCGTCTGATGGCCTACGTACCACCGACGACTTCGATATGTACAACGGTTCTCCTTCGCGCTACAACTGGGAGCTGAAAGGTAAGAAAGAGATCCTCATCCCTTACAACGACTACAAGCTTCACGGGGAAGATGTAAAGTATGATGACATCTTAAAGCCTGGCCACATCAACATGGATCTGGTTCGCTGGGAGAAGCACCGAGTTTGGGAAGTGGAAGCGACCTTGAAAGATGGCATCAGCCACCTGTACAAGACTCGTACCTTCTACCTTGATGAAGACAGCTGGCAGGTCTCTTTGGTGGATCTGTATGATAAGCGTGATGAGCTATATCGAGTAGGTATGGCGCACGCGGTCAACTACTATGATCTACCAACGGTTTGGACCACTCTGGAAGTCTTCTACGATCTCAGCTCCGGTCGCTATCTTGCGATGGGTCTGGACAACGAAGATGGCGTAGCCAGCTTCGAAGAGGAGTTCAGTGTTCAGAAAGAGTTCACCACCAACTCCTTGCGTCGTAGCGGTCGACGTTAATGGCGGAGCAGGGGCCTTGGCCTCTGCTTATCTTATGGCGCATGGTTGGTCATGCGCTTTAATCAATGCAATCAACCTAGACACAAAAAGAAAAAGTAATGCGTGACAGCGACGTGACGCACCTCTAATTCAAATAGGGTCTCAGACCCGAGTAATGGAATACAACTATGCGGTTATCAATGTTTATTCCGCTTGCATTAGTTGGAGCATGTGCCTTCGCACAGACCCCCCCTCCAGAGCCGGTTTCGGCCTATCAAGCGATAAATGCCACCTCGAGTCCAATGACCAGTTTAGCGTCAACCGTCAACGGTTTGATTGCTGTGGGAGACCGAGGCCAAATTCTCACTAAATTCGGTGAGAGTGATGGATGGCAACAAGCGCCTGTCCCTTCTGATACGTTATTGACCAAGGTGGTGATGCTCGATGACAACATCGGCTTCGCCCTAGGCCATGATGCGGTCATTTTAGGTACGGTGGACGGAGGAAAGAGCTGGGAGTTGCGTCAATATCGACCCGATCTTGAAACGCCGCTGTTGGATCTACAAGCGCTATCTAACGATCACCTTATTGCCATGGGCGCCTACGGCCAACTGTTTCGCAGTATGGATGGCGGTCAAAGTTGGCAATTTGAGTTTTTAGAATCCTTACTGATTCCTGATGATCTCGACTACCTCAATGAGATTCGTATGGACAGTGAGGAAGATTACCTAGCTGAGCGCGCCGCCATTCTTCCCCACGTCAACGATCTGGTGAAACTGAGTGATGGCAGTTTGTTTATCGTTGGAGAAATGGGGCTGATGGCACGCTCCGAGGATGATGGCCACAGCTGGCAGCGATTGCCAGAGATCTATTTTGGTTCGCTGATGACCATGGTTGAAATGGGCGAACAGTGGTTAGTGGCCGGGCTACGGGGCAATGCGTTTGTCAGTGAGGATAAGGGCCAAAACTGGCAGTCACTGGATCTGGATACCCAATCCACCTTTAACGGACACTTAGTAAATGGCAAAGAAGTGATGCTGTTTGGTAATGGCGGTGCCTTGGTTCGTCTGACGCCTCAGAGCGTTCGCATCGACAGCATCGCCGGTGGCCAAGACATTGTCGATCTTAAGGCGGACGCTTCAGGCACGCTTTGGGTCGCGGGTAGTAAGGGACTGGCTCCCGTCACCATTGAGCAGTAAGGAGACTGAGTATGACCAAAATGGTGAATTGGATTGAGCAGTTTCTATTTCGGCACAGAATCGCCGTTATACTGCTGTTTGCACTGATAACTGTCGGCTTAGGCTACAGTGCATCAAAGTTAAAAATGGACGCGGCATTTACCAAAAATATTCCGCTAAATCATCCCTATATGGCCACCTACGTCAAACACCGGGATTCGTTCGGCGGCGCCAACAGTATCATGGTGGCCGTTGAGGACAGCAGCGGCAACATCTTTAATCCAAAGTTTTTCTCGGTACTTCGTGAAGTACATGACCAGCTGTTCTTTATTCCCGGTGTCAATCGAAGCCTAGTGAAATCCCTCTACTCGCCATCCACTCGGTTTACCGAAGTGGTGGAGGATGGCTTCCAGGGGGGGCCGGTCATTCCTGCGGACTTTAAGCCAGATGCTGCTGGCCTGGCAACGGTTCGCGGTAACATTGAAAAAGCGGGCTTAGTCGGGCGCATGATCGCCAACGATTACAGTGCTGCGATGGTCAGCGCTCAGTTGATGGAGCGCGTGCCCCTTACCGAAGAGGAGCGGGTTCAAGCGGTTGCCGAAGGCAAGACCGACATGACCAAACCTCTGGACGTGTTGGCCTTAGCTGAGACCCTAGAAACTCAGCTTCGCCAGAAGTATCAAGACGATCAAATTAAGGTTCACATCATCGGCTTTGCCAAGATGGCCGGCGATGTTGCCGATGGCGCTGCAGGCGTGGTGGTGTTCTTTATGATTGCCATCGCCATTACCGCACTGATGGTGTGGTACTTCTGCCGCAGCATTAAACTGACGGTGCTGCCACTGCTGTGTTCGTTGATCGCGGTGGTTTGGCAACTTGGTGGTTTGACGGTTCTGGGCTTTGGTCTTGATCCCATGTCGATTTTGGTGCCGTTTTTGGTGTTTGCCATTGGCGTAAGCCATGGGGTGCAGATGATCAATGCGGTGGGCCACAAGGTTGCCGAAGGCCAGTCCGCTAAGGCGGCGGCGCAGTTGGCGTTTCGCTCCTTGCTGGTTCCTGGCGGGGTGGCACTGCTGTCAGACACCATCGGATTTTTGACCCTGCTTTCCATCGACATTGGCATCATCCGTGAGTTGGCCATTACCGCATCCCTTGGGGTCGCGGTGATCATCTTAACGAACTTGGTGCTGTTGCCTGTGCTGTTGTCCTTTGTCACCTTTGGCAAAGGCTATCTGGAGCAGGTCAAAGCCTCCCATGGCGAGGTCTCTCCGGTGTGGAAAACCATGTCTAAGTGCGCATCAACGCCTTGGGCATTGGCAATCCTTGCGGTGGCTGTGGTGCTGTATGCCGTTGGCTTTAATCAAGCAAAAGAGATGAAAATTGGCGACCTCCATGACGGCGCGCCAGCGCTGAAATCGGACAGTGTCTATAACCTCGATACCGCTTACATCACCGATAATTACACCATCACCACGGACGTATTGACGGTGATCGTTGAGGCTTATCCTGAGGCTTGTACTTACCACAATGCTCTAGAGCGCATCGATCGGTTCCAGTGGCAGATGGAAAACGTTGCTGGCGTCGAGTCGGCTGCCAGTTTGGCCTCAGTGACCAAGGTGGTTAATGGTGGCTTTAACGAAGGTAACCCGAAATGGCGGGTATTGCCGCGCACCACGGCCACTTTGGTTCAGTCGGTTGCTCAGGTTCCGACCTCAAGCGGGCTTTTGAACAACGACTGTAGCGTGATGCCGGTGTATCTGTTCTTAAAAGATCACAAGGCGGAAACCATCGATACGGTTGTGGCGGCGGTAAAGGCCAAGTCGGCGCAGTTTAACACCGACGATATGCAGTTTAAGCTTGCTTCCGGTCCGGTTGGGGTAATGGCGGCGACCAACGAAGCGGTGGCAGCGGCACAAACGCCGATGATGATGTACGTATACGGTGCCGTATTCATCCTTTGCCTAGTAAGCTTTAGAAGTGTGCGTGCCACCATCGCGGTGATCTTGCCCCTCTACTTAGTGTCGACTCTGGCACAGGCGTTGATGAGTTTGCTTGAGATCGGTTTGACGGTGAGCACCCTGCCGGTGATTGCCCTAGGGGTGGGAATTGGTGTTGATTACGGTATCTACATCTTGTCCAGTATGACCATCTCGTTAAGGGAAGGTTTAGGGGTTCGAGAAGCCTACCTGAAGTCGCTGTGCGATCGTGGTTCTGCGGTGGTGTTCACCGGGATTACACTGGCCGTTGGCGTGAGTACCTGGGTGTTCTCGGATCTTAAGTTCCAGATGGACATGGGCATCATGCTGACCTTTATGTTCCTAGTGAACATGTTGGCGGCAATCATCTTGTTGCCAGCACTGGTGAAACTGCTGTGGTTCAAGCGTCCGGCGATGACCAATGAGCAAACGCCGGCGAAGGCGTAAACGGTTCTAATTGGCGGATTGGAGATATTTTCATCGAGTGATTGCTCCAGTTCGTCAATTATGAAAATTACGCTAACGCAATCGAAAAATCAGTTAATGAATAAAAAGGCCGCAATATGCGGCCTTTGTTGCATAGAAAGGGGACAAATGTGGCAGATTGCGCAAAAGGGCTGTGACCTTTGCCAAGTAAAGCCGCTGGCGAAAGGGGATTGTGCTCACAGTTTGGAAAATTTGGTGATACACTTCGCTGCAGTTGAGCGGTGAACAGTGATCGTCAACTGATTGAATCACAATTATAAAAAACTGGTGCCATAGCAGCAGAGGGAATAAGCAACATGGCTAACAAAGATACTGTCCCTTCCGTCCTTTTAGAAAACGTGGTTGGTCTCATCCACAGTAACCTAGCAAAAGAGGAAGCCATCCTCGTCGAACGGTTTGCCCACACACTTTACGGTACACTCTCAAGAGATGATTTAAACGCCCGCACCGACAGCGATCTTTACGGCGCCATCATCAGCTTATGGAATAGCCTGAACCGCAATCAGGCCAATGCGTCCTTCAGTCGAGTGTTTAATCCGGTACAAAGTACCCATGGTTGGCAATCCATCCACACCGTGGTTGAGATGGTTCAACCCGACATGCCGTTTTTGGTGGACTCCATCACCATGGCGTTTAACCGACTTGGCGTCACCTCGCACCTGCTGATTCACGTGCCTCTGGGCATTCGTCGTGATGAGCAGGGCAGAGTGGTTGAGCTTCGCTCGCTGTCAGACGCCAAAGCCGACGATGAGCGTATCGCCGTGTTCTATATGGAGGTAGACAACCTCACCAGTAACGACGAGATTGGCCAGATTGAATCCGAGATCGCCTCGGTCGTTGAAGACGTAAAGGCGTCTGTGGATGACTGGGAGCCAATGCGCGACAAATTGGCGGACACCGTTGCTTCCATGCGTAAAAAGCACAAGTCCGGTTTGCAAAAGGAAGCCACCGAATTTGTCGATTATCTGCTGGACCACCACTTCACCTTGCTTGGTTATCGCCGCTACGACCTGAAAACCGTCGCTGGCGACATCGAACTGGTTCCTCAAATGGACACCAGTTTAGGGATGATGCGTTCCAACTCTGATGCCAAACACCTGATGCTGTCCGAACTGCCGGAAGCCGCTCGCAAAGAAGCCCTTAATGGCTACCCATTGGTGTTGACCAAAACCAATACCAAAAGCCGAGTTCACCGCCCAGCATACATCGACTACGTCGGCGTGAAGCGCTTTGACGCCAAAGGCAAGGTGATTGGCGAAGACCGCTTTATCGGTTTGTACGCCTCCAACGTGTATAACCGCAGCCCGAAAGAGATTCCGCTGCTGGCTGGTAAGCTTGACCGCATCATGGAGCAGTCCAAGCTGGCGCCACGCTCCCATGATTACAAAGCCCTGATGAACGTACTGGAGACTTACCCTCGGGATGAGCTGATTCAAGCCACCGAAGCGGAGCTTCTGGAGATTGGTCAGGGCATCTTGCAGATGCAAGATCGAGATAAAGTACGTTTATTCCTACGTAAGGACCTGTTTGGTCGCTTTATTTCAGCCATGGTGTATGTGTCGAAAGACCGATATAACACCCAGCTTCGCATCAATACCCAGAAGCTGTTGGCCAACTATTTCAATACCCAGATCGACGTGGAATTCACCACCTACTTCTCTGAATCGACTCTGGCGCGTACCCATTATCTGGTGAAGGTAGATAACAATAATATGGACATTGACGTAACCGAATTGGAAAACAATTTGGTGGAGTTGGCTCGCTCCTGGGAAGACAAGGTGGATTACGCCCTGCGTAAAACCTTTGGTCAGGCCAAGGGCAAGTCAATTGCCAACAATTACCTGCCAGGGTTCCCGCGCAGTTACAAAGAGGACGTGTTGCCATCGGCGGCGGTAGTTGACGTTGAGAAGCTGGCAAAACTGTCAGACAGCAAACTGCTGGACATGCTGTTCTATCAGCCCCAAGAGGTGGCGCTGGACTCCAATCAGGTTCGCCTGAAACTGTTCCACAAAGATGAGCCAATTCATCTGTCTGACGTGTTGCCCATGTTGGAAAACTTTGGTCTGCGCGTGATTGGTGAGCGTCCATATCGCATCACCACCACCGATGGTCAAACCTACTGGGTGCTGGATTTCCATATGACGCTGGCCACTGCCTCGGAACTGGACATCAACGCCTCCCAAGGTCGATTCCAAGATGCCTTTGCCAAAGTTTGGCAGGGCGAGTTGGAAGACGATGGCTTTAACCGCTTAATCTTAAGCGCTGGCCTGACCGGCCGTGAAGCCAGCATCCTGCGCTCCTACGCCAAGTACATGCGCCAAATCGACGGAACCTTCTCTCAAAGCTACGTCGAAGAGACCCTGGGTAACTATCCTCACATCGCCACCTTGTTGGTGAAGATGTTCGATAAGAAGTTCAACCCAAGTTCTAAAGCCAAGCGCGACCTCACTAAGCTCATCGAGCAAGCCAATGATCTATTGGAAGAGGTGAGTAACCTGGATGACGATCGTATCATCCGTCGCTACATCGAGTTGATGCAGGCCACCTGTCGTACCAACTTCTACCAGCTGGACAATGAGGGACAGGACAAGAGCTACGTGTCCTTTAAGTTCTCCCCTGCAGACATCCCAGAGATGCCGCTGCCGCTGCCGAAGTTTGAGATTTTCGTCTACTCACCTCGCGTAGAAGGGGTTCACCTTCGCGGTGCTAAAGTTGCGCGCGGCGGGCTGCGCTGGTCAGACCGACGCGAGGATTTTCGTACCGAAGTGCTGGGCCTAGTAAAAGCTCAGCAGGTGAAGAACACCGTAATTGTGCCATCCGGTGCCAAGGGCGGCTTCGTGTGTAAGAACCTTCCTGCAGATCGTGAAGGGATGCTGGCGGAAGGCAAAGCCTGTTACCAAATTTTCATCAGCGCGCTGCTGGACATCACCGACAACATCGTTGCCGGAACATTGACCCCGCCACAGCAGGTGGTTCGTCACGATGAAGATGACCCATACCTTGTGGTTGCGGCGGACAAAGGCACCGCCACGTTCTCCGATATTGCCAACGCCATCTCTGAGGACTATCAGTTCTGGTTAGGCGATGCTTTCGCATCAGGCGGACAATACGGCTACGACCATAAGAAGATGGGCATTACCGCTCGCGGTGCGTGGGAGTCGGTGAAACGTCACTTCCATGAACTAGGCACCGACTGCCAGACCACCGACTTTACCTGTTTGGGCATTGGCGACATGGCTGGGGACGTATTTGGTAACGGCATGCTGCTGTCTAAACACATTCGTTTGCAAGCTGCCTTTAACCACATGCACATCTTTATCGACCCGGATCCAGATTCTGCTCGCAGCTACCAAGAGCGTGAGCGTCTGTTCGCCTTGCCGCGTTCAAGTTGGGAAGATTATGATGCCAAATTGATCTCAGCAGGCGGTGGCGTATTTAACCGCAGCGCTAAGTCCATTAAGTTGACGCCGCAGATCAAAAAGATGATCGGCAGCAACAAAAACCAGATGGCTCCCAATGAGCTGATTCGCTACCTGCTTAAGATGGAAGTGGATCTGGTTTGGAACGGCGGCATCGGCACCTATGTGAAAGCCAGCAGCGAAACCAACCTTGATGTCGGCGATCGTGCTAACGACGTACTGCGCATCGATGGCCATGAACTTCGCGCCAAAGTGGTTGGCGAGGGCGGTAACTTGGGCCTGACGCAGCTTGGCCGAATCGAATACGCCAAGCAGGGCGGACGCATCAACACCGACTTTGTCGACAACGTCGGTGGCGTTGATTGCTCTGATAACGAAGTGAACATTAAGATTTTGCTCAACCAATTGGTGGCTGAGGGCGATCTGACGGTGAAGCAGCGTAACTTGCTGCTAGAAGAGATGACCGACGAAGTGGCGGAGATTGTGCTCCAGGATTGTCGCGATCAGGCTCAGAGCATCTCCGTGACTCAGATTGAAGGGGCATCGCAGCTAAAAGAGCAGATCCGCTTCATTCAGCACCTAGAGAAGATCGATAAGCTTGACCGCGCCCTTGAGTTTCTGCCTAACGAAGATGAACTCAATGAGCGTTTGGCCGCTGGCGTTGGGCTTACTCGCCCTGAGCTGTCGGTGTTGGTTGCGTACGCCAAGATGGTGCTTAAAGAGCAGCTGGTGTCACCGGAGATCACTGAGAATGAGTTCTTGGCCAAACGCCTGACGAACTACTTCCCACAGGAGCTGCAGAAGCGTTACGCCACTCAGATGTCTGCTCACCCACTGCGGGGCGAGATCATCGCCACCGATCTGGCGAATGACATCATCAACGACATGGGCCTTAACTTCATCCAGCGTATGCAAGATGAGACCGGTGCCGCAGTTGAAGAGGTGGCTATCTGTTACACTGTTGCCTGTCAGGTGTTTGATTCAAAAGCGTTAAGCAAAGAGATCACTCAGTTGAGCGCCAGCGCCGCGGTGCAAAGTGACCTGTTGTCGCAACTGCGCCGTTCGCTACGCCGGGTAACCCGTTGGTTCCTGCGCCACCGCAACCGTTCCTTGTCCATTGAGCAAACCACCGCATTCTACAAAGATGTGGTCAAAGAGCTGGACGCGAACATCGATCAGCTTCTGGTTGAGGACGAAATTGTCGCCTTGGCTAAAGTGGCGGAAAGCTTGCAAGAACAACAGGTTTCACCGACAATCGCTCGCAGAATGTCCCATCTGAGCACCTTGTTCTCCGCATTGGACATTGCTGAGATCGCCAAGGCCGAGGAGAAGCCAGTGTCACTGGTTGCCGAAACCTACTTTAAACTGGGTGCCGGCATAGAGCTGCACTGGTTCCTAGACCAAATTGGTCAGCAGCCGGTGTTAAACCACTGGCAAGCATTGGCGCGAGCTGCCTTCCGTGAAGATCTGGATTGGCAGCAACGCTTACTGACATCCGTTGTGCTGAAAAACTGCGTAGGTAGTTGCGATGCGGACAGCATCATCAATACCTGGGTAGAAGAGAACCAACAAACCCTAGACCGTTGGCTGCACATGATGGCGGAGTTCCACAGCTCCAAGAACCACGAGTTCGCTAAGTTCTCAGTGGCGCTTCGAGAGTTGAACCTGCTGATAATGCGCTGCGACAGCTAAGGATAATAATTACAAATAAAGCCCCGTTTCAGACGGGGCTTTTTTAAGATAGGAGCTTACCCTTGTTCTACAAAATCGCCCAAAAATTCCTATTCCAAACCAGTCCTGAGTTCGCCCACAACTTTGCCATGACCTCATTCCGCTATACGGCCAATACGCCGTTTTCCTGCCTGTATAGCCAGAATGTGCCAGCGGCACCCATCGAATGCATGGGGTTAACCTTTCCGAATCCGGTCGGCCTTGCCGCCGGTATGGATAAAGATGCCGAAAGCATCGATGCCTTCGTCGCCATGGGCTTTGGCCATATTGAAGTAGGCACCGTAACGCCAAAGGCGCAGCCTGGTAACGACAAGCCGAGAGCATTTCGCCTGAAACCTGCGCGTGCCATTATTAATCGTATGGGATTTAATAATGGCGGCGTGGATGCCATGGTTCGTAATATTAAGGCCAGTAATCGTGGCAATGCCATTATTGGGGTCAATATTGGTAAAAACAAAACCACGCCATTAGAAGAGGGTAAGAACGACTACCTTTTCTGTATGGATAAAGTTTATGAGGTTGCCGATTATATTGCTGTGAATATCTCTTCTCCAAATACCCCAGGATTGCGAAGCCTGCAATATGGAGAAATGCTTGATGATCTCTTAAGCAGTTTGAAAGAGCGTCAAGGGCAACTGGCAAAAGAGCAGGGCCGTTATGTTCCCATTGCATTAAAGATCGCACCGGATCTTTCCAATGAGGAATTAAAACAGATCTGTGATGCTCTTATTACTCATCAATTTGATGGCGTAATTGCAACCAACACAACGCTGGAGCGAGACGCGGTTAAGCATCTGCCTGAGCACGTTGAAGCTGGCGGTCTTAGCGGCGCACCCCTGACACAGCGCGCGACCGAAGTGATTAAGCTCACCGCAGAATACCTTGATGGTAAATTGCCAATCATCGGTGTGGGCGGTATTGATAGCGGCAAAGATGGCATGGATAAGATCGATGCTGGTGCAAAACTGGTTCAGATCTATACCGGGTTTATCTATAACGGCCCACAATTGATCAAAGACATTACTGAAGATTATCTAAAACGAAAATAAGATCGTTTTATTTAACGGATAAAAACAGGCTGCCAAAAACAGCCTGTTTTTTGATCATAAATTATAAAAAAGCGATCGGCGATCGTTTCTCTGATCAAAATATGATCGATCCGAATTTAAATGATGTTTAAAAAATAGTAAGATAAAAACTTGCACTTTTTTATTTAAATAGATTAGTATAATTTTCATCCTCCTTGTTAGAGTATCAATCATGTTGCTTATGCCTTGCTCAAATTGGCGTTGGTTTTTTGAACCGCAACACTCCCGTCTAGCAATAGACTTGGGAGAGATGATGTTTCTAACCCCCTACGGTGAAGACTGCTTAATTCCTGACGCATTGCAAACCATGCAGTTTGGCACCTGCCACGCTGATTTTTACAATGACGTGATTCGTGAATTATCCGCCAATCTCAATCTGACCGAGCCACAAATGGTTCAGGTTGCATTGAACGCCACGGCCAAAGCGTTTTTTACCTTGCCTACCATGCCAAAGAGTTGGCATTTTCAAGTGAGCCAATCCATCGTCTTTAGCCGTAAAGGCAAATTGTGCCAGTTGGTTAACAATCAAGGCGAATCGGGCCTCGTGTTGGTGGTGGAAGCCGATCAGGATGCTTCGGTGGTGATGCTGCTGTCGCAAAATTTGGCGCTATCGGAATATAAACAACTTGAGTGCTTTCAGACCATTAAGGTGATGAACGATCGCCTGTCTCCATTGCCAGCGGCTGCGTCACATCGCATTTCTGCCGCTTAACTGCTGTTAATTCCACCACTCGTCTCACAATTGCCAAGGCTTAGGTAACCAAAGCGCGGTATAATAGGCGTTTTAGTCTATTGATCGGAATGCCATGAAGCGCTTTTACGCCGCCGTCCCTAAGGGCCTTGAATACCTTCTCGTGGATGAACTCAACCAACTCGGTGCCGAACAGGTACACGAGGGGCTCGCCGTGGTCCATTTCCACGCGGATCTCGCCACCGCTTACCGTATTTGTCTGTGGTCTCGATTGGCCAGCCGCGTGGTGATGGTGATTGACGAGGTGGAAGCGGAATCCGCTGAGCAGATGTACGACAACGTCAAAGAGATCCATTGGCCAAGTATCTTCTCCAGCATACGTGGTTTCATGGTCGACTTTCATGGCACCAACCGCGCCATCCGCAACAGTCAGTTTGGTGCGCTAAAGCTGAAAGACGCCGTGGTGGATTGTTTCATGGAAGATACCGGTCAGCGCCCAGGCATTACCAAGGTCGATCCGGACATTAAGATTGATGCGGTATTAAAAGGTGGCAAGCTGTCTTTGGGCTTGAATTTCTCCGGTGCGCCTTTGCACCAGCGGGGCTATCGAACCGACCATGGCCAAGCGCCGGTCCGTGAAAACTTAGCTGCCGCCATGCTGATTCGTAGCGGCTGGGTCAAGCAGATGGACAAGCCACTGATGGACCCATTCTGCGGCTCAGGCACGTTGATTGTGGAAGCGGCCATGATGGCTGCCGACCGAGCGCCAGGGCTGCTACGAGAGCATTGGGGCTTTTATGGCTGGAAGGGTCACAACGAAGCGATGTGGGACGAAGCCAAAAACGAGGCTTCCCTGCGTGGCAGCCGCGGCGTAAAGGCGTGCCAAACCCAATTCTTCGGTTCGGATCTGGATCAAAAAGTAGTGGGCATCGCAAAACAAAATGCCCAGCGCGCCGGCATTGGCGATCTGGTCACCCTGTCTCATTCTAACGCCCTTGATGTGACTCCCAAAACCGAACAACCAGGATTTATTGTAACCAACCCGCCTTATGGTGAGCGTATTGGTAACTTATCGGGCCTTATTGGTTTGTATTCGGATCTGGGGCAGCATTTCCGTCGCCACTTCGGCGATTGGCAACTGAGCTTACTGTGCAGCGAAGCGATGCTGTTCAGCGCGCTTAAGATGCGCCCAAGTAAAGAGTACAAGCTGTTTAACTCCAACTTGGAAGTGAAACTGGCCAATTACGCCATTCGCGCTCGCAGTGAGGCGGATCTTGAAGCTCAAGAGCAGCAGCAAGGCCCTCGTGGCGGCGAAGATTTTGGAAATCGCCTCAAGAAGAATCTCAAGGTTCGTAAAAAATGGCTGAAAAGCCAAGATATCGACTGCTATCGCCTTTATGATGCCGATCTGCCGGAATACAACGTCGCGGTGGATTGCTATCAAGATTGGGTCGTGGTTCACGAGTATGCGCCACCGAAAACCATCGATGAAGCCAAGGCCAAACAGCGTTTGGTGGACATCATGTGGCAGATTCCTCAAGTTCTAGACGTTCACTCCGACAAAATTGTGCTAAAGACGCGCCAGCGTCAGAAGGGCAAAGCCCAGTACCAAAAACAGCGCAAGCGCGCGATTGAGCTGGAAGTGAATGAATATGGTGCGCGTTTCCTGGTTAACCTCACTGAGTACTTAGATACCGGCTTATTCCTGGATCACCGCTTGGCTCGAAAACAGATTCAAGCGTCCACTCAAGGTAAAGATTTTCTAAATCTGTTTGCCTACACCGGTTCCGCTTCTGTGCACGCCGCCGTTGGCGGGGCTCGTTCAACCACCACCGTTGATATGTCCAACACCTATCTAAATTGGGCCGAACATAACTTTGAGCTAAACGGCATTAAGGGTCGTCAGCACCAGTTTATTCAAGCGGATTGCTTGCAGTGGTTAGAGCGTTGTAATCGTCAGTACGACTTTATCTTTATCGATCCGCCGACGTTCTCAAACTCGAAACGAATGCACACCACGTTCGATATTCAGCGCGATCATTTATCCTTGATGGAAGACCTCAAGCGAATTCTTCGTCCGGGTGGTACAATCTTGTTTTCTAACAATAAACGTAACTTCAAGATGGACATTGACGGGCTCACACAACTGGGATTGAAAGCGAAAAACATCAGCGACAAAACCATGTCTATGGACTTTGCAAGAAACAAGCAGATCCACAATGCCTGGTTGGTTGAGCATGCCTAATTTAACTCTGTATCACACCTCAGGTTGTCATCTGTGTGAGCAAGCCTTTGAGCTCACACAACAACTTGGTATCCAAGTTACCTTGATGGACATCGTTGAATCACAGCGGTTAATTGATGCCTATGGCGTCCGGATTCCAGTGATTCAACGTGCCGATGGTGAAGAGTTAGGTTGGCCATTTGATGCCGAATCGCTACAACAATTTATAAATGCGTAAGTTATGAGCTTAATTCGAATTAATCAGGGCCAGTTGGCCTTTGGGCACACACCGTTACTGGATAAGGCCGACTTTATCTTAGAAAAAAACGAACGTGTGTGTTTGGTTGGGCGCAACGGCGCCGGTAAATCCAGTTTATTGAAAGTGTTAGCGTCGATGCAGGATATGGACGATGGCACCATGACCATCGATTCTGGCATCAAGATCGCCTATCTGCCCCAAGATCCGCCTCGGGCGCAAGAGGGCAGCGTCTATCACTACGTGGCCAAGGGCCTTGCGGAAGTGGGAGAGCTGCTTGAGCGTTATCAAAGCTTGAGTATTCAAGTGGCGGAAACCCCCTCCGAGTCACTGCTTAACCAACTGCACCGAGTGCAGGAACAGATGGAACAGCAGGGAGCGTGGAGCGCAGAGCAGACCATCACCCACACCTTGAGCCGGTTGCAGCTCAATGGCGACACGCCAATGGCTTCTCTCTCTGGAGGTTGGCAGCGCCGAGCGGCTTTGGCCAGAGCCTTAGTTCGTCTCCCTGACGTATTGCTGCTTGATGAGCCTACTAACCATCTCGACATCGATGCCATTGAATGGCTTGAGGAGATGCTAAAAGGCTTCGCCGGCAGCATTGTGTTTGTCAGTCATGACCGTGGTTTTATTCGCCGCACCGCCACCCGCATCGTGGATCTTGATCGGGGACAGCTAGCGAGTTTCCCTGGAGACTACGCCAACTATCTGGTGGCCAAAGAGGAGATGCTTCGGGTTGAAGAGGAGCAGGCGGCAGAGTTTGACCGCAAACTGGCCATAGAAGAGACCTGGATTCGTCAGGGGATCAAGGCTCGTCGAACCCGTAATGAAGGGCGGGTTCGCGCATTAAAAGCGATGCGTCAACAACGTAAAGAGCGCCTGTCTCGTCAGGGTAATGCCAATATGTCGATGGAGCAGGGTGAACGTTCCGGCAAGTTGGTCTTCGACATTAAGAACCTGGCCTTTTCTTGGAAAGATAAGCCGATTGTCTCTGATATGGAGCGCTTGGTTGCTCGCGGCGATCGCATCGCTCTCATTGGGCCCAACGGCTGTGGTAAGTCGACTCTGATTAAGCTTCTGCTTGGGGATATTGAGCCTCAACAGGGTGAAGTAAAGCGGGGCACTAAGCTTGAGGTGGCGTATTTTGATCAGCACCGCAGCGATCTAGACCTGACGAAATCGGTTCAGGATAACGTGGCCGATGGTAAGCAGACGGTCATGGTCAACGGCCGTGATCGACACGTTCTTGGTTACCTGCAAGACTTCCTGTTTGCCCCAGCACGGGCTCGAAGCCCAGTAAGTTCACTTTCCGGAGGTGAACGAAATCGACTGCTTTTGGCCAAACTCTTCCTAAAACCGGCAAATTTGTTGGTTATGGATGAACCTACCAACGATCTGGATGTCGAAACCCTCGAACTGCTTGAGGCCAAATTGGCCGAATACCAAGGCACCTTGTTGCTGGTTTCTCACGACCGTGAGTTTATCGACAACACCGTGACCAGTACTTGGTGGTTCGGCGGTAAGGGTCTGTGGCATGAGTATGTCGGCGGCTATACCGATGCTCAGCATCTGGGGGCCAAGTTCTTCTCAGAATCTCAGCTCAAAACAGAGAATGAGGTTGAACAAGCTCCCAAGCCAAAGAGTGACAATGAATCGAAAAAGTCGGCAGCTAAACCAAAAAAGCTGTCCTACAAATTACAACGTGAACTCGATGAACTTCCTGCTAAGATGGAGTCTTTAGAGACACAAATCGCCGCTTTCCAAGAGCAGATAGCGGAACCCAGTTTTTTTGATCAGGATCCAAATAAGAGCAACGCAATACTGGCACAACTTGCGCAATGCGAAGCCGATTTGGAACAGTGTTTTGATCGCTGGGAAGAGTTAGAAACAATGCAAAATTCAGGCTAAGGGGAACGAATGAGCCACAAGATGTTTAATTACAAAAAATCCACCATGGCTCTGGCGCTGTTAGCGGCGTTTCATGGTCAAGCGGCGGAAAAGCAATGGACAGCTTATGAGATCGTTAACATCGACGACATGTATTCCGTTGCCAACAGCCAACTGCCATTGACTCGAAATGGCTACGGTGGCGACATCAACAATCAAGAAGCGGTCATTGGCATCGCCCAAGGTCGAAACAATACCAACACCAGTGATGACGACGACAACAGTGGCCTGATTGGTGAAGTAGACGATGCCATTTTTCCTGAAGTCACGGCACTGACTCCAAATGTGACCCGTCCGTTCCAAGGCAACAACTTTGGTTTTGAGCTAGAAGAATCTGATGCGTGGAAGGCTATTCATAATGCGATCGCCGGCCAAGTTGCGCCTAATGATGAAGATGCCTCTGCTACCAAAGATGTGTTTTACTTTGGCCTTCATGCAGACAAAGACATCCGAGTTGGCCGCGTTTCGGGTACGCAAACTAAGGTTGCCGATCCAACCCCATCGGAAGATGATGACGATCCAAACTTCTACTACCGCGATTTTGAAGCTCGCGGTTTTGTTAAAGCCGGAAGTAACGACGAGTTTTTATTAGCGCCTTCTGATGATACCGCGTTCTACACCTCAGAGGTTGAAGGGGCAACTCAGGTTGAAGTGGGTGGATTCTCCGTGGCATCGGCAATTGCTACCAGTTCAGACAATGGTAGCGAACGAGTGGTTGGCTATGTCAGCACGGAACTGTCTAAAAACAGTAAAGACAACATCGATAGCTGCTGGAATAGCTTCAACGATGCGGAAACTCCAGACCCCATTGAAGTCTGTATTCAAAACCTTCAAAACGGCAGCTCCATCAATTATCAGCTTCGTCCTGCGGTATGGACGGTGGATACCACATCCAGCACCGCCACCTTGGATAAGACGCTAGCACTTCCTTTTACCCCTGACGATGATGACAGCAATATCTATTCGGCGTTGGGCTTGGGCATCAACAGCCAAGGCGTCGTAATTGGTGAGTCGAACCAGCGTAATAACGACAACAACTTGATGTCCTATACATGGGCTCAAGTTTGGATGCCTGATGGCACCATCATCAGCCCTACCGATTTAGATTTTGATGGTCTTCGTGGCTCTACCGCGACCGCTATCAATGATAACGGCATCGCCGTGGGCAGTGTTGCTCGCTACATTGGTGGCTATCAGCGTACTAAGTTCTGGACCTACGACGTAAACAGTGGTGAGAAGTACTTCACCGAGCCTCGTGACTTCAATGCTGGCAACGAAACCGATCTTGCCAGTATCGCAAAAGACATTAACGATGCTGGTTTAGTGGTCGGTAATATTGAAGTTGATGTCCAGAAGCAATTACCCCGTCGTCGTAACGCCTTTGTGTATGACTACAGTGCTGACAAAGCCGGGGACACGGGCGCCTTTACTAACCTAAACGAGTTGTTGACCTGTGAGTCTCGTGGCTATCAGCAAGACGACAATGGCGGGTTTGATAGTAATGGCCAGAAGTGGTCTAAGTTTAAGATCACCGACAACGATACCTTTGCCCAGCCTATCACTTACGAAGCGGATTTCGTGGTGGTAGAAGCCAACAGCATCAATGACAATGGCGAAATCGTGGGAACGGCGTTGGTTGAGCTTCCTCGTGTGTTGGTCGACAGTAGCGGTAAAGTGGTGACCGAAGAGGTGACGGATCCAAATACCGGTGAAACAGTCACTAAAGTGGTTATTGAAACGGACGCCACCGGCAAGCCAATTACGGATCAGCTGCCGCGACCCGTTGTGCTTCGCCCAAGCAGCGATGGCCAGAGTTGTCAGATTCCACTTGATAACGACACCAGCACTCAGGAGCCGAATGAACGTAGCGGCGCGTCTTTGCCATTGTGGCTGATGGCTCTGTTACCAGTCGCTTGGTTACGCCGCCGTCGTAAGTAAGTGACAGTTTTAAACATGAAGGGAGCTTAGGCTCCCTTTTTTTATCCAAAATAGTTTCTGCTTTCTCAATAATTTAATAAATTTTCCATCGGAATGTCTTAATTGCCCCTTGAATGCGATCGAAAAATCGCCAATAGTGAGGGTGAAGCCGTTGCTTCCTCAACCTGTACACACGAAAAAAGAAGGATGAGCGTTACATGAAAAGACAAAAGCGAGATCGTTTAGAAAGGGCACAATCGCGAGGATTTCAAGCAGGTTTATCGGGTCGTTCAAAGGAACATTGTCCCTATCAGTCTGTCGACGCCAAAATGCGCTGGCTAGGAGGATGGCGTGACGCCATCGATGGCAGAGTAACCGGACTTTTTAACAAGTAATCAGGATGAGCCTCCGCTAGGGGGCTCACTAGTTTTAAAATACATTTGCGCCTTATAGGCACCAATCATCATCTCTCCATTGTTAGGCCGCATCGACTGTGCATGGGCCTAGTACCAGATTAGGTTTCTCTTTTCTATAAGCCGACTGGCAATACTAATACGTTAACTTTCAACACTTTTATGGTGAGATTATCCGGCTAATAGGTATACTCGAGTTTATACTCAGTCCCATAGGCAAGGAGATGCCATGTCTTCGCAAAACATCTATCAATTCTCGGCCGTAGCAAATAACCAACAAGAGACGTCGTTTGAGGAATTTAGCGGCAAAGTGCTGTTGGTGGTCAACACCGCCAGTGCGTGTGGTTTCACCCCGCAATATCAAGGTTTGGAGAAACTGCAGCAGCAGTTCGGTGAACAGGGTTTTACCGTATTGGCATTTCCGTGCAATCAGTTTGGCAAGCAGGAATCGGGCAGTGATGAGGAGATCAAAGGCTTTTGCGATTTGAACTTCAACATCAGCTTTCCTCTGTTTGCGAAAATTGATGTGAATGGTCGGGAAGAGCACCCGTTGTACGCGTGGCTTAAGCAGCAAAAGCCAGGTATTTTGGGAAGGAACATTAAGTGGAACTTCACTAAGTTCCTGGTCGACAAACAAGGCCAGGTTGTAAAGCGCTATGCGCCTACAACCAAGCCTGAACAGATTGTCGATGACATTAAAAAGCTACTTTAAAAGTGGCTGGTGTCTTGGAAGACGCCCACTTTTAGATCGGTCGCTTGGTAGATCAAGCGGCCATCAACAAAGAGATCCGCATCGGCCATGCCCATCACCAACTTACGGTTGATAACACGTTTTAGGTGAATGTGGTAAGTGACTTTTTTCGCCGTAGGCAACACTTGACCGGTAAACTTCACTTCACCAACGCCCAGTGCGCGACCTTTTCCTTTGGCGCCTTGCCATGCAAGGAAGAAACCCACCAACTGCCACATGGCATCCAAACCCAAACACCCAGGCATAACAGGGTCGGTCTCGAAGTGACAATCGAAAAACCAAAGGCTCGGATCGATGTCCAGCTCGGCAATGATTTCCCCTTTATCAAATCGACCGCCTTGATCGCTGATGCGGGCAATACGGTCCAGCATCAACATGTTGTCTTTAGGTAGGCGAGGGGATTCTTGAGTAAATAGGGCACCGTGGCCACTGGCGATCAGTTGCTCTTTAGAAAACTGGTCACATTGTTCTTCGGTGGCCACTAGTTGTGTCGCGGTAGCTGGCATAATCTGACATCCTTAAAAAATCTGATGCCAGATTAGCGAACACATGTAAGCTAAACAACTCCGATCAGCTAAGGCCAAACCTGTGTTTAACTCGTTGCCACAATGTTAATGACATGTCGTCATCCCCAATCAGCTGCAATAGACGGCGCTGAACCAAACCGTACAAACTGTCTTTAGGGTACTGATTATCCTCGTCGGCGTCGGCCATTGGGATGGAGGTTGCCAGCTCCAGTGCGTGTTCTACTTTTGTTACTTGATACAGGTGGAAGCGTCCATTCGCTACCGCGTCAACGACCTCTTGCGTTAGGTTAAGCTGACGCACGTTAGCTTTTGGTAGGATGACTCCTTGTTTTCCGGTTAGCCCGCGACTGGCACAAACTCGGAAGAAGCCTTCAATTTTTTGATTGATACCACCAATTGCCTGCACGTTACCAAATTGGTCCACTGCGCCGGTCATCGCCAGCTCTTGAGAGATTGGGGCGTCGGCAATGGCAGAGATCAAGCCGCAATACTCCGCGAGAGAAGCGCTGTCGCCGTCGATGGTTTGATAGGATTGCTCAAACACAATATTAGCGTTGAGGTGCAGTGGCGCATCTCGGCCAAACAGACGGTACAGACACGCCGACAGAATCATCATACCTTTAGCATGGATGTTACCCCCAAGCTCAGATTTACGTTCAACGTCGGCAACTTCGCCATCACCGTAATGCACGGTAGTGGTGATACGTGCTGGTTCGCCATAGCTGTGACCACAATAATCCACCACCGTTAGGCCATTAATTTGGCCGACCGCTTCCCCTTCGGTTTGTACCAACACCGTTTGCTCTAAAATGGCCTCGTGGGAGCTTTTTTCTAAGGCGTTGTGCATATTCTGTTGACGCAACTGAAGTTCCAAAATCTCCTGTCGGGTCAACGGGGCATCGCTTGGAGATGCCAAACGAAACAGCTTGGCCAACTCCTCCCAGCATAAAGACAACTTATGCTGATGTTCGACTAAGCGGCTGGCGTACTGGGCCATCATTTTTGCTGCGTCGATGGAAAGCGAGCGTCCACAAGTGAGTTGGCACACTTGGTTTACCGCGGTTAACCAAGAGTCAATCTGAGTGTTGTCTTCGATGTCCCACTCAGGTTGGCACTCGGCGTACAGTGAAAAGCGGTCACTAAATCCGGCATCAAAGCCGTTTAGGTTGTCGTAATCGCCGGCGCTGCCCAGAATCACCACCTGACTTTTCAGTTCGTGCCAGTTGTCACCCAACTGTGCGCCGCCGCACTCCAGCACCTGTTTTAGCGGCCAATACGCGGCGGGACGTTCCAGGATATATTCAACTGGGATGATCAGTAGAGATTTTTGAAACAGCAGACCAGGCTGATTTTCATCACCAATCAACGCGATGCGACTAATGATCCGATCCATAAAATAGACCGAGGTGTCGCGATCAACACCGAAGTGTGCTTGGGGGAACTCAGAGAGTAGGGCGCGTACTACGGCCATTGGCGATAGACCTGGCATACCGGCCAAGAACAGGTGATTGTGTCCATTGGACAGCAGGCCTTGCCAAGCTTCGATGACTCGAGGCTGGCCAAACAGCAGTGGAGACTGCGTTTTGGGCTCAGCGAATGAGGTTGTGCTTGGGATCTGAAGCTGCAGTAGTGACTCGTGAAGTCTATAGGTTTGGCGATTGACCAACTGGCCGTTCTCCGACTGAGTAAAAAGAGGAGAAATATACCACATTAGAGCGCAAACAGGATGGATTGGTGGCAGTTTTACTCTATACTGTATAAATATACAGTTTTGATTTTTTGGGGACGACATGGCACCGAATCCATTTAGGCCACTTTTCGATACCTTAAGATTTTTTGATACGCCTAATGAACAGGTTAACGCCGATTTGGCGTCTATCATCCTAGGTCAGGTTGAAGATGCAGGATTGACCTATGAGTACAGCTTTGATTGGTTGACGGAACAAAAAAGCGTAGAAAATAACTTCAAAAGTCACCGTAGTGAGTTAACCATTTTTTTAAATTGGCTGTGGCGCGTTGAACAGGCATCCATACTCGATGTGGACCGCCGACGCTTATCCCGATACCTCGATTTTTGCCAACAGCCCCCGATTGAGTTGATCGGGTACTGCAATGTGCCGCAATTTAAGACAGATAAAGGAAGTAGGGCAGTTAACTCAAACTGGCGGCCCTTTTTAGGTAAAAAAGCCTTGGGCGAAGCGCTTGGTTATCAGTTATCTCACTCTGCCATTCGCACCAAGCTGGCTCTGTTATCGGCTTTTTTCTCGTATCTCATCGATCTGGATTACGTTGAGAGAAATCCCGCGGCCATTTTACTTCGCGCCGGACGCTATAAACGGCGAGATCAACACGAGACATCGCGGGAAGATAACGAGCAATTGAAAAGCTTCAGTGAGCTTCAATGGTCTTACGTAATCAGTACCGTGAACCAGATGGCGCAAACAGAGCCTAAAGTTCATGAGCGCAGCCGATTTCTGATTATTCTGATGTACAGCTGTTATCTGCGGATCTCAGAGGTGTCTGCCAGACCCGGGTTTTCGCCGATCATGGGACAGTTTCGCCGTGATAAAAAGACCGGCGTATGGGGATTTTTCGTTCCCGTGAGTAAATCTGGTAAGTCCGGAACCGTCGCCGTATCCAATGAATTGTTGGCAGCGCTAATTCAATATCGTCGATTTTTAGGATTAAGCGATTTGCCAAGTCCAGATGAACAAACGCCGCTGTTTGTTCGGCACAAAGCCTCGGGTCACGGACGTGATGCGGGCATTAAAGCAGCCAACCTTGGCATCCGCCAAGTGCGAGAGTTGGTGGATAACGTCATCCAAATGGCGGCAGACAATGCGGCGGCTGATGGATTGCTGATGGACGCTAACGAGATGCGGATGCTGTCCAGCCACAGTTTGCGCCACAGTGGCATTAGCCATGATATCAATCTCCATGGTAGGCCGTTGTCCCACGTACAGGCAGACGCGCGCCACGATAGCATCGACACCACATCAAGATATCTGTACACCAGTCGAGTTGAACGACATCAGTCAGCATCAAATAAACCCATTGATCAGCTAAGCCAAACTGAAACCTAGTCGTTCCACGACTAAGCAATAATGCCGATAACGCTATTTATCGGCATCTTGCTAACCACGGCTGTTCTATACGATTCTCAAAATTCCTATATGCGTACAATGTATATTATGGTAAATGATATGTCTCTTGGTAAGAGCGCGCTTCGATAACTCTACTTCCATGACTCATCTGCTCCTTGTGTTATTGATAATTGATTTAGAGCTTAGCACTATTTTATGAGCAGACTTAATCCGAGCCCCAGCGATTTTCGGTGTTTCTCCGTTGATGAATTTGCAAGAATTCACTCGCTTCACTCATTGGTGAGCCCCATCTTCGAATTGCTTACATGCATTGTATCTAAAACCCGTTTTGAGCTATCCAATATGAAACTGCATTACCTTGCGGCCGTCTCTGTGCTGACATTGTCTGGCTGTGCGTCATCGAGTTTGCAATATGCCAAACCAGACTCTAAACACGTAAACAATCAGATCATTCTTAATCAAGACTTTGACCAGGTCTGGGATCGCCTTGTTCGCAATTTGGCTGCCGACTTTTTTGTTATCAATAACATTGAGAAAAACTCTCGGATTATTAACGTCTCTTTTTCGACTTCAAGGCCAATGGAATTTGTCAGTTGTGGCCTGTCCACACGACAGTTTAAGAACGCCTATGGCACTCAATCCTTTGTTTATGATCCTGCCCAATCGACTCAATTTCCGTTTACCAATGACTTTGGCGTGCTGTTTAACGCCAACAGAAAGACCTACCTTGAAGGCCGAACCAATATCTATCTCGCACCCGAAGGCGAAAACACCGTGGTCAGTGTAAACACCAAATACCTACTTAAGGCGGATATTGAATACCGCAATAATGGAAATCAGCTAGTTCAAAGAGACAGCTTTGTATTCGATTTTTCAACAAAATCGGCGTATGAAGAGAGCAATGGTGATGGGGTTGTTTGTATGGCGACAGGGGAACTGGAGCAAAAATTACTAGATTACGCTCGATAAGATACGCCACTTCCCTACCCCCTATCGTCATTGAATAGGAGGTAGGTACAGTGCTTAATCAGTTATCAAAGATTCAGTTTTTCAGCCACGTAATCGGCGTCTTTGTCGCCTCGGCCCGATAGGTTCACCAATATGTGTTGCTCAGGCGGCAATGTCTTGGCTTTCTTCATCGCCCAAGCGACAGCGTGGGCGCTTTCCAGTGCTGGAATGATCCCTTCAACGCGGGATAAGGTCATAAAGGCCTCCAAACATTCCTCATCTGTCACCGACTCATAATTCACTCTTTCAATATCTTTCAGATAGCAGTGCTGAGGTCCAACTCCCGGATAATCTAAACCGGAAGCGATGGAGTGAACCGGAAGAGGCTGCCCTTCACTATCTTGCAGCACGTAGCACTTAAAGCCATGAAGTTCACCTGGGGTACCTAAGGTCAGAGTGGCTGAGTGCATATCCGTATCAAGGCCCTTCCCTGCTGGCTCCACACCAACGATGTTAACCCCGTCATCATTTAAGAATGCAGTGAACAGGCCCATGGCGTTAGAGCCGCCGCCAACACACGCGGTAATATAGTGAGGAAGGCACTGATACTTATCTTGGAACTGCTGTCTTGCTTCTCGGCCAATAATGCTTTGAAAGTCTCGAACCATTTTAGGAAAAGGATGGGGCCCAACCACAGAGCCAATGGCATAGATGGTGTTTTGTGGATCTTTTAGGTACTCCTCAAATGCACTGTCTACCGCATCTTTTAGGGTTGCCGTTCCCCGCGTGACCGGAACAAGCTTGCAGCCCAAAATCTTCATCTTGGTGACATTTGGATGCTCTTTTTCAATGTCCACTTGTCCCATGTGTATTTCACAAGGAATCCCAACTAAGGCACACGCGGTTGCCAACGCAACGCCATGTTGTCCTGCCCCGGTTTCGGCAATCACTTTTTTCTTGCCCATGAATTTAGCAAGCAGCGCTTCACCTAGGCAGTGATTAATCTTGTGGGCACCGGTATGGTTTAAGTCCTCTCGTTTTAGGTAGATCTGAGCTCCGCCTAACTGCTCACTTAAACGCTGTGCGTGGTAGATTGGGCTTGGACGGCCGACATAATCTTGAAACAGTTTCATCAGCTCATTTTGAAACTTCTCAGTATTACGGATCTCTTCATACGCCAAGTCAATTTCATGCATCACCTGTTTGAGCTCTGGTGGGACCAACTGGCCCCCATATTGGCCGAAAAATCCATTGGTGTCTGGCATAGGGGCAAAGTCAGTCATTTGGTGATACTCCTAGAACAAATTAGGTGTTTTTTCATTTTGTATCGTTGACTATACGCTTGTCACAATATGATTCCACCCTGTCTTTCTAAAATTCCATAAAATTCAGCGGTGAGCGTGGTTTTTGTGACGTCCGCGAATTGGGCTGTATGCTATAATTTACACGTCAAGGGCGAATGGCTGAACTTTAGCCTCCACCAACATCAGTTGAACTCCTTTTGCTAAGTTGCCACTCAGCGGGCTAACGAAAGAGCCGGTTCTAAACCATCACGCCTGCTTTTTAAGCATTAAATCAATTGATTGCTGTTTGGATGCGCAAAAACCGGAATCGACATTTGAGTCCGCTCTGTAAGCTGTTAGAATCAGCGGTTATCCATTTCTATTGACTGATAAACAGAGCTGATCCTCATGGGAAGAAGTTTCGAAGTCCGCAAATTATCTATGGCCAAAACGGCTGCGGCAAAGACCAAGGTGTACTCTAAGTACGGTAAAGAGATCTACGTTTGTGCTAAGAACGGCAGCCCGGATCCAGACTCAAACTTGTCTTTACGTCGACTGATCGATAAAGCAAAGAAAGATCAGGTTCCAGCACACGTAATCGAAAAAGCCATTGATAAGGCGACTGGCGGAGCCGGTGAGGATTACTCCCCTGCGCGCTATGAAGGCTTTGGCCCCGGTGGCTGCATGGTTATCGTTGATTGCTTGACCGATAACGGTAATCGCACCTTCACCGAAGTTCGTCAGAGCTTTGTAAAGACAGACTCTAAGCTGGGTGCACCAGGCGCTGTTGCTCACATGTTCGACCATCAAGCGGTATTCGCTTTTGAAGGCGAAGATGATGACGCGGTGTTGGAAGTGCTAATGATGGCTGACATCGATGTTACCGATGTTGAGCTTGAAGACGGCGTAATTACTGTTTTTGCACCTCACACTGAATTCTTCAAGGTAAAAACTGCCCTGACTGAAGCCTATGAAGGCATTAAGTTTAGCGCTGAAGAGATCACTTTTATTCCTCAAACCTACGTTAACATTGAAGGTGATGACGTAGCGGTATTTGAGAAATTTATGGCGATGTTGGAAGACTGCGATGACGTTCAGCAGGTCTATCACAACGCAGAAAACATGAACTAATTCAGTTAGTTTAGTTTTGTAAAAGCCCAGCAATCGCTGGGTTTTTTTGTGTCTTTCTTTTAGAAGATGAGAATTATTCTCTACTTGATGGTGACAATTTAGTCTTCTACGCTTCAACCACACCAAGGGAAAAATGTTCTAAAACAAGAATGTTGTGGCTGATGAAATCTGGTGTGGATTAACAGGGATTGTTAACGATGGAAGACATGGATGCGTCTTGCGCCGAGTACTCTTTTGGTGCGACTTTGACTGTGGCTCAAGTAAGCCAAGTAAAACAGGCTTTGAGCGAAATTCTCGCAAGAGCCCCCTCCTCTATTTATCTGCAAAGCGACAAGATCGAGCGCATTGACGCTGCGGGTCTGCAATTGTTGCTGAGCTTTGCTAACCAATGTCATCAAGAGCAGCGGTCGCTGCAGATAGAACCTATCTCTGACTGTCTAGCGCAATCGTGTCGGTATTGCGGAATAGCCCTTTCCCAGTTAAGTAATCAACCTTAGGAGCGCCCCATGGCAAGAATTTTGACTGCTGACGACTCGTCGTCCATTCGCCAAATGGTGAGTCAAGCCCTCTCTGATGCAGGCCATCAAGTCATCACCGCAAACGATGGAGAAGAGGCGCTCGGAATCGCCAAGTCTCAAACCTTTGACCTTGTCGTTTCTGACATCAATATGCCACGTCTCGACGGCATTGGGCTGGTGAAAGCGCTGAGACAACTTGGCCCCTACCGATTTACGCCGATTCTGATCTTAACCACTGAGAGCAGTGGCGAGAAAAAAAGTGAAGGCAAACGCTGCGGGGCTACAGGTTGGCTGGTAAAACCATTCAACCCCGATACATTATTGGCCACCATCAACAAGGTAATCTAGGGGATAGCGATGAGCCTAGACATGGAGCAGTTGAGGCAAGTTTTTGTTGATGAGTGCAATGAAAACCTGGATGTCATCGAACAGGAGCTGTTGAAGTTAGGGGAGCGCTCGCCTGATAGCGAAGAGATCAATACTATTTTTCGAGCCGCTCACTCCATTAAAGGAGGCGGTGCTACCTTTGGCTTTACCCAGATCAGTGAGTTTACCCACCTACTTGAAACCCTGTTGGATGAAATTCGTGCCGGCGTGCGTCAATACCAAGGGGAATTTGCCGATCTGCTGTTGCAAAGTGGCGATCAAATTCGGCTCATGGTCGCGCCAGATTTTGTCACCGGTTCTAATGACAAAACGCTGTCTGAGCTAAAGGAGCGATTCAATCATTACCTCGCTACCAAGTGCAATGGCGACTCCCCTGCTGAGCTGTCTAGCTCTGAGCAAGAGCAAACCGATTCCGATTGGCGAGTTCTATTTTCGCCAGATGATGACATCCTGTTTAGTGGTAACGATCCCGTTCGAATATTGACCGAGCTTCATTCCCTCGGCGAGGTTGACGCCAACTGCATTACTGAAAACCTACCCGACTTTGCTCAGCTGGATCCAGAAAAGCTCTATCTCAGATGGGAAATGCGATGCGAACCAGCCATCGAACGAGAGAAAATCAGCGGCTGCTTTGACTGGGTTGAGGATCAATGTGAGCTGGTGATTGAAAGACTAAAACCGGATGCAGTAACGGAGAGTGCCGAGCAAACCACAGTCGATGACAGCGCACCGAAAAACGTGTCTAGCAGTGCCAAAACCAGCGGCTCCATTCGAGTGGAAATCAATAAAGTGGATGCGCTCATCAATCTGGTGGGCGAGTTGGTTATCACTCAATCGATGCTTAACGAACTGGGCAACAACTTCTCCCCCGACAATATCGAGCGTTTAAAGTCTGGTCTGGATCAGCTACTGCACAATACCAAAGCGCTTCAGCAAAGCGTTTTGGAGATTCGCATGTTGCCAATCAGCAATGCATTTAACCGAGTTCCACGGTTGGTTCGAGATATCGCCAAACAACTGGATAAAAAGGTCAACCTACACATCAGTGGCGAACAAACAGAGCTGGATAAAACCGTTATGGAGCAGATTGTTGACCCTCTTATTCACCTCATTCGTAATGCCGTTGATCATGGAATAGAAACCCCAGATGTACGCGTTAACAAAGGCAAAGATCAAGCTGGGAACGTCTTTCTCGATGCTTATCAGCAGGGAGAAAACATCATTATTGAGATTCGAGATGATGGTGCTGGACTCAATGCGGATAAGCTCAAAATCAGTGCAGTTCAAAAAGGCATCATTACTGAAGAGTCCGCTGCTCATCTGTCTGAGCAAGAGCTGTACGATCTAATATTCGCTCCAGGTTTCTCTACCGCTGCCCAGGTGAGCGACCTCTCTGGTCGTGGTGTTGGAATGGATGTGGTTAAGCGCAACATTAGCCAGCTGGGCGGCCAAATTTCGCTGTCGTCTGAACCAGGCAATGGCACGCAAATCCGCATCAACCTGCCACTGACGTTAGCCATTGTTGATGGTCAATTGGTGCGAGTTGGTGATCAGATCTTCGTAATCCCTCTTGTGGCGATCATTGAATCCACTCAAATCGATCCTGAAATGCTGACAACGGTGGGTGGTGGCACTGAGCTTTACCGTCTGCGAGAGGAAAATATCCCTATCATTCGCTTAGGCACCGAATTTGGCATTCAGACTTCTCCTTATAAAGAGTTAGGACTGCTTTGTGTGGTGGAAGCGGCAGACCAAAAAGTAGGTATTTTGGTAGATGAACTTCTCGCCCAGCAACAGGTGGTCATCAAGAGTTTAGAGTCCAATTATCAATCGGTACCGGGAATCTCCGGCGCCACGATTTTGGGTGATGGCAGCGTATCACTGATCATCGATGTGCCTGGCTTGTCTGACAACGTGCTAACAACAGCGGCAGTAAAAGATAGCTCTGTGGCGGCTTAAGGAGAGGAACATGAATACCGAATCCACCGTAGGCCAGAACGACGACGGGACTGAGGTTATCGCCTGTCGTGAGTGTCTAACCTTTCAGCTTGCCAATGAATGGTATGGCCTAGATATCTTAGATATCGAAGAGATTTGCGTTTGGCAGCAACCTACCCCAATGCCTTATAGCCCTGACTTTATAAAAGGGGTGATCAATCTAAGAGGGATGATCATTCCGATAATGGATCTGCGATGTCGTTTCCTCATGCCTGAAGCTAATTATCACCCATCGACGGTGGTCATCATTATCAAGCCAAACATCGATTCTGGAGCGTCTAAATTGATGGGGATCATCGTCGATTCGGTTTGTGAAGTCGCAAATTTTAGCGAAGAGCAGATTCAGGATTATCAGCCTATGGCGGAAAATGGGGTTCAGCACTTCGTTAAACAGATTGCGACCCACAACAGTAATGTCATCTCCTTAATTGAAAGCGCCAAGTTAATGGAGATAGAACGCTGCAATTCATTGCAGGAGGCATCATGAATCATCTGTGTGGTGAATACTTGGCATTTGAGATTGAAGAGCAAGAGTATGCCATCAACATTTTGTCTGTTCAGGAGATTCGGGGATGGGAGAAGCCTCGCCCAATTCCAGACGCACCCGCCTTTGTACAAGGGGCATTAGAGTTAAGAAAACAGGTGATTCCTATTTTCGATATGCGTGCGCGTCTGTCACTGCAAGCACATCCTAAGCCGTCCAGTTGCGTCACCATTATTATTAAACTGCCCGACCGCTGCCCATTTGGGTTGACGGTGGACTCGGTGTCGGATGTGCATTTGCTTGAAGAGGCTCACCTCAGACAGGCGCCGGATCTTAAAGATAACTCGCAAACCAGCTGCATTTTAGCGATGGCAAAAGTGGCTTCAAATTTGATTGTGCTATTGGATTTAGAAGCGTTTATTGACCCAATTCAAAACCCTAAGTGGATTGAACATTCGATTATTCGTAAGGAAGCGGAACATGGTTAGGTCATCCTTTTTAAGTAAGTTATTTTCGCCCATAAAGGCACATTCTGCAGACAATAAGCAGGCTCAGTTGATTGCAGCCCTTACCAGCGCGCAAACCGCACTGATGACCGTTGACCGTGATCTCAAAGTGACTTTTTTAAATGATAAGAGCGTTGAGTTATTGAAAGAGCACGAGCCGTTGTTTAAAAAGCACTGGCCCGGCTTTACCGCATCAAAAGAGTATATGCTGGAGAACTGCATCGATATTTTTCACAAAGATCCCAGCCATCAACGTCAGTTGTTAAATAACCCCGCCAACCTTCCCTACAAGACCGACATCGAAATTGATGATGTCGTGTTATCGCTTCACGTTACCGCCATTCGAGACGCAAACGGAGACTATGTTGGCAATTCCTTAGAGTGGGAAGATGTCACTGTTCAGCGCCGAAAAGAGAACGAAATTGCCCAGTTAAATGCGGCCATCGATCAAGCGCAGACGGCCATGGTGATGATCGATCGTGATCTAAACATCACCTACGTAAACCAACAAACCGTTAAACTGTTCGAATCCCATAAAGATACCTTTCGCAGCGTTTGGCCTCAGTTTACGCCGACGAAAGAGTGGTTAAATGGTCAATGTATCGACCAGTTTCATCGCCACCCAGAGCATCAGCGCAAGTTACTGGCAAATCCTGCAAACCTGCCCTTTAAGACCGACATCACCATTGGTGATGTGAAAATTGAACTGAATGTCGCCGCCATTAGAGATGCTCAAGGCAACTACGTTGGTAACACCCTGGAATGGCAGGACGTTACCAAACTTAGAGAGCAAGAGAACAAGGTGAGTCGCCTAGTTTCCGCAGTTGAAGGCATGACCACCAATATGATGATGGCCGATAACGACGGCACCATTTTGTATCTAAATCCAGCACTCAAAACACTACTGCGTCGACGAGAGTCGGAGCTTCAAAAAGTGTTTAGCCGCTTTAGCGTTGATAACCTTGTTGGCACCAACATGAGCCTGTTTCACAAAAATCCCGCCCATCAACAAAGTCTCATTGAGCGGCCCGATTCACTGCCTCATAACGCAGAGGTGACTGTGGGTCCATTGGATTTTCGATTGACCTGCATCGCCATGAAAGACGCCAATGGCGAACAGATTGGTGCCGCCTTGCAGTGGGAGGACATTACCGAACAAAAGGACGGTCAGCGCCAAATTGAAAAGCTCATCAGTGCGGCGGCGCAAGGGGAGCTCACCAATCGCATCGACACCAGTGTTTACAGTGGGTTCATGGCTTCTCTGGGCACCTCGGTGAACTCCCTACTCGACTCCGTGGTTGAGCCCATAAGAAACTGTATCGACGTGATGTCTGATGTGGCGAAAGGTGACCTATCGAGCAGCATGCCAACCAACTACAGTGGTGAGTTTGGTGCCTTGGCGGACGCGGTGAACACATCCACGGGGAATCTGAGAAGCATGGTTCAAGAGATCATCGAATCGGCCACGCGGGTGACCAGCTCTTCCTCTGAAATATCTGAAGGCAACAATGATCTGAGCCAGCGAACGGAAGAGCAAGCATCCAGCCTAGAAGAGACTGCCGCGAGTATGGAACAGCTAACCTCCACCGTGAAACAGAATGCAGATAATGCCAAGCGTGCTAACCAGCTTTCCCAGGACGCTCAGGTAAAAGCCAAACAGGGCGGTGACGTGGTGACCAGTGCGGTCTCTGCCATGGAAGAGATCAACCAAGCTAGCAAGAAGATTGCCGACATTATTGGCGTGATTGATGAGATCGCCTTCCAAACCAATCTGCTGGCATTAAATGCTGCGGTTGAGGCTGCCCGGGCCGGTGAACAAGGTCGAGGGTTTGCGGTGGTCGCCGGTGAGGTTCGAAGCCTAGCACAGCGCAGTGCCGGTGCTGCAAAAGAGATTAAAGGGCTGATTAACGACAGCGTTGACAAAGTCAGTGAAGGGTCGCGATTGGTGGATGAATCCGGTGAAACCTTAGTCAATATTGTGAATTCAGTGGAAAAGGTCTCTGATTTGGTGGCTGAAATCGACGTCGCTAGCCAAGAGCAGTCCACTGGGATTAGCGAAATCAGTCGCGCCGTTGCACAGATGGATGAGATGACGCAGCAAAACTCGGCGTTGGTTGAGCAAGCGGCAGCCTCCAGCGAAGCCTTGGCAGATGAAGCAAGCAAACTGATGCAACAAATCGAGTTCTTTTCCGATGATCATGGGGGAAGCCGGGACATCGTCAGCCCCATTGCGGCCGAGAGCGCCCCTTCTCCCAAAGCTTCCAAGTCTCGCCAGCGCGCCGTGCCTCGTCCTTTAGCCAGTGGTGGTGAACAGTGGCAAGAATTTTAGAGAAGCCAGTGAGAAGCCTAACTTCTAAGAATTATGAGGCTGAGCTTGTCACGCTTAGCCCCTACCCCTTGTCCGATGAGATGTTTCTTTGGGTACAAAAGACCATCTATGACAAAGCGGGAATTTCTTTAAGCCAAAAGAAAAAGCAGATGGTTCAAGGCCGGTTATCAAGGCGGCTTCGTTGTCTCAATTTACAGACTTTCGAGCAATATCGTGATCTGCTTTGCAGTGCTCAATATCCCGATGAATTTACGGAGTTTATTAATGCGCTCACCACCAATAAAACCTCATTTTACCGGGAGCCACATCACTTTCACTACCTGCAACAACGGCTGTTACCTCAGTGGTTTGCCTCCAGCCGGCCGGTGACAATCTGGTCTTCGGCCTGCTCGACGGGCCAAGAGCCATATACCATCGCCATGGTGATTAAAGCCTATCGACAACAAATAGGCAGGAAAGGACCTGAAATCCGGATATTGGCCACGGATCTCGATACCCAAGTATTGGATACGGCGCAAACCGCAGTCTATGAGCTGGACTCGGTGTCTGAGCTTGGCTGTAACCAGCTTAAAAATGGCTTTTTGCGTGGCATTGGCGATAACCACAATAAGGTGCGGGTTCAGGACGAGGTCCGACGCTTAGTGCAGTTTCAGCAGATGAACTTAAACAGCCTGTGGAAATTTACACATCAGTTCGATCTCATCTTTTGCCGTAATGTGATGATCTATTTTGATGGGCCAACACAACAGCGGCTGCTGCAGAGATTTCACAAACAACTGAAAAACGACGGCACCTTAATCCTTGGCCATTCAGAGACTCTCGGCCAGTGTGAAATCGACTATCGATCACTTGGGAAAACCATATTTTGCAAGCGATGATGCCAACCCCGATTCGGGCAAAAACTAGGCTAACACTTAGTCAACACGATCTGCCAACCTTTAAGGTGATGCCGGGCGAGATGCACATAGGCACCCAGCCTGAAATGATCACCACCACGCTTGGTTCCTGCATAGCGGTGATTTGTTGGGATCCCGCGCTGCAGATAGGTGGGTTAAATCACTTTATGCTGCCCTGCTCCTCCAGTCATCAACAAGACGGTCCCAGATATGGTGCTTACGCCATGGAAATGCTGATTAACGGGCTTATCCACCTTGGGTCCAGTAAGCGTCGTTTACAACTTAAGTGTTTTGGCGCCGCGCAAATATCTGGATTCGGTCCGTCGGTATCAAGCAGCAATATCAATTTTATTCGCCAATATATCGCCAATGAGCGCCTGCAACTGGTTGGCGAAGATCTTGGTGGTCAGCAGCCACGGCAAGTTAAATTCAACCCATACTCTGGAAAAGCTTGGGTGAAGTCACTGCCAACTACTCAGTCTAACCAATTGAGCCGCAGAGAACGCCGCTACCTTGATGACGTAGACAGCGAACTGGATCACAGTAACGTGGAGCTATTCTAAAATGCAGACTAAAGTACTAGTTATCGATGATTCCATCACCATACGCACCCTATTAACCAGCATTTTAGATAAGCACCCCAATATTAAAGTGGTCGGCACCGCCGTTGATCCCTATGACGCCCGAGAAAAGATTAAGCAGCTCAATCCAGATGTGTTAACCCTGGACATTGAGATGCCAAAAATGAATGGTCTAGAGTTCTTATCAAACCTAATGCGACTTAGGCCAACGCCAGTGGTGATGGTCAGTACCCTAACTCAGCATGGTGCAGACATTACTTTGCAAGCTTTAGAGCTTGGTGCCATTGATTATGTTGCAAAACCTCAAAATATCGATGCCCTGAGTACCGATCTCTACGGCAATATGCTGACCGAGAAGGTACTGACTGCTGCCAAAGCCAATCTAAACGCGACCTCCCCAACACGCTCTCGTCCCGCCACGCTGGTGGCACCCAAAACTCGGGTGAACAAACGCATTATTGCCATTGGTGCCTCAACCGGCGGCACGGAAGCCATCAAAGAGTTGCTAGTGGGTCTGCCCAGTGACATTCCGCCCATTGTCATTGCTCAACACATTCGACCTCTGTTCAGTACCTCTTTTGCTAACCGGCTCGATGGCTGCACCAACTTTACGGTGCAAGAGGTGGATGAGGTGCCTCGGCCTTTGCTTGGTAGCCATGTCTATTTAGCGCCCGGAGGTCAGCATATCAAAGTGCTTGAAAAACGGGGCCAGCTTTTTGGTGTTGCCAGCAGTGACGCCGAAGTGAATCGTCATCGTCCCTCGGTGGAGGTGTTGTTTGACTCAGTCAATCAATGGGTCGGCAATGAATCTGTGGCAGTGATGCTAACTGGGATGGGAAGAGATGGCGCCGAAGGGATGAAACGACTCAAGGACCGAGGCGGGCTAACCTTATCTCAAAATCAAGAGAGTTGCGTCATTTGGGGCATGCCGCGGGCCGCGGTGGAACTCGGCGCCGTCTGCTCCGAGCACGCGCTGAAAGATCTGCCTAAGGCCATTTTGAATGGGCTGGTCATGAGAAAGCTAAAACCCAGCAAGGAGGCAGTGTGATGAATCGAGAGTGGCTATTTTTGCTTGGGTCCTGCGCGATGGTTGTGGCCAACATGGTGTTTGATCAGGTTTGGCTATGGAGCCTGAGTGCGGTGATCATTATTGGTTCGGCTTTTATGTTATTAAAGCGAAACCGGCCCACCGATACGTTAACGATGGCTGAGGCGACCACTAACCCTGCCCAGATGAGTTATCGTTATTCAATACAAAAACTGTTGCTGTCTCTTACTGAGTCCATCGATTGCTCTTTAAAGGCTCAGCAACAGACATTGGCTGATGCGGCTGACAAACTTAATGCCAGTTTTGCCACGCTCGTGACTCAGGTTAAGCAGCAACAACTTGAGCTTCAACTGGTGATTGACAAGCTACTAGGCCAAGGCGAGTTTGCCAGTGGCGAGGTAAACCTAAACAAGGTGGCCCCGTTAACCAGTGACACCGTTTCGCAGTTTGTGTTGTTGTTTGAAGAGATCAGTGAAAAAAGTCAGGCGTCGGTGCGGGTGATCGCCACGATGTCTGAACAGATGGATTCGGTATTTGAGATGATAACGGGCGTCAAGAAGATCTCCGACCAAACAAACCTACTGGCATTAAATGCCTCTATCGAAGCGGCTCGCGCCGGAGATGCCGGCCGAGGTTTTGCGGTGGTGGCGGAAGCCGTTAAGGGCCTCAGTCAGGAGACCAACACCCTAAACGATGAGATGCAACAACGTGTTCATCGTTCCCAATCCAGTATCCACAGTGTTAAGGAAACGCTCGATTCCATGGCGGCTTTAGACATAGAGGATGCGGTGGCTTCACGGCAGAAAATTGATGATCTTCTGGCTCGCCTGTCCACGTTAAATGGCCAATTAGGGGAGCAATTACATCAGATAACCGGTGACAGCCAAGGGGTGGAGAACGAAGTAAAACACGCCATCATGTGCATGCAGTTCTCAGACATCGTTTATCAGCAAAACGAGCAGGCCCAAGAGAGTCTCGCCAAAATGAATCAACTGACTGATCTGTTAGTGGATGACGCTATTAGTGAACCGCAGATGGAAACGGCGATTTTGGCGCTGCTTGAACAGCATCAGCAGGTGAATTTGCGGGCTACCCAAGCCTCTGTGGATGAAGGTGAGGTGGAACTGTTCTAGGTAAAGCTGCGCGTTAACCAACCCCGTTAACGCGCGAGCGGTTTACTGTTTAGATAAGACGGTCCGCCACAGCAGCAGTACCAATGCCATGTAACCTAACCCAATCCCAAAGGCTTCTAGGTATAAACCACTGACCATGGCGATGGGCATCAAAGAGATAACAATGATGTCGACGATAGAGCCAGGTACGTAGGCGATGGCAAAATCATCCAGCACTTTGCCGCGCATCTTTGGGTCGATGATTCGCAGCAGCGCAATCCCCATTGCGACGGTGCCGGTCAACCAGCCCCAGGAGAAGATCGCCTTTTCAAACCACTGCTCTCCAAGCATTCGCGGGGCCACCCAAAACACCAGAAACAAGGTAAAACAGACCCCACAAACCAGCAATATTGCCATGGGAGCTAAGTAGTTCAGCAGTACCGTAATTTTAATGGCAGAGACCCCGAAAACGATCAGAAAATCAGTGGTAACGCCACCTGCATGGCTGAATACGTTGTCGCACAGATAGGCTTGGGCACCGCTGCGTTTAGCAACAACGCGGGCAATCATGCCCAAAAGGAATCCAACCACAAACGTCGGCAGCTGCACTTTATCGTGAAACGACGATAGGTAAGTCGCCAGATGATACGCGCTGGCGGTGACAGCCAAAATTAGCGCACCATGAATCGCAAAACTGTCTACCGACAGTGATGACATGGTGTTGTTCATGATTGGCTTCTGCTCAGGCGGCGCTATCAAACCCCGTTGTTCGGTCCTAGTCATCTGTTCAAACTGAGTAAACTCGGTTACCCAACCCTTTTTTAGAGCCACTTGTAGGATGATCATGCCCACAATAATGGAGATAAAGATCCCCGCAGTGGCAAACGACAAGCTTAGGGTCAAGGCGTCTTGCCAACCCAGGCCAGCAAAAATGTCACCGACGACCACTGACGTTCCATGGCCGCCCATAAAACCGGCGGACATGACTAGGCCAAAGCCATGACTGAGTTCAGGCCAGATAAAGTGAGACAGGGCCAATCCCACTGCCGCAGCAAACAACCATTGGGACACGGTAGCAATTTGGTTAAACGCCCACAATGAACCGGCCCTGCGGGCCACCATCTGAGGTGAAGGCAACGGCGTGGCCAATCCCAAAGCACTGAACAGCATGGCGGTTAGCATGCTGGCATTGCCGCCATAGACCTCGCTCCAAGGTAAAACATTAACACCATATGGGCCCAATGTGAGTCCCAGCAAGCCGGCGAGTACCGCCGCTGGCAGATACAAACGCTGCAGAATAGGCAAATAGACGCGCAGTAGCTTTCCGGCCAGCAATAAGCCACCGGCAATGGCAAAGTCAGTCAAAAACGACCAGGTTGTCATTGAATACTCCTATGAAAAGGCAGAGCAAAGGTAAGTTGGCCAAAGATGTGGCCGCTCTGCAGATGGGCACCGAAGATGCAGCGCGATGTTAGAAGTGCGCTCCGCCCAGAAATGGCGGCCTGTTTTTTGAAGTGCGCTACGCTAACAAATTGATGTTCGGGGATCAGTTAACATTGCCAAAGCTGAGAGTTGGATCCAGTAAATTGCGCTTATTCGCTCAATGCGTGGTCGACTGGTTGAGGAAATGCGCAGTGCATAATCAACCTCTCTGATATCATAAACGCATTATTGCCGCTAAGTTCCCCCTAAATATGGATCATTCGAAGCACATTGCCGCAGCCATCGCACCGAGCACCTTGACGTCCTGCACTCTCATCCAGCCTCTTTGGGCTGATTATGGTGGCTTGTATCGGGTCGAATTGAACGAACTTGGTTGCCATTCGTCCCTAATCGCTAAGGTGATCCACAATTCGGTGCTCACTGCCAAAGAGGCCAACGACGTCGGACACCTGCGCAAATGCCGTTCCTATCAAATTGAATGCCATTGGTATCAACACACCCAATCTAATTACCCCAATTCAGTGGCCATGGCCAAGCTTATCGATCTGATTAAGGTCGATGACATTACGATTTTGTTGATGGAGGATTTGGGCTGCAACGCCTATGCGCCAGTGGACTTTGAGCCAACGCTGTCTCAGCTCAACGGGATGCTAGACTGGTTAGCCCAATTTCACAGCGTTGGATTTAAGGTTCCCAAGGAAGGATTGTGGCCCCAAGGTAGCTATTGGCACCTTGATACTCGCTTGCAAGAGTGGCATCGCATGCCAGAAAGCCCCTTAAAAGCAGGAGCCCACAGCATTGACCAAACGTTGAAACAAGCTGAGTTTCAAACTCTTATTCATGGTGATGCCAAGGTGGCGAATTTTCTTTGCGATCCGAATGACAACGCCGCCGCAGTCGATTTCCAATACGTTGGTTCAGGCGTTGGCGTTCAAGATGTGGTCTACCTCATTGGCAGTGCATTAGACAACGATCAACTGCAACGGCATTACTCAACCCTGATCGATTACTATTTTTCGCAATTGGCGCAGCACCTTGGTAATACCTTGTCTGGAATGGATGCCAGCGCCATAGAAGCGCAGTGGCGACAACTGCTGCCGTTGTGTTGGGCAGACTTTGAGCGCTTCCTAACCGGATGGAAGCCTGGCCATTGGAAGCTAAACGCCTTTTCCGCAGAGCAAACACAAATCGCACTGCGTCAATTAACGCTGAGTTAGCATTTTTTCGTGGGCTTTGGTTAAGGGCTTGGTTTGGGTGATGCCGTGGGTGGCTCCTGCCAATTCAAGCCATCCACGGCATCGCGCATCACTTGATCGTCACGCATGTCGTAGTGGCGCGTGGTGTCGATGCTGGCGTGGCCCATCAACTTTTGCACCGTATGCAGATCGATTCCACGGCGCAAAAGTTGAGTGGCGAAAGTACGGCGACTGTCGTGCGGGTTAAAACTCTCAACTTGAGCGGCCTTACTGCGGCTATCGATGATGAATTTCACCGCTTGAGGCGTCATGCTGTTGGGCTTGAGATCCCCCAACTTGGTCATTGGCTGAAACAGTGCGCCGCTATGATGCCCGCGCAGATGGTCTAGGTATCGTGTAATGGCGTCCATACAATCGCCATTGAGATACACCATTCGCTGACGATTTCCCTTACCAATTACGGTAATTTGGCGGTTGTTCAGATCCAGGTCCTGCATCTGCAGCGCCACAATTTCAGCCCGGCGAAGCCCAGTATTAAACAGCAGGGTTAATAGAGCGAAATCACGCTCTCCTTTTGGATTGTTATCTTTTTTGCAGTGAGTTAAAAGCTGGTTGATTCTTTGGGGCTCTACCTCACTGCCCTGCTTGATACGAGTGCCACGAAAACGCTTGATAGACTGTATCTGGCTGTAATCACGATGCTCATAAAGCCCCAGTTCGTAGGCTCGGCGGGCGACTCCTTTTAGCAGTGCCAAATATAAGTTAAGCGTATTTGGGCTTCGTCCTTTTTCAGGCCGGCGTTTTAATAAGGCTCCCTGTCGAAGACGATCCAACAGATACAACACCTGTGGCTTGCGCACTTTCCCCCAATCGATCTGCCGATAATGTTCGGCTCCCATCAATTTGGCCATCAGATTCAGGTAACTGATCATCTTCTGCCGGCTTAGATCCGAACCGAGTTCCTGTAGATAGAGCGTCGCAGGATTAAGATCAAGCTGATACTCACTGGTTTCAAGGCTTGGGTACTGAATGTTGGTGGCAATCAGCTCAGTGGTCACGCTGGCGGATCCTTAGGCAGTTATGGGACAAGATCGGTTGGCGATCATACCGGATCGCCATTACTTATGAAAATAGTTATTTTCAAAAGTAACTTTTATAAATCAGTGCTGTTGGCGTCAATCACCCTGTTGAAGAATGAAAATTTTTACTAAACCAAAATGAAAAACAGAGCTTATGCTCTAGGTGTAGCGTAAGGAGAGAAGGCGCTGCGACCTAAATGAAGTTACGACGAGTAGAAACGGCATTGCCGTTGTGAGTTTTAGATTAACGACGATTTATTGTCGCCGGTTAGAACGCCGGCGACAATTAGAGCTTAGAGACAAGCAGAACTTAATGATCGGCTAGCCAATCAAAATCCACAATGTGCATTTTGCCGCTGGCATCTTCAAAGCGCAGATCCAAACGCCACACCATATAATCGCTGGCACAACTGCCGTAGATCAGCTCTGCCTTGCCATCCGTAGAAAATTTTACTGGGATAATGCCCATGAACATATCTCGGCCACTGACCTGGGCGGAATTGAGCGTCCAGTCGTCAGGAAACGCGAGGGACAAATTCAGGGGCGTCTCTGCGGGCGCGTTTTTGGGGAATAGCGATAGAGATACCGACTCCCCCATGATTTTTTGCTGACAACTGCCCTGACTGAAATCGCACAAGTTTGTTTGTTTTTCAGTGTTGTCGGCGTTACAGGCCGTTAAGCCAACCACAGAGAATAAAGCCAATACAGCTAGATTACGGCTCATCGATTATGTCCTTGAATTCGCTGGTGTAATCAACATTTTATTAACCACACATCTTTGATCCAGATCAAAAGGAGTATGGGTGATTGTGCTAGGTTTTTTGACCCACCTCAAGTATCATGGCCTTGCCTTGATGCATATCACAGAGGAAGTGTTCGATTAATGCGCAGTATCACCTAAATCTGTGAGTTAATTGAAAATGTCACTTCTATTTGTGGAAGTTAACATGCAATTGCAGTGGAAGCTAAAAATATGAACTTGACCAATACCAGCAACGACTATAACTACACCGTAGTTCGTCAGTTTGCTGTAGTTACCGTCATTTGGGGAATCGTCGGTATGCTAGTGGGGGTATTCATTGCCGCCCAGCTGATCTGGCCTGCCCTCAACTTTGATACTCCTTGGCTGACTTACAGCCGTCTTCGTCCTTTACACACCAATGCTGTGATCTTCGCGTTTGGAACGAGCGCGTTGTTCGCGACCTCCTATTATGTCGTACAGCGTACCTGTCAAACCCGTCTGTTTGCACCTAAATTGGCTGCATTCACCTTCTGGGGTTGGCAGGCGATCATCTTAGCAGCTGCAATTACCCTGCCTCTGGGTTTTAGCACTGCAAAAGAGTACGCCGAGCTGGAATGGCCAATTGACATCGCTATTGCTGTAGTGTGGGTCTCTTATGCCATTGTGTTCTTTGGAACTCTGGTTAAGCGAAAAGTTCAACACATCTACGTGGCGAACTGGTTCTTTGGTGCCTTCATCATTACCGTAGCCGTGCTGCACATCGTCAACTCACTGGCTGTGCCTGTTGTCGATATGGAGCAAGGTTTGTGGACCATGAAGTCCTACTCCATCTACGCCGGTGCTGTGGATGCCATGGTTCAGTGGTGGTACGGACACAACGCCGTAGGTTTCCTACTGACCGCAGGCTTCTTGGGTATGATGTACTACTTCGTACCTAAGCAGGCTGGCCGTCCAGTTTACTCCTACCGCTTGTCCATCGTTCACTTCTGGGCGCTGATCTCCCTGTACATCTGGGCAGGTCCTCACCACTTGCACTACACCGCCCTGCCGGACTGGACTCAGTCTCTGGGTATGGTGATGTCTCTGATCCTGTTCGCACCATCTTGGGGTGGCATGATCAACGGTATCATGACCCTGTCTGGTGCTTGGCATAAGCTGCGTACTGATCCAGTACTTCGTTTCCTAGTGGTATCACTGTCTTTCTACGGTATGTCTACCTTCGAAGGCCCAATGATGTCCATTAAGACCGTAAACGCACTGTCTCACTACACTGACTGGACCGTAGGTCACGTACACTCCGGCGCGTTGGGTTGGGTTGCCATGGTATCCATTGGTTCCATCTACCACCTAATCCCTAACCTGTTTGCTCAGGGTCGCATGTACTCGAACAAACTGGTTAACGTTCACTTCTGGCTGGCGACCATCGGTACCGTTCTTTACATCGTATCCATGTGGATCTCCGGTGTAATGCAGGGTCTGATGTGGCGTGCGGTTAACAGCGACGGCACCCTGACCTACAGCTTCGTTGAATCTCTGGAAGCCTCTTACCCGTTCTACTTCGTTCGTTTCTTGGGCGGCGTGTTCTTCGTAGCGGGTATGCTGCTGATGGCGTACAACGTGTATCGCACCATCAAAGCTCCCAACGGCTCGCTACAAGCTGAGGCCGAACCACAGCCTCAAGCCGCTTAAGGAGATGATGAGATGAAATTCAAACACGAAATTATCGAAAAGAACGTCGGTCTGCTGGCAATCTTTACCATCATCGCCATCAGCTTTGGTGGTCTGGTTCAGATTACGCCGCTGCTGTTCCAAAACGAGACCACCACGCCGGTAACTGGCCTTAAGCCGTACACAGCACTGCAGATGGAAGGCCGTGATGTCTACATCCGTGAAGGATGTAACTCTTGTCACAGCCAGATGATCCGTCCTTTCCGCAGTGAAACTGAGCGTTATGGTCACTACTCCGTAGCCGGTGAAAGCGTTTGGGAACACCCATTCCTATGGGGCTCTAAGCGTACCGGTCCAGATCTGGCTCGTGTGGGCGGTCGTTACTCTGACGACTGGCATCGTATCCACCTGTTGGATCCACGCATTGTTGTACCTGAGTCCAACATGCCTGGTTTCCCATGGTTGGAAGAGAACGAACTGGATGGCAAATCAACTCTGAAGAAATTACAGATCTTCCGCGACCAATTTGGCGTACCTTATGGTGACGACGAGGCTTTGGCCAAAGACGTTGAATCCATTAAAGGTAAGACTGAAATGGACGCGTTGATCGCTTACCTGCAGTCCCTGGGTACCGCATTAAAGTAAGGAGATTCAGATGGATTATGGAACCTTTCAAGGAATCGTAACCCTTGTTTTAATGCTAATTTTCTTGGCCATTGTGGCTTGGGCGTACAGTTCTCGCCAAAAGTCACGATTCGACGAAGCCGCCAACTTGGTGTTCGACGATGAGCCAAAGGCCCAGAGATTAAAGGAGTAATCAACAATGAGTGATTTCTGGAGTATTTTCATCACCGTGATCACCCTATTTGTGATCTTTGGCTGTCTGGCCATTTTGATCTGGTGTATCAAGGATAAGATGGGTGTTGAAGAGGGTGAAGGCATGGGCCACACCTTTGACGGCATCGAAGAGGTGAACAACCCACTGCCAAAGTGGTGGAGCTACATGTTCGTGTTCACCATCGTATTTGGTTTGGGTTACTTGGCCGCCTACCCTGGTCTGGGTAAATGGCCTGGCCTGCTGGGTTGGACCTCCTCTAACCAAAGCGTGCTTTCTCTTGAGGAATCAAAAGAAGCTGCTGCAGAGGCGCGTGCTAACCAAGCTCACAAGTACGTTCAGTACGACCAAGAGGTTGTGGCCGCAGATGCCCGTTACGGCGAAGCTCTGCGTAAGTACACCAGCCAGTCTGTTGAGGATTTGGTGAGCATGGAAGAGAACGCCGAAGCCCTGAAAATTGGCCAGCGTTTGTTCCTGCAAAACTGTTCTCAATGTCATGGCAGTGACGCAAAAGGCGGTAAGGGCTTCCCTAACCTGACCGATGACGCTTGGTTGTATGGCGGCGATCCAGCCACCATCAAACTGACGCTGATGAACGGTCGTCGCGGTATGATGATGCCGAAGGGCGGTCTGCCAATCACTGACGAAGAGATTCCAGCTATTGCAGAGTACGTGTTTGGTCTAAATGGCCGTGAGCACGACACTGAACTGGCTGCGAAAGGTCAAGCGGGTTACATGAAGGGCTGTTTTGCCTGTCATGGTATGGACGGCTCCGGCAACCCGATGTTGGGTGCGCCTAACCTGAAAGACGACGCGTGGTTGTACGGTGGTAGCCGCAAGGTGATTGCAGAAACCATTACCAACGGTCGTACCGGTGTTATGCCGGCTTGGAAAGACCTACTGGGCGAAGATAAGATTCATCTTATCACCGCCTACGTATACAGTCTGAACCAAGACTAATACACTGCCCCGCACTCAGTGCGGGGCATTTTTTCTTTTTATATTCAATATTGCGGCAGTTTCAAATTGCCCAACTCTTTGTTTTCAGTACAATATCGTCATAATAAAAAAGATAGGTTTAGGTCATGAAGTCAGCCCCTTGGTACAAGCAGTTTTGGCCGTGGTTTTTGATTATTCTTCCAGGCTCTGTGGTGATCGCCTCGATGGTAACCATTAAGATTGCCACCGATAACCCAGTTTCTCTGGTCGCCGAAGACTATTACAAAGAGGGAAAGGCGATTAACCAAGACCTTTCCCGCATCACCCTCGCCCGCAATTTGGGCATCGTATTTGAGATCAAACAGCAAGGCGATCAACTGGTGTTTATCCAGCATGGTGGTCAGGGTAATGGTGAAGCCATTAAAGTGGAGTTCCACCACACCACGCTCGCCAAGCACGACCAACAGATGATGTTGACTCAAAACGGCGACGGCAACTACCAGATGGCCACTGATAAAGTGGTTGAAGGTAAGTGGCAGGTGATGATCGACAGCTTCGATGGCCGCTGGCGCCTTCAACAAAAATTAACTCTGCCTCTGACTGAAAGTGTTTGGTTCAGATAAGGAGGCGGCGTGTCAGAAGGATGTTTCCACTGTGGCCAAGAAGTACCGGCCAGTGATGAGTACGCCATTGAAGTAAAAGGCGTACTCCATCCCATGTGTTGTCCAGGCTGTGCGGCGGTAGCAACCGCCATCTTTGATGCCGGCCTTGACGACTACTATCAATACCGCACCGAAAAGGGCAAAAAGCAGAATCTCGATACCATCATGGCTCAGCTTGATGCCTTTGATCTGGAAGAGGTTCAACAGGATTTTGTCGCTTCTCAAGGTAAACACAAATCCATTATTCTGTCGGTTCAAGGGATAAGCTGTGCCGCCTGTGCTTGGCTTATTGAGCGCCACCTCAAGCGTTTTAGCGCCATCAGTCGTATTCACGTAAACACCACCACCAACCGTGCCACCATCCATTGGGATGACAGCCAGATGAAGCTGTCTGCACTGCTGGGTGAATTGTCCAGCATCGGTTACCCCTCCACCCCATTTCAGGTGGACTCTAACGAACTTAATCACGCACAGAACACCAAGCAGTTCCTATATCGCCTCGGCATCGCTGGCCTTGCCACCATGCAGGTGATGATGTTGGCAGTTGCCCTGTACACCGGATACTTTACCGATCTGGAAGATGAGTTTCGAAACTACTTCCGCTGGATTTCGATGATCTTCGCCACCCCAGTGGTGCTCTACTCGGCCCAGCCATTCTTTTTCAGTGCCCTGCGCGCCTTGGTGCAGCTGCGGGTCAATATGGATGTGCCAGTTTCCATCGCCATTTTCGGCGCCTTTATCGCCAGTTGCATTGCCACGGTAACCGAACAGGGTGAGGTGTACTTTGAGTCAGTATCGATGTTCACCTTCTTCCTGTTGCTCGGCCGATTCCTAGAGCAGCGGGCTCGCCGAAAAGCGGCTGAGTCCAGTTCCAACTTGCAGCGCCTTATTCCCCTTACCGCTTGGAAACTAAAACAGGGCGAACCGGAGCAAGTGGCTGCCAAGTCGCTAAAAGTCGGCGACACGATTTTGGTAAAGCCTGGCGATACCATTGCTGCCGATGGCGACATAGTGTTTGGCCAAACCTCAGTGGACGAGTCCATGCTGACCGGCGAGCACCACCACGTCCCCAAAAGCATCGGCGATTCGGTGTTTGCTGGCAGCATTAACTTTGACCAAAACATCAACGTCAAAGTGACCAAAATCGGCCAGCAGCAACTGCTGAACACCATCATTCGCTTGCAAGAGGAAGCCAGTGATAGCAAACCGCAGATTGCTCACCTTGCGGATAAGCTCGCCCGCTATTTTGTCCCAGGCCTGCTTTTGATTGCCACCCTAACCTACTTGGGCTGGCACTTTGTTAAGCCGGAAGATGCGTTTTGGATCACCCTGTCGGTGTTGGTGGCCACCTGCCCCTGTGCACTGTCATTGGCAACTCCGGCAGCACTGACCTGCGGCGCCAGTGCGCTACGAGAAAAAGGCTTGTTGGTTCGCAGTGCGAAGGTGTTTGAAACCCTGCCCCGTGTCGACACCATGTTGTTCGATAAAACCGGGACGTTAACCAAGGGCAATTGGCGACTGACTCAGTGCATCCCCATGGATCTGATGAGCGAGCAGGAGTGCCTAAGATTTGCCGCAGCACTAGAGCGTTCTAGCTCACACCCGATTGCCGAGGCGTTTAAGCCCTTTGAGGATACCTCTGTCTATGCAGACAATATCGAGCATCAGCATGGTGGACTGCGAGGCGTCATCAACCATAAACTGGTCGCCCTTGGAAACGGTAAATTCATTGGGCGACAGCAGTTTGATCAAAATCTATACCTCAGTGTTAATGGCACCGTGGTCGCCAGCTTTGAACTTAAAGATGAGCTTAGAGCGGATGCCAAGCAAACCATCGAACTGCTTACGTCCAAGGGAATCGATTGTCAGATGCTGTCCGGTGATCCGAGCCCGAAAGCCAAAATCATTGCCGATGAGCTCGGTTTATCGCAATGTGTTCACGGGGCGACCCCAGCGGCCAAACACCAGCGCCTGACCACACTGCAGAGCCAAGGCAAAGTGGTTGCGATGTTCGGTGACGGCGTTAACGATGCGCCGGTATTGGCAGGAGCAAACTTGTCCGTCGCCATGGGTTCGGGATCGGACATAGCCAAAAACAGTGCGGATCTTATTCTGTTAGGCGAACAGCTTGGGACCATCAGCGCTGGACTTGATGTGGCCAACAAGACCGTAGGCGTCATCAAACAAAATTTGGCTTGGGCACTGGGTTACAATATTTTGATTCTGCCTCTGGCTATCGCGGGGTGGGTTCCCCCTTACCTCGCGGCCATTGGCATGTCGTTAAGTTCGCTCATTGTGGTTGCGAACAGCGTGAGATTATTAAAACTATGAGCATCATCTATACCTTAATTCCCGTCGCTATCCTGTTTGTGTTGATCGCGGCCGCCATCTTTTTCTGGGCCGTGAGAAGCGACCAGTTTGAAGATCTGGACCGACAAGGGTCAAACATCTTATTCGATGACGAACGTCGTGATGACCCAAAAAATCAATAGACGGGTGTCCGAATGAGCAATAGAACATGGCCGTAGATTTTAGTGCCATCGCCATGGGCTTTGGCATCGGCCTGCTGGGTGCTGGCCACTGCTTAGGAATGTGTGGCGGCGTGATGGCGGCCCTGAGTCATGGCCTACCCAGCCACATTCAGCTTAATTTTGGCAAACGCATCGCCTTGATTCTTGGCTACAACCTTGGCCGTCTACTGAGCTACTGCTTTGCAGCGGCGGCGGTTGCCTTCGTGGTCAGCCAGACCACTGACTTTTTGGCTTTAAAACACCATTTTGAATTTATCCGGCTATTTGCGGGCGTGGTGCTGGTGGCTACTGGGCTTTATATCGGCGGCTTAAGCCGAAAATTGCTGGTACTGGAAAAAATTGGCCAACCCGTTTGGAAACGCCTTTCTCCCATTGCACAAAAAGTGATGCCAATCGATACCTTAACCAAAGCGGTGGTGGCCGGTGCCATCTGGGGGTGGCTGCCCTGTGGCTTGGTCTATTCAACCCTAATCTGGACCGCGTCAATTGGCGATGGTACCACCGCCGTACTCGCAATGTTGGCCTTTGGAATCGGGACCTTGCCGGCACTGATGGTGGTCGGTGCTGCGGCAAACGGTTTAAAACGCTGGTTAAATCACCGGGGCTTTAGGTTGATAAGTTCTGTAATAATAGTAACTTACGGCTTTAGTATTATTTATGTGTCAATCGGACTATTAACCTAGCTTATTGCGCTAAATATGGTTTAACATACAAAGGTTACAGACCAACTGGGTGTACGGATTTTGGATAACACAAGAGTAAAACGGACGGCACTAGGTGGATGCGCAATTCATTGTCATGATTGCAGCATGTCAGAGCTTTGCATCCCCTTCACTTTGAATGCCAACGAGCTGGATAAGCTCGACGCCATCATTGAGCGTAAAAAGCCTATCCAAAAGGGTGAAATTCTTATCCAATCAGGGGAGCCATTACGGAGCCTGTTTGCGATTCGCTCCGGCACCATCAAGTCTTACACCATCACCGAAAATGGCGACGAACAGATCACCGGCTTCCATCTTGCTGGCGACGTCATCGGCTTTGATGGCATCAATACTGAACACCACCAAAGCTTCGCCCAGGCTCTCGAGACGGCCATGGTTTGCGAAATCCCTTACGAAACCCTAGACCAGCTCAGTGGCATCATGCCTCGCCTTCGTCAACAGATCATGCGATTGATGAGTAACGAGATCATGAGCGACCAAGAGATGATTTTGCTGCTGTCTAAGAAAAATGCCGAAGAGCGACTTGCCGCTTTTGTTAGCAATCTGGCTAAGCGCTTTGGTAATCGAGGCTTCTCCAGTCGCGAATTCCGACTGACCATGACCCGAGGAGACATCGGTAACTACCTCGGCCTCACGGTGGAAACCATCAGTCGTTTATTGGGCCGCTTCCAAAAGGCCGGATTGATTGAGGTTAAAGGTAAGTACATCACCATCATCGATCTCGAGCGCCTCACCGAGCTTGCGGGAAACACCCGTATCGCCCGCTAATTTCAAACGCCCAGCTTTCGCTGGGCGTTTTCGTTTACCCATTTGATCCAGAACAAAGGAAACTTCCTTCAATCCGTGCTTTGATGAAGGAGAAGGAAAACAAGGAGAGCATTATGAGCAACAACAGTTTCTTGGTGGTAATCGATCCCAGCCGTGACGACCAACCGGCATTAGAACGGGCCGCCCACCTTGCCCGCTGCACAGGCATTCCGTTAACTCTGTTTCTCAGTATTTTTGATTTCTCCTATGAGATGACCGCCATGCTTTCTCAAGATGAGCGTGAAGCGATGCGCAATGGCGTATTGGCTCAGCGGCAGCAGTGGTTAGAGCAATTGGCTGCGCCCCTCATTGACGAAGGCATAAATGTGGCCATTAAAGTGGTGTGGCATAACCGCCCTTATGAGAGCATCATCGATTACACTCTGGAGAACCCCATCGACTACATCATCAAGAGCACCCACGCTCATGATAAGGTGAAGTCGGTCATCTTTACCCCAACCGATTGGCATCTATTACGCAAAGCTCCAGTGCCTGTACTGCTGGTTAAAGAGAATGACTGGCCGGCACAAGGCAACATCATTGCTGCGGTAAACGTAGCCGCTGAAGATGAGCAGCATCAAGAGCTTAATCAACGTATCGTTGAAAATGCCGTTAAGTTAGCCAAGGTGATCAACGCCAACGTCCACCTGGTCAATGGCTATCCCGGAACACCGGTTAATATCGCCATTGAGTTACCGGATTTCGACGCCCACGCCTACAACCAGTCAATCAAAGAGCATCACCAAATTCGCATTGAGCAGTTAGCCAAGCAGTTTGAGATTCCAGAAACCCAATGCCACGTCAAAGAGGGCCTCGCGGAAGATGTAATTCCTGAACTGGCTGCGGAGCTTAGCGCGGAACTGGTTATGCTGGGAACCGTCGGTCGCAGCGGCATCTCCGCGGCGCTTATCGGCAATACCGCTGAGCATGTGATCGACAGTCTGGACTGCGATCTGGTTGCCTTTAAGCCAAAAGACTTTGAGTGCCCACTGGCTAAATAGACTGTGACGACACTTTACTAACGCGGCGTTTGCCGCGTTTTTTTGTGCCAGCTCTTTACCGACAATCGGCGAGCTGGAATAATGCCAGCCCGATTTGTGGATCCGAGGTAACCAGTGGAATTAAGTCAGAAGCAAAAGACCCGTCTAAATAAATTGCAAAAGCGCTTGCGCCGAGAAATGGGCACAGCCATCGAGGACTTCTCGATGATCGAAGACGGCGACATTGTGATGGTGTGTTTGTCCGGCGGTAAGGACAGCTACACTATGTTGGACATTCTGCTGAATCTTCAACATCGAGCACCGATTGACTTCAAACTGGTTGCCGTCAACCTAGACCAAAAGCAGCCTGGCTTCCCTGAAGACATTTTGCCAGCCTATCTGGATAGCTTAGGGGTGGCGTATCATATCCTTGAAAAAGATACCTACTCCATCGTTAAAGATAAGATTCCAGAAGGCAAGACTACCTGCTCCCTGTGCTCTCGTTTGCGCCGCGGTACCTTATACGGTTTTGCTCAGCGCATAGGCGCCACCAAAATTGCGCTTGGTCATCACCGTGACGATATGGTTGAAACCCTGTTCCTGAATATGTTCTACGGCGGTAAGCTCAAATCGATGCCACCGAAGCTTCGCTCTGATGATGGCGCTAATGTCGTTATTCGCCCTCTGGCCTACAGCCGCGAAAAAGACATTGCTGAGTACGCCGACCTAAAACAGTTCCCAATTATCCCCTGTAACCTATGCGGCTCTCAGGAAAACCTAAAGCGTAAAATGATTAAAGAGATGCTAGTGGGTTGGGATAAGCAGTTCCCTGGGCGCATTGAAACCATCTTTACGTCGATGCAGAACATTGCGCCGTCGCAGTTGATCGACCGTGAGCTGTTTAATTTTAATGAGTTAAAAGCGGATCCTAACGCCGAGCCAAGCGGTGAGGTCGCCGAAGCAGACTTGCCCGCCTTTGATTTCTTTGAGCCAGACAACAGTGGTCATATTGATCTGGATAAGGCAACTCGCATTGACGTAGTAAACGTCTACCAGCCAGATTAAACTTATGCAGTAACAAGGCGCCAATTGGCGCCTTTTTTACATGTGGACTAAACCGGATTGGGAGCGTCGACAAAGACGACCTCAACGCCAAACTCTGCGGCGATTCGTTTACCCAATTCCCGTATGCCGCTTCTTTCGGTGGCATGGTGTCCCGCGGCAAAGTAATGAATTCCCTGCTCTACCGCGCTGTAATAGGTTCGTTCAGATACCTCACCGGATAGGAATGCATCCATCCCTCGGTTGGCGGCCAAATCGATGTAATCTTGAGCCCCGCCACTGCAAAGCCCTACAGATTTGATTAGTTGGCAGTCATCGCCAATATGCAGAGGCTTGCGGCCTAGACACCGCTCGATGGTTTTAACAAATTCCGATGCCGGCTGTGGCTCTGCAAACTCAGCACAAACGGCAACAGAAAGCTCATTACCTAGCTCCATCGGGCCAGTAATGGTTAACCCCAACTCTTTTGCCAACATTGCGTTGTTGCCAAACTCAGGATGGATGTCCAGCGGCAGATGGTACGCCATTAGGTTTATATCATGCTCAAGCAGCGCTTTAATTCGCTTCTGCTTCATTCCCACTAATTCTGGGGCTTCCCCTTTCCAAAAGTAACCATGGTGTACCAGCACCGCATCAGCACCGAGTTCGATGGCGGCATCAATAACACTTTGAGAGGCAGTAACCGCGGTGACGATTTTGGTTATTTCCTCAGTGCCTTCAACCTGTAAGCCATTGGGGGCGTAATCTTTTATTCGATGTGGCTGTAGGGTGTCGGTTAGGTAGTTAAGTAACTGTTCTCGAGAGATCATGGTGCGCTCCAATTATTCTTACCAGCTCAGTTTACTTGCCTTGAGGCAAGCTTCCAATAAAGAATTTTATTAGGCAAAAAACCTATTCCTATGGTCATTTTACTAATACGATTTTGAGTCCTTAGAGCACAAGATTGTATTAACTTGGCAACGGCTCTCAGTTTGAGTGGTTAATTTCGGCGAAAATTAGACAAATCAGTACAAAATAGGTATAAAGACAAACTGAAATACCGGCCCTATAAGGCTTAATGACAAAGGTTTAATTACACATGTCCAAACTAAACAAGGATGAGGTACTGCAGCAACTGAATGATGCATACCTTGCAAAACATGGCAAAGCCCCAAGCATCGAGCAGAAAGGCAGCTGGTTCAAAGTGGATGGCGGAAAATCTCTTCGCTTAGCAGATCTAGCTGATTTAGTTGAAGAATTGAAGTCTGGCGATAGCGAAGCTGCTCCAGCTCCAAAAGCTGAAACTAAGAAAGAAGCACCGAAAAAGGCAGCTCCTAAAAAAGCCAAGCCAGCTAAAAAATCAAGCAATGGCGGCTTAAGCGCCAAAGAATTATGGGCCCAAAAATTAGCAGCAAATAGCGGCAGCACCCTGCCTCGCGGCCAGCGCTAATTTACAGTCTATAAATAAAAAAGCCAGCTATGATAGCTGGCTTTTTTATTACCACCTTCGAACCACCTGCCGCCCTAAATATAAACCACCCTGCCCTAATTGGTGCCCGTAAATAACACCGAATTCATCAGTATGATATAAGCCTCGGACTGTAACTGCGATTTTCAGATAACAAAAAAGGGAGCCAACTGGCTCCCTTTTCCTGATTAAGTAAAAACTTACTTAGCCAGAGCTTCTTTCGCTTTTTCTACCAAAGCAGTAAATACTACTTTGTCGAATACAGCGATGTCAGCCAAGATCTTACGATCGATCTCTACAGATGCTTTCTTTAGACCATTGATGAAGCGGCTGTAAGACATACCGTTCTGGCGAGCAGCAGCGTTGATACGGGCGATCCACAGCTGACGGAACTGACGCTTTTTCTGGCGACGGTCACGATAAGCGTATTGACCAGCCTTGGTAACGGCTTGAACAGCTACACGATAGATACGGCTACGGGCACCGTAGTAACCTTTAGCCTGCTTAAGTACTTTCTTGTGACGAGCACGAGCGGTCACACCGCGTTTAACACGAGCCATGTTTTATACTCCTTCCCAATTAAGCGTATGGCAGCATGGTGCGGATCTGAGCAACGTCAGACTTAGCAACCATCTGTTTTGAGCGCAAGTGACGCTTACGCTTAGTAGATTTCTTGGTCAGGATGTGACGCAGGTGTGATTGCTTACGCTTGAAGCCGCCAGAGGCAGTCTTCTTGAAGCGCTTAGCAGCACCTTTATTGGTTTTCAGCTTAGGCATCTGAAACTCCGCATTGTTAAGTAAATAAATAGAACTGCAAGGCGAACAAAAACAGCCCAGTCAGCGACTGAGCTGAATTTATTACTTGGAAGCCTTACTGTTTCTTCTTAGGTGCGAGAACCATAACGGCTTGGCGACCTTCCACTTTCGGGAAAGCTTCAACCTGGGCCAATTCTGCTAGATCGTCTTTAATACGATTCAGCAGCTTGATTCCTAGGTCTTGGTGCGCCATTTCGCGACCTCGGAAACGCAGCGTAACTTTCGCTTTGTCTCCGTCTTCCAAGAAGCGAGTCAGGTTGCGTAGTTTTACCTGATAGTCGCCTTCGTCGGTTCCAGGACGGAATTTAACTTCCTTAACCTGAATCCGCTTGGTCTTTTTACGCTGTTCCTTTTGGTTTTTAGCCTGTTCGTAAAGGAACTTACCGTAGTCCATGATCCGGCAAACAGGTGGCTCTGCATTTGGGCTGATCTCAACCAGATCCAAACCAGCTTCCTGTGCTAGCTCTAATGCTTCACGTCCAGAAACAATACCAGCTTGCTCACCATCCGCTCCAATCAGGCGAACCTCACGTAAGCGAATTTCACCGTTGATTCGAGTTTGGTCCTTGCCCGGACCTTGCTTTTTAGCGCCTTTTATAGCTTATTCCTCCAGCAATTTCAGACTACGGTCGCTGATCTCTGTTTGGATACGGGAAATAATATCTTCCACTTTAAACTTACCCAAATCAGCGCCATCGCGTGTACGTACTGCCACTTCATTGTTTTCGACCTCTTTGTCGCCAACAACCAACAAATATGGAGCACGCTTTAAAGTATGTTCGCGGATTTTAAAGCCAATCTTCTCGTTTCTCAAGTCTGCCTTCACTCTAATTCCAGCATTTTTGAGTTGGTCCGCGATTTTATGAACATAATCCGCTTGTTTATCGGTAATGTTCATAACAACAGCCTGAGTTGGAGCTAGCCAGGTCGGGAAGCGACCGGCGTATTCTTCAATCAGGATGCCGATGAATCGTTCTAGTGAGCCTAGGATCGCGCGGTGAATCATCACCGGAGTCTTACGGCTGTTATCTTCCGCAACGTAAGACGCGCCTAAACGCTCAGGAAGCGCGAAGTCTAACTGAATTGTTCCGCACTGCCAAGCACGATCTAAGCAGTCGTGAAGCGTAAACTCGATCTTAGGACCGTAGAATGCGCCCTCGCCTGGCTGAAGCTCAAACTCGATGTCGTTTGCTTTCAGTGCATCAATCAAGCCTTGCTCGGCACGATCCCACATGTCATCGGAGCCCACACGCTGTTCAGGACGAGTGGAAAGTTTCACGGCAATGCTGTTAAAACCGAAGGTTTCGTAGGTGTTGTATACCATACGAATGCAATCGGTTACTTCAGCTTGAACCTGCTCTTCGGTACAGAAAATGTGGGCATCATCTTGAGTGAAACCACGAACGCGCATCAGGCCGTGCAGCGCACCTGATGGTTCATTACGGTGACAGCAGCCAAATTCAGCCATACGCAGCGGCAGATCACGGTAAGATTTTAACCCTTGGTTAAAGATCTGAACGTGGCCTGGGCAGTTCATCGGCTTGATGGCGTACTCACGCTTTTCTGACTCAGTGGTAAACATGTTGTCGGCGTACTTGTCCCAGTGACCAGATTTTTCCCACAACACGCGGTCCATCATCAACGGGCCTTTCACCTCTTGGTAGGTAAATTCGGCCAATTTAGTACGGACAAATTTTTCAAGCTCTAGGTACACGCTCCAGCCATCGTTGTGCCAGAACACCATACCTGGTGCTTCTTCCTGCCAATGGAACAGGTCTTGCGCTTTACCGATCTTACGATGGTCACGCTTGGCCGCTTCTTCCAGACGTAGCAGGTAAGCTTTAAGCTGCTTCTTATCGGCCCATGCGGTGCCGTAGATGCGTTGCAGCATCTTGTTGTCGCTGTTACCACGCCAGTAGGCGCCAGCCACGTTCATCAGCTTAAAGTGATGACAGTGCTTCATGTTCGGCACGTGAGGGCCGCGGCACATGTCAATGTATTCTTCGTGATGGTACAGACCTGGCTTGTCGTCACGGCTGACGTTCTCGTCCAGAATCTCCATCTTATAAGTTTCACCACGACCTTCGAAGGTATCGCGGGCCTCTTGCCAACTTACGCGCTTTTTAATCACGTCGTAGTTAGTCTTGGCAAGTTGCATCATGCGTTTTTCAATTGCTTCTACATCTTCTTGAGTCAATTTTTCCTCAAGATCGATGTCGTAGTAGAAGCCGTTGTCGATGGTCGGACCGATCGCCATTTTGGCGTCCGGGTACATCTGCTTAATGGCATGGCCAAGAAGGTGTGCACAAGAGTGACGGATGATCTCAAGACCATCTTCATCTTTGGCGGTGATGATGGACAGTTCGCAATCGGACTCCATCACTTCACAGGCATCAACGCGTTCGCCATTGATTCGGCCAGCAATACAGGCTTTGGCCAAACCAGGACCGATGTCCATGGCGACATCCATTACAGATACAGGGTTGTCGAATTGACGTTGACTACCATCAGGCAGGGTAATAACAGGCATAGTATTCTCCACAGTGGTGATCCACACAAAAGATCACATGTTGTCTATATAAAGAAGACAGCAAAACCGCTTTTGGTGGCAAGTTTGGGTATCGGCCTTACTGGGCTAACAGAGCCAAATCCACCTCAAGCTTTGCTGGTGAAGGCGTAGTATAGGAATCTAAAAATTTCATTACAAACCTAAATGACTAGATCGCCGCCATTTCCCCAAATTTAAGAGAAAAAAGGCAGGGTTAGCTAAACTTCTGGGGTGGGTATTATCCTAATTGGAGGAAGCCATGCGAGGCGATGCGTTTTACCAAACGGTGTTGTGTCCCCATTGCGGTCAGGCTACGTCTGTTTCTATCGATGCCAGCGGTGGCGACCAGGAGTATTTCGAGGACTGCCAATCTTGCTGTAACCCTATCCATCTTCAGCTGCACATTGACCAGCAACGCCAATCACTGCAGCTACGGGTAGACAGTGATGACGAGCAATTGTATTGAGGGCAACGCAAACCAATGCAGCGCACCATTCTGATGTGCTGCATTGGAGACTTATCAGCAGTTGTTATGACGCCAAGTTCTTCGCAGCCAATACCCGCTCAACGGTATCAACAATCGCTTGAGTCTGACTGTCAATTTCGATGTTTAACTCATCGCCAACGCTGCGCTCGCCCAAGGTAGTAATGGAAAGCGTTTCAGGGATTAGGTGAAGGGCAAATTCGCCCTCCTCCAGTTTGCCTACCGTCAATGAGCAGCCATCAATGCCGATGAAACCTTTATGTAGGATGTACTTCATCCATTGCTTTGGAACAGACAGGGTCATTGTGCAGTTGGTTTCTGTTTTATCTATCTGTTTTATAATCGCTTTCGTATGAATGTGGCCAGACATGATGTGGCCGCCAACTTCCTTACCGTAGCTTAACGACCGCTCTATATTCACCTTGTCGCCCACCTTAATGTCGGCGAGATTGGTTAGCCGCAGAGTTTCTTCCATCACATCGAAAAAAGCACTATCATCGGAGCACTCCGTCACTGTTAAGCACACTCCGTTGTTGGCAACGCTCGCACCAACTTCCAGGCCTTGACGATAGACCTCTGGGATCTCCACTTCGAAGGTTCGCAGCTGATGTTGCTCTTTAATCGCAACCACTGTCGCTTTGGTTTGTACAATTCCAGTAAACATACTTATTCCTACATCTTGCGGTATTGGACCACACTACTATGTACAGTCGCCTTTATCAGGCTAAAAAACTCATTATTCTTGCGTTACCCGTGTTAGCCGCACAGGTCGCTCAAACCACCATGGGCTTTATCGATACGGTTATGGCCGGTAAAGTTAGCGCCACTGATATGGCCGCCGTGGCAATTGGTACCAGCATCTGGTTACCTACGATTTTGTTCTTTGCGGGGATCTTAATGGCCCTCACGCCGATGGTCGCTCATCTTCATGGTGCCAGCGAAGAGCATAAAATTAAGCCTTTGATCCAGCAAGGTATCTATTTGGCCATTGTCTCCGGCATTGCCTGCATGCTGCTATTTACCCAAGCCAGTTGGGTTTTAGCACAGATGGACCTGGATCCGCAGTTGTTTGAGCTAAGTCGTGATTACCTTAACGCAATTTTGTGGGGCGCACCGCCATTTCTGCTGTTCCAAGTGTTAAGGAACTTTACCGAGGGCCTCTCCTGGACATTGCCGTCTATGATCATTGGTTTCATTGGACTGGCCATCAACGTACCAGCAAACTACGTCTTTATTTACGGCCACTTGGGCATGCCTGCCATGGGCGGCGCTGGCTGTGGCGTAGCAACCGCATTGGTATTTTGGGGCATGTTCTTTTCCATGGCCATCTACGTTGCTTGGTCCAAGCGCTTTAAAGCCTATGAACTGTTTAAAGGCTGGTGCCAGGTCAATATGGAGAAGCAAAAACAGGTTTGCAAACTGGGGCTACCTATCGCCCTAGCCCTGTTCTTCGAAGTGACGCTGTTTGCCATTGTGGCGGTGGCCATTGCACCTTTGGGCCCCATTACCGTTGCCGGTCATCAAGTGGCAGCCAACTTCTCCGGCATGGTGTTCATGCTGCCTTTAGCCCTTGGTATTGCTTTGACCATCCGCGTTGGTTACTACCTCGGCCGCAATGAACCCAAAACCGCCGCCATGGTTGCTCGCTTAGGCATTCAGCTCGGTCTATTAGTCGCTGCGATTACCGCCACCATAACCGTGCTGGCTCGAGAGCCTATTGCTGAACTTTACACCAATGATGCTGCGGTTATCTCTCTGGCTACTCAACTGATGTTCCTCTGTGCCATCTATCAATTATCTGATTCGGTGCAGGTGGTCAGTGCTGCAGCCCTCAGAGGCTATAAGGATACGCAGGTATTGATCTGGATTGGGTTGATTGCTTACTGGGGAATCGGCCTCTCCACCGGTCTCATTCTTGGTCTGACCGATTGGATTGTGGCCCCGATGGGCGCTTCCGGATTCTGGATCGGCTTTATCGCTGGGTTAACCTCCGCCGCCATCATGTTGAAGTTGCGCTTACGTTGGCGACAAAAGCGCATCGCTGATGAACATGAAGCCACTGCGAGTAATGTTTAAGCAAACAAACGCTTAACTTAAGTTTAGGGCTTGTCTTTAATCGGTCATGCCCTTACTATCTGCCCTGTCGTTAAGACAAAGCGTCTGTAACTCAGCTGGTTAGAGTGTCACCTTGACATGGTGGAAGTCGGTGGTTCGAGTCCACTCAGACGCACCAGCTTAAAATTTGAAATACGACCGTAGCTCAGCTGGTTAGAGCACCACCTTGACATGGTGGGGGTCGGTGGTTCGAGTCCACTCGGTCGTACCAAATTGCACTGGCCCGCTCTATTGAGCGGGCTTTTTGCATTTCCGTATCAGAAAACGTGGTTCACGGTGTCAGACTTAGTCACTGTTTTGGGAGATAATCAAATGAAGCGAAATAGCGGTTTCACCCTAATAGAGTTGGTGGTGGTTATCATCATTCTTGGGGTATTAGCAGTGGTTGCCCTGCCGAAGTTTATCTCCTCCGGCTCTGAAGCCCATCAAGCGGTTGTCGACAGTACCTTCTCTAAGTTTAAAGAGAGTGTGCGACTCTACCATTATGGCTGGTTGACGGAAGGCACCGGCCAAGCGGTAGAAAATCTCGCGAGCTTTGGCGATGGCACCGTTGACAGTAACGATGCTGGTTATCCGATCAACACGGACGGCTCTGGCCAGATTAAAGGCGAGGAGTGCGGCAAATTGTGGCAGGCAATGGTTAATTCCGATCTGACCATCACCTCGCACGCCGGCAGCACCTTTGACGGCGACAAATCTGTGCAGATCAAATATTGGTATGGCTCAGATCATTGCTACTACATCTATGTGGGTGAACATAATGAATTGGGCGTTAACTTGCCTCACCTCACCTACTACCCAGCCGATGGCAGCACAGAGATAACTTACGCGGCGTACGGTAACAATTCATAGCAATCAAAAAAGGCTCCCTAAGGAGCCTTTTTTAATGGGGAGAATAATCTCAGGTGCCTGGTTTCGCCGACTTGCTGATGAACATCCAAGCAATAAAACCAACAATGCCGATGGTACTGAAGATCACTAACATCGAAGCCAGACCAATGGCATTTCCAAACAACAAATCTAACCAAAGCTCCATCATTATCTTCCTTTATGAACCGGATTTAGTTCAGCCTAATCGAGTCAGCAACGGCTGTTACTGATCAGGATCAAAACTGTTGTCGATTTGTTATTGGAAAGGCGAGTTTCAACTCTGATAACTATGAAATGTAACGTCTTTCTATAACTGGTCTACACTTGATGGAAACCCCAGGGATGAGGTTTCCATGCCAAACAAAACGTCGCTGCGCCAGGAAGACGCCGATTACTTAGGCACGCCACAGGTGGCCATCTTAATGAATAGCCCCAGCACAAGCCGGTGGTTGCTGTGGGCTATTGCCAGTTTTATCCCCATCGCCCTACTGTGGGCAAATTTCAGCCATTTAGATACGGTAACCACCGGAGATGGCAAGGTGATCCCATCCAGCCAACGCCAAGTGGTGCAGAATCTAGAGGGGGGATTGATAAAATCGATACTGGTTAAAGAGGGACAGTCGGTTAACGCAGGTCAATTGCTTATGGAGATTGACGACACTCGCTTTCAAGCAGACTATCGTGAACGAGAGCAGCAGCAGCGAGAGCTCGAGGCCAGGGCCATTCGCCTTAAAGCCGAAATAGACGCCGTGACTCCCATAGTCGATAAGCTAAAGCAAAATCAACCTCTGCCAACGTTATTCGAGCAGGCACAGCTCACCTACCCTGACGAATTCGCCCAACAACAGCCGCTGTTACTGCAGCGCCAACGAGCGCAATTCCACTCACAGCTCAATAGCCTTGCCAATCAAATTCGCCAACTCAATCAGCAGGTTTCTCAAAAACAGCAGGAATTACTTGAAGCAAACGCACGGGTGGGCAACTTAAGACAGAGTTATCGACTTGCGAAAAGTGAATACGATTTAACGAAACCTTTGGCCGATGAAGGCGTGGTTTCCCAAGTGGAGATCTTAAAGCTAGAACGTCAAACCAACGACAATCTCAGAGAACTGAAGAGCGCCGAGCTGCAGCAGCCTGGAATAGAGGCGGCGATACAAGAGTCTATCTATAAGCGCAGTGAAGCTGCCATCCGGTTTGTTTCCGACAGACGTAGCGAACTTAACGAAGCCGAGGGCGAATTAGCCGCGATGCGTGAGCGCCGCGTCGACCTTCAGGACAAAGTCAGTCGAACCCAAGTGCGCTCCCCGGTTGCCGGCATCATCCAGAAGCTTCACATCAACACCTTAGGAGGCGTGGTTCAGCCCGGTGCCGATCTCATCGACATTGTGCCTAACGACGACAATCTGCTGATCGAAACCAAGATCGCTCCACAAGATATCGCTTTTCTCAGGCCGGGGCTCAAGTCCATCGTGAAATTCAGTGCTTACGATTTCACCCGTTATGGCGGCCTGTCTGGTGAATTGGAGCACATCAGTGCTGACACCACCGTTGATGAAGAGGGCAACAGTTTTTATCTGGTTCGCATTAGAACCGAGCGCAATTACCTCGGCGATGCTCAGTCGCAACCAATCATTCCAGGTATGACCGCCTCGGTGGACATCATCAGTGGTCAACGCAGCATCTTGGATTACTTAACAAAACCGATGCGTGTCGCTTCACAAACGGCTCTTAGGGAAAGATAAGGAAACGCTCATGTTAAGGATAACAAGCGCCATACTGGGTTTATGGCTAAGCACTCATGGCAATGCCGCGCCCATCAGTTTGGAGCAGGAGGTCGCGCAAACGTTGGCTACAAACCCCAACATCATTCGCCAGTACCAAGAACTGCAAAGTCGGATTCAAGGCATCGATGAAGCAAAAGCAGGTTATCTGCCAACGTTGGACCTAGAGGCTGGTGCGGGCTATCAAACCATTGATAACCGAAACACCCGCATCACCGGCGACGATGAGTTTAACCCCTCAAACGTTACCTTGACTCTACGACAGTACCTTTTCCAGGGTTTTGATACCTCAGAGAATACCACTCGTACTCAAGCGGAAGCGGAAGCTCAGCGATTTCAGTTGCTGTCGGATGCGGAAAACATCGCCCTGTCGGTATCGCAACTCTATTTAACCCTAATTCGAACTGAACAGGTGTACCTGCTTTCGGTTCGCAATCGTGATAAACACCAGTCGATCTACGATGACATTGCGAAACGGACTCGCCAAGGGGTGGGTTCCACTGCGGATCTGTCTCAGATCAGTGCCCGCTTGGCTCGAGCAAACAGTAACCTGATTGCTTCAGAAAATGATTGGCGAGATGCCCAGGAACAGTATCAACGAGTCATTGGCCGTCTACCCAATCAGCTAATTCGTCCAGAGGTTGACGCTAACTTTCTTCCTGACTCCCTAGAACAGGCACTGGGACAGGCAAGGGCCACCAACCCGACCATATTTGTTGCCACTCAAGACATCGATGCCGCACTCGCTCAGCGAGATGGCGCCAAAAGCGATTTCTATCCTGAGGTCTTTATCGACGTTAAGCAGAGCTGGGAAGAGGAATATAACGGGGCTTTAGGCCATCGCGATGATTTCAGCGTGATGCTGAAACTCAGGTTTAACCTATTCAATGGCATGGCCGATCGCGCCGAAGTCCGCCGATTGGCGCATCAAGTGGGCGTGGCGAAATCCATTCGAGACAACACCTTTCGAGAACTTGACGAAGGAACTCGGCTGTCATGGAACGCGTGGCAATTTACACAGCGGCAATTGGGCTTTCTACAAGGCCATGTTCAAGCGTCTTACGATACCGTGGTTGCTTACAGGAAACAGTTTGATATTGGCAAGCGGACATTGCTGGATCTTTTGAACACTGAGAACGAACTGTTTGAGTCAAGAAAAGCTTACCTAGACGCAGAATACGCCGAAATTGAAGCGAGATACCGGGTGCTCAATGCCACCGGAGTTCTGCTCGATGCCCTAAATGTTGAACGTCCTCAAGCTTGGTTGGAGAGTCGCAGATGATGACAAAGTGGATACGCCAGATAGCGCCACTGGCAACGGCAGTACTGATTTGCTCTTGCAGTAGTTACGATGCGGATCACTATCCCCTCGCCGTACAACGGGCGGATTTGGCCGATCTGGATCTTGATGGCGTTATCAACCACCGTGATGGTTGCGATGCAACAACGTCTGGCGCACTGGTGAATAACCGAGGTTGTGCAACAGAGTTTGATCGCACTGTGATAACCCCAAGCGTGGTGTTTTTTGATAATGACGATGACGTTATTCGCTCAGATCAACTGCCTGCCATAGAGGATGCTGCAGACCGACTAATGAATGGTGCAACCGCCACTTTAGTTGGCCATACAAGCGCCTTAGCGTCAGCGCAGTACAACCTTGCTCTTTCCAAGCGGCGCGTAGAAAACGTGAAAAAAGCGCTGGTTGATACTGGAGTTCAAAATTCAAGTTTGTCCTCAGATTATGTCGGTGAAAGCCAACTGAAATTTACCGGCGATGATGACGTTAGCCATGCCAAAAACCGACGGGTTGAGATTCAATTCACCCAGCATCAAAACCAGCCATTAATGAGATGGACAATTTACAGTGTGGAAAACCCTTAGATGGGTGAGTCTGCTGCTGTTGATGGGAGCTGGAACCAATTTAGAGCAGCAGATTATCAAAGCTTATGGTGAGCCTGCCTCCGTCCGTTTTAGCCAGTGGAAGCAGCACCTACTGGCACTTGAAGGTCAAGATAGAGCGACACAACTACAGCAAGTGAATCGATTCTTTAATCAATTTCACGAGGTTGAGGACAGCATTATGTGGTCAGAGGAAGACTATTGGGCCAGCGCACCGGAGTTCATCGGTTCCGGTGCTGGTGATTGTGAAGACTTTGCCATTGCCAAATTCGATAGCCTATTAAAGCTAGGTGTGCCTCAACAACGTATGCGTCTGATCTACGTAAAGATTGCAAGTCGCCCATCCTACCATGTGGTGCTGGCTTATTACCCCAGTGACGATAAACCACCGCTTATTTTAGATAACTTAAATCCTGAACTGCTACCGGCAGATAAACGGGCAGATCTGCAACCGATATTCAGTTTTAACGCCGCTAAATTGTGGCTAAACCGAAACCGATTTTCTCCCACACAAGAACAAGACATCAGCAGCTTTTCTCGCTGGCGTCAGGTGTTAGAGCGCAGAAAACCAAGACAGCCCAATCAAGTCATAGAGGCCCGACATGACACTTTTTAAACAATTAATGCTGCTCATCACCCTGTTCAGTGCCTTAGTGTTATCGGCGTTATTGTACGGGCAATTGCACCATCAACAGAGCTTCATGGATCAGCAGCAGCGAGTCTATTTGGATGGCGCCCGAACCGGAATTAGTGCCATGGCCAAACCTTGGATACAACTCAACGATATCGCAGGTCTTGAGGCCGCATTGGTGCCTCTGTTTGACTCAGGGCAGTTTCGAACCGTGGAAGTGATTGATAAAGACAATGTGCCCCTTTGGCGAAAGCAGATGCCACCGACATCCGGCTTGGCACCAGATTGGTTCGCTAATTTAGGCTGGTTTACGCCGATTCGGGTTGAGGCGCAAATACAGACGCAGTGGCAAACCTTGGCCAAAGTGGTGCTGATTACTGACCCCAGCATTGCGACTCAGGCTCTGTGGATTTGGATTCAAAAGCTGATGGTGAGTGCCGTTATCGCCTGGATTTTGCTGCTGATAGGAATCGCCACCATTACCCGAAAACTGTTAGCGCCACTTAAAGAGATTCGTGATTTGGGCGAGCTTATTTCTCATCAAGGGCAACCAAAGTTGGATGCATTAAAACCGGCCTTTACCAAGGAGATCGCCTCGGTTCAGTCGGCGTTTTTAAAGGTGGCTGAACAATTTCAACGCTTGTATCAAGAACAGGCTCAGGAGACAGAGCGCATTCGCACAGAGCTCTATCTGGATGAGAGCAGCGGTTTAGGCAATCGAACCATGGTGGACGCACGCCTGATCCTTTGGCAGCAGGAAAAAAACACCGGCTTTATTGCATTACTGGATATCCCCCTACTGCAATCGAGCCTGGCTCAAGGACCATCCGAATATCGCGCCCAGCTTCAAAACCTAAAGTCTCAACTGATTCAAGGAGCGCCTCTGGAGTGCAATTTGGAGCTAGCTCGACTGAACAACACCGAGCTTATGTTGTTTGTGGCAGACGTCGATACCGAACAACGCACGGCTTACCTAAGTTGGCTCAACCAATCTGTGTCCAGTTTGGCCATCGACCCCCTTGGTATTAGCGCCCCTCAGTTTTCTATTGCGGTATTGACCCTAGATGGCGAAGCGGCGCCAGCGGATGTCCTTAGTTGTCTCGATTCCATGCTTATTTCAGCCAAACAAAGTGGCCAATCACAGGTGGTGAAACAAGCAAGCGGTGAACATTCCAAGACTCGCAGTAAGCAGCAGTGGCTTCAGTTGGTCAACGAAGCGCTCACCTCAAATCGACTCAATTTCAGAGAGCAGGCTGCAATGACCCTTGATGGCGAACTGCTCCACTACGAGCTTTATACCGCTCTAGGCAGCCAAAACAATGCCATCTATGCCAATCAGTTTTTGCCAGCGCTAGAAGGGCTAGGTAAAACCACCGATTTTGACCGGTATGTTATTAGTTACGGTTTAAGTGCCTTGCAAAATCGAGACGATACCCTCGCCATTAACCTGTGCTTGGCGTCGGTGATGGACCCTGGATTTTGTCGTTGGCTAAAGCGCCAACTGACGGCTCATCAATTGATAAAACATCAGTTAGTGATTGAACTGCCTGAACTGTTGTTCGTTAAGCACCCAGACGCAGCATGGCTATTTTGCCAAATGCTCAAGGAGCTTGGATTTAGTTACGCCATCGACCAGTTAGGTCGACACGTTGACCGCTTGGATTATCTGAACGCCTTGCCTAAGGCTAAATACGTGAAGCTGGATCTGCTTTATAGCAAGAACATTGACGATAAACGCCAGCAAGATCTGCTGCTCTCTCTTTGCAGAACGGTCCACAACATCGAGATCCCGGCCATTGCCACTAACGTTGAAGATTCTGCACAATTGGCACTGTTTACTAAGCTGCAACTCGATGGCGTCCAAGGCCATGTCTCTGAAACTTGGCAGGAGGTGGCCTCGTTATGAATGACCCCATTCTTGAGTGCTTGTTGTATCTGGCTCGCCACCACAATTTGGCCAACTCTGGTGATGCACTGATTAGTGGCCTCCCCCTTGCCGATGGCAAACTTACGTTATCCCTGCTGCCTCAAGCGGCCGATCGCGCTGGCCTAATGGTTAAATCTAGCCACTATTCAGTTGAAGACTTACCCATTGAAGTGCTGCCAGCGTTGGTTCCGCTAAAAGATGGCAGCGCCCTAGTGGTGCTCGATTCCAACCATGAACAAAAACAGTGGCTGGTGGTCGAGCCCGATGGTCACGCCCTTCCCTGTTGGCAGGATTGGCAGGATCTAAACAGTCAGATCACCGAGCAGATCTACCTGTTTAAGCCTAAGTTTGTGACCGACAAGCGCAGCGATGAACTGGTGGACACCAAGGCCCACTGGTTTTGGTCCACACTGAAACTGTCTAGCTCTCTGTATCGCGACGTCATACTCGCGTCTTTATTAATTAATCTATTTGCGCTGGCGATCCCACTATTCACGCGGGTGGTGTATGACAAAGTCGTGCCCAATTTGGCCTTCGAATCGCTTTGGGTACTGGCCAGTGGCGCAGGCTTAGTGGTGCTGTTTGATCTGGTCATAAAAATGCTGCGAAGCCACTTTATTGATCTGGCCGGTAAGCGCTCCGACCTATTACTGTCATCAAAAATCTTCAGTAAAGTCCTTGGAATTAAGATGTCTTCCCGTCCAGCTTCGGTTGGTGCATTTGCAAAGCACATGCAAGATTTTGAGTCGATTCGAGACTTTCTGACCTCAGCAACCATCACCCTGTTGATTGACGTCCCCTTTGCGCTGCTTTTCCTTGGCGTTATTGCCCTTATGGCAGGCAATCTGGTTTGGATTCCCATCGTGGTGGTGACCGTGTTGCTTGTCCAAAGCCTGTTGATTCAAAAGCGGCTAAAGCAGAGCATTGAGCAAGGCGCACAGCTAAGCAGCCAAAAACACGCGACATTGATTGAGAGCCTAAGTGGATTGGAGACCTTGAAACGGTTTGGTGCTCAAGGTCAGATGCAATACCGATGGGAACAGGCCGTAAGCCACATGGCTCACTGGTCAGTTAAAACCAAACGATTAACGGATTGGGTTCAATCGAGTGCCGGCAGTGCGCAGCAAGTGGCGTCAATTTCAATGATCATACTGGGCGTTTATCTAATCGCTGCCGGTGAGCTCACCATGGGCGGGTTAATCGCCGCATCGATGATCAGTGGCAAGGCGATATCCCCGCTGCTTCAGCTTGCCATGTTAAGTACTCGCTACAACCAAGCTAAGTCAGCTTATACCATGCTAGAAAATCTTATGGCCATGCCAGAAGAGCAAAGCAGCGACAAACAGTACCTTCATCGGCCTGCATTGGCGGCCAGTATCGATTTTGCCAACGTCAGCTTTCAATACCCAGAGAGTCAAACTCGAGCGCTGACATCGGTTAGTTTTGCCATTAAACCCGGTGAAAAGGTTGCTATCTTGGGTCGTATAGGTTCAGGCAAAACCACGTTAGAGCGATTACTGCTAGGACTCTATCAGCCTAGCGAGGGCTCCATTCGAATCGGCGGTACCGATATTGGGCAACTGCATCCTGACGACGTTCGTCGCAATATTGGCAGCGTCCCACAAGACCCAGGCCTATTCTATGGCAGCATTCGGGACAACATCATACTGGGCCGACCTCAATCTTCAGAGCGAGCCATTTTGCAGGCTGCCAACAGAGCGGGGGTGACTGAGTTCAGCAATCCAGATCCTGCAGGGCTTGACCGGCAAGTGGGCGAAGGCGGACAGCAGTTATCTGGTGGTCAGCGGCAGTCCATAGCCATCGCCAGAGCACTATTGACCGATCCCCCTATTTTGCTGATGGATGAGCCCACCAGCGCCATGGACAATCGCTCGGAAATGCAAATTAAGCAGCAGCTTCAATCCCTGCCCGCTCACCAAACCTTAGTGCTCATTACTCACAAAATTTCGATGCTGGATGTCGCAGACCGGATCCTGATCGTTGATCATGGCCGTCTGGTGGCTGATGGTCCAAAAGCCCAAGTATTGAAAGAGTTAAGGGGAGGAAAATTGAAAGCCACAGTACCAGGTTAATACGCTCTTAAGTCCCGCTGATAAGTTTAAAGGCATTTATTGCAGTTTCTTGACAAGCCGAAGACAGCTTCTACGCTTTGTTGGAAATTCTGCGATGCGTCAGATGATCCAGCGATGCAGTGCTTACTGCGGGAATATAAGATGAAGCAATGGAAAAATGCCTTAGGGCTTGTGCTGAACGGTCAAGACAAATGGCAACACCAAGTATCTGTAAACTTAAACGCAAAATCGGATTGGCGTTTAACGATAAAAAGACGCTTGATTCCGAAAATCTCATCCTGCTGTGAAACCGCCCTCAGCTCCCTCCTCCATCACAAAATTGTCACAGTTCCCGAGTATCTCTGGGGTGTTTTTGGCGAGATAGTTAACGCACAAACAAAACACGCTGTTCTTTGCAGTAAACAACGGCCGGTCTAGTTTGACTAAAGTCAATCACTTTGAATGTTACGGAGTAACCTTTTGTTTAATTTTCACTCCGGATCACAATTTTGATCAATTTGTGCAACCTTGGTTATCAAATGATTTACCCAAAATAGGCCGTTTGATAATTTACCACCCAACTTTCACCATAAAGGATTGTTCGCTATGAAGAATATTAAGGACTGGCCATTGAGCCCATTGGCCGCAGTTGTCGCATCCGCCCTACTAATAACAGGTTGTGATGGTGACGACGGCAGCGATGGCATCAACTCGTTGGTCTCCCAAACGGAACTGGGCACTGGCACGCAGTGTACATTCGGCGGTATTCGAGTGGACAGCGGTTTAGACAATAACCGTAACAACGTGTTAGATGCTGATGAGATTGATGCCACCAACTACCTTTGTGAAGATGGCTTCTGGCTGCAACTGCTCCACTTTGCCGATGTGGATGGCAACGAGGCAACGGCACTGGATACGGTCGACGAATTCTCAGCCCTAGTAAACGGATTTAAGAACGACGCCAAATACGGCCAAGATACCCTCATGGTCTCCTCAGGCGATAACGTGATCGCAGGGCCGCGCTGGTTTGCCGCGGAGGACAGTTCGGTTCGCGCCATTACCGGCAGTAATGAACCTGGCCACGTAGATCACTTGTGGATGAACGAGTTTGGGGTTATCGCCACCGCACTGGGTAACCACGAATTAGACCAAGGGCCTGGTGAATTGGCCGATGCCATCTCTAGCGAATCACGTAATGGCGTCACCTTCCCTGGAACTCAATTCCCCATCCTTGCGGCAAACGTTGATTTTAGTGGTGATGAAGATTTTGCACCGCGAATTGGCATGGATGGCGATGACGCTCGCCAGATGGCCGGTCAGGTCGCCGGTAGCGCCGTTGTACGTATCGGCAATGAGATGGTTGGTATTGTTGGTGCATCCACGCCGGATCTGCCAAATATCACCTCAACCGGTGATCTGGTGTTATCCGGAAGCACCGACGATATTTCTAAACTGGCCGAAGCACTTCAGCCAACCATCGATGCATTAACCGAGACCGGCGTGAATAAGATCGTCGTTCTAGCGCACATGCAACAGATCAGCATTGAGAAAGAGCTCGCTAAAGCGCTTTCCGGAGTCGATATTATTGTTGCCGGTGGCTCTAATACTCGCATGGGTGATAGTAACGATACGCTTTTCCCCGGTGATAATGAGTTCGCCGAAACCTACCCGTTCCAAACTCAAGATGCTGATGGCAATCCAACTTTGGTTGTTAACGTAGACGGTGATTATAAGTACTTAGGTCGCTTGGTCGTTGGCTTCGATGAGCAAGGACATGTAATTCCAGGCAGCCTAGACGAAGCGGTGAACGGTGCATATGCCTCTACTGACGCCAACGTCACCGCCGTAGAGGGGGTTAAAAATCAACGCGTAATTGACACTCGCGATGCAGTTCAAGCGGTGATCTCCAACCAGTTTAACAACGTCATTGGCCATACCGACGTTTATCTGGAAGGCCGCCGAGGTCAAGTTCGTACCGAGGAAACTAACCTAGGTAATCTAACTTCCGATGCCATGATCGCCTACGCCGAAAATTGCTCAGAGCTGACTAATGTACTTGCCCTTCGTAATGGCGGCGGCATTCGCGCTGAGATCGGTAACGCAGTAACTACGGGTGTAGAAACTGAGTTCTTCCCTCCATTTAACGATGGTGTGGATGCAGAGGCAGGAGACGTCAGTGAAGGTCATATGCGCGGCACCTTGCGCTTTGATAACGGCTTGGTGGTGGTTGATGTCACCGGTGCCCAGCTTAAAGCATTGCTTGAACATGGCGTGGCAGCCACCGCTGATGGTGCAACCCCGGGGCAATTCCCTCAAGTGGGCGGCATCTCCTTCGGTTTTGACCCTAGCCTACCAGCTGGCGCTCGTGTGACCGACCTTTGGGTTGATACTGGCACCGACAACGTGCCAGATACGGCGCTGTACACCGCTGGCGTTGCACAAGCTGCGGCGGCCAATACCTATCAGGTGGTGACATTGAACTTCCTCGCCAACGGCGGTGATGATTACCCATTTGACGTGCAGTCGAGCAATCGCAGACAGATCTACGCCAACGTTGGCTTCGGTGATCCAGAAGATGGTGATGGCACCCCAGACTTCCCAGTGTTAAGTTCTTGCGACTTTGGCATGCAGTCTGAGTTTAGTTACACCGGGGGTGAGCAAGACGCGGTAGCTGAGTACTTCATGGCGAATTTCCCTGATGAGACTAAGCCATATACCGCAGCGGAAACTTCTATGGCAGAAGACCGCCGCGTTCAAAACCTAAGCGTGATTGATAGCTTCGTTAACCCGTAAGGCTATCTCTCATAAACAAAGCCCCATGTTGGAGTAAGTCCTACATGGGGCCTTTATGTTATGAGTCTAACTCAGCCTGATATTCCTGTAAGAATCGCTGCATCAAGGAGGTTTGATCATCTGCTGCCACGCCCCAACTTTGATAATCAACCTGCTCTAAGGTGACGCGATTATCGCCATCTGAGTCTCTATCTTCAGGTAGAACCAAAGTCACACTGCCTAAGCCATTTTCATCTAATTCACCTAACTCAATGGCTGCGCTTGCCAATAACTGATCCAGCTCGTTCTGGTTCTCTGGTTCAAGCAGATCGTTAAAGCTCAGTTCGATATCAACATCTATCGAATCCAAAGCACTGATTTCGGTATTGTTGATGTTCGATATTGCCGTGAAATCCAGCGTTTGCTCCCCTGCTTCGGCGTCCGACAGGTACAGGCTTCCCAATAGATCTGGATCGATGAGGTAACTGCCATCGTTCTGCTGGTCACCTACGTCATTGCCTTCACTGTCGGTGAGACGACCAGACTCAAGGCCACTGACTCGAACGCTAAGTTCATCCTGATCGGGATTAACTAGGTCAACATCTACGTCCAGCTTAATCAGTTCGCCGGTTAATGCTGAGATCTCACCGGCGACATCAATGGTTGGCATGTCCGCTTGGGCAGCAATGTCTAGCTCAATAGACCGAGTGACCTCAGCCCCTTGTGCCGTGGTCACTCCCTCTGACTTATCCAGCGCCACAGCAGTAACTAGCAAACTGCCCTGACCAAAACCATCGCCGCTGTTAAAACCGATCTCATCTAAAATTGTTTGACTGTTTGTGGCCTCAGTTTCTAGCACCACCAGCCACACACCATTAACCAAACTCAGTGGGTATTGGATGCCGTTGTAGACTACGAAAGGCTTTTCGCCATCTTGAGCAATCAAGGTTGAATCGCTCTGGGGATCCAAACTAAAGGTGAGTCTTGCGGTTTCTGAGGTGTCTGACTCATCAAAATAGCGATCCGATGAAGATAGGTTTAGGTCGATATACAACTGCTCTCCCTCATTACCGGAGGCCGAAATATCGCCATCAATGATCAGCTCATCCGCCTGGGGGGCGATGGTTAAGGTGAATTGACTCAAATCCGTGGCAAACTCGCTCAGCGTTGGCTCTTTGCTTACCGCTTTCAGCGTAATCTCGAATTCACCGCTTAAGTCCGGCGGTGGTAACACCGTGATATCGGGCAGATTGCCATCGGCATCGAGGAGATCTAAGGGTATTTGCCAGATGCCGTCGCCATTGTAATTAAGCGGCGTGCCGGCGGCGCTCAAAAAGCTCTCATCGGGCAGCCCTTCCAACACTAATGATAAAGTCTCGTCACTATCATTTAGCTTGGCGCTGAGCCCAGATAAGGTAATAGTGCCATCCTCGGTTCCGGAGGCATCTTGGCTGGTGAGCATTGCCCCGTTATTAATCGGGTCTACCCATATCTGTAGATTTCTACTACTCACCAAGCTGTCACTGCCGATATTATTGGAGTCAAGCACTGCAACCTCAACTCGAATATTGAGGTTATCGTGCAGACCAGGCTCGCTCCTAAAGGTGAGCGAATCGATTCTGGCGGCAAACTCGGAGTCGGTTTCAGAATCACCTTTAATCAGTTGATACACACCGTTATTGAGCGTTAGGCCATCCCCAAACAGGGTAACTCCAGCTTGAGGGGTTAAACTGACGGTTGTGATTTGCTCTGACCCATCTTGGTCGCTGAGATTTAGGTTTAAGCCAAGGGCAAAGGTGTCATTGTCTTGTGCATTTTCGCTTTCTGTGCCGGTGCCGCTGATAGCAAAAGTCGCCAGATTATCCGCAACAGGAAGCAGTTCGATGACCAGAGTATCTTGAGGCAACTCACCGCCGGCTTCGGTGCGAGTACGCCCGCTTGTTGGATCAGTAATGATCACCGTTAGATCGATCTCCACCCGCCCCGATTGATGTTCTGCCAATGACACACTTACATCACCAAGATCCTCCTGATGAATAATGTAGGCCTCTATTTCAAGCTGCTCATTCCACACCTCGATTACTGGCCCAAGCAATGAAGCGCCATCTGGCAGTTCATCAGCTTCAATGCGAATCACCACCACATCATCAGCATCACCGCTGGCCTCCACATTAATGTGGCCAGATAACGATGCCGGATCTGGTGAGCCATCGCTTCTTACCCCATCTTCCGAGCCATCAACCACGCTGGTCACCACCGAGCCGGTATAACCGCCAACTATGCCGTTGCCGCCCAGAGGTGTGGTACCTGACGTTTCGACGCTAAAGTTTGCGCTTCTGACTTCCTGATCGCCAAGGTCGCTAACCACCGCCATCACTTCAATATCAAAAACTCCGTCTTGGGAAGCAATTAATCGCACACCAGCTAGGTCTCCTTGTTCAAGCAGCCATACGCCATTGCCAACATGAACGCCAAGAGGGTTGCCCAGCTCATCCTCCAGTGTCCACCCCTGTTGGCCGGGGACTGAGATGCGGTATTTCTCTACCACCTCTGAGCCATCGCTGTCTGTAGAGGTAAATTCGATATGTTCGCTTAGTTCGATAACGCCAAATGGCGCTGATGCCGCCGAAGTCGTGGGTGAAGTTAGGCGGGTATTTTCATCAGCATCGGAGCCGGTTCCATCCACACTTTCACCATCGACCTCACCCTGCCATGCAACCTGTATATCCAGCTCTACAGGCTCAGACGCATCGTTTCGGTAGCCATTTTGTTGGTCTGATATCTCGATCTGAATGTGGACGCTGCTTTGGCCGTCGGTCATCGACGGTGAGTCTGGGTCGATGGACAAGGTGCCACCGTTATCAATCACCGGAACCAACATCAGTTGGCCTGATTGTAAAAAGGCAGTGATGCCTTCATCGCCATCCGTTAATGACAGCAGCGTAGCGACAGAGGCTATTTCGGTAATCAAGTTGTCTTGATAGTAAAACGCAAAACCTTGGGGCGCCTGAAGCGAGGCATCCTGTACGGTTTCACTGCCGTCTCTGTCGGAAAGCCAGGCGTTGGTCATCCGGATAGATGCGCCGCCAGAAACCAGATTACCTCCATCTCCAACCTCGGCTTCCTGACCTGAGATGATAAAACTGGCATCTTGGGTATCAATCACTGGAGTGAAACTGACTTTTAACGGATTGTCGAAGGCGCCATTTCTGCCATCGGATTCAATCACTCTTGAGGTGATTATCAGCTCCATGTCGCCAGCAAAATCTTTCGGTGGTGTTAATTGATAGGTGCCCGCGGCCATATCGGCTTGGGTGATTTGATACACAGGTACTTGAACCGTTTGTCCATCTATTGTCATTGGCTCAAAGCCATAGATGTCTGGTTCATCGCCGTTGGCATCAACCAGTTTAAAGGCGGGATCGAGCTGACGGATTAAAAAGTTTACATACTCCGAGCCATCATCGTCGGCGTTAGACAGGCTGATGTTAAAGGTGAGAGGCATGTCTTCATCTGAAGTTGCCAGAAAGCGGCCGGTTGGTTGGCCTTGGGCATCGACTTCATTGGTAAAGCCATTGGTTTCGGCTAGCACCGTTGGGTCTATTTCACCTCGTAGATTAACCGTTAATGTCAGCACCTCTCCTCGGGACTCTTCAAACCCCGCAACGGGATCCAGTCCATCCTGAGTACGTTCACGAGCGATGGCTTGAAACTCAATCTGAACATCGTCAAAGGTTGCCGAACTGCGGTCTTCGTCAGGAAGGTAAGCAAGGTTTGATAACAGCTCAGCTGGGATTATAAACCCGTCTCCCTCGGCCTCTATGCCGGAAGGAAGAGGTTGATTATCGGACTGCAAAGAGGTTAGCGATAACCAATTCCCTTCGGAGTAATAGAGTATCTCACCGTTATCGCCATCGGTATTAACCTCCTGAACTCGAATAAAGAGATGTTCATCGCTATCGGGGCTTGAAGCGGAGATCTGATTGCCAATATCAATGAGGGCATCTTCATCCCCTTTGTAGAGTTGTTCAGTTTCACTGCTCCCGGAGCGGGTGAACTCTGTACTGGCATCGTCGACAACAGGGTACACATTTACGGTTACCTGCGCCGAGGTTTGAGATACATGAGTATGGATAGCATGATTACCCTGCTCAGTGGCAATAGCAGTAATGCCAAAGGTATATACCCCGGCATCGTGGGCATCGGGAAGTGCTGTGACTCGCTGTGCGTCTTCGGCGCTTAACTCCTGCCCCTGTACAATCTCTGCCCCATCAAGATAAAGGGTAATGCCATCTGGAATCGAATCGAAACGATAACTCAGCAGCTCCGAACCATCTTGGTCAACCAACTCAGCATAAATTCCGTCGCTGTTACTGAAACTATTAAACAAGCTGGCACCAAAATTTTCAGGGTCTTCAATAGTATCGATGCTGGTATCAATCCAATTGGGCGCATCGGCCACACTGGCGACGGAGATCGCTAAGTTGCCACTGTGACTGACGGTGCCATTTAAGTCGTCGGTAGTATCAATACTCACAGCAAGGTTTAGCGGACCATCGGCTGAGAAGTCGGAATAGTGCTCATCGGGACGAAATACCAGGCCATCAATGGTGACTATTGCTTCACCGTTAACTAAGGTTTGCGTTAGGTCCGAAGCCAAGATGCGGACGACCTCAGTGCCATCGACCATCTCCGGCACTAAGACGGCTCCATTTAATAATAATTGGCCCGTGCCGGCAGGAGGCAGTTGAATCATTAGGTCTTGATGGCTTTCGTTTTGGTCGAGATCCCCAAGGTTAAGCTCAAGGCTTAAGGCGATATCGCCGTTGTCTTCATTCCCCTGCGCCGGATCAACGCTGAAGCTAACCTCATTGTCCAATAGGTTCAGAGTGACACTGGCCCAACTTTGGTCGCCGTCGCCATCTTGAACTAGGTAATCAAAACTCAAAGTCAGCTCATCACTTGTTAGATGATCTAAATTGTTGTTCGCAACGAATTGCCAGCTGCCGTCACTCAACACGCTCAAATCCCCAAGAGGGGTGGTTAGAGATTGACTGAAACTGCTCATTGCACCGAAGGCATTGCCATCAAAACGGAACAGCACGATTTCAGCGCGATCCGCATCGGCTCCCAGTTGATCGTTATCAAGCAGGTTCTTACCTGTGACCGAACTTGCCGTTTGCCCTTCGGTCAGGCTTCCTAGATCATCATCAGCCGCCTGAATATCGGTGTCAGTAATGGAGATCTGCGGAGTCAGCGTAACTGAGTCGCCATCCGAATCGGCAACCAGAATAGGCAAAAGGAACTGAATGTCGCCACCGGTATGATCCAGGTTATCCATCAAGATCATCTGATAGCCACCAACGCCGTCAAAGGCTACTTTCATCACCTCAGAGTAACTACCATCATCTTCAAGGCGGCGAACGAGGTAGTCATCGCCACTTTCAATTACGCTTAAAGGATAACCATCAGAGCTGACGCCCGCTAAATTGCTCTCTAGGGCATCAGTATCAATGCTATAACGAACAAAGTCAGAGCCTTGTGTAAGCACTACCGTTCCAGCAATAACGGCTTGAGCTCCATTATTGACTTCCTGCTGTGCGCTGGGGTTTTGAGTGGATGCTTGTGGGTCTTGACCATCCAGTATCGACAAGCTGATTGCAGCGGTTACGCTGTCACCATCGCTGTCTTGTGCCTTTAAAGGTAATACCAGAACCACGGAGTCGCTGCCGTTGTGATCGATAAAGCTGTGCCATTCGATTTGATACGGTACCGAGGCCGTAGAGTTGGGTGCAATGGTTAAGTTTGAATCTAACTGACTCGGGCTTTCCAGTGTGAAGATGAGAGTTTGGCGATCGTTAAACTCACTGCCCCCTTCTACTGACCATGCTTGCCACTGTCCGTTAACCTCAAAAATGTGAACCGCTGAACCATCATGGGAAATGCCAGTAAGTTGCTGCCCTGAGGTGTAATCAAACTCGATATTGCTAATGGCGTCACTGGCCGTGGTGAGTGTTAAGCTGGCAAGGTTTCCAAGTTCTCCGGCTTGTGAATCATCAATGATTACCGAGCTATCGCCAAGATTGGGCTCGGTTAATTGGTGGCTGGTATCGCCAATGGTCAGCTCATCCACAGCACCATCAATTAGATTTACCTTAATGTGCTTGCTGGTGACATCACCGTCGGTATCGGAGTATCGAATTCGAAACTGCGCTTCTAGTTGATCTTGGTCTTGGTCGATTGGAAGATATTGCGTGACTGAATAACTCACTTCGCTGCCAGCACCCGCATCAGGCAAGGTATCCAAGGTCAGCTTTAACGCCAATTGGCCGTCGACCTTACCGACTAGAATTCGCCCGCTTGGATCAGCGCTCCAGTCAATACTGAACACCACCGCATCACCCCCAGAGGTGATGGCACTGTGGCCGCTACCATAGAATCGTAACGAATCAGGATTAACCTCATCAGAGTTGACCTTCACGGTAAAGGTGCCGCTGGCAGTAATTTCTGAGGACGTATCTAATCCACCCTCATCCAGCTCTGCGATGTCACCCTGACTAAAGCCCGCCTTACTGCCGTCTTTAAAGTTATGGGTCACGGCAATGGGCTGCTGCAGTGGGTCTCCATCGATATCCAAAATCTGCAGATCCAGATTGAATTGAATGTTGCCCCAGCGCTCTTTAACTGCACCGCCGGCAGTGTCTGCGGATTTGATGTGATCTAGCGGTGCAAGTAGCGTTGAGGTCATGGATACCGCAGGCCCATTGCCACCTGAGACAACTTGGTACTCCAGAGTCGCAACGATCTCATTAGTGCCAGCAATTTTAAGGGTGACCGAGGTATCGGTAATGTCAGCTTCAATCGCCCTGCCAAGGCTGGTAAGTTTGGACTCCAGCTCCGCTTTTAACTCAGTGGCGTCCTGCACTATGGATAAGGTCGATAGGTCGAGATCATCGCTTCCTACGTCGGTGATGGTTTTGGAACTGGTTTTTGTTACCGGGTAAGTGCTAGAGCCATTATTATCGAGATCCTTTTCTCGAATACTATGATCGATACTCTGGCCCCCCTGACGCACCTCACCATCGTTCACGCTCACGGTTAATTCAGCCCAATTGCTGTTATCACCATCGCTATCTAACAAACGATAATCCAACGAGATTGGCAGGCTAATATCATTAGGATGAAGCTGATTATCGTCGGCGTTTAGCTGCCAACCGCCATCGCTGGAGATAGATAAGCTGCCCCGAACCGTTTCAAGAGTGAGCGTTTGACCGGCACTAATTGCATATTCCACCGTTCCTGATTGGCTAGGCACAAGATCAAAACCTGCTATTCGTATTGCATCAATTTGGGCGGTATCCGTACCTAATTTGTCATTATCGATTACGTTTCCGGTAACGACCTGCCCTTCGATAACGGAATCCGAATTGTCCAAAGCTTGTGGTGAAGCATCGACGACGACCACACTGGTCGTGGTCGCCACGCTGTCGTTATCATGATCAAAGGCAACGACAGAGACAGGAAGATTAATGAGATCGGAGTTTAGATGGTCAAGCCCCAGATGAGAGATAGCGGAGAGCTCACCACTCGTTGAGCCATCTTGCTGCAGGCTGAACTGGCTAATTTGATATTCAATAACCAGCTCACCGGCCTGATTGAACAATTTGAGACTCTGCCCTGATGGGCTTAATTGCACATTGTTTAGGTCGATCGCCGATCCCTGTGCCGTGGGTAGCGCATTTCCAAATGCCTGTTGAAACGCCAATATTGTTTGCTCTGCTGACAGCTCAACTCGCGTTATAGGATCGCTACCTGGATCAAAGACTAAGGTTTGTGACTGGATAGCAAAGCCATTTTGCTCATCAACCTGCCCAGCAAAAAGGCCACTGCTACTGGCGTTAAAGATTGGTGGTGAACCATCGGTGACATTCTGTAGCAACTGCATGCTACTGCTGTCACCATCACCATCTTTAACCACAACGGTTATCGCTTCCTGAAGCTGCTCCTGCAAACCGTGATCAAGCCCAGAGTTGGCCTGATATTGGTAGTTTCCATCGGCATCGACCCACACCTCACCATACTGGGTCGAAATACGGTGCATGTTAAATCCAGGATGGGTGCTATCAAGAATTAAATTCGATGCATCAAGCTCTTGACCATTGACGCTGAAGACCTGACCACCATCCATATTAAACTCAGAGTCACTTAGGATGTTGTGGATCTGGGTTGTTTCACCTTCTACCACTGAATCCAGATCTATCGGCGAAGCCACTACGCCCGCATCGGTGATGACAATAGAAGCAATGGTGCTCACACTGTCATTGTCGGTATCCCTAGCGCTCAATTGAATGGGAAGGGAAAGCATATCGCCACTTTGATGGTCGAGGGGAGCCAGCAACGTTGTCGAAATGGACGCAATAAGGTCGCCATTGGGTTGCGATTGAGGTGCGCCGATTTGAATCTGGACAATAGGAACGCCGGATTCCGTAAACAACGTCATCATTGAGCCAACAACCAACGTTGCCTCAGTATCAATTGCCTCTCCTCCACTTGAGACATTGAGCTGACCTAATAACTGCTTGGTTGCTTCCTCATCGAACTCTAAACTGCCAGCCAACAACTCATCTGAGCCCCGAGAAATGGTTAGCCATTGACTGTCAAACTGTGTATCGGCTTCATCAACAGCTAAAGAAGTTTGCGACGCAGTCGGTGCATAGCCATCCGTCACCGTTAAGGTTAAGTTCCCATTGCCGATATCACCGTCGGAGTCGTTGGCTTCAAATGGCACAATTACTGACAAGGGCGTTTCCGGATTACCATGATCCAAGTTGTCGTCAGCTACAAAGTCGTAATTGCCATCGGCGTCCACATACAAGGTGCCGTTTTCGATATCGATTTCGACCTTGCCATCAAAAAGGCCACCAACAATGGGGGTAAGCAAAGACAGGGTTAAGCCATTAACCTTGGTGACTTCTCCGGCGCCATCGCCACCAAAGTTCGAATTATCCAGCAAGTTGCCGGACACCACTACGCCCCCTGCCACTTCATTTACCTGATTGCTGCTATCAGAAATGCTTGGGCCATCATCGTTTACAGTGAGATTCGCGGTAAGGGTAATGGGATCGTTGTCGGTATCGCTGCCACTCAGTGCAATTGGAATCGCAATGGAATCTGAGCTTGCGCCGATATGATCCAGCGGCGCCAGTTGGTTGATGCTAATGGGCACGCTGGCATCGCCGCTGCCATCAGCAACCGCAGTACCCAAAGTTAACTCAAACACCGGATTACTGTCGCTATCTAAAATAGTTAGCGTGCTGCCCACCAAACTTAGGTTACTGCCATCGATGGCATTGCCAGCGGAGCTTAAACCCATTCCGGCAAGCTCACTGGCAATGGAAATTAGATCAAATTGGAAGCTGGTCAGGTCGACCTCATCTGAGCCTCGCTCAATCTGCAGCGTCGCGCTGTCGCTAGAAATTCCAGACTGAGTATCTGCATCATAGGTCTCTAAGGAGACTGCCGAGCTTGTCGCGCCGTCACCATCATGGATGGTGATAGACAACTGGCCGCCATCGCTGTCGCCATCAAAATCGGCGATCACGAACGGCAGGTTGAGCACGATTGGCGCTTGCGGGTCGCCGTGGTCTAGGTTATCTAGCGCTTCAAAGTGATACTGACCATCTAGGGCAAGGTAGAGGCTGCCCTCTGGCAGGTTAAACTCGTAGTAACCGTCATAATTGCCACCACTAATCGGTGACAAGGTGTCCAAGGCCACGCCGTTAAACTCAGTTAACTGCCCTGCACCATCAGGCCCGAACACATCTACATCAAACAGATAGCCACTGTCACTGTTGCCGCCTTCGGCTTCCGTGAGCTCGATATTGGTGTCGGTAACTTGGGGGCCACTGTCGGTGATGGTGAGATTGAGCGGCAGTGCAATGACGTCATTATCGCTGTCGCTTATCTGCAGGGTGATGGGCAGTGACAGCGCATCGCTGGATAGCTCATGATCCAGTGGCCCTTGCTGGGTAACGGTAACCGGAATGTCCAGATTACCGCCATTATCGGAGGCGGCGCCCAGTTTGATGGTCAATATCGGATTGTTGTTGGCATCGGCGATGCTCAAGGTATTGCCACTGACCGCAATGGCGTTGAGATCCAGAGGAATGCCGCCAGAGCTTAAGTTAAGTGCCGCCAAATCAGACTTGATGGTCTCAAGGTCAAAACCAAGGCTTGCCGGATCAAGGGCATCAGAGCCACGACTTACGGTTACCGTTTGACTATCAACGCTGCCGACATCGCTGGTGGTAAAGTCGGTAGTCACCGCAGTTGGCGCTGCGCCATCCGTCACGGTTAAGGTTAAGGTGGCCCCTTCATAGTCGTAATCTGAGTCTCGAGCTACAAAGGGCACGTTAACTGACAGCGATACTTCTGGATCGCCGTGATTCAGGTTGTCATCCGCCACAAAGTCGTAATTACCATCGGCATCCACATACAGGGTGCCATTTTCGATATCGATTTCGACCTTGCCATCATAGGCACCGCCAACAATGGGCGTAAGCAAAGACAGGGTTACACCATTAACCTTGGTAACCTCCCCAGCGCCATCGCCGCCAAAGCTCGAATTATCCAGCAAGTTGCCAGACACGACAGATCCGCCTGCGGCTTCAGTAACCTGATTGCTGCTGTCTTCGATGGTTGGGCCATCATCATTAACGGTGAGGTTGGCGGTAAGCGCAATGGGGTCGTTGTCGATATCGCTGCCACTCAGTGCGATTGGAATCGTGATGGAATCCGAGTTTGCGCCGATATGATCCAGCGCTGCCAGTTGGTTGATGCTAATGGGCACGCTGGCATCGCCGCTGCCATCAGCAACCGCAGTACCCAAAGTTAACTCAAACACCGGATTACTGTCGCTATCTAAAATAGTTAGCGTGCTGCCCACCAAACTTAGGTTACTGCCATCGATGGCATTGCCAGCGGAGCTTAAACCCATTCCGGCAAGCTCACTGGCAATGGAAATTAGATCAAACTGGAAGCTGGTCAGGTCGACCTCATCTGAGCCTCGCTGAATCTGCAGCGTCGCACTGGCGCTGGAAACGCCAACTTGAGTATCGGCATCATAGGTCTCTAAAGAGACAGCAGAGCTTGTCGCGCCGTCACCATCATGGATGGTAATAGACAACTGGCCACCATCGCTGTCGCCATCAAAATCGGTGATCACGAACGGCAGGTTGAGCACAATTGGCGCTTGCGGGTCGCCGTGGTCTAGGTTATCTAGCGCTTCAAAGTGATACTGACCATCACGAGCAACATAGAGACTGCCCTCTGGCAGGTTAAACTCGTAGTAACCGTCATAATTGCCGCCGCTTACCGGTGACAAGGTGTCCAACGCCACGCCATTAAACTCAGTTAATTGCCCAGAACCATCGGCACCATAATGTGTCGCATTTTGTGGGTCATTAATGAGCTGCCCCGAAACTAGTGCGACTCCCGCCTGCTCTGTGAGTTGAATGCTACTATCATTGACTGTCGGGCCATCGTCAGTAATGGTTAGCTCCAACGGCAATAATATGGTGTCGTTATCCGTATCACTGATATGTAACGTAATCGGAATCAACAGTTGATCACTGCCGACATTGTGATCAAGGGATTGATACTGAGATACTACTACCGGAACGCTAAGATCGCCGCCGTTATCTAAAGGCTCGCCCAAGGCAATGGTCAAGATTGGCGAGTTATCAGCGTCAATAATTGTCATCACATTGCCATCAATGCTGATGGCATCAATATCCAGCGCCACGCCGCCAGCAGTGAGGTTTAGGGAAGCCAGATCAGATTGTATTGACGAAATGTCAAACCCTAAGCTCGATGCATTCAATTGATCGGAGCCTCTAGCAATGGTGATCATTTGGCTATCTACAGCGCCGGCATCGAAGGTTTCAAATTCTGAGGTCGATGCAACGGGGGGCGCGCCATCTAGGACCGTCAGGGTCAAACTAGCTTGACCTGAGTCACCATCTGAATCTGTGGCTGTAAATGGCACTTGAATTGACAATGGCACTTCCGGGTCGCCATGGTTCAAGTTGTCATCAGCGACATAGTCGTAGTTTCCCTGACCGTCTACATACAAAGTGCCATTTTCAACATCAATCTCAACTTTTCCGTCAAAGGGGCCTCCAGAAATGGTTGAGCTTACCGTCAAATTCACCCCATTTACCGAAATTACGCCGCCAGCACCATCAGCGCCAAAGTCGGAGTTATCCAATAAATTGCCTGAAACCAACGCACCGCCCGCCAGCTCAGTAATCTGATTTTGGCTGTCCACAATGGTAGGGCCCGAATCCGTAACCTGGATAGTGGCAGGAATACTAATAAGATCGTTGTCCGTATCCGATGCCGAAATGAAAATATCAAAATCGAGCTGATCTAAACCCTCATCATGTTTCATGGCCATCAATTGCGACACTGAGATAGGCTGAATCCAGTCGCCTTCTGCGGTTTCCTCAGCTTGGCCGAGGGTAAATTCAAACACCACATTTCCAAGGGAATCAGACAGAACTAGAGCATCATCAACCACACTGATGCCATCAACAGTAATGGCGGCTTCGGTGCTACTGAGTCCAGCAGACGCGATCGCCGACATAATCGCATCGACATCAAACCCAATACTGTCGATGTCAATCTGATCCGAACCTCGCGCAATACGGATTTGAGCGAAATCACCGATCCCTTCGTCTGACGTGAAAAGCTCAATAGACTCTGCGCTAGGGCCCACACCATCTTGGATATTTACCGTCAGCGTTCCAAGCGCGCTGTCACCATCTCCGTCTTCAAATCGAAAATCGATGGCAAAGGCGATAAGTTGCTCCACCTCACCATGATCAAGGTTGTCTCTGACCTCCAAGTGATAGTTGCCCAGTTTGTCTACAAAAAGATCGCCCTGAGCAAACTCCATCAACGAAAAACCTGAATAAATGCCTTCGTCGACCACGGGGAGCGATCCAAAATCAACACCTTGAATCTCTACCAGCCCCCCAGCGCCATCAGCGCCTAAATCTCCATCAGTAAAAAGCTGACCAGATAGTGTGGCGCCCCCTTCCTTTTCCGTTATGGATTGAGTCTGCTCGACGTTAATTGGCTTTGAGTCAGATACATTGATCAATGCGCCAATACTGATTTGATCATGATCGCTATCGGATGCGCTGATAAAGAACGGAATTGAGATTAGGTCGCTGTTATTGACGTGATCTAAAGGCCCATATTGGGTCACAGTAATGGGCAGAATCGCATCCCCTTCAACTGCTATGGCGTCATTGAGCTTAATCCCTAAAATCGGTTGCCCAGACTGCCCCAAGAGCAGTAGCTCACCATTTCGAATTTCAGCATTTTCCAGTGCTAACGCTTCTCCACCGGAAGTTAAATCAAGCTTAGCAAGCTCCGTTAACGTTCTATCGAGGTCAAAACCGATGGCGTCCATATCTAAGGCGTCAGAACCACGCTCAATGGTTAGGTTCAAAGTTTGCTGCGAGCCGCCATCGGTGCTTTGAAAAGTGATGCTGTCAGCAGTGGGCGCTGCACCATCCTCAACACTTAACCTAAATGTTCCCTCGCCGGCATCGCCATCTCCATCTTCGGCAATAAATGGCAGTGAAAACTGCAATACGCTGTCCTGTAATTGATGGAAAAGATTGTCATTCACCAAGACCTGAAAATCACCACTTTGATTTACAAACAGAGTGCCAAATTCAGTTGCTATCTGAACGTAATCAGCAAGGGGCCCAGAACCAATGGGAGTGAGGCTTGAAAGTTCGACACCTAGAATCTCCGTCAGCTTGCCATTGGCATCGGCGCCAAAGCTTGAGTTCTCAAGTAGATTACCCGTTAAAGTCGCCCCACCTACGGTTTCAATAACGGCGCCAGAGGCGTCACTAATCGACGGTTGGCCGTCAATAACCGAAATTTGAGTTTCGGCGAGAACTGAGTCTCCATCACTATCTTGAGCGGTGACAAATATCGAGAATCTAAATTGATCACTCTGTTGCTGATGATCCAGGGGCTGTAGCTGACGAATCGACAGGGGAAGGTTTAGATTGCCCCCCTCATCTAAAGTCGGCACTCCAAGCTCAAACTGGAACAGCGCCTCGCCATTTTGATCCCGTACCGTTAACGTTGAGTCCATCAAATCAAGGCTGGGCTGAATTAACACGCCGTTTTGTGATAGTGCTAAGCCATTCAACTGACTTAAGATGGCTGGAAGGTCGAACGCGATGCTACCAAGGTCAAGCTCATCTGAGCCTCTCTCTATCAAAATGGTGACCGTATCGCCTTGGCCGTCATCACTGGTCACCCCTTGAGTAAGGGCTGCAGTTGCGTCAGAGCCCTCCTGCACTCCAAGGGTAACCGTTAAGCTTTGTACTTGACCGCTGGAATCTGTCGCTTGCAGCTCAAATTGGCGCAACAGAGTCTCAAGGCTACTGTGATCTTGATTATCTGGAGCGTCCAATATGAACTGTCCGTCAGGCTTGATGTAGAGATTGCCGATCTCTGTCGGTAGAAGATACCACCCCTGATACTCACCGCTTTGCGGCTGTTCCAAACTCTCAATTGGGGTGCCATTGATTCGATGAAGCGCATTAAAGCCAAAACCATTATCACTAAACAGGGTTGCTACGTTGCCTGAGATAGCTTGGCCTTCAATAATATAACCCGTTAGTGAATCATCAAAAATGGCCTGGGAGAGATCGCCGAAAAACGGTTGTTGGAGGTCATCACTATTGGCGTAGGCGGTATCGTAGCCAGCGCTCGCGATGGTTTGCTCGCGCTGGGCATAAATAAATGCTCCCTCTCCGTGCTCATGAGAGCCCACATCACTGATGGACTCTGCAGGTTCTAACACCTCTGTGGGATCTTTACCCTCAGCAAGCGCTTTTTGAAGCGAATCAAACAGCGTAGACATCCAAGCCTCGCTGCTTTGTGTCGGCTTAGGATGGATAACTTCGCCGATAGTGCAGTATTCACAGGCATTGACTTCGACCTCCTGCTCTTGCCCTTGATAAAGCAAAACTTTACTGCCTTCTGGAACCAGTACCTTATCACCAGGGGTGAGTACGCCCCCTTCGGCTAAGGGATACAGCTGCTTAGATTTCTCATCAATTGCGAATGCATCGCCTTTTACCGATTTAACGATTACCGGATCCATGTCGTCTCTCCCTGACGTTCACTAGTCACCCTCTAAAGCGTAGCAACGATTCCAAAAAATGAGTGCAAGCTGCTTATAACAAGGATCTTTTTTTATTTTACTGTCGTATACAGGGGCTAAACTGAAACAGTTGTGTATTCAGGGAAGTGAGATAAAAATGGAACAGCTACTACAAACACCATCGCTGCATGGCGACAATATTGAACAGAAACGTGCTGAGATAAAGGCTTACTTCAACCAAAGCTGGACCTTGTACGAATCCCTATTTGAGGTGATAAAAGCAGACGCAAGCTATTACCTTAAAGCCGAACCACTTCGGCACCCGCTGGTATTCTACTTTGGCCACACCGCCACTTTCTTCATCAACAAACTCAAACTGGCGAAGTTAATCGAGCATCGCATCAACCCTAAGTTCGAATCCATGTTTGCCGTTGGTGTGGATGAGATGAGCTGGGATGATCTGGATGAAAAGAACTATGACTGGCCCCAAATAAGCGAGGTCCGGGACTATCGTGACCGGGTTAGCGTATTGGTCAATCGATTTATTGACACCATGGAGCTGTCTTTGCCAATCACGCCGGATAGTCCAGCATGGCTTATTCTGATGGGCATTGAACACGAACGAATTCACCTGGAAACCTCGTCGGTGATCATCCGCCAGCTTCCCCTTGATGACGTACAGCCTCACTCAAACTGGTCAGCGTGCGAGAAATCATCCAGCGCGCCTCGCAACGCTCTGGTCGATATAGAGGGCGGCAATTTGATCTTAGGCCGTCCACAACACAGCGACGGCTACGGCTGGGATAACGAATACGGCAACCTGCCACTGACTCTTGCCGATTTTAAAGCCAGCCAATTTTTGGTCAGCAATCAGGAATTTCTCGAATTTGTCACCGCAGGTGGTTACCAGCAATCCCAGTATTGGGATGAAGAGGGCAAACACTGGCTCAGCTTTCAGAACCGAAACCACCCCCGTTTTTGGGTAAAACACGGAGAAAACTGGTTGCAGCGAAACCTTACCGAGGAGATCCCTTTACCTCTAAACTGGCCCGTTGAAGTCAATCAACTTGAGGCTGCTGCATTCTGCCGATGGAAGTCCGACACCAGCCAAGAGGACGTACGCTTGCCTACGGAAGCCGAATGGCAGCTTTTAAGACAGCAGGTTCCAGAGAACAACCCCCAATGGCAAAGCTTCCCCGGGAACATCCATCTTGCTCAATACGCCAGTTCAACGCCAGTGGACGCCAATCCACAAGGCGCACTCTACGACATTGTTGGTAACGTTTGGCAGTGGACGCAATCTACCATAGATGGCTTTAACGGCTTTGAAGTCCACCCCCTGTATGACGACTTTTCCACGCCTACTTTTGATGGTAAACATAACCTGATGAAGGGAGGGTCTTGGATATCTACCGGTAATGAATCCCTTCCCTACTCCCGTTACGCCTTCAGGCGGCATTTTTTCCAACACTGTGGTTTTCGGTACGTTAGCTCCGAACAAGCGCCAACGCTGGTGGAAAACAACGTCTACGAAACCGATACCATGGTGTCCCAGTATCTCGAGTTTCACTACGGGGATCGCTACTTTAATGTCGATAACTTCTGCGAAAGTGCCGTGAACGTCATCGTGCCACACTTAAGTGGTCGCGCTCGTGCGTTGGATATCGGCTGTTCCGTAGGGCGAAGCAGCATCGAGTTGGCTCGGCACTTTGCGCACGTGGACGGTATCGATTTCTCCGCTCGCTTCATTCAACAGGGCTGGGACCTGATTAACCATGGACACAAGCGATATACCATCGCCACCGAAGGTGAGTTGGTCGACTACAAGTCCGTGTCACTAGAAGCGCTGAACGCGCAGGATCTGGTCGATAACATTCATTTCTCCCAAGGGGATGCCTGTAACCTTAAGCCCCAATTCACCCAATACGATCTAGTCTTAGCCTCTAACTTGTTGGATCGATTGGCCAATCCAACCCAGTTCCTCAATCAAATTGGCGAGCGTCTCACCTCTGATGGCGTGCTGGTGCTGCTCTCACCCTATACCTGGCTTGAAGAATTTACTCCTAAAGAGCAGTGGCTAGGTGCCAAAAAGATCGACGGCGAAACCCTCTCGAGCTTTGAGGCGATTAACGAGTTGCTTTGCCAAGAGTATCAGTTGTTGCATCGACAAGACCTGCCCTTTGTGATTCGAGAAACCCGCCGTAAATTCCAGCACAGCGTCTCTGAATTGACGATCTGGAAGAAATTGTGATTAGCGACTAATCAGTTGAAGTTCAATCGTCGAAGCAGGATTGCACCGCGGAAAATAATCCGGTGTAATCCTGTTTTGCTTTCTTATGTCGTGAGTTATGTCGATCCTACAACGCCGTTTTTGGGGACGCCTGTTTGCACTGTCCAATCTTCCTGTCACTGCATCCGAATCTGGATTGCAGGTCAATCGGGATGATCCCATTCCCTGGCATACCCTATTCGGTCCTATTCAGCTCGACAACGGCATGCTGTTCTCCACGGTGAATCTCACGAGCGCAGATAAAACCCAAAGCCTAAGTTGGTACGCCAAAGCCGATGCCAAAGCCTTTGTTGAACGCTGTTATCAGTTTTGGCTTGATGACAAACAACAGGCCCTGCCGCAGCAGATTCAGCAGATAAAGGGGCTGTTAAGTCAGGGCTATCTCTCTCAAAGCCGTTGGCTTGTGCTCAAAGAGTTGGTGGAGCAATCCTATCAAGGCTGGCCTAAGGATTTTGATGCTCAGCAATTGAACCCTTTGGCACAAAAACAGTTTCAATTTCTACAGCAGATGGCCAATGCGGACGAGCACACCCTTACTCGCATTCGCGAGCATTATCTGCAAGGCCAATTGTCGCAATACCAAGACCTCTTCGATGAGATTGAAGACCACCCTCTGACCAAGAAACAGCGCATCGCCTGCGTTACCAGTAACGACGCCAATCTGGTGTTGGCCGGTGCCGGCAGCGGCAAAACCTCCACCTTGGTTGGGCGCGCCGCATACTTGTTAAAAAGTGGCCAATGTCACCCGGGGCAGATGCTGATCATGGCCTTTGGCAAACAAGCGGCGAACGAGATCGGCGAGCGATTGCACAACAAACTGGGCAACGACGCCAAAGGGGTAAACTGCAGCACCTTTCATTCATTGGGGATGGCGATCATCACCAAGGTCGAGGGTAAGTTACCTAAGGTATCCGATCTTGCCACCAAGCCTAGAGCGCTAACGGCTTGGGTTGGCCAGCACCTCACCGAGCACCTCAAACAGCCAGAGTATCGCCGAACTCTGCTGCGCCTGATTGAACAAGACCCAAGCTTACAGCCCAATAAAAAGGCGATGGAGCAATACCGCAAGATGAAGCAGCTGGGGCTGGACAGCGGTGGTCGAATCCAGTTTTTTAAGCTGCAAGGCTCCATCAAGAAAACCACTAAGTTGCTGGTTGAACTGCTGCCGGAATTTAAACAGTACCGATTGGCTCTTGGGCCGATGCAGCATCAGGAACTGCGGAATCTAAAGCCAATACTGGTGACTTTGGTAGAAGCCTACAACCGTCATCTGCGACAACAAGATGAGATCGATTTTATCGACATGATCGACAAGGCTCATCGCTATGTGCGTAGCGGTAAATTTGTCTCTCCTTGGACCCACCTTCTGGTGGATGAGTTTCAAGATATCTCTCGTCCTAGAGCTCACCTTATTCGAGCACTGAATCGTCACGCCGATGCGCTGTTTGCCGTCGGCGATGATTGGCAATCCATCTACCGCTTTACCGGCAGTGACATCAGCCTAACCACCGGGTTTCGTGAGTTCTTTGGGCCGACCAGTCAAACCAACCTAGACATCACCTTCCGCTATGGTGATGCCTTAAACCAAATTTCCACGGCATTTGTCTGCAAAAACCCAGCGCAGCTACCAAAACAAGTAAAAAGCTTCTCCCAAGGGGATAATCCAGGGGTGGTGCTTGTGGATGACAGCCAGCCGTTGGATAAGATCGTGGTCGCGGTGGCATCTCGAGCCAAGCCCGGGGAGTCCATCTACCTGCTGGCACGATTTGGCTTTCAGCTGCCAAAAGGTGATCAGTTGGCTCAGCTGCGCGCCCAGCACCCAACCCTAAGCATCAATTCTGATACCGTTCATGCCAGCAAAGGCAAACAGGCGGATTGGGTTATCGTTTTAGGGCTGAGTAACGGCCATCACGGCTTTCCGTCAACCAAACCAAGCCACCCTGCGCTGGAAGCGATGCTGCCTAAACAAGAACACTACGCCCATGCCGAAGAGCGAAGGCTGTTTTATGTGGCCTTAACTCGGGCCAAGCGACAGTGCTTTGTCGTGGCAAACTCTGAACAGCCCAGTGAATTTGTACGGGAGTTGCATCAGTTATTGACCGATAAGGACTAATGGAGGCAACTGGATCCTACCTTGGCTCTCTGATAGCGTGGATTTAAGCATTGAAGTGGACATAGGAGGTCCCCGTTGCGCCACGCCATTGCAATCCACCCCATTAGCGAGTGTCGCTACCACATCACCCTGCCCCAGGCAGATTGGCCACGTCTTCAGGCTGTGGCGAATAAGATGCGCGAGCAACAAAGCTGTTTGGACGCCATCGCAATGGCAGATGGGCTGTGGTTAAGCCTTGCCGCCCCCATTTGCGGCGCTGCCCTAAAAAGCCAAATTGAGCTCGCCTTGTCTGCGGTTCACAACGCCGTAGCCAATCAAACTGAGAAATTACACGTCATTCCCGTTCACTACGATGGTGACGATCTCGACTTTATCGCAGCAGAAACCGGGCTAACGGCTCAGCAGATCGTAAGCCAACATCAAGGCGCGGTATTCACCGTAGACAGTCTTGGATTTCTGCCAGGATTTGTGTATCTGACCGGCTTACCTGACGTTCTGTCTCTGCCTCGACGTGCTAACCCAAGAGTAAAGGTTGAGAAAGGCAGCGTCGCCATCGCCCAAAACCGCTGCTGCATCTATCCAACTTCCAGCCCTGGAGGTTGGCACATCATCGGCCACAGCAGCGTTAGCCTATTTGATCCTCACCAAAGCCCGCCAAACCGATTAAACGTCGGCGATACCATCCGATTCGAGGCCTACGATGACTGAACCTCTTGTTACGATCATTGAAGCGGGATCCTTTGCCTCAATTCAAGATGGAGGGCGGTTTGGTTACCGCCATTTGGGTGTGCCTCAATGTGGCGTCATGGACAGAGCGGCGTTCGCCACCCTAAACCACAACCTAGGTAATCCCTTGAGCCGGGCCGCGATTGAGCTGGGGCCGTGTTCGTTAACGCTGAGTGTCAATGCACCGGTCACCCTCAGCTACCAAGGCAGCTGTCACCGGCTTATCCATCGGCGCAGTAACACCTCGGCTTCTAAAACGCTTATCCCATCATCACGAATAACACTTGATCAAGGGGACACACTGGAGCTTCGCTACCAAGGAGGCAGCCTCTATGGTTATCTTGGCGTCAGAGGCAGATTCGCACTGCCTAAGGTACTTGGCAGTTACTGCACCGATATTCAAAACGGTTTTGGGGGATTTGAGGGACGCACCTTGAAGCCGGGCGACCAGATTCCGCTAACTCATACCAACCTCCTTGATGAGTGCACTCAAGGGGCGACTCGCCATTATCGCCCCAAGCCTATATCTAGATGCAGAGTGATAGTTAACGAGCCGAGGTTATGGCCATTGCTGGCCAAGGGACAATTAACCCTTCTCCCTCAACTCAGTCGCATGGGGTTAAAGCTTGGCCTGTCTAAACTACACCAGTCTGGGCTCGCCTTGGCTGCTGATGAAGGGGAACGGGAGACAAAACTCAGCCAGCTTTCACAAATGCTGGGACGCGCGGCGTCCATTCCAATCTTTCCCGGTGCCATACAGCTGCCACCGGATGGCAACCCGGTAATACTGATGCGAGATTGCCAAACCAGCGGCGGTTACCCCGTGATCGGTTACGTCATCGAGCGAGATCTCAATCCCCTTTGTCAGCTGCTACCCGGCAGTGTCATTGAACTTCACCCCATCGAGACCGCCACCGCTAACGCCCTTTGGAGTACCAACCATGTTGACTGGCAACCGCAATAACGCACTAATAATCAATGCCGATCTTGGAGAAGGCTCCCCTTTTGAAGATAAACTTTACCCGCTGCTCGATGCCGCAAGCATCGCCTGTGGCGGCCATGTGGGTGACAAAACGTCGATGGAATTTGCGGTATCCCAATGTCTTACACATCAGGTGATGATCGGCGCTCACCCAAGCTATCCAGATCCACAGCACTTTGGCCGCAGGTCGTTATCGATAGAGCCTAAAACACTGACCCACAGCCTACTGCAGCAACTGTGCGCGTTGGAAAAGGTGTGCCGCAAGTTCGGCGCGGTCATCGAGTACATCAAACCCCACGGAGCCCTGTATCACGACCTCTCTACCCATCCTAGCGTCTTCGATGCATTCGTTGATGCAGTAAAGCAATTTACTGAATCAGACGCACCAGCTCTGATGCTTATGGCTGGCTCCAAAGGGGCAACAAACGCCAAAGCGCTTGGGTACCCAGTGATGGAAGAAGCGTTTCTTGACCGCCGCTATCAATCGGCAACCGCCCTGTGTCAGCGCAGTTTGCCAGGGGCACTGCTAACTCATACCCAAGCGCTTACCCAATATGAACAGTTGCAATTTGACGGCACCATTACATTACTGGATAAAAACACAGTACCCCTTATTTGTGACACCTTATGCGTCCATGGCGATAATCCAGACAGCCTAACACTGCTAACCGAGCTGACACGGCGGCGACCCCTTTAAGCTAAGCCAAAACTCCTATAGATCATTGAAAGTTAGGCTTGATACCAAGTATGTGTCGCGTTTATAGTCACACTATGTAACCGTTATCGAGCCAACCAATGAACCAAGCCAACATCAAGTGGGACCAGCAGATTCGTTTTCGACACATGGAGATCATCGCCCTGTGGGAGGGACGACTGAACACCAACCACCTGTGCCAGCAATTTGGTATTGGACGGCAGCAAGCCTCGAGAGACATTAATCACTACCTTAAGCTTCATCCCAGTAACTTAGATTACGACACCAAGCTCAAAGGCTATCGACCCAGTGGCCGCTTCCACGCCAAATACAGTAACGGCAGTCTCAATGAATATTTGCATCACCTACAGCAATTAGAGTTTTGGGACGCAGCAAGAGGCATTGAGGTCATCTCCTCCACCGCCCAGCTCACCAGTCTGGTCAGCCTCGCCGAACGCCCGGTCGACCCAAAGGTGGTACGGCCGCTGTTAAACGCCTGTCGAAGCGGTCACCGGGTGAAGATGCATTATGCCTCTCTGGCAAGTGGAAATGAGGTCGAGCGTGTGTTTGTGCCCCACACCCTAGTTCACGATGGCTTTCGCTGGCACTGCCGAGGCTACTGCGAAACTCAAAAAGCCTATCTGGATCTGGTGTTAACCCGCATAAGGAGTATCCCCAAACGGCTTCATGCCAGTGAACATTTAAAAGAAGGGGATGTTGACTGGAACGAGCAGGTAAGCTTTACCGCCGTACCTAATCCGCTGTTTAACCCCAAGCAGCAGAGAATCGTGGCGGCAGATTACGGCTTTGAAACCGAACTCCATATCACCACGCGCAAAGCATTACTCAACTACCAGCTGCGGGCGCTTCAGATCAGTTCGCCCATTCAACAGTTCGATCTGAATACCCAGATGTTGGTGGTTAAGCCCGAGCTTTAACTCACCCGCCCTAGCCCAGCAATTCCGACTTAAGCACCTGATACTGCTCAGGTGCTTCATAGAGCGCCCGCCCTAGCAGTTCAATCAGTTCGGCCTTAGTCAGGCGATTGAGTTTGGCTTTTATCGCCGAGTCCAGCTGTTCATCCGCTTCGATGCTCAAGGCCAGCGCGACGCAGTGTTTGCAAAAGTCACTGTGATCCGATGCTGGGCAAGAGCACTCCCCTTGCCAGTTGCCGTCGTCAAGACTCAGGGTCACCGAGTAGGACTCTCGCCCGTTTACCAGCGCTTGAAACTGGTTGTCTAGGCTGTGGCGGATGTCAGTCACCTTACCCTGCTGAAAATACTTTAAACCGCGCTTAAAGCTTCGCTCACCAGCAAGCTCCATTAACTGTTGATGTTGCATGGGTTACTCCAATCACCAAAACACCCTCTGAGGCTAAAAAGAAAACTTCTTAAAGACAATACCTTAATCCTTCGCTTGCCCCTTTGAGGCGTCTGAGATCATAAAAGCCTGCATAGGGCCGAGAAATCCTGCGTATTCACGGGCTAAGCTGCTACAATGCCCGCGTTTTAAATTCGCCAATACGGCAACAGGATAAAGATCATGACTGACACCATTACTCTGGCTCCAGAGCTAAAGCAGATTGCGGATTTCTATGAGTTGGAAGTAGAAGCCCACCCAGGACTGCAATCCATCTTTGACGCCATCGAAGCGCCACTTCGTGAAGATTTTGACGCCCTGCCAGCCAGTGCTCAAAACGTGATGGGCAGTTTTGAGCGCCTGCACGCTTCGGTCACCTACAACCTGTTAGGTGCGACCGCCGAAGCACTGCGCATGACTCAAGAAGCCGATATTGATGAGGAGCAAAAAGCGACTCACATCGAATCGGTTCTGGCACGTGGCATCAAGTTGATGTTGAAGAACATCAAAGCAGCACGCCGCAACCCAGTGCTGAAACGCCAACTGAACGCCCCATTTGCATAAGGAAGCGACCATGATCAACATGAACAAGCCCTCCGATGTGGTTAAGCACTTTGTTGACGCCACCTTCGACGGCCGCGGTTTTTACGCCTTAACCAATGGCGATGAATGGGTTATCTGCGATTCCGCCAAATTCGAAGATGCCGATGTCCTGCCTCTGTGGTCAACCGAGGCCGGCGCAAAAGAGCACTGCATCGACGAATGGGAAGCGTACCAAGTTGCCAAAATTGAGCTGGAAGAGTTCTTTGAAGAGTGGCTGAACGATCTCAACCAAGATGGCGTGTTGATCGGTTGTGACTGGCAACTTTCCCTTGAAGGGGAAGAGATGGACGCCATGGAGTTGGCCAAGCTTTACAAAAGCTAACGGCTAACCACAGTCATCAAGGGCAAAGCCAATTTCGGCTTTGCCCTTTTTTGTGGGATTTTCTCGACTAATACCGATTAACCCATCGCGTTCATTAGTGTGCTCCAAAGAATCCCGCCACCCACCAAGACGAACACCACGCCACAGATCCCATCCAGTGTTAAGGCGGCACTCTGCAGCTTAGATTGCAGGCGTTTGGACGTCAGCAGTTGTGCCAGTATGGCAAACCAAGCAAACGCCAATGACCATAGGATAAACAGAGCCCCAAGCTTGCCTTCAAAGGAGAGATCCGCCGGTACCAAAGAGGAGAACAGCGACACAAAGAACACCAGAGCTTTGGGATTTAAGATGTTGGTCATAAAGCCGCGACTGAACGCAGCCAGAGGCGACTCAAGCCCTTTGGTCACCTCAACCTTTGCCATGGCCCTCTTTTCACCGCGATGCGCAAGCACATAACCAAGAGCGCTAATTCCCAACCACAGCAGATAGCTGCCGCCAGCGAGCTTGATCACCACAAACCACATTGGATGCTGCTGAATCAGTAAGCTCACTCCGGTTAAGCTGAACAACGAGTGCAGTAAAATGCCAATAGACAGCCCAAAGGCGATGTAAAATCCGGTACGACGGCCATAGCGCGCCGCGTTTTGCACTACCAGCGCAAAGTCGGGGCCTGGACTGGCTAAGGCGATGGCGTGAACGGTCGCCAGGGTAACAAGTAAACTGGTTTCAGATGCAATCACTGGGTCTAATTCCACTATGAGCGCCACACACTTGGCCTGGAGTTAGGCCAAACTGCTGCTTAAAGATTCTTGAAAAATGGGCCTGATCATAAAACCCGACCAACTGGGCGACGCTGGTTACACAGCGCCCTGTTCGCAGCCACTCCATCGCTTTTTCCAACCTCAGCCGAGTCAACCACGCGTAGGGTGGAAGTCCGGTTGTGGCTTTAAACGTTCGTGTCAGTGCGGTCTCGGTCAGTTCGCACAACTGGCAGAGATCCGCCAGCCGGATCGGTTGATCTAGGTGAGCTAACATATAATCGCGGATCTCACTGAGATCCCGCTTGCCTAAGGTTGCGGTTCGTTTCGGCGTCATCGAACCGTGGCGGCTGACCAATTGCTCTATCATCTCAATTGGTAAACAGTCATGGGCAAGTGCTGGCTGCTTTGCGTCGGTAAGCAGATGATGGGCGTGACTTAACCCACGATACAGTTGGGGATCATCCACCAAGTGCTGGGTAAAACCGAGCTCATTCTGGCCGGTGATCTCCCCAAGGGAATTTGCTAGCCATTGGTGACTCAAGGTAAACACCTTAGTGGCATAACCTTGATTGTCGACTCCTTGGCCATCGTGAATCAGATCGGGGGGCATAATGACCAACTGGCCCGGGGAAGCGTGATGTTGGCTGCCTTTGCAGTGATAACGCTGGGTGCCGCCCATAATCAGCCCAATGTGGTACTCCAGATGGTAATGGCGACGAAACGCAAAATTGCCGTAGTTGGCGTCGATCAATCCAACACCGTCAATGGCACTCTGCTTAATACAAACCCGATTCACGCAGTTCCTCAACACATCCTAATCAACGACCTATTTCAACACCCTTTGTGCCATTGAGCTTGTATATTTCCTGCAGTGCAGAAAAAACAACACTCTACTTGGGCAATTTACAACCAAATCTCGGTGGTCTTCTCCGAAAACGGTTTGAGCGATCGTCCCCCGCTCCAGGCAAAACTGCCGATCCCACGAAAAGCCCGACATCGGCAAATGCCAAATAACGCGCCACTTCGCAGGAGATTGTAAGGGAAATCGACTCAAAAGAGTGTTTTTACTCTAAGTAAATCCCCTTTCAAATGGTGGGATTATCCCCCTTTTCAGCATCAAAAATCACGTTTAGCTTCGACTTCGTGGTTTGACCACTTTATTTCTCTTCAAGCAAGGATGCGTTATGACACCAATACGACTTTTGCTGCTGTTTGTGCTTATTGCCCCAACGGTCAGCGCCAATACCGGGCTGGCGTTTGTCCATGGCACCGGCAAACAAACCAATGCCCTCAATGACTACTGGACTTCCGGATTTGTGGATTCGGTGCGTCAGGGCCTGCCTAACGCCAACAACTACGCCGTCATCAACTGTGACTTTGACCAATACATGTGGACAGAAGCGGCAGCGGGCTGCCTAGCCAATCAGTTAAACGATTTTATCGCGCAGAAAGGCCTCTCTAAGCTGATCCTATTGACCCACTCAAACGGTGGCAATGTGGTGCGCTGGATTCTCTCTAACCCAACATGGGACAGTCGTTACCCTAACATTGTGGCCAAAACCGACCGCGTTATCGCTCTCGCGCCTTCAAGTGGCGGTACACCGCTGGCGGACGCCGTTAAAAACGGCAACGTATTTGAAAGCACCCTTGGTTGGCTATTAGGTTATGACTCCGATGCGGTGGAGATGCAGCAAGTCAGTCACATGGCTCACTACAATGCCAACAACCTCTACGGCACCTCCGGCCGACCTGCGCTGCCCGCTCTGTTTGAGACCGTGGTTGGCTCTGACGTGGACTCAGCCATCTGGGACAGCGACAGCTACTGTGGCGGCTATACCAATCAGATTGCATTGGAAACCACCCAAAACTGGCTTGATGACTGCTCCGATGGCTTTCTTGAGTGCCGTTCCCAGCAAGCCGCCGGCCAAGTGTGGTTTATAGACAAGAGCAAAACCAAAGGTCGAGAGCCCCTGAGCCATCAGCAGAGCCGCCGCAAATGCTTCAATCTCGACACCATCATCCGCAACCATATTTAACAGGAGCTCGTCATGACACGTACTCTCATCGCCATAACGCTCCTTAGCACCTTAGTGGGCTGTGGCAGCGATAGCACCACCAACGCAGAAAGTGCCAGCTACCCCTTAGCCCCGCCACAATCCCTGTCGGCGCCATCTGAATTTCAATCTGCCACCACAGAAACCCAAAGCGTTCGTTACACCGCCGACCTCTACGGCAGCGGCGCCAGCGTGAGTCAGTTTCTCGAGCCGGAATTTAGCGTGCAAAGCAGTACCGAGCTTTGGAAAACCGTAACCGGCGCCGAGCTCAATCGTGGGGTAACCCTTCCCTTAACCCAAGGCAGTTCCCTGATTCGCCTTAGCCCAGGTTGGGATAATCGCAGCGGCACACTGATTCGAGCCGAACAGATAGCACCAGGCTCCGTCACCTTGCTTGCCGATGGCAAGGTTGCCTTGAATCAATCCAGTGCCGCTAAGTCGCAGCCAAGCCTACTGAGTCCCATCGCCATTGAAGGCCGAGCGTCAACACAGCTGGCCAATCAATCGGTTTTTGCCATCTCCGACCAGGTGGTTGCTGGGGACTATCAACTGAGCGTTAGCGACAGGCTGGATCCCAACGGGCTCTACTATCTACACGTTAATGAGAAGGGCTCTCCCTATTCGTTGACCGCCAAAGTCTCGCCCGTCGCCAATTCATCGCAATTCGCCATTTCTACCACCCTAGGGGCCGAGGCATTACCCCTAGGTAGCGAAATATCGGCGACATTACAGTTGCCGCAAGGCAAGCTGATTCACCTACCAGTTGTGCGTAGCGAAAATGGACACATATTTGACCTACCCAATAGTTTAAAGACTCAAGCGCCGGCTCACACCATTGTACTTAGCACCGAATCGAACATCGATGGCACAGTCGTTCAGCGCAACATCAAAGCGGCGGTAAAGCCCAAGCTGATGACTGCAAGTTTTGGTGAACAGCTTAATGCAACATGGCAACAGCAGGCCTTAGCCAGCATCGTGTTGCCTGTAACGGTCTCTCAGGCGGGACGGTATCAGGTGAGTGTGGTGTTGGAAGCGACCGCTGCCGATGGTCAAAAGCATCCCGCTCAGCAGCTGAACTTAGCCCGTTGGCTGGAAGCTGGAGATCACCAGTTCGACCTGACCGTTGATAACGACTTGCTGACCCAACACGGACTGACGGCGCCCTTTGGAATCGCTCTGATTGAACTCAAAGATCAGAGCCAATTGGCAACCTTAGACCAGCAACAATTAACACTTGAGCTAAACCCCACATCGCGGTGATCCCCCGATGCGACTAGGGCCCCAATGGGGCCCTAATTTTGGCGGTTAATATAGGCGATTTGGGGTTTTCAGGGCAGCTTAAGCTCTCAACTCATTCATTTCTAAGAGACTAAAGAGTATGCTGAAGTTAGCAAACGTATTTACCTAACCTGAAAATCTGAGTCTATGCTTATAGCTGATGAAGGAGGTAGCGATGCTGATCATTACTCAAACCGACCGCAAGCAGATGAACGCCAAACTGCTAAAAGAGTTGCAGCAGTATGTCCACACCAATCCCAACCCCAGCTACGGCCGCGTTTGGCTGTACGCCTTCCTCGCTATCTTGTACCAATGGATTCCGCTGGGCCTCATCGGCGTGGTGCTGATGATGCTTATCTGGATCGTACCCGGTGCCGCCGCCGACAACTACACGGCCCCTCTGGTGGTATTGATCTTTGCAGCCATGGGAGCGGTGATCTATCGCAGTGGTCGAATTGCCTATTATTGGACTTGGTACAAGCTAAAAGACCAGCTGAAGGAGTAGTTTCCTCACCCTTCATTTGTCATTAAACGGATGGCACAGAAGGAATTTATGAAAAGTTCCGCCATCCGGCGTTTTTTTTGATTGAGGTGGTTCACAGTTTTGATCCTCCACCTTCGCCCATTTTTGTATCTACCCCTAAATAATTAGATGACCGTCACAACCCCGGGCCATCTGTTCACATTCTTTCATAATTCCACATCGCCTGTTCATAACCCTACCCACCTTTTTCATATCGAATTTCTAATCTAGTCACATCCCAAATCCACAGCAACGCAACTTAGAGAGTGAAGCGGATGAGACGTCCATTAGCGATTGCCCTAGTCATCAGCGCCAGCTTCGGCCTTCAGGCCAAGCCATGGAGCGATCAAACCCAAGAGCAGGTAATGAATACCCTGACTCACAAGTTTGAGCAGGGCCTCTACTCCAAGAAAGGCGCCGATGGCTGCCTTATGTGCCATAAGAAAAACGACAAAGTCATGGCGATTTTCGATGGCGTTCACGGCAGTCAAAGCGGTCACAGCCCCATGGCTGGACTTCAATGTGAAGCCTGCCACGGTCCTCAAGGCAAACACAACCGCGGCGGTAAAGAGCCGATGTTGGACTTCGGTGCAAACGCGCTGACCAGTGTCGACGCGCAAAACTCCGTCTGCATGGGCTGTCACCAAGATGCCGAGCGCATGAGCTGGCATGCAAGCACCCATAACCTCGAAGAGGTGAGCTGCGTGAGCTGTCACCAGGTTCACGTTGCTGAGGATCCAATTCTGGACAAGCAGCAGCAAAACGCCACTTGCACCAGCTGTCACAGTGAACAAAAGATGCAGATGCATCAACGCTCTAGCCACCCAATGCGCTGGGACGAGATGCAGTGCAGCGACTGTCACAACCCCCATGGTTCATTGACCGAGTCTTCCCTAAATGAAGTGTCTGTCAATCAGACCTGTTACAGCTGTCACGCCGACAAACGTGGTCCTAAATTGTGGGAGCACCAGCCCGTCATCGACAACTGCAGTAACTGCCACACTCCCCATGGTTCTGTAAACGACAACCTACTTAAAGCCCGAGCGCCTCTACTGTGTCAGCAGTGCCACAGCGGCAATGTTCACGCCAGCCGCCCATACGGCGACAGTGGCGACAGCGCTTTCACCGGTGGCGGCAGCTGCTTGAACTGTCACAGCCAGATCCACGGCTCTAATCACCCACAGGGCAAAGCGCTGCAGCGCTAATTGGAGGCAACATGCATAAGAATATGATCACCCTTGCCATCTTAGCCGCCTGTGCACCAGCCTATGCGGTTGATTTCGGCGTTGGCGCAGCAAATACCGATAAGGTGAAGTTCGACAAGTGGCAATGTAAGAAATGCGCAACGGCTCAAGCAGTCTCCGGCAACATCAGTATGGGTGTTGGCAGTGCTCTGGTTGACGACATTCACGCCGCAAACGCCCTTGGCGCCGACGACGACGGTGCCGTGGCAGCCTTAAGCGGCAAAATTAACCTTAACCGTCAAAACTGGCAGCTGGCGCTTAAGGCCCACGATCTAGGCCAAGAGCATGGCGATGCTCAGGTTGTCGTTAAAAACGGCAGTAACAAAGCGACCTTAGATTATCGTCAGCTGTATCAGGTAAACAGTGGCAATACCAACACCCACTACTACCAGCAAGGGGATGAGCTGTTAAAAAGCGATGCTGCGTACTCTCCTGAGCTGAGCCTAAAGCGCGAGCGCATTAATCTCGCCTTTGAGAATCAGATGGTGCTGTTTGGCCTGCCCCTAACGACTTCACTGGATTTCGGCCAAGAGCAGAAAACCGGAACCAAGGCAGGCTATGTCACCACGCCATCGCCAATTAATATCGCTCAGCGTGTGGATCAAGACACCCAAAGCTTTGGCGCCAGCGCCATGGTTGCCGGAAAAAACTGGCTAACTCAACTGGCTTATCAGGGCAGTGATTTCTCCAACAACCAAACTGAGATTAGCCACCAGGCGTTCGGAAGCCTCTACGCCGAAGCACCGGACAACCAAAGCCATCAGGTCACACTTTCAGGTAACTACCTTGCAGATTTGGGTCAATTCGACGGACGCATCAGTGCCGGTCGAATGATTCAAGATGACGGCGTGGTCAACGCGCTGCAAAGCCCTATCACCAGCTGGGACGGCGAAGTCGATACCTTGGATGCCACCGGCCGCTTCACCACAGTGGTGGGTAACGGATGGCGACTCAGTGCCAAGCTGAATCACAACAGCCGTGATAACAACAGTTCGGTGTTTCAGTTTAATCAGTTCGATTACAACGCCGTAAGCGGCATCACTGAAGAAAACGTGCTGCTAGACAGCACTCAAAACAGAGCCAATTTAAGCGCCCAATATCGTATCGCCAAAGGCTACAGGCTTGACGCTGGGTTCGACTATGACAGCATCGAGCGCACTCAGAGTGATGGTTTAGGGGCTCGTGAGACCACCGATGAGTACGGCCTTTGGACCGCCCTAAAAATCAGCGCGTTTGAAGGTTGGAAGCTGAATCTTAAGGCAGGATTCTCTCAACGTGATGGCTCCGAATACCAAGCCAATAAGCACTCCTCTTCCGAGGAGAACGAGCTGATGCGCAAGTACTACTTGGCAGATCGTGACCGCACCGAATTTGAAGTTCGAGCAACTCACACCCCTCTGGACAACCTGTCCGTGGACATGAGCGCCCAATACGCCAAAGACGACTACAGCGCCACCGAAATCGGCCTGACCGACTCCGAGGACTACGGTTATCAGTTAACTCTGAACTACCTAGCCTCCCAAAACCTAACCCTGTACGGGTTTGCCGGTCAGCAGTGGATCGACACCAATCAGGCAGGAGCACTCTACTCCACTACCCCAACCTGGACTGCTGAGATCAACGACGAGTTCATCAGCTTGGGTGCCGGTTTTGAATACCGAGGCCTGATGGCAGACAAGTTGGTGATTGGCGGTGACTACCTGTACGCCGATTCCAGCAGTGATGCGGACAACAGCGCCGTAGAAAACGGTCAATTTGACGATTACTACAGCTACAGCCACTCGTTCAATCTGTACGGTGCCTATCAGCTGAGTGAGCGTAGCCAATTGAAACTGGACTACCGCTATGAACGCTACTACGACACCGATTACGCCAACGTGGCTACCGATGCCATTGGCGGGCTAACCACCCTGGGCGAGTTGGATCACAACTACAACGCCCACCTGGTGATGTTGACCTATTCCCTTTCTTTGTGAGCGAAAACCCCGCAGGCGCCTTGGCGCGCCTGCGAAATAAGAGGTAAAAACCTATGCAACGCCGCGACTTTCTAAAAATGAGCGCCACCATGAGCGCAGCCGCCGTGGTTACTGGCTGTGGATCCGAATCCGCCCAGACACCACCACCTGAAGTATTGCCAGTGGAAGAGAAGCTGAACTGGAGCGCCTGCTTGGTGAACTGTGGTTCCAACTGCCCAGTTCGCGTATACAGCCGTGACGGTGTGATCACTCGCATCGAAACCGACTTCTACGACAACGACGAGTACGGCCAGCACCAGATCCGTGCCTGTCTGCGTGGTCGCTCCCTGCGTAAACGCGTTTACGCCCCGGATCGCCTCAAGTACCCAATGAAGCGCATCGGCGCCCGTGGTGAAGGCAAATTCGAGCGCATCAGCTGGGATGAAGCGTTCTCCCACGTGGCCTCCGAGCTGTCTCGCCTGCGTGGCCAGTACGGCCCTGAGTCTACTCACTTCACCTACAACTCTGGTGCTGGCTACCACTTCACCGGTAAGCAATGTCTGTTCCGCCTGATGAACATCATGGGCGGCTACATGGGCACCTACGGTGACTACTCCTGGGCACAGCTGTATAAAGCGGCTCAGTACACCTACGGCTCCGCTTCTTACGGCTGGAAAGGCTCCTCCAACTCCGAAATGACTAACTCTGATTTCGTGCTGTTAGTGGGTCACAACCCAAGTGAAATTCGTATGTCAGGCTCAGGTGAGTCATACGACTACCTGAAGATCATCCAGGCTAAGCAAGCGGATCGCGCTCAAAACGGCGGCAAGTTTAAAACCGTCATCATCGATCCTCGCTACACCGACTCTGCTCTGGGTAAAGAAGATCAGTGGGTTCCAGTTCGCCCAGGCACCGATGCGGCGCTGATGGAAGCGCTGGCCTATGAGATCATCAACAACAACTGGCATGATCAAGGATTCCTAGACACCTACTGTCAAGGATTCGATGAGAACACCATGCCAGAGGGTTATGGCTACGAGCACTCCTACAAAGCTCACATCCTAGGCGATGCGGCCGATGGCGTTGCCAAGACTCCTGAATGGGCAGCACCTATCTGTGGCGTACCAGCAGACACCATCCGCATTCTGGCGAAAGAGTTTGCTGAAGCCAGCGCGCCATTTGTTCACATCGCCGCTTCTCTGTCTCGTCAGGCTGCTGGGGAAAACAACACCCGTGCTTGCTACATGCTGCCACTGCTGGTGGGCGCGGTTGGCCGCGCAGGAACCAACAACGGCGCGCTGTGTAGCGGTGCTTCTCTGTCTTCCCCTAAGATGCCAACTCTGGGTAACCTCAGCAAAGTAAACAAGAAGATCTCTTTCTTCAGCTGGACTCAAGCCATCGAAGATGGCGAGAACATGACCGTACTGAAAGACGGCGTGGTACTGCCGGGTGACGAACTGGATGAAAACGGTGACGGCAAGCTGGGCACCAACATCAAAGCGATCATCAACTACGCCGGTAACGCGCTGATCAACCAACACGCAGACACCTCCAAGACCCGTGAGATCCTGCGTGATGACAGCAAGTGTGAGCTGATTGTGGTTATCGACAACTGGATGACCCCATCTGCTGAATACGCCGACATCATCCTGCCTGACATCTCTTGGTTAGAGGCAGAAGACGATCTGATCAACCAATCCTATGCCGCTGGCGACACAGCATCACTGATTCAGATCTCCTCCTCCGTTGGCCCAATGTGGGAATGTCGTGATGCCTATGACATCGCTCTGGGCCTGGCACGCGCTTGGGGCGTAGAGGGGCAATTCACCGAAGGCAAAACCAAAGACCAATGGCGTACCGAATTCTACGAGTCCGCTCAAGCTGGCACTCAGCGTTTTGCCAACCCGCTGCCATCCAAGCAAGAGATGATGAGCAAAGGTGTGTACCGTCAGTACCTGCCTGATGGCTCTTACGTGGTATTAAAAGACTTCCGTGACAACCCAACGGGCAACCCTCTGGGTACCCCATCAGGCAAGATCGAGATCTTCTCCTCCGAGCTGCAGAAGATGGCCGATACCTGGGAGCTGGCTGCCGGTGACGTGATCACTGCTCTACCAAAATACGTTCCAACTTGGGACGGTTTCGAGGTCAACGACAACATCGACGGTGAGCAAGAGAAAGCCGACAAGTACCCACTGCAGCTGCACGGTTACCACACCAAAGGTCGTGCCCACTCTTCCTACCACAACGTGCCTTGGCTGCGTGAAGCGGTACAAGATGCGGTTTGGATGAACCCAATGGATGCCGCCGAACGTGGCCTGAGCAGCGACGACATGGTGCAGGTATTTAACGACCGCGGCGTAATCGAACTGCCGGTTAAAGTGACTCCACGCATCATGACTGGCGTAACCGCCCTTGGCCAAGGTGCTTGGCTCAAGTTTAACTCAGACGCCTCTGTGGATGTTGGTGGCTGTCTGAACACCCTGACTTCACAGCGCCCGACGCCGGTATCTAAAGGTAACGGTCAACACACTAACCGCGTCGAAATCCGCAAGGCCTAATAGGAGCGAACCATGTCAAACAACAAGCAATACGGCTTTCACGTCGACACCAGCAAATGCACCGGCTGTAAAACCTGCCAGGTGAGCTGTAAAGATCGCTCCGATCTTCCGGTAGGCGTTAACTTCCGCCGTGTATACGAGTACGGTGGCGGTGCCTGGAACAAGAACAGTGATGGCACCATCACTCAGAGCGTTTTCGCCTACTACACCTCCATCAGCTGCAACCACTGCTCTGAGCCTGTGTGTACCAAAGCTTGCCCAACTGGCGCCATGCACAAGCGTGCCAAAGACGGCTTGGTTCACGTAGAAACCTCTCTGTGTGTTGGTTGTGAAAGCTGTGCCCGCGCCTGCCCTTACGATGCGCCACAGATCAACCGCGAAAAAGGTTACATGACCAAGTGTGATGGCTGCGTGGACCGCATTGAAAAAGGCTTAAAGCCTGTGTGTGTTGAGTCCTGCCCAATGCGTGCTCTGGACTTTGATGAGATGGACGTGCTGAAGGCCAAGTATCCAAACGCTTCTCAGCCGGAAGTGGCGCCACTGCCAAGCAGCAGCATCACCAATCCAAACCTCATCATCACCACCAACCGCCTGTCTCGTCCTACCGGCAGCAACGAGGGTGACGTACTAAACTGGGCTGAAGTGTAAGCTCAGTCTAAACAGAACAAAGGGGGCTTTCTGATACAAAGTCCCCTTTTTAGGATCTGAATCATGATAAATCACGACCTACTGGCCTTCTACCAAGCGCAAGCCAACATCCTCTACCATGCCCTCTACTTTGAGCCTGGCGATTACCTGCTAGACCAACTTCGCGACATCGAGGTGTGGGACAGCTGGCCGCAATCTGGGGAACCAGAACTGCGAGCTCAGGGGCTGGCACGCCTTCAGGAGTGTTTACGCCAAGATAACGCCACACTGTTGACCCAATTAAAACCCGACTTTACCCAATTGTTTGTTGGGCCACAGATGCCAACCGCCCTACCTTGGGGCTCCCCATACCTTCATGAAAAACGTCTGCTGTGTGGCCCCTCCACCGAGGCGCTGGCGGCGTTTATGAACCACTATGGGATCTCAGTGAAAACCGATAACAAGGAGCCTATCGACCACATCGGATTGATGCTATCTATGGTGGGTCAACTGTTTGGTAAGGAGATGCAAGACAAAGACGGCGTACACTTGGGCGTTGCCAAAGCCCTGCTAGAGCAGCACCTGTTGCCTTGGAGCGGCCGTTTTGAAACCTTGATGTTAGAGCACGCCGACAGTGGCTACTATCAGGGCATCGCTCTACTTACTGCCTCGGTGTTAGCAGGGTTGAAATCCGACCTTGAACTCAACCCCGTTAGCCTATCCCTGTATCAATAGCGGCGATGGGTTATCACCTCAGCAACTTGAGACTGAGCTTGCTCAATGAGCTGTCTCAGTTGCTGATATTGATTCTGAGACAACTGACTCTGAGCCTGCCACTGCCGACATGCGCCTTCCAGATCCGTCATCGCCAAAGCGCCCGCCGCCCCCGCAAGCTGATGTAAACCGCGACCCAAACCATCTTGAGTATCAATAAGCGACAGATAGGTTTCACAGTCCTGTTTGAACGCCTCTAACATCTGAATCATGCGCTCGCGCCCCAGCACCTCAACGTCCGCTTTCAATTTGGCCTCATCGATGCCAGTGAGCGGCTTTGTCACCCAACCGGGGGCCGCTGACGGCTGGCAACAGGCAGGCTCGGCAGCCCTTAAAGACGGTTGCTGACTCAGTGCCACAGCAAGATCATCAAGTTTCATCGGTTTGGATACAAACGCATCAAACCCTCGAGCTAAGAAGCCCTCAACCTGTTCGCTAAAGGCGTGGGCCGACATGGCCACCGTATGCAGCGGCAAACCAAACTTGTTAAAGTGCCACTCCTTTAACCGAGCTTGAAGCGCTACGCCGTTGGTATCGGGCAAATTGATGTCCACCAGCGCCAAATCAAAGGGGCCACGTTCGATGGCCGCTTGTGCCTCTGCGCCATCGCAGGCCATCTGCCACTGCTGATTTAGCTTGGTTAAAAAGCCTTCAACGACCAGGCGGTTGGTTGCATTATCTTCCACCACCAACAGCTTTTGTGGTGGGAGGGTTGTCGTGGTTGCTGGTTCATTACGATTCACCAAGACAGACGATACTGACTCAGCCGGAATCTCTAAGGTAAAGGTGCTGCCCTCCCCCAGTTCACTGAATAGCGTAATTTGCCCTTGCATTAATTTGGCCATGCGCTGACTGATCGCCAGTCCCAATCCAGTACCTTCGCTGTGGTGCTCGCCCTGCTCAAATGGGGTAAACAGTCGCGACTGTTCCGCTTGCGACAACCCCACGCCGGTATCGGTTATGTCCAAGGTTAGGGTGCCACTGCGCCACTCTGGTTGCAGTATGACTTCACCCTCCTCGGTAAACTTCACTGCATTGCCCAGCAGGTTAAGTAAAATCTGTTTTACTTTGGCGCGATCAAGACACAGATTGGCTTGAGCGTCATCAAGATAATCCACCACCAGATCTAAGCCCTTCTCCTGCGCCTTAGGGCTGATGGTGTCACGAACCTCAGCTAAGACCTGGTTGAAATTGCACGGCCCCTTAGACAGACTCATCTTGTCTGCTTCAATTTTGGAGTAATCCAGTACGTCGTTGATCACCTCAAGCAGGTGCTCCCCTGACTGAGTGATCGCCTCCAGATATTGGCGGTTGCTGGCGGTCAGCGAATGCGCCTCCATCAGCTGAGCACTGCCTAGGATGCCGTTCATTGGAGTGCGGATCTCGTGGCTGATGTTGGCCAAAAATCGAGATTTGGCTTGATTGGCCTGCTCCGCCTGCGCCCTCGCCTCGGCGGCAACGTCCAATTGATGATTCAGCTGCTCATTGGTCGCAGACAACGCTTCGGTGCGCTCGACCACCGTCTGCTCGAGTACCTTTTGCTGCTGTTTGAGCTCATATTCCGCCTGTTGTTTTAAGATGGCAGTTTGCTTAAAGGAGTCGATGGCACCGGCCAGTTGGCTTAGCTCATCTTTGCCCTCCGCGGCCACTGACACACTGAGATCCCCTCTAGCCAGTTTAAGCAGCGCCTCAGTAAAGCGTTCAATTCGCGTCACCACCTGCTTTAGCACCACTCGGTTCAACACCGTGATGGACACAAAAATGGCAACAACACCGGCGATGAACATTAAGGTTAACGCGATGCGAAACACCGTGTCCGCCTGTTGCTCCGTGGTTTCCACTTTTTGGTTTGCCGACGTCAGCACACGATTCATATTGGCTCGGATACCAACAAACACCGTGTCTAAGCGCTGGGATTGCTGATCTAGGGTAAAGTCCAACGTCAGCAGCCGGCTGCGTTGCTGAAACAGAGACTTACCGCTCTCCAGTTGTTTATAAAGCCCCGCCATCTCTTGGCGCTGATCCGGATCCGGTACGGTTTCAATCAGAAGTGGCAGGTAACTCAACGAGGCGTGGTATTGGCGCTTGTCCCAGGTTAATTCCCGAAACGTGTCACTTTGGCGCATGGTCAACAGCTGTTGTCGCAACTTGACCAAGTTGTATTTCAGCTCATTCATGCGCCGTAGCTGCCTCAAGTCCACCTCGATCAGTTGATCGACAAAACTGGGATCGTTAGCCAGCCCTTGATATAACCCAATGCTTCTGGACACCATAGCAGTTTCAGCGTTGGCCAACTGGGAATCAACCAGCTCAATCATATCCAGCACTTGGGTATTAAGTCGGTTCCACTGCTGCTCAAACTCCATTGAGATCTGAATGCGATCGGAGACCTTGGTGGCGAGCTGCGTGATCTGCTGCTGTACCCGCTGATCAAGCTTTTCCGGGAACACATTCGCAAGCTCGATGCTTTGGGACGTGAGTCGCTGCAGCGCTTCCAAATCTTCATCCAGCTTATCTTTGGTGCCTTGCAGTTGATCAAGGTTTTGAAGCCGAGATAGGTATTCGCCATTTAGAACAATTCGGCCCGTGATCTCTGATACCGAACGCGCTTGGTTGAGCAGTGGCACCGCCCGCTGCGCCAACTGGTCATGACGATCTTTAAGTTGGGTAAGCCCCAAACCACCAAAGATGACCGCCAGCAACGACAGCGATGCCATGATCGCAAACGCGGCCAGTAGTTTGGATTTCAGTGATCTATTGGGAAAAATGGCAGACAAATCAGCAGCACTTTTGAAAGCTTTGGTACAATGAACTAAGTGTATCAAAACCAGCAGCCCAAACGTGCAAACACGCCTTAGTATCGCAGCTAGCCTACTATTATTGTTAACTTCATCACCTGCCACAGCGATGAAGTTATGCGCCCTGTACCCTCACCTTAAGGATTCTTACTGGCTCAGTGTGAATCAAGGCATGGTGGAAGCGGCGCAAGCTCACCAGGTTCAATTGAAGGTGATGGAAGCCGGGGGCTACCAAAATCAGGCGATTCAGGTGGCTCAAATCTCCAAATGTCTGCAGTGGCAGGCGGATCTGATTTTACTGGGCAGCGTCAGCTACGAGTTACCCAATGCCGTAGCTCAGGCAGCCGAGACCACGCCAATTATCTCAGTGGTAAACGCCACCGACCCCTACTACGTGCAATCCTTAGTTGGCGTATCTTGGTATCAGATGGGGCGGGCATTGGCGCAGGGATTGGCAGAGCACTACCCCAAAGAGAACACCCTAAGTGCCTTAATGCTACTGGGGCCGAGGGGCCGGGGCGGCAATCAGTTTATGCGCAAAGGGTTATTGGATGCTCTGCCCGAGCAGATTCAGATTCAGGCCACACTTTACGGTGAAAACAGTCCGTCGGCCCAGCGGCGACTGCTGACCTCCTACTTAAAAACCCATCCAGCGCCGGATCTGATTATTGGCGGTGCGGTTTCGGTCGAGATTGCCATCAATGAGGTGCAAAATTCTCACACCGACATCATCAGTACCTACCTTAGTCACGGTGTATATCGCGGATTAATGCGAGATAAGGTGAAAATGGCCATCACCGACAACATGAGACAGCAGGGAGAGATGGCGGTGAACTACGCAGTCAAATACCTAAAGGGGGAGTCGATTCCCCAGCAGGTTGGGCCACAGATTTCACTGCTGACGCCGTCAAACCTGGGTGAGCCAGATACGTCCCTCTCCGATCCGTGGTTTCAGGCTACCTATGAGGTTAAGCCTAGGTCCCCTGACCCGATACCGTAGATGAAAACAGATACCCTTCCCCATGAACGGTAACAAACAGAGTTGGGTAACCTTCGGGCTTCTCCATTTTGGCGCGTAGCCTACGAATCAACACATCTACCGTGCGATCGTTAGGGCCATCGACTCGATTGGAGATCATCGACAGCAACCGCTCACGGGGCAGCACCTGTTGCGGGTGCAGCACAAAGCCGTGAAGCAGTTCAAACTCCGCCTTGGTTAACTTCACTTCAATGCCATCGCGATGAAGCTGACGACCGTTAGGATCGAATTGCCAGCCAGAAAACTCAAAGCTTGATGGGGCCACATCCGAGTTCGGTGACGGCTCTATCTCTGCCCGTCGAATTCGCCAAAGCAGATTTTTCACCCGAACCAACAGCTCACGCATCTCAACCGGTTTGGTCACATAGTCATCGGCGCCCATTTCAAGGCCAACGATTTTATCGACGCTGTCGCAGCGGCCCGTGACTAAAATAATGCCAACGTCAGACTCACTGCGCAGTTGACGAGTCAGCATCATGCCGTCGTCATCGGGAAGGTTTACGTCCAATAAGATGATATCGAACTGAGCACTCTTTAGCTGATCGCGCATGGATTGAGCATCCTTTGCCACCGCCACCTCGTAGCCCGCCTGTTCAAAGTAGCCACAGTGGCGAATCTGGGTAGTTTGATCGTCGTCCACGACGAGAATGCGGCCTTGGCCCATAATCGATACCTATCAGTTAATAACCGACGAATAATGCAAAATGCTGAGCGCAGTTTCAATAGCGTACTAATAGGATTATAACCCGCCTCACAGGCAAGTTTGGGTCAAGTTTGTTGGACAGCACAGATAAAAAAGGCTGGCGAAAACGCCAGCCAAATAACCTAACATCTAATGATGATTACTCGATCCAAAGCGGATCCTTAGCCACCAGTTCTGTGCTGATGTGTAGCCAAGCTTTGTAGCTTTCCGGCGTGCCCTGCCACTCGTAGCTCTTTGGCATTAAGCTGTAGGAGCCGTTTTCGCCCTCGGTGATGGTAACGTCACAATCGGATGCGCTGCAGTCAGCAATTAGTGCTTCGTGACTGGACAGCCCCATCATGTCTTGCATGTGTTTCCAAGGCTGGTCGGCCTCAAAGGCCATGTAACGCAGTCCAAAGTCGGTTAGGCCGGTAATGGCAACGCCGTCATCCGTGGTCAAGGTCACCAAAACTTCGCCGGTTACCTCATCGAAGCTGGTTTGTTCGATGTTGATGCTGGTGGCTTCACCAATGACAATGGTTTCAGGATCAACCGGATCGGTAGGATCAGTTGGGTCCGTTGGATCAGTCGGGTCGGTTGGACCTGGGTCTACCGGGCTGTTGTCGTCATCGTCACTACAACCCACTAGGGTCATGCTTGCGACTAACATGGCGATTAATGCTTTTTTCATGGAATCTCTCCTCTATTCGCCGAAATTAGTTGCCGTGACAGGTATCACATTCCATACCCGCCATCACCGAGGTGCCCATAGAGTCTTCCGCTTTGGTGTGACACATCACGCACTGGCTCACGTTTTCGTATCCAGGCAGATCAGAGACATCTCCGGTTTCCAGCTCTTGGTTAAGAATTTCAGCGATGTGGTATGCAATGGAAGCCGACAATAGCTGACAGCGCATGCCCTTGGTGGCCACTGCTTTACCAGACGCTTCACACCAACGAGTCAAAGAGGCATGACACAGCAAACTCTCCGCTTTGGTTTGCACCACAACATTGGCATCAAAGTCAGCCTGAGAGACGCCAAGCGCAGTTAAGAATTCAGCGTCGTTATAGGGAAGCATGGTGTTCTGGTAGTAAGCGGAAACCTTTTCCATGGAGCTTGGCTTGTTGCCATTGATGGAGATCAACTTAAAGAACATACCTGCAGCGTTATTGTTACCGCACACGGTACCTAAGCCATAGATACCACCGCTGCCATACATGGACAGCGCGGTTGGAATTGCCGCGAACTTGTCGGCATCTGGGCCACCGGCCTGCGCTTGAGCGGTGACCAGTGCATGGAACACCTGATACATACAACCTTTGGTACGAACGGCTTCCTGATAAGAAATTTTAGCCACCTCCATTGGGTCAACCTTGGTCCAAGCCAGAGTGTTGGCGTCTTCAGGTGCAAACTGCCAAGACTCCTCAGCTGCCAGAACCATATTAGGCACTACCGCAGCGCCCGCTGCACAAGTAGTCATGCCAATGATATTTTTCAGTGCGTTTCGACGGTCCATACTCATCATCATTACCTCAATTTATTAGGTTGTTTTTCATCGCCGTCATCAGCGGCGTGGTAATCATGCTAGGAAGGCCGCGGCCTTTATTTAGTGACGGGGATCACGATAATTTTTGTACATTAGATTTGGTGAATATTAATGAAGCCTCATCTGACCAAGGGACAGGTCTAGTGTTTTCTATAATCTGGGGCGCGCCAAGAAAGATATATCTCTGCCGTAATCGCCATTACAGAGATTACCGCTGTTGGAATAATTGAAATTTGTTACACGGCGATCTCAATGTGTCGGGATTGGCCCGAACAGATGCACGAGGGATTTGAGTCTGGAGGTGCAGATCACGGTCTTTTATCTGGGTTCTTTTTACAATGTAAACAGATGATGATGAGGACAATTTAATGATTCTTGGCGAATATCGGTTTATTGCCGATCGTGGGTGTCTGCAACACCTTGAATCAAGTGCGACCGTTACGCTAACCAGAAGTGAGCTGATCGTTTTAGGCCAGCTTGCAGAAAAACCTGGAATTACCCTTAGTAAAAAAGAGCTCAGTTTCGCAGGGACCGATAGTGCTCAAATCAGTGAGTCCGCCGTGGTAAAGGCGGTGTTTACCTTACGACAAACCCTCGGGGATGCCGGTGCCCACTGTTTGCACACCATTCCTAAAGAGGGTTATCAGCTTCTACCAAGCCAAATCGAGGATCCATCGGAGCTAGAGCCGACCTCCAGACGTCTGCCGAGGACCTTTGTTAAGGGGATGCAGATATTATCGCTACTGGCGGTGGTGGTGGTCTCGATGCTGTTTTTCTGGCGAACCAGTGTCAGTAATTATGAAGGCCCGCCGATCACCGCTGAGTCTATTGCCATCACCAATCACAGTGGCCAAAAAATCTCGCTGGATTTTGTGACCTCCTCGCAGGCCAACATCGCTGAAATGAAACGCTATGGAGACGTTTTGGCACAGCACATTACCCAATGTGAATACAGCCAGTGGCAGCGAGTCAAAATAGCCCTTTCCCATGATCAGCAGATGCTGAACATCACCCTATTTTCATTGGCATCGCCGATACGCATTCGAAACATGAAGATCAGTGATTTTCGGGCCCGCCCTGAGTTCATCTCAGCCAACTGGTTAAAGGAGGTAAAGATCTGTGAATAAGCAACTGTTCCGGTTCGTAAACCTCATCGTACTGCTGATGCTGCTAATGTTGTTGTTTGGCCACAACACCATCAAAGAGATGGATGCCAATCTCACCCTGAGCTGCCGAAACGAGCTGTACGACAACACCGATGAGGGCAAATCAAGCCACTACCTGATAGCCAACTTCGTACTCAAGGGCACCTACGCCAACGTCAGCTACCGCTACCTGACTCGCTCTGGAGAACCCCACTCAATGATCTCCATGTCTGGGGAGATTGTCGGCGGCACCACTGAGCAGGACATCTATGAAATTGCCGTTGATTCCGTCAACACCGAGATGTACCGCCCGAAAGAGGCGCAGGTGGCGCACATGAACTACCTGAGCAACTTTGCCAAGAGCAATCTAACCAACCTGGGAAGTCACAACTTAACGCTGCGATTGCTGCAGCGAGACGATAATAAAGGCTTTGCGGCGGTATTCTTCCAGCCGTCCAACGCCGTTTGCGGCTGTCGCATCATCGACTGAACTCGCCAATAAAAACGCCCCTTAGCAGTGCTAAGGGGCGAGCGTCCGTACTGAGGGGGTTGGGATCTTTGATTACCAGATCCGGCCCGGCATTAATGCGACAAACAACACCAAGGTCAGCATCGACCAAAAGTAGATCCGTATAAACTGAGTTGCTTTCATGCGGCCTCCTTGCTAGCACGTTCTCCTAGAGGAACTTAAAAGCTTAGACCACAACCATCATGCTGACCAATGAGAGATCTCTGTAACGCAGCGTAATCCAAATAACCTACGGCCTAATCAATCACCTCAAAACTCAGACCAGCATGTTGTTCAAGCCGCGCGATGTAACGCTCATCGAAGATGGAAGCCGGTGTCCAAAAGCCCCCGTCTCTGCCGCACTTTTTATCCTGCTCATGATGATCATGTGCAAGACTGATAGCCGCTTGCCCGAGGATTTTCGCGGTAGAGCCATAACCTGGGTCCTGATCGCCCGTAAGCTTAACCATCATTGAATGACCTGATTCGTCCTCGCCAAGAAAACGGATGTCGTAAAAGCCCTCTCGCTGCTCACGCTCAGACGGGCCTTCACCGGGTTTGGGCAACACAAAACGCTCCAGCGCCCAGCGCGTTGGCTTCACCGCCGCCCCCATCATAAAACCACCCAACACAGCGACGATGGTGCTGGCGGTCATTCGACCTTTAAGTCCTTTGCCGACCAACATGGTTTCATCATAAATAAAGCCATCGCCATAGCGGTTCTGTTGCAGGGCGTTACTGCGATGTACGATGCGAGTATTGATGGCCGCCATGATAAACGGCGCGCTCCAACGGCCAAAGTCGGCGTCAAATTTGGCGCCTTTTAAATTGGGTTGCCGCTGAGAAAAGCCGGCCTCTTTTGGACAAAGAGAGAACGGGTTAGCCAGCTGTTTTCGAAGGCTGGGATCGGCGATGGCCTCTTTGGTGAGGTTAATGATACTGGCGACCGTGCCCCCAGACATGCCACCCTTAGCGGCTTTAACCCGCATTTTGACTCGAGGCAGCGTCTTGCCAAAGGATTTCTGCGCCTGCTGCTGCAAGAAATACACGCCCATATCGGACGGCACCGAATCAAAACCGCAGCAGTGCACGATTCGCGCGCCCGTCTGTTTTGCCTGCGCCTCATAGTTCGCCAACATACGCTTGATCCACTGCGCTTCCCCAGTGAGATCGCAGTAATCGACGCCCTGCTCTACGCACACTTTCACCAACGGTTCGCCATACAGCGCATAGGGACCAACGGTGGACACCACCACCTTCGCTTGCGCCACCATGGCTTTCAGCTCTGATTCTCTGCCCGCATCAGCAACGATGGTTAAAAGCGTATCTACCCTCTCCCCAAGAACCGGAGCCAATTCTGAGCGCAGCGCTTGCAGCTTACTTTGACTGCGCCCGGCGATGGCCCACTTCACTGGCCCATCCACACCATATTCGCTGGCCAAATATCGACTTAAAATCTTGCCCACAAAACTGGTGGCACCGAAAACGACGATGTCTAACGGCTTGCTCGACTCCTGTGACATGGTGATCCCTTCTGCGTTTGTGCTATTTAGAGTGGGTGAGTCAACCTGCAAGGCGCAATCCCTAGAGCCTAACTCACTGTTTATCTGAACTTATCGGCATAGTAGCGACAGTTCAATAGCCGATTGGCTATTGAACTGATAAGAGCTACCAAATGGTGATGTTAAAGCCAAAAGCATGGGCGGCTTTCGGCCAATAGCGGTCATTGGGTGGACTGGAGTAACGCTTCAATCAGCCGGAGCGTCAGCGTTTGGCTGGATTGACTTGTTATAACTTTCTACCTTTCACGTGGTCCAAAACTTTTAAATATCCATCAAGAGATTGCTGTAGAAAATGCGCTTTATTTGCTTTTTTATATGGTGCAGTCATGTAATACATTGCAATAAGTGCATTTGTTTTACTCAATAAATATCGAGCAAGCTTATCATACTTACCGTTTGATGTATCCGATAAAGAGTTAGGGATTTTGTTCCCGTCAGAGTATAGAAGTTTATTTCTTAAATTGGCATTTTCCTTCAAGTGTTTCACGGTGTCGCTAAAACCTTTTTCCTCCAAGAAGGAAAATATTTCACCACTAAAATCATGTGGTTCTTCATTGTTCGACACTTGAAAGTTCATTGGAGAACTTGGCTCAGCAACAAAAGATTGACCATCAATATTAATCTTAAACATGAGCTTAATTGCGTGTTGCCCATCGACCTCTGTCCATCTCATTTCTGGCATTTCTGGTATCATTAAATGCAAATCACCTTTAATGGCGTCCCAAACTGAGCAAATATAAGTATGCAGACACTGTTTATGAAGGTGATTGTTTTTACTTAATCTCTTTGATCCATCATAGCCATGTTCTTTTAGCATCAATATGATGGCAGTCGCCGCTTCTTCCTCAGCTGTAATTAACCTAAATATCGACATTTCTGGGTCTAAGCAGGCTAGCTTTTTAGCCATTTCTACATGATATAGTGCAGATTTAACACATGAACCAGAAGACCCTCTCAATGAACTGGTTCTTTTGTTGAATTGTTCTATCTCACTGAACATCAATTTACCTCATGTAGTTATAAAGCCGTTTTAAGCGACAAATTTCATCTGGCTAAAATAAGTGAGAAACGAACAAAAAGCCAACTGTAATTTGTCCGACGTCAAGACCCTTGTTATGTGTTTATGAATTGCCAGCAACTAAACCAATTACCACTATGACTAGCGCAGGTATAGGATATTTAACCGCCAATTTGAAAATGCCACTAATAAGGTTTCTCAATATAGAAAAGTCTTCAATCCAAGCTCCGCAATACGGACATACTGAATGATCTAAATTCCCTCTATCTGTAATTATTCTAGGAACAATTTTACGAGAACATCTAGTACATTCAATTCTATCGTCTCTGCGTTCTTCTTTTAGAGTTTTCGATATTATTTTAGTATTTTTAGCCCGAAAACCTTTTGCCGATTTAGCTGATTCAAAGTCCACTTGGTCACCATTATCAGGAAGGTCTGCCCCAATAATATCCTGTACGTTAAAATAATGGTCATCACCGAGTTCAGATGTAATAAAACCGTACCCTTTTTCAGGGCTGAACCATTTAACTTTTCCTTTCACTGGAATCATTCTCCATGATGATGATTAATCACATAACGCCCATTTAAGGGGCTGCTAATTGTTTGCTAAAATGTGTAGCGAAGCGAAACCGAGCAAACTGTTAGCAGTCCCGCTTTAAATTCTTGTTAGGCATACTTTGCTCAATACTATCAAGTAAGGAAAGAATATCCTCTACAAAACGCTCTATGACGACATTTAGAGTCCAGTGTTTTTTAAACTCAACACCTTTAAATTGAACAGCAATCTTATATTCTGGATCAAATAACCCGCTGGGAGGCACTGTTTTTGAAAAAGAATCCGCATGGATTATTTTATCGCATACCTGTTTTAGTGTTGCAGGTTTCTCGATTAATTTTGCATCATAATATAGCCATGATGAAGCAGGTAACTCTAGATTCGGTTGGTCAATTACGTTTTGATAAAGGTTAACTCTTATAGCTATTACTAGGCTTAGAAGGTTGCTTGATACTAAGTTATGTAACGTATCTTCGACACTTTCAGACATAACCAATCGAGATGTCGGCAATGAAAGGCTGCTAGTTGTTAAATCTAAGCCATGACAAATCAAGCACAAACGCCTAATTTCGTTAAAATCTTGCTTATGATGACCAAAGATATCGCGCACTCAATTTCCCTGTATGCCTAACAGTGTATTACTGCGAATTCGCAATAAACCCCGAATCCAGAAGGTGACCGTCTACGGCCACATAACCCACAACAAATTCGTCAAACATACACCAATACCTCATAAATACAATGACTTAAATCAAAATGCATACGTTCCTAGGCAGAAACATAGAATTCTCTAGCCGGATAAGTCACATATAGAAACAGATGCAGTTTTTGCTCGGTGGATTCACTCTTAGGGTCAAAGGCGCTGGGTCCCCAGGCAAGCTGAGGACGACGTTGTTCGGGCTCGGTACGAATGACCGCAAAGGGCACTTAACCGTCTTTGGTATCGAGTATTCTTTAGGAATATCGAAGCGCTTCGATGAATCGAGTGCCTAGAGGTGTCAAAACGGATTGGCAATTCCCAAACATCGATATGCAAACAGCAGGCATAAAAAAACCACCGTAAAGGTGGTTTTTTTAAGAATATGGAGGCGCCTCCCGGAGTCGAGTGAATTCACTGACTTGTGTCCACGGATTTGCCTTATGCCATCAAGCTATCGCTCTCTGGCAAAACCAAGCGCTTACGCATTTGGGTATCAATATGGAGGCGCCTCCCGGAGTCGAACCGAGGTCCACGGATTTGCAATCCGCTGCATAGCCACTCTGCCAAGGCGCCGATGCAGTGCATTGTAGAGAACCCAGCTAGAATCGCAAGAGCCCGACTGGCTGTTCGAACAAAATTAGATCAATTCGCCATTAAGCGATCAAAATTTCGATTGTTCGCCCAGTTTTGCAACGCCTTGCTCTATCCACTGTGCCAAATCGGCAATCTGCTGTTTGCTGTTGGTCCAGTGGGGCGACAGCCTCAAGCCATATTCACGGCGGTCGAAAGCCACGTTTGCCTGAGCTAACGCCTCCACCAAAGCATCCATGACTGCGCCAGCATGGATGATGGCAGTGCCAGAACAGCGCGCCGCGTCCACTGGGCTTACCCACCATTGCTCAGGCATGGCATTACGAAGCAAAGCCAGCAGTTCGAGATTATGAGCACGGATACGCTCTACCCCAACTTGCTGCCAATGGGCGATGGCCGCAGCAGCCACCGTATAGGGCCACACCGACGGCGTACCGCCCCAGAAACGCAAAGCATCGTCTCGATACTGAAAATGGTGAGGGTCAAACTCAAACGGATTGTCATGGGAAAACCAACCCACATCTTTCGGAAGCCAGTCTGATGTCGTCTGTGGATTTAGCCACAGGTAACCAGCGCCTGGGCCACCACCTAACCATTTCACGCAGGAGCCAATCACTGCATCTGCCTGCCAGCCCATGACGTCTATGGGTAAGATGCCTGCTGACTGAGCCACGTCGACGATAGTGTAAGTACCATTTTCCTTAAAGCGTTGACACAGGGCGTTAACTGGCAATTGTCTGCCGGTATTTGACTGCACATGAGAGATAAACACCAACGCGATGTCTTCCTTTATCCACGCTTCCCAGTTAGCAAACAAAGACAGATCGAGCCCTTTAGGGATGAAGGTTAATTGATACCCTAGGGATTCAGCCTGCTTTGCCACAAACACCATCGATGGAAAATCATCCTCACTGAGCAACAGCCGATTTTTGCAGCCACTGGGCCTTGGAATCGAAAACAGTAGTTTCGTCAGTGCACTGGAGAGGTTGGTTTGCGGACACCATTGGCTGGCCTCGCCTCCCATAAAGCGGGCTAACTGAGATCGAAAGTGATCGACACTCTCAAGCCAGAGCGGCCAAGGCTCAACTTGGTGTTGCCAATGTTCAAACTGCGTATTAATCGCCTTGAAAGCGGTGTCAACGGGCTTGCCCACAGAGTGGTTTAGCAAGTAGATACTGGATGGCGTAACCATTAGTGGGACTCCAACCAACATTTGAGGCGCTGAACGTCATGGTATCGGCTCGGCAACTGGGAGTTGTTGGCGGCCATACGCAGCTCTTTCAGTCGATTGAGGGAGCGCAGCAATACCTCAAGTGGCGGCCCACTGGCGGTAATGTGGGTTTTGTCGTTATCCTCAAGTTTGATTGAAGGCGCAACAATAAATCGCTTAACCAGCTGTTCATGGTGCTGGTGAGCGGTATTGCCGTGGGCATCGATGGCCTCAACCAGGGCTTGAATCACCTCTTTCAACCAAGGTGCCTCTGGGTTGCTGTTTAGACCATCAAGAATTTGATCCAGCAGGCTCTGACGGCGCATCACATCCCGCAGGCGAGCTTGATCTTCCGGCATCATGTAGAGGAACTTATCCACCAACAACTGAGAGTAGAAGGATTGGTTGGCCTGACAAAGGCCAAGCAGCATATCAATCTCGTTGATGCCTGCAAAATCCCCAGCATTGGCACCTCGATATTCGTGCTGCCCTACCCTAAATGGTTTGTAATAGGGGCGCACGTGATTAAAGAAGGCATCGCCATCAAGCTCATCGAATAGCTTTTTGTTCCAATGTGCCACGTCCTTAAGCGCCGAGGTGGCATCCATAAGCAGATAAGGCGCTACTGGATGGGAAATGCCCATGGGCAGTATGCGCACCAAGGCGTCGGCAGCACGTTTGTACGCAAGCACGGCCAGAGTATTAAAATCGATAAATAGCGCCTCATCCTTTAGGGAGGTGAAACGCTTAGGCTCGCCATCAACGGCTTTGCAATGAGTGGTTAAATGGCTGGTTGCAAAGCGCGGGGTAACCCCTAGGCTGGCACCCACTTGAAGTGCCAGGGCCGACGCTTTTTCTAATGGCGAGCGGGTTTCGCGGCTGGGCTCAGTAAGCTCATGGCGGCGACAGGCGGCCATGTACATACCGATGTTTCCCAGCAGATCAAAGTTACGGTCGAAGCCTTGATCGGTATTGCCCTCGATCAAGAGCTTTTCAATATGGCTTTCCCCTTCCTGCTTTAACTGCTGCTTGAGTTCGTTGCCAGTATCAGCAATTTGCATCGGGTTTTCACAGTGATCATAAAGCGATTCGAGTTCGGTATTTAAGGCTTTAAATTGATCACGTATCCATGCATCAAATTGGGCGACGTTTTGGCTCACCTATCTTCTCCTTGGCGGTCGTTGCTGATTCCAGCTCACCACGAAAACCGTGGCATTTCAACGCCAGAACACGCTTTGCCAAATTAGGTAAGGTGTAAAGATTTCACAACGAGGTTTCCACCGCGTTGAGCTGCCAACTTGGCTCTAGCTCAACGCCATAGCCAGCAATGCCGCCCAAATAGCCACTGACATTGGCTTGCTGCAATAACTGAGGAAGGTGATCCAGCTGATACTGACGATGGTGCTTTTCGGTGCGCCAATAACTGGTCACCAAAACGCGATTGGGATTGTCTAAGGATTGCCAGCACGCGCCGCCTAACATGCCGTTGACCGCCGCCATCCCTGGATTCCAAAGGGAGCGCTGGATTGTTAAAAACTGCTGCCGCCGGTTCGGCAGTAACTGGCAATCTGCGATTCGCATAAAACCAGGTTCATTATCAAACTTAACGGTTTCGCTGTTGCTGGAGTAGCTTGGCAGTGCCATTAGCCACTTAAAGCAGGCCACATCGCATTGATGATAGTAACAAATCTGCTGTGAACGCTCAGCGATGGAATCGTGGTGGCTAGCCATGAACTGCTGTAAACCGGCCAGATTTTGCCATTGAGCAAAGAGATGAGCCTGAACCATTCTTAGCTGAGTTTGATTCCAGCCACCAAGTTGGCTTGAAAAACCCTCTAGTTGCTCGCACTCCTGCCAATGGCGCTGCGCCTTAGCAAAGCCCGCCATCTGTTCTTTGGGAACATGACATCGAATCCATTTCGCGATCATAAACACTCCTTATTCTGTATAAAGTTAGCAACGCTGCATTGAAAATCAAATTCAATATTTATACAAAACAGAGCGTTACTGCCCAAGTGCAGGTCTAGGGGCCAGAGTGAGATCGAGATTGGCCACCCGTTGAGCGAATAATATGTGGGGGACTAAACGAAAAAAGCCACCCGATTAGGGTGGCTTTTCAATTTGGAGCGACACACGAGGTTCGAACTCGTGACCTCAACCTTGGCAAGGTTGCGCTCTACCAGCTGAGCTAGTGTCGCTTAAATCTTTTGTATGCAACTGATCACTGTGTAATTGGAGTAAGGTTGCGCTTCTCTCCATGCCCACACTGAGCGACTGTCGCTAAAAATGGTGCCCCGGGCCGGACTTGAACCGGCACGCTGTTACCAGCGAGGGATTTTAAATCCCTTGTGTCTACCAATTTCACCACCAGGGCAGTAACCCGCTATCGCGTTTTACTTTAACTGTGACTCAATGTGTTCACATCGAGTCGAAAAGTGGAGGCGCCTCCCGGAGTCGAGTGAATTCACTGACTTGTGTCCACGGATTTACCTTCATGCCATCAAGCTCTCGCTCTCTGGCAAAACCAAACGCTTACGCATTTGGGTGTCAATATGGAGGCGCCTCCCGGAGTCGAACCGAGGTCCACGGATTTGCAATCCGCTGCATAGCCACTCTGCCAAGGCGCCAGTGTCGTTAAGACGAGTCGTATAATACTGGAACTGAACTGGGTTACAAGCCCCTATTTTACCATTTGGTTGTATTTAAGCAGTTTTCCGCTCATTTCTCCTCCAAACGAATTTCACAGTCATTTGAGCGGCTAAAATGCACTCAAAAGTGATCAGAAAACCAGTGAGTACATCACTGTATACCGCCACCTATCTCTAGGCGACATGCAGAAATTCTAATTTTTAAGCGGTTATACCGATCCAATTAAGGAAATGCTCAATTTAGTGCATCGAGTAAATTGTCTTAATCTAGACGCTCAATGCCGTTGCTTGTGGCTCTAACATCAAATACAGCTACGAAGAGTGAGGCAATTTAAACAAGCGTTAATGACAATTGGTATTGTGACCCTTAAAGAAAAAGCAAAGGTCTATAAAAGCGTTTTATTTCGAATCATCTGGGCACAAAAAAAGCCCAATCCGAAAATTGAGCTTTTTGCAAATATGGTGCCCCGGGCCGGACTTGAACCGGCACGCTGTTACCAGCGAGGGATTTTAAATCCCTTGTGTCTACCAATTTCACCACCAGGGCAGTAACCCGCTATTGCGTTTTACTTTAACTGTCACTCAATGCAGTCGCATTGAATCAAAATATGGAGGCGCCTCCCGGAGTCGAGTGAATTCACTGACTTGTGTCCACGGATTTGCCTTCGTGCCATCAAGCTATCGCTCTATGGCAAAACCAAACGCTTACGCATTTGGATATCAATATGGAGGCGCCTCCCGGAGTCGAACCGAGGTCCACGGATTTGCAATCCGCTGCATAGCCACTCTGCCAAGGCGCCAGTGTCGTTAAGACGAGATGTATAATACTGCAACTGAACTAACGGTCAATAACCAATTGAGTTAATTAAGGTTAACTGTCGCAATTATGCGCAGCTAACCCAAAAATCATCAGTGGTTGCCAATCAGGTCGCTCCACGCGGCCTTAATATAGACCATCATCGACCACAGTGTCAGAACGGTAGCCACGTACAGCATCACCATACTTAGGTCGATAACCCATTCATTATAATGAGTAATAAGCCCAGTAATGGCCGCCATCTGCGCGGCAGTTTTAACCTTTCCAATCCAAGAAACCGCAACGCTGCCACGCTTTCCAAGTTCGGCCATCCATTCGCGCAGCGCCGAAATCACAATTTCACGGCCAATCATAATAATGGCGGCGATGGTCATCCAAATAGAGCCCTCATAGCTTTGAACCAGAACCACCAGTGCACTGGCCACCATCAGCTTGTCGACGACAGGGTCAAGGAATGCACCAAAAGGGGTACTCTGGTTTAATTTTCTCGCCAGATAACCGTCCAAAGCGTCTGTCATCGCTGCCAATACAAAAACCACCGCGGCGGTAATGTAGGCGTACTGCCAAGGCAGATAATAGAGCACCAAAAAAACCGGAATCAAAACGAGCCGTACTAATGTGAGAATATTTGGAATATTAAAGGTCAAAACAATTGCCCAACTCGGCTCTTCAAACAGCTGATAATCATGCCCTAAAACTGGCTAACCACGCAATGCATCATGGATTTTTTGTGCCAAAGCCACGCTAATTCCGGGCACTTTGCTCAATTCATCAACACTTGCAGACTTAATCTCCTGCAAGCCCCCCATGTACTTAAGCAGGGTTTGCCGCCTTTTGGCGCCGACGCCCGCAATCTGCTCTAAACTGGACACTCGCCTGGCCTTCCCTCGAGCGGCGCGGTGACCGCCAATGGCAAATCGGTGGGCCTCGTCTCGAATATGTTGAACCAGATGCAGCGCCGGTGAATCCGCAGGCAGATCGATCACCTCGCGGGTATAGCCAACAAACAGCGTTTCCAAGCCCGGGCGGCGTCCCTCTCCTTTGGCCACACCAATCAACAGCGGTGGGTTTAGTCCTTTGGCTATGACCGTTTTGTCCATAATCTCTTCCGCCTGAGTCAACTGCCCTCGCCCACCATCGATGAATAAAATGGTGGGCAGGTTTTGCTGCTCGGTGACTTTGTCATAACGACGAGTCAAGGCTTGAGACATTGCTGCGTAATCATCCCCAGGGGTAATGCCACTGATGTTATAACGCCGATACTCTTTTTTGGCCGGACCATCGCCATCGAACACCACGCAACTGGCAACGGTTTTCTCCCCCATGGTGTGGCTAATATCAAAACACTCCATGCGGCGAATGCCATCATTTAACTCAAGCTGCTCGGTCAGCAAACGGTATCGCTCGGCGATGGTTGATTTGTGGGCCACACGGCTGGAGAGCGCGGTTGCCGCATTGGTGTTGGCCAAGCGCTGGAACTGAGCTCGATCGCTACGCACGGAAGATTTTAAAGACACTTTGTGGCCACAGCGCTGACCTAAAGTCTGCTCCAGCAGCTCGGCATCTTCCACCTCGCTAGGAAGAATGATCTCTTTGGGAATTTGGCGCTCTTCGCCGCCACCAAGATAGAACTGCACTAAAAAGGAGGACAAAAGTTCCTGCTCTGTGGTGTTGGCTGGCAACTTGGGAAAATAGCTGCGGCTGCCCAAGATTTTGCCTTCACGGACAAACAGCAGGTGGCAACAGGCCGCACCGTTCTGCAGCGACATACCAAGAATATCCATCTCGCCCAAATCGCCATGCACGCCCTGCTGTTCTTGCACACGCCGCATCGCTTGAATTTGATCGCGATAGATTGCCGCTTTTTCAAATTGCAGCTTGTCACTGGCCTGTTCCATCCACTCCACCAGCGTTTGCATCACCTGCTGGTTCTTGCCCTGTAAAAACAGCGTCGCCATTTTGACCTGCTCGGTGTAGTCGGCATCACTGATTTCACCGGTACACGGAGCGCTGCAGCGTTTTAACTGAAACTGCAGGCAGGGGCGAGAGCGCGCTTTATAAAAGCCATCTTCACATTGACGTATGGGAAACAGTTTTTGCATCAGGTGCAAACTGTCGCGTACCGCACCGCCATTCGGGAAAGGCCCAAAATACTTTCCCTTGGCCCGCTTAGCACCGCGATGAAAGGCAAGCCTTGGATGGCGATGCTCTGACAGCAAAATATAGGGGTAGGATTTATCGTCCCGAAGCAGCACGTTATATCTAGGCATGTACAGTTTGATGTAGTCATGCTCAAGAATCAGGGCTTCGGTTTCCGTATGGGTGACGGTCACCTCAATGTGCGCAATATTGGACACCAAGGCTTGAGTTTTTACGTCGGGGAGATTGGTTCGGAAATAGGAGCTCAGGCGCTTTTTTAAATTTTTGGCCTTGCCTACGTAAATGACCGAGCCCCCTTCGCGATCGTACATACGATACACACCGGGTTGCTCGGTCACCGTTTTTAGAAACGCCTTGGCGTCAAATGCTGTCTGGGTCATGCATACTGGAAATCAGATCTTCTCTGCGTCCAGCATACCATAACGAATCGCCAAGCGAGTTAATTCAACGTCACCACCAATGTTCAGCTTTTGGAACAAGCGATAGCGATAACTGTTTACCGTTTTCGGGCTCAGGTTCAGTTTCTCAGAGATGTCGCTGACCTTTTGTCCCGCGGTGATCATCATCATGATCTGCAATTCACGCTCAGACAGCTCATCAAATGGATTGTCTTCGGTTTTGAACTTGTTAAGCGCCATCTGCTGAGCAATTTGTGGCGACAGATAACGTTGACCACAAGCCACCTGACGAATCGCCTGCACCATCTCCGAAGGCGGTGCGTTTTTGGTCAGATAACCGGCGGCGCCAGCTTGCATCACTTTTGAAGGGAACGGCTCTTCAGTATGAATGGTCAGCACGATAATTTTGGCATCTGGGTTGAAGCGTAGAATTTTTCGTGTCGCTTCCAAGCCGCCAATTCCAGGCATATTCATATCCATTAGGATGACGTCGACTTCGTTTTTGCGACACCAATTGACGGCGTCTTCCCCGTCTTCGGCCTCGCCAACGACTTTAATGCCGCGTTCATCATCTAGGATGCGTCTGATGCCAGTGCGTACAAGCGCATGGTCATCGACTAGATAGATATGGATCAAGCGCCCACTCCTTCAAAATTAGTGTTTTTCTGATATTCGGGTCCAGTGCTCTATCGATGATACCCCTTTTAAAGCCCTAATCAAGAGGGAAAATTTGATTAACAAACTCCATAAGCCAGCTTCGCCATCGATGCAAGTTACTGATTTATTGTGTTAAAATTTGTTAACATTTTCTAGGAATTCAGTTATCTCCTACAGCCTAGGGGCACCGACGCGTGTGGCGTTTTTTGCAACATTTGCACCGGATGAACTGCGTTGTCGCACTCAAATAAAAGCCATTGTCCTACGCAAAAACCTGCACTTAACTCAGATAAGCTCAAAAATTCATAGGGTTATCCAGACCATATTCGCAGCCGGTTTTTCTCCTATGACCAAACATGGCTAACCATCGTCCAGACAGCACCAATGACATGATTGAACCCTCGAATACTTTGGACATTCGAAGTACAATCAGCACTACAAACTCAAAGCGAACACGAGAATTTTCAATGCCTCAACTACTTCACACTATGATCCGCGTTGGCGATCTAGACCGTTCAATTCAGTTTTACACCGAAGTACTCGGCATGACGCTTTTGCGCCAATCAACCAACGAAGAGTACAAATACACCTTGGCTTTTGTTGGTTACGGTGATGAAAGTGAAGGCGGCGCCGTTATCGAGTTGACCTACAACTGGGGCGTAGAGAGCTATGAGATGGGCAACGCCTTTGGCCACCTGGCTCTTGGCTACGATGACATCTACCAAGCTTGCGATAAAATTCGAGCGGCCGGTGGCACCATTACCCGTGAGCCAGGCCCTGTATTAGGGGGCAATACCCACATCGCTTTCGTTCGTGATCCTGACGGGTACATGGTAGAGCTTATTCAACAAAGCCAAGCCAGCGCTGGTCTAGATAACTAATTAGGTAATGCCCACGAGCCTTGAACCAAGGCTCGTTTAACCCTATGCACGATCTACTACTACGCCTTCACGCCCTCTCTCCGAAGCAGTTTCAACTCGATAGCCGTCAGGTTACTGAAGGTGACGTATTTGTGTGTCGCCAAGGAACACTGCAAGACAGCCATGAGTTTGCTGATTGCGCAGTAAAGCAAGGTGCCATCGGCATCATTGCCAATCGACCGTTGCCGGTGCCGGTTCCCTGCCTCATCACCCCAAATTTCACTACGTCTGTGGCCATCATCGACCAATATTTGGAACACCCTGGGGATGCGTTGCGGCAGATTGGCATTACCGGTACCAATGGCAAAACCACGGTGGCGTTTGGACTGCATCACTTGCTGAACGACAACAACACCAGCAGCTACAGCGGCACCTTAGGTACATTGACCCAAGGCGACTGGACGCAACAGCTCAATACCACGCCGGACTCGCTCACCCTACTGAACCGCTTTAAGCGCTATCAGGATTTAGGTCTGACTCACCATGTGATGGAGGTCAGCAGCCATGCACTGGCCCAAGATCGGGTCGACTCTATCCGCTACGATTTGGCGCTATTTACTAACATTACCGAAGATCATCTGGACTACCACTTAAGCGTAGATGCTTACCAGCAAGCGAAATTAAGGCTAATTGAAAAGCTTAAACCCTCTGGAAAAGTGATTTACAACTTGGATGACGATAGCCACATTGTCATTAACGCCAGATGTCGAGCCCGCTTTGACACCTTCAGTTACAGTCGACAAAACCCAAAAGCGGATCTATTCGGTGAAGTCATTAATCTGAGCGCACAGGGATCAGAGGTGGTATTTCACTACCAAGGTCAACAGCAGCATTGCACTTTAAACCTCCCCTTTCTACATAACGTCGATAACGCCTTAGCAATGGCAAGTGCCGCACTCATGGAGGGCATTCCATTGGTCGAGGTTGCAAATAAACTGCAAACCCTACCAAGAGTTCCAGGTCGAAGTGAGTGTTATCAGCATCAGGGAAAAGCGATCATTGTGGATTACGCTCACAACCAAGCCAGCGTCGCCAGTTTGTTGCGTCAGTGTCAGCAAATTAAAAATGGAAAGCTTCATACCATCATCGGCGTTACCGGCGACCGCCTCGCCGATGCAGCCGGGATAGGCAGTACTGTGCGCGAGCTGTCTGATGAGGTGACGTTCACGACAGATAATCCACTGGGAGTGCCAGTAAATCGCATCTTTGCCGAACTTGACCCAGACGCTCTATGTCATAAGCAAGCCGATCGTGAACTTGCTATACAACGAGCCATAAAGAAAATGAAATCTGGGGACCTGCTGGTGATTTGCGGTAAAGGCGAAGAGCAGCACCAATACCTTTCGAGTGATAAATCTATGCCAACCCCCTATCGAGGCGATATCGCTATCGTAAAATCCTGCCTTTCGGAGTTGGCCTAACTTTAAAGGCTACCAACCTCTGGGCCGTTTTTGAAAGATTACCTCATCCCCTGCGGTCACCATCACTTCGGCCCAAAACATCTTATAGTCGATCTCCACGCGGAGGGCGTCCCAGCAGAGAACCTGTTTTGCAGGCAAGCCAAACAACGCACGGTTGCTGTCTTTAAGCTCGTTATCGACAAACAGGTGTGAGCCGGCGGCCCAGTTTGAGTCGATGCGAATTTGATGCTGATTCCATTCGAATCGCCACTGATGTTTCATACTGCCCTACTGATGATTACTCTATTTAAGCGAAGCTACGCTCGCTGCTTTAGCTGATATACTACTGAAATTACGGTTTTAAAACAGGTGGCCCATGAGCACAAAAGCCAATAATTACTACTATCTCGATGTGCTTCGAGCCGTCGCTGCCTTTGCAGTGGTTATGATCCACGTTCTCGGCCCTTGGCGCCACCTTTATGGCGTCGCCCCAGGGTTTCAGTGGGAATTCGCCGTCAGTTACAATGCCGTCACCCGTTGGGCGGTACCGGTGTTTATGATGATCTCCGGCGCATTACTGCTATCCAGTAAAAAACCATTTAATTGCTCAACCTATCTGAATAAGCGGGTTTCCAAAGTGGTTATTCCGTTTATCGCCTGGAGCCTGATCTACACCACGGTCACTTGGTATTCACAACAAGATTTTTCTGCTTTTTCATTAGTGCAATTGGTGATAAACGCCATCAACGAACCCGCCTGGTACCACCTCTGGTTCTTTTATGATTTTATTCCGCTCTATTTTGTAGTCCCTTTTCTAGCGATCATCCTAAATAAGATGGATAAGGAACACATAAAGTTATTGGTGATTTCTTGGTTTGTGCTAACGCTGATGCACTGGCTAAAAGTAGACAGTTGGCTAAGACAAAATCTTGTTTTATATACCGGATACTTAATTTTGGGTTGGTACCTGCACAATAATGATTGCCGAAAATACACCAAGACCATTGCGCTAACAGCCACCATAATGCTGCTCATCAATGTATTCGGTACACTTTATTTTTCAGAAATGAAGCAAAAATACAGCGTATTCTTTCTCGGCTATAAATCGTTCAATACCGCTCTTATCGCTTGCGCGCTATTCCTGATCGCGAAAGATTACAGCCATTACTTGCACAGATTCCAGCGCCCTATCGCAAGTATCGCCATGTGTAGCCTAGGAATCTACTTGATCCATCCTTTGTTGCTGATTCCCGTTCGAGAGCTAAGCAACGGCTATTATCAATGGTTTGGTTCAAACTTGGTTGCCATCCCGACTCTATCTCTATTAGTCATGATGGTTGCGTGGTCCATTACTCGGGTAGTGATCCAAATTCCGGTACTCAAACGGTTGGTACCATAAAGATAACATTAAGGCACCAAGGAAGGTGCCTTAATCGATGATTGGACTACCTGTGGGCAATCCCATTTAGAAATCTGTTCAAAGCGATACGGTAGAAGAATAAACTCTTTACCTATTTATACGTATTTACCCATTTCGATTTCAGACTCACGCACATCGAATGCTCGGCAAATAGAGGCCTCTTCAGAGCTGGTTTTTGCTTCTCGCTCTAGGCGCTCTGTCATGAGTTCAAGGGTATCTAAGGTTCTAGCTTTTCTAAGCTTATAGAGAAAATCCAGCTCAACTTCACTTAATTGTTCTAATGTAATTCTCATATTTACTTCTATTAAATATATGAATGATTCAGATTTACAAACACGTGAGTATTTTTATTTTCAATCTCAATCCGAAGTATTTTCACGCGATGGGACGCACATTCAAACCGAAGTCTAGCACAGTCTTAGGATACGATCACAATATAAATCCAAAAGCCTATATAAGCGCATGTTTCTTTCCGAGGATTTAACTTTGCCAAGTGCGATAACGTCCTTATTTTCATGAGCACCACACCGACTGTTCGAATTTTATACAAATCATGGCGTCATGAGGCAAACTAACGCTTGGGGTGATCAAGTGGTGTATCTTTAATCAGTAAGACACACAATGGGTGATCCGCCTCATGGTCTTCATTGGCGTGGTTTAGGTATCATTGAGCCATCCTCATTATGAGATAGCTTTGGAGCACGAATGACTCAAACCCTAATCGCTTACAGTACCGACAAAGGACAAACTCTTAAAATTTGTCGGCGGATCCAAGAGATCCTAGAAGAGAAAGGAGAACAGGTCACCCTCTACAACATCGCAGACTCCAAGGCGACACTGCCTACATGCGACAAAATTCTCATTGGCGCAAGCATCAAGCACGGCAAACATTCCCATAAAGTGTTCAAGTTTATCCGCCAACATCAACAATTGCTGGAAACCCTACCCTCAGGGTTCTTTTCGGTTAGCCTCGTTGGCCGTAAGCCAGGCAAAGACAGCCCTGATACCAACCCTTACTTTCAGGCATTTCTTAAGCGCATTAAATGGGTTCCTCAGTTTTCGGAAGTATTTGGCGGCATGGTTGATTACAAACGCTACAACTTCTTTGATAAACACATCATCCGCTTAATCATGACCATCACCAAAGGGCCTACCAACGCCGATGCCTGTATCGAGTACACCGACTGGGATAAAGTCTCGCGCTTTGCTGTCAAAGTGAGTGAGTTTTAAGGAACCCCTATGTCCACCCTATTCGAGCGTTTACATCTGTTAGTCGCGGCACTGACAATTTGGTTAGTAGCAACTGGCGACAAACTCACTCTAGCTAATCGAATCTCTAGCCGGGCAGGCTTCTGGGAATATCAGCATCTCATTCTTGGTACATTAACCGCCGTGTTATGCCTAATGTTCGTGTATCGATGCTGCCAGCAGGGGCAGTGGCGACTGTATGCCTCGCCATGGTTACAGGGACTAAAACCGGTTTGGCGAGATCTCGTTGGCCTGAGTAAAAGACAGCTCCCTGCAGCAGGAACTCCTGGGTTATTAACCTTTATTGAGAGCCTCGGTTTGGTGTTGATGCTTATGGTATCAGTGACGGGCTTACTGTGGTGGTTAACGATGGGCTCCTCAATGGCGATGGAATTGCGCGCTGTTCATATCCACTGTGCCAGCTTGCTGGTTTACTTCTTAATCCTGCATGCGGTGGCGTCGGTAAGTCACCTTTTAGAGATCATGAAGTAGAATATTTAACACTTTTTAAGGGCTTGATACGACAAGCCCTTCGAAGCTCCCAAAACCTCACCTTAACTTCGTTTCAGTGCGTCATCTCCTGCCAGCAGCAAACAACCGTTCAAAAATTACACAATAATAATATTCACTAGTTTCAAACGGATAGCCAGTCACAAAACACCATAGTTTGGGCTGTATGAAATTTTATCGCTCTCTCAACAACTAAGACCCTGTCAACTACTTAAGTTAAAAAAAACCACAATATATGCGATATCAACCATTTTAAAACGCCCACATTTTGGTATTATCGCCCCCCTCAAAAACACAGGAGTCAAACACCGTGACCAAATCTCAAGATTTTAAACTTATCGCCATCGAAGGAAACATTGGCGTTGGTAAGTCAACCTTATTGCCTAAGCTGGCAAGCAAGTTAACCGATCTTGATAGTAAGCCATGGCGTTTGATCATCGAAGAGGTGGATACCGACCCTGAGTTCCGCCGTTTACTTAAGGCGTTTACCAACGATCCATCTCAGCGCATCAACTTCCAGCGCTACATCACCAATAAGCGTGCTGAAACCTGTCAGGATTTGGAACCGGGTTATAACTACATCATCGAACGCTCCCTGTTTTCAGACTTGGTGTTCTGCCAGGCCAACTTGGCAGAAGCGTGTCGCCCAGATGGCAAAGACTTGGATTACTACTACGACATTCAGGACAAACTGACCGACTACCCTCAGGTCAGCGCCGTGGTATACCTAAAGTCGGATCCAGAGATCTCCTACCAACGCATGCTGTCCCGCGCCCGTGATGCAGAAGCAGGCACTCCTAAGAGCTACATTAAGCTGATTTCGGATTGTCACGACACCTTCCTGCCGCACATCTGTGAACGTTATAACACGCAGTTGCTGACCGTTGACTGGACACATTTTGGCTGTGATCAGAACCTCGCTAAAGAGGTGATTGAGATCTGCGAAAGCATCAGCCACCACTAAATAAGACAACTAGGCTCGCTAAATTTGTTCACTTAGAATGAATATTCTAGTCAGGCGTGCTGTAGTGAATGGGTCGATACTGAATCGACCCTTCCCAGAGTAAGATTAACCACCCTAGTTCAGGGTGGTTTTTTTTATCTGATTCTCTGAATTAATTGGTAGGCCTCGCCAGGAACCAAGATGATTCCGGACTGCTGCGCGCCCAAGGCCGCGGTTTCAACGCACAGCATTTGATCGGCATCCATTTGGCTCATATCCGAAGGCATTTTTGGGCCAGGATGCCAAATCACCGACGCATCATGCCCCTGTTGCTCTAGATTCCAAGAACAAGCTTGGTTCACTTTAATCTCTATGGTGTCATCGGGGTGAGTATAGATTCGGTCTAGGGGAGGAACAGGAGCAAACTGAGCTTGCCCGATACTGGTCTGCCCTATCAGTTTATCGTGGTATCTGGTTCCAGCACCACAAATCATGGTCTCGGTGGTATTGTCGACTCTAAAGTAACTGTGCAGTGCCGCCGAGAACGACCAAGGGCTCAAGCCGCAGTTGTGACAGGTTAGGGTTAGCGTTAGTTGCTGGCCCAACTCTACATCGAGCTGCAGTTCATAACCTTCAGGCCAATAACTAGGGCGGAAAACCTCATCGGACAGCACCAACGTGATTCTGGTGCTGGTGATACCCACTTTGACTTGATCTAGCTTCCATGAAGCGGTTCTGGCGAAGCCGTGATTGGGTCCCCCCTCTCTGGCACCAAACCAAGGCCAACAGATGGGAACCCCGCCTCTTATGGGGGCGATTTGATCCAATTTACTATTTTGACTTAACCAAAAGCGCTCTAACCCATCCTTGGGTATATAGCTCAACACTTGACCACCAAACAGGCTGATCCACAACTCACCGTGTTCTGTTTTGGCGAACACCACAGGTAAGCCAGTATCTAGGTTACCTTGATAGACTCCCGTCTCAATCTCTACTGAGTTAACCAGTTTTTTCCAATGGGTCATCGACTGCCTCACAACAACGCTCGTTGCCCTGAGAATAGTCTGATTAACTTAATAATCCCATTATGAAATTATTATTTTCTACGCTTTGGAGCCTTCAAGGGCACTATCAAGCATCATGACCATCTCTTTAACCTTGGTCGCTTGTGCGGTCAGTTCACCGCCAAGTTGCGCCACTTCCTGACTGATCCCCGCCGTATTACTGGTTCCCTCACTGAACTCTTCACTGGCGGCATGCAACTCTTGAATCACTTCAGACTGACGCACCACAATTCGGTTAATTGAACCGGTTTGCCCTTGAATGTCATTAATCTGTTTAATGATGTCAGTCAATTCCGTGTGAGTTTTGTCCATTAACTCTTCGCCATTGACGATCTCCTGATGACTTTGCTGAAGGATGGTTCGAATCTCTCCGGCGGCATCATTACTCTTTTTAGACAGTTCCCGAACCTGCTCCGCAACCACAGCAAACCCTCTTCCCTGCTCACCGGCTCGGGCAGCCTCTATAGCGGCATTCAGTGCCAGTAAGTTGGTTTGCTCTGCCACAGAGGTGATCATCGCCGCCACTGTGGTGATCTGTTTGTTGGTTTCAGCAATTTTAGTAATCGCTTCATGGGTAGCACTCAAGCTCACGGAGCTGCTTTGCGCTTTATTGTCGATCACCGTACTGTCGTCAGCCAATTGATTCAGTGCTTGAGCAACGGTATCCATCTCCATGGTAAATTGATGCAGCTGCTGAGTGATCTGCTCTGACGCAGACGACTGCCCTTCACAGCTCTGATTCAACAAATTTACGTTGGAACCCAGTTGGGTAGATTGCGCCGACAAGATATTAGATACGTCTGACAGCTCCGAAGCTCCATGCTCCACCTGAGTTAACACACCAGAGAGGGTTTTAGCGCCTTGCTCGGCACTTAGAGCATGCTGCTCAGCATCGTGCTGCATTTTGCTGGCACTGCTTAGGGCATCGTCTCTCATGTTGATGAGGAACCAAAGGCCTGCGCAAATGATAAGCGATGGCACAATGGCACCGGTATAAGCTTCGACAACCACCTGATTTCCCACATCAGGTAGGTTCGGATAGGGGTAGCCAGTGGTGTGCCCGTAGGCCATCAATATGGTTAACGCTAAGGTAAAACCGGACCAGATGAACGCGCTCAAAAGTGTAGCGGTGAGATAAAACGAAATAAACAGCACCGCTATCCATAGGGTTTGCGACGACACCACAAACCCACCAGTCTGATAGATCAAGTTAAAGCAGTTCACCATCATACCGACAAAGCCAAAGTTTAATGCCCACCGAATCGAGCGGGTAAATTTAAGCACCAAGGCGCCAGTTAACTCCATCACCATCAAGAACATCGAGCTTTCAATCAGATAGATGTGCTCTGCAGCTTGCCACTTACAAAAAGAGTAAGCACCAGCGGCCAATGACAACATCAAAAAGAACAAAGCAGTATTGGTGCGCCGCTGAACTTGCGGCTCTAAGTCAAGGTAATATGGGCAAAACCAATTACGTATCAATAGGATGACATTCATAGAGCAGTCCATTAGTAGGTTGGGAAATCCATCGCCAGATTATACGAAACCTGAACAAAACAGAGCAATTACTCTATTTGAATCTTATTAATAACTGTTTGATCATCATCATCTTTTAGAACTAAATCTCTGACTGAATACGGCTTATTGCGTGGTTAAGCACAAATAGTCGTCAACTCCGCTTAAAAAACTTGGTTGGCCTCGCATTCCTTTGCGCCAGAACAACTTACCTAATAAAAACAATGGTCTATTATGAATAGCAATGTGATCCGATTCGCCTCGGAGATCGTAGAAGGATCGTCAAACATGTTTTTTGGAGCGAGACCATGGCCAAGGATAAATCCATACGTATTGGTATCAGCGCGTGCCTGCTGGGAGAGAAAGTTCGTTTTGACGGCGGCCACAAGCAGCAGCGTTTCTGTACCGACGAGTTAAGTAAGTACGTTGAATACACCCCCATCTGCCCAGAAGTGGCAGTGGGATTAGGCACTCCTCGCCCCACCATTCGCCTAGTTAACGACGGCGAGATTAAGGTACAAACCTCAGATTACAAGCAAGACCACACGAAGGCGTTGCGAGAATTCTCAAATCAAATCACCCCAAAACTGGGCCATTTGAGTGGCTATATTGTGTGCGCAAAATCGCCAACCTGCGGCATGGAGCGCGTGAGCGTCTACAAAGCAGGCACCAACAACGCCACCCGCGAAGGAATCGGTGTGTTCACCCAACGGTTAATGGAGGTGCACCCTAATCTTCCCATCGAGGAGAATGGCCGCTTAAACGATCACAATCTGCGCGAGAACTTCGTAACGCGGATATTTGCCTACCATCAATGGCATCAGCTAATGGAAGCTGGGGTAACAAAAGACGCGCTGTTTAACTATCACGGAAAACACAAATACCTGTTGATGGCCCACTGTCCCCAACGCTACCGAGAATTGGGATCTCTGCTGGGCAGCTCTACCGATCCCATCGAACAGATCGCTGAGCAATACATCAGCGGTTTCATGGGCGCGCTGAAACAGCATGCGACACGCAAAGCGCACTCCAACGTTCTTCAGCACATCCAAGGCTACCTAAAAAAACAGCTATCCAGTGACGAGCGTCAGTCTATGGCCAACTGCATCGACAGCTATCGGGTCGGTAAATTGCCTCTGCTAGCCCCCATTGCACTACTAAAACACTACCTGACTCTGTATCCAAATGACTATTTGCTAAAGCAGGTGTATCTGAACCCTCACCCTGAGGAGATGCAACTGCGTTATGAGCACTGATTCCTCCGCATCCAGTAAACAGCTGGTTTGGTTTAGAAAAGATCTGCGCGTGGCTGACCACGCGCCCCTAAGCGCCGCGTGTAGTAAAGGCCCGGTTCGGGCTCTGTACATTGCCACTCCAGGCCAGTGGCAAACTCACGGTGTTGGCGCGAACCAAGCAAGTTTTATTCAACAGGCCGTAACCAGTCTAGGCCAGCAACTGGCCGAACTAGGCATCCCACTTGAAGTCATCCATTGCCATCAATTCAGTGATATTGAGCACCGGCTAACGCAGTACTGCAATGACCATCAGATCAGACAGATTCACGCCCACAGCGAAGCTGAGATAGACGAACGCCGGCGAGATCAGCACCTTCAAAATCAAGGATTACCACTCACGCTTTACGGCGGCCATTGCATTTTAGAGCCGGGAACGGTGCGAACCCAGCAGCAGCAAGTTTATCGAGTCTTCACTCCTTTCAAGCGGCGCTGGTTAGACTTTGTGGATGCCCAACAACTTATTCCTCTGCCCAATCCTAAACCTCAAGGTCCTGCCTTGGTCGCAGAGGCTGGCAACTGGTGCATAGATTACCCTCAAGGCGCCCTACCAGGTTGGCAGGCGTCGGAACGAAAGGCACACCAATTGCTGCAGCACTTTATCCATAACAAAGCCGAGTCTTATCACCAAGATCGGGATCGCCCGGATCTTAATGCCACCAGTGGTTTGTCTCCCTATCTAGCGCTTGGGGTCATCTCCCCTAAACAGTGTTTGCACCAACTCCTGCAGCGCTACCCTAATGCACTTGAACCAGCGAAAAACGGCCCATTCACCTGGGTCAATGAGCTTATTTGGCGAGAGTTTTATCGCCATCTGTTGGTGTTGTTTCCCAAGCTTTCGATGCATCACAACTTCAATGAACTTGGCGACCGTATCCAATGGCGCGACGACCAGTCAGCGTTCGAGGCCTGGTGCCAGGGCAAAACCGGATACCCTCTAGTGGATGCGGCCATGAGGCAGTTGACGGAAACCGGCTGGATGCACAACCGGCTTCGGATGGTTACCGCCAGTTTCCTAACCAAAAACCTGCTTATCGACTGGCGCTTAGGGGAACGATTCTTTCAGCAACACCTTGTGGATTGGGATCTGGCAGCCAACAATGGTGGTTGGCAATGGAGTGCTAGCACAGGGTGCGACGCCCAGCCCTATTTTCGAATTTTTAACCCCGTTACTCAGAGTAAAAACTTCGATCCGTTGGGCAGGTTCATTCGTAGATTTATTCCAGAACTCAACCACCTGGACGATAAAATGATTCATAACCCTAGCGACGAGTGTCGCCCTGCTGACTATCCGGCTCCGATTGTTGATCTAAAAGAAAGCAGAGCCCGCGCCCTTGATGTTTTCTCCGTGCTGAAGAAGGGGTGAGCCATGAGCCTAACCGCAGCCACACAAACCAGCCTGTGCAATCAGTTTGTTGATCTCTATGCTCGACTAAACCGATCAAACATCACCGAGTTGGGGAGTTTGTATGATAACGATGTCGAGTTTATCGATCCCCTACACCACATCTCGGGCCTTAACTCCCTGACCACCTATTTTGAAAATCTCTATGCCAACGTAAAGAGCATTCAGTTTGAGATACATCATCAAGTAGAGCTTAGCAACGAAGCGTTTTTGTATTGGACCATGCTGCTGGAACACCCCAAGCTCAACCGGGGCGAGCCCATTGAGGTATCGGGGCACACTCACTTAAGATTCGCCCATAAAATTCATTACCACCGGGATTATTTCGACAGTGGACAGATGCTCTACCAACATCTGCCCATGCTGGGTTCAGCCATCCGCTATATCAACAGCAAGGTTGGTCAGTAATGAAGGTACTCATCACCGGCGCGACCTCAGGAATTGGGCTTCAACTGGCTAAGGATTACCTCGCCGCAGGCCACGACATCATCGCCTGTGGCCGCAATCCACAAGTGCTGGCGGAGCTAAACTCCTTAGGCATGGACACCCGTGAGCTGGACATCAATGATAACAACGCCATCGCGGACAAGTTAAGTGGGATTCCCAATCTGGATCTGGTCATTCTGAATGCCGGCGTATGCGAGTACATCAATGATGCCAGCCAGTTTGATGGCGCTCTGTTTGAGCGGGTAATTCAAACCAATTTGGTTGCCGTGGGCTACTGCTTACAGGCACTGTTGCCCAGCCTAAGTTCTGGAGGCCAACTGGCGCTCATGGGGTCAATGTCCACCGCTCTGCCCCTACCCAGAGCTGAGGCCTACGGCGCCAGTAAGGCGGCCATCGATTACCTTGCCCACACTTTAAGCATCACCCTCAAACCCCAAAATATTCAGGTATCACTGATCTCTCCCGGTTTTGTAAAAACACCATTAACCGACAAGAATACCTTCCCGATGCCGATGCTGGTCAGTGTTGAAAAGGCCAGTCGCTGCATCATTGAAGGATTGGCAAAGGGCAAGCATCACATCCACTTTCCATCGCTCTTTAGCTACAGCTTGTACGCGCTTGCCTGCTTGCCTCGCTCGATTTGGAACGCGATTGCGCTCAAAGGAATGAAGTTATGACAAAAAAAATCGCCATCATTGGAAGTGGCATCTCCGGCCTGACCTGCGGCCACCTGCTGAATCAAAAGCACGACATCACCCTTTTCGAAGCGAGAGACCGCTTAGGTGGACACACTCACACGTTCAAGGTGCAGGACAAACATCAACACTGGCAGGTGGATACCGGGTTTATTGTATTTAACGATCGCACCTACCCCAACTTTCGTCGCCTCATGGCTCAGCTTCAAGTGCCTAGCAAACCCACAGAGATGAGCTTTTCTGTCCAATGCCCAAACTCTGGACTGGAATACAATGGCCATAATCTGGATACCCTGTTCGCTCAGCGTAGTAACTTAATTAAGCCCTCCTTCTGGAAGCTGATATTTGAGATCGTTCGCTTTAACAAGTTGTGCAAAGGTCTAGCCCACAAGGACGACTTAGACACACAGCTCACTCTTGGTCACTTCCTCGCAGAACATGGCTTTAAGCAATCGTTCAGCGAACAATATCTGTTGCCCATGGGTGCAGCCATCTGGTCCGCCAGCATCAGTGAGATGCACGAGTTTCCCGTGGCGTTCTTCATACGGTTTTTCAATCACCACGGCTTGCTTAACATCACAGACCGGCCCCAGTGGTATGTCATCGAAGGAGGATCGAAACAGTACATCGAGCCCCTCACCAAGAGCTTCAAAGACAAAATTCGATTGGCGACGCCGATCCAATCCGTAAGCCGTAACAAGGAAGGGGTGCTGATTACCGACGATAACGGCAACCAGCAGCAGTTCGATGAAGTGATCTTCGCCTGTCACAGCGATCAAGCGCTAAAACTGCTTGCCGATGCGGAGCCACTTGAGCAAGAGCTGCTGTCGAAAATTACCTACAAAGACAATGACGTGGTCTTGCATCGCGATACCAGCCTAATGCCCACTCGCCGCAAAGCGTGGGCGGCGTGGAACTACCGCCTCACCCAAGAGCAGGATAAAGCGGCGCAGGTTAGCTACAACATGAACATATTGCAGGGTTTTGCTGATCACGCACCGGATTTCATTGTTACGCTGAATCAAAGCGATCGAATCGATGACAGTAAGGTCATCGAACGGTTTACCTACGCCCATCCTCAATTCACTCTGCCAGCCATGCAGGCACAGGCACAGCGGGATGAGATCTGCGGTCAAAACCATACCCATTTTTGTGGCGCCTATTGGTACAACGGCTTTCACGAAGATGGCGTTCGCAGCGCCCTTGATGTGTGCAAACGCTTTGGGGTGACTCTGTGAGTGTCACGCAGCCCATAAGTGGTCATGGGATCTACATCGGTAAGGTTCATCACCACCGATATCAGCCCAAGATTCACAAATTTGCTTATCCCATGTACGCGCTGTCCATCGATCTTGACCAATTGGACAGCGCAGATTTCGGCCCTTGGTTGAGGGTTGAACGCCGGTCTCTGATTCAATTAAGGCACCAAGATTACCTAGAGGGACAAGGACTTCGCGCCAAAGCCGTTTGGGACAAGGTCAACGCCCTAGGCGGAGAGATGTCGAGCGATGACCAAGGCAAAGTACGCTTTGTCGGTCAAGGGCGCTGCCTCGGATTCTATTTTAGCCCTCTGAATCTCTACTACTGCTACAATCGTAGCGGCAATCTTATCTATCTGTTGGCGGAAGTCAGCAACACCCCCTGGAACGAGAGACACTATTACCTACTGAGCTACCAAAAAAATGGTCAAAGAGAGGTGGTCTGTAACAAGGATTTTCACGTATCACCGTTCATGTCTTTGGCAATGCGCTATCACTGGCGCATTGCAGAGCCCTGTGATGGACTCACATTGACCATTGAAAACCGAGATCAGAACAGGATTTTTACCGCAGGAATCACCATGCAACATACGCCCATGTCCTCACAGACGCTAAAACGTACGTTGCGCCAGTTTCCAGCCATGACTTGGGGCGTAGTTGCCAAGATCTATTGGCAAGCGTTAAAGCTCTTCGTTAAATCTGTTCCGCTACATACTCACCCTAAAAAGGAATCGGAGTCCAGCCATGGATAATGCTCTTGTTACCACACCGACAAAAGGCTTGGACTCAGTTGCCAAGCGCACCCTTACCGCACTGCTTGGTCAATTGAAACACGGCAGTTTAACCTTGGTCGACGGTGGTCAACAGACATTTGGCACCCCTGAAGGGATTCACGCCACCTTAACCATTCACCACCCTAGCGCCTATCGTCAAATCGTCATGGGAGGCTCCATCGGCGCCGGCGAGGCGTTCATCAAAGGCCACTGGTCAAGCCCCAATCGCGTGGCATTGATTCAGTTGTTTTGTAAGAATTTAAGCTTGATTGAGAAACTCGAGTCCAAAATCAGTTGGCTGACCAAGATCCCATCTTGGATAGGACATCGCATCAATCACAACAGCAAGAAAGGCTCTAAGCGCAATATTGTCGCCCACTACGATCTGGGTAACCCGCTTTATGAAACCTTTCTTGATAAACAGATGCTCTATTCCAGCGCGGTGTTCCCTCACTGGGACAGCAGCTTAGAGCAGGCACAGCTACACAAGATGGCACTCATCTGCGATAAGCTTCGCCTACAGCCCGGTGAACATTTAGTGGAGATCGGCACTGGCTGGGGCGCCCTCGCGGTCTATGCGGCGAAACACTATGGGGTTAAGGTTACCACCACGACCATTTCTGATGCCCAGCATGACTACGCGAAAAAGCGGATTGAGGAGGAAGGCTTAGGGGAACAGATCACCCTTCTCAAGCAGGACTATCGCGATCTGACTGGTCAGTTCGACAAGCTGGTCTCCATCGAGATGATTGAGGCGGTGGGCCACAGATACTTTTCTCAGTTTTTCCAGCAGTGCACCCGATTGCTCAAACCTTCAGGTCGCATGCTAATTCAGGCGATCACCATCGCCGATCAGCGCTACAGCCGCTATGTCAACAGCGTTGACTTCATCCAGCGATACATCTTCCCTGGTGGTTGCCTACCCTCCATCGAACGGCTAGGCCATCACATCGCCAAGGATACTGACATGGTGATGGAACACTTAGAAGACATTGGATTGCACTACGCCCATACCCTAAAAGCCTGGCAACAACGATTCTGCGACGCCCTGACTCAAGTGAGAAGTTTGGGATACGGGGAAGACTTTATCCGCATGTGGCAGTTCTACTTTGATTACTGCCAAGGTGCGTTTCTTGAGCGGCAGATCGGAACGGTTCAAGTTGTTGCTAACCGTCCCGATTATCGCGGCTGATTCCTAGTCTGAGTTACAGCCAACGGCGCGTTCGGCGAAAGTAGTTGCCGAACTCGTCGCCAAAATGCCCTTCCAACATCCGCTCCTCAGGTAGAATCTGAAACCGCTGAATGAACATAATAAACAGCGCCACCAGGCCTAGGTTTAACACCTCGTTCAAGTAGCAGGCCCACGCCAACAGCAGCATCACCATCGCCAAATACATCGGATTACGGCTATAACGGAAGATCCCTACCGTCACCAGGTGGCGGGTGTTTTCTGGATGCATGGGGTTGACTGTGGTGCGGTATTCACGAAACGCCACCACTGATAAGCCAAGCACGACTACGGCGATAAAGCCCAGCAACCCGGTTATCTCGAAACGAATGATGGCGTTGATACCAAAACCACACAAATGGAGTTTTGACACTAAAAACATGACAGCGGCAGTCGCAAGCAGCACTGCCACAGGGGGAATTTTGAGTTCCAAATTTTTCACGGCGATCCTTGCCTAAAAAACAACAGTTAATTAATAACTTAACGTGCTTTATTTTCCTTTCGTGACAGCTCAAAGTCAAATTCTTCAGGGAATAAAACCACCCCCTCTTCCTGTCCGTGTGGAAACGCAATCACGGCCAATTGATCATCCTCTAAACCACGGGTCCAGCGGCTATGCCACTTTGCGGTTGAGATCGCTTCCGCTCGGCAATGTTTCCACTCATCGGTGGCCCAGGCCAATGCCAGCTCTTCGTGAGGCCAAACCGGTACCCCTTCTTCGTCATCGGTATTGAACATCACCGAACCGTACTCATCGATAAGTAGCCACAACTTGCGAGTTTGTGCCGCGGTTTTGAGCAGGTATTGCAGGCGCTCCTCCGCGTTCATGGCATCGATCTCTTTATGGGGTATGGCATCACTCATGGGGCTACCTCTCGTCTTTCCTCTGGAGTTGGCGCGAGACTATACCTTAAATAGTCAGGGCGCCCTAGTGCATAAATTCAATTTGTATGACTTTGCTACTGCGCCGACCCCAGAGGTTAATCACTCTTTAGCATCTCCACCTGACGGCGAGGATACGGAATCACGATATCTTGCTGTTTTAAGGCTTGAAATAGAGCCAAATTAACATCAAATCGAGCTTGATAGAGCTGCCGACTTGGTACCCAATACCGGACCCCTAAAACGATGGCACTGTCACCAAACTCCAACACCCCGACCTGAGATTGCTGGGCTTGGGCCACGAGAGGTTGATTGGATAAACACTCTAGCAACGTCGCGATGGCCTGCTCAGGGTCGCTGGCGTAATCAATACCGATTTGGGTTTCAACCAGCGTAGTTTCAAAACTGTTGTGCAGCACCTCACCAACAATGTGTTTGTTGGGAATACTGATCTCCTGCCCCTCTTCATTCGTTAGCAAAGTCTGCCCCAAGCGAATCTCTGTCACCACGCCACTCACCCCCTGCACCGAAATGGTGTTACCGATGACAAATGGGCGAGTGATGATGATGGTGATACCAGAGGCGTAATTCGACAGCATCCCTTGAAGCGCTAGACCAGCACCTAAGGACGCGGCACCTATGGTGGCCACTAAAGGGGTTACGCTTATCCCCAACTTACCTAGGGCGATGATGGCGATAAGCACAATAACGGTAACTTTAACGATGTTTGCCACAAAGGCCGACAGCGTTTGGTCAATCTCATGTTTGAGCATCAGTCCCAGCACCGCGCGACTGATTCTTCCCCCTAGCCACACGCCAATAAGGAAGATGACGATGGCCCCAAGTAACTGAAAGCTGTAAGTAACGAGAAATTCTGTAACCAAACGGTACACATTCTCCATCTGAGCCAGCTCTTGACTGATTACGTCAGTATCCATCGCTCCTCCTTCGGGCATTTTTTTGTTAGGCATCAGCCTGAGCAGTAACAGGCTCCGGTTTGGGGATAAACCGGTAGGACTCTGCTAAACGACTGTAGCCTAATCCATTCACTTTCGTGACCTTAATCTGCACATTAATGCGCTCTTTCATCGCTTCAATGTGACTGATTACGCCAATCATTTTGCCGCTGGCGTTCAGGGCATCCAGAGCATCTAAAGCCGTGTCTAGGGTTTCTCCGTCCAAGGTACCAAATCCCTCATCAAGGAACAGAGAATCGATACTGGTCTTATGGCTGACCAGATCCGACAGCGCCAACGCCAGCGCCAAGCTAACTAAGAAGCTCTCACCGCCAGATAGAGTGCGAGTATCGCGTACACTATCGCCCTGCCAGGTATCAACAATGTCCAGAGACAGCTCACTGCTTAAGTTGCGTTTAAGCTGATATCGGCCGTGGAGGCGATTCAGCTGATTATTAGCCAGATACACCAAATGATCTAAGGTCAGTCCTTGAGCAAATCGTCGGAATTTGTCGCCCTCTTTTGAGCCGATCAGGCCGTTGAGGTGAGCCCAATCGTCGAAGCTCTGACGGGCAGTGTCGATCTTCGCCAACAGATCCGATAACCCTTCGCGGCGAGCTTGATCGCTATCAAGCTGTTGTTTGAGCTGACCCATCTCAGAATGCAGCCCTTTGATGGTTTCCAGTCCTTGGTTTAGTTGCAGTTCAAGGGACTCTTGGGTATCGCTGGACTCCAATTTGGCCGGTTTGCTTTGCTCATGGGCAGTTAAGCGCGTTTTCGCTTGATCAAGATCAGCATCAGCGCTCCAGAGCTCTTTATCCAAGGACTGTTTTAACTTCGTTAAGCTCAAACGCTCATCGTCATCGAGTAGCGCCTGCTCCAACAAAGGCACACTGCCAAATATTGATGCCGCCAGTTGAGCATTCAGTTCATTTTTTAACTTTTTAGCCAGATCCTGTGCGTCGGATTTTTGTTTCAGTAACTGATCTCGCTCACCTTGATGCTGCCCAAGCTTCTGCTTAGCGAGATTATGGGCCTCGACCAATTGGTTAAGCTGCTCTCTAGCTTGCTCAACCTTGTCACCTAACCGCTTACGCTCCTCATCAACCTTCTTATCACCAAAAAGTTGTTGCCGCTCGGCCGCAATCTGCTGGGTTTGCTGTTGATGCAGCTCAAGCTGCTGCGTTGCTTCCGAGTATGCCAGCTCTAGCTGTTGGTTTTGCTGGGTGGCCGCCTCCATCTGCGCTTGCAGCGCAGCCATCTGTTGGTTCAACTCAGTGCCTCGCTGTTGCGCCTGCTGAAACTCCTCTATCGCCTTTCGGCACTTGTTTTGCCAGCTATCAAACTCATCTTGAGCAGGGAGCGACAATCCAGATTGCTCAAGCTCCTTTTGCAGTTGCGTATTAAGGCTCTGATATTGCGCCAAAAGCGCCACATTGGCATTCTGCGCCTCTTCAAGTTCGGCCTGCTGCTTAGCCAATTGCAACTGCCTTTGCTGCTGCTCTCGTTCGCTGTGGTGAATCTCGGCGGTAACGCTGGCTACCGACTCAGCCACCTTTGCCAGTTCCGCTTCAAGTTTTTCTCGCAACTCGAGCTGTTCGGTGTAATCAGCCAACTGAGCCTGACACCGGCTTAAGTAGGTATCAAGTCGGTCATTGTCAGTGATGTCGGCATCATCGGGCAGATGAAGCTGCTGGCACTGCTCTCGCCACTGCTGCGTAAGCTGTTGCTGCTGATCCCTCAGTTCCTGCTGGCTCTGGGTCAACTTCTGCAGATTCTCTTGTGCGTGACGATGGGCCTCGCCCAGTTTCACGCCCTGCTCTTTTAACGTCTCAACCTCTTCACTAAGACGCAGGTGGCGCTGCTCGGTTTCTGACACCGAAAGCTGTTGATACTGCTCAATGGCAGGGTGCTCTGTGGCACCGCACAAAGGACAAGCTTCGCCTTGCTGAAGCTTGGCTCGCTCCTGTTCTAAACTGCGAATGGTCTTCTCTTGCGCAAGCAGAGTATCAACGTCTTTGAACTCCTTGGCTGCGCGCTTGAACGCGGCACGTTTGTTAGCAAGCTCGGTTTCCATCGCTGTAATGGCCTCGCCATCGGATTTCAGTTGCTCATCGCTAAGCGTTAGCTTGTCGACCAATTTCTGGTGATCGGTCATAAGCGCACTCAATTTGAGCCTGCCCTCCTGACCGGCCTGTAGCTGCTTGAGCTTTTTCTTAAGCTGATCCGTTGCAACGGGTTGAGCGTCTCGTTCACTCTGAAGCTGCTGTTGCTGTTTCTGGTGTGCAGACAGAGTCTGCTTTAGGGCGTCAATTTGAACATCGGGCTTTGAATCACCTGTATCAATATGAGACAGATTCTTTATTTTATTCTTTAACTGCGTGGACTTATTTTCAAGTTCATAACGCTGAGTCAGCTGCGCCTGCCAACGGCCAACCTGTTTTGACCAGCCCTCGACTTGTTGGTGATCCGCTAAAAACTGGTGGTTTTGCTGCTGTGCTTCAGCTTTGTCATTGATGCGTGTTTCAAGCTCTTTAGCTCGCTGTTGCCCTTGCTTTAGCGCCAAGTCCGCTTTCGATTGATTTTGCGAGTGGGCCTGAGTCTGCTCCGCCATTGTTTCTAGTTTCAGGTCCAGGGGCACCACCTGAGCAAACAACGACTCCCCCTGCTTTAGCTCAGCTTCAGTCTGCATGCTTTGCTGCTGAGCTAGATTTTGACGCTCATCGGCATCTTGCAGCCACTTGTTGAGCTCCAAGGCTTGGTGATCCAGCGTTTCCAGTTCGCCGCTGACCTCCTGAACACGCAGCTGGGCCTGCTGGCTTTGCATTAACGGTCCACGAAGTCTCTCCGCTGGCTCGGAACGCTGCAGCCGCTCTAGCTCAGGCTGATGCTGCTGTTGACGCGTTTTGGCATCACGCTGGACCTGCTCAGCGGCCGTAATTTGCGCCTGATAGTCATTGGATTTCGTCAGCCACTGTTTGAGTTCGTTAAGTCCGGTTTGAGTGCGCTGAAGCTCCTGCTCTTTGAGTTGCAATTTCCCTCGCTGCCCCTGAAGCTGCTCGCGCTCCTCCTCGCCTAATAACTCAACCCCTTTGGCCTGGGCCTGAAGCTGCTCCAATTCGACTTTGGCCTGTTTATGGTTATCAAACACCTGCTGCGAAATGCGGCCGTAGATTTCAGAGCCTGTCAGCTCCTCAAGCAGTTCGGCGCGATCGTTGGCACTGGCATTCAAAAACGCCGCAAACTGCCCTTGAGACAGCAGCATCGACTTAGTAAAGCGGCCAAAATCCAAACCGGTCAGCTTTGCCACCATGTCGAGCTTGTCTTTGATCTTGTCGCAAACAATCTCACCGCTGTCGATGCGGGCCAGCTCTACCGTAGGCGGCTGAAGTTTACCATCGGCGCTGCCCCTAGCCCGGCGCTGACTCCAAAACGCGCGGTAGCCAACGCCTTTAACCTCAAACTCCACCTCCGCTAAACACTCGCCGCAGCCTCGAGTCATCAGCTCATTTTGCGTCGGTGATACCGATAGTCTCGGCGTTTGATGGTAAAGCGCCAAACAGATGCCATCGAGCAAGGTGGTCTTACCGGCGCCGGTTGCGCCGGTAATGGCAAACAGGCCATTTGATGCAAAGGGTTCTTGGGTGAAATCGATCTTCCAATCCCCTTTTAGGGAATTTAGATTTTGTACTCTGAGGCTTAAGATCTTCATTGGTTAACCTCATCGTTGCTGTGGAGCTGTTCCACCACCTGATTGAATAACGTGGTGAGCTGCTGATGACGTTGCGGCTCCTCAGCAGCATCGATCCCTTCGCTATGTAATCGCTTGTCAAACACCTCAGAAACCGTCAGTTCCGATAGGGTTTGTCGCTGTTCTTGCTCAAGTTGTGCCCGCTGCTGACGCTGACGTTTCAGTAGCAGCACCTCCACAGGCAGGTCGTTTACCAGGGTTTCGATGCGACTTTGTAGGTCATTAAGGTAGTCGTCCGATTGCACCTCAACGCACAGCCAGTGCACTGAGCTGCTACCTCGATATCCCTCAAGCTGCCGCTCAATTTCCGCCAGATCGCCGCGAATGATCGCCATCGGCTGGAAACAGGGAACCATCAGGGGCGTGGTATTGGACAGATGACCATTTTCGAACTCAACCAACAGCACCTGCTTGTCGCTACCAAGCTCATCAAAACTCAGCGGGATTGGCGAGCCGCAATAGCGGGCCGTTCCAGTGGAGTTAACCTTCTGCGGCCGATGGATGTGGCCCAGTGCCAAATAGTCAAAATCGGGAAACAGATTCGTCGCGAAAGCATCCAGATTACCCACATAGATGTCACGAACGGAATCTGAAGTACTGGCACCTAAGGTGGTCAGATGGCCGGTGCCAATGATCGGCAAACTCTGACCCAACTCCTGTCGCCGCTCACACGCCTTCTGATACAAGCTCTGGTAGTGATCGCAGATCCCTTGACGCAGATCGTGGCGCTTTTCCACCTCGCTCTGCCCCGCTTGGCTGCGCTGAATGTCTCGAGGGCGCAAAAATGGCACCGCACACAGCAGTGCGCCTATCTGACCGGAGCGCTCCCTCAGCTCGAGAAGTTGAGCGTCAATGGGGGTATCGCTACCGCCTATGACGCTCGCACCAAGGCACTGCATCAGTTCGGCGCTTTCGTTCAGCGTTGCCACTGAGTCGTGATTGCCCCCCAAGATCACCAGTTGGCAACCCAGCTTCTGCATCGCCACCACCAGACTGTTAAGCAGCGCCCGAGCGTAGCTAGGAGGCGTTCCGGTATCAAATACATCGCCGGCAACGACCACCGCATCTACCTGATGGCTGTCCACCTGAGCCAATAACCAATCAAAGAACGCCGCGTGTTCCCGGCCGCGATTTTTATTATAGAAATGCTGACCAAGGTGCCAGTCAGAGGTATGAATTATTCGCATCAGAACAGAATGTTAAAGCCATCAGAAAGGGAAAGGATACCCTGTATCCGATGGCAGATACAGGGGAGGAATCTCACAATCGCCGCAGAAATTGAGACGGGTCGAGTTTGCGCTTGGCCTTAGGCGTTTGCTTAGGCGTACCAAGGTACAAAAAGCCAATGATCTGATCGTCGCCACGGACACCAAGGGCTTGACGTACGTGGTCATCAAACGCGTAACTGCCAGTACGCCACATTCCACCTAGGCCTTGAGCTTGGGCTGCCATCTGCATCGCCATGGCGGCGCAGCCTGCACTTAAGTGCTGCTCTAACGGCGGTACCTTAGGATGGTCTTTTACTCTGGAGATGATGGTAATCACCATCGGTGCGCGGGTGGGCAGCAATCTGGCTCGGGCGAGTTGTTCGCCTTCAACGCCGTTGGCTTTAGCCGCTTCAAATAGGATGTCACCAAGGCGGTTTAAGCCTTCACCTTCGGAAATTAGAAATTCCCAAGGCGTCAACCCGCCGTGATCCGGTGCCCGCAGCCCAGCTTCGACGATTTGCGAAAGCTGCGCTTCGGTTGGCCCAGGGAAGGTCAGTTGAGGTGAGGAGCCTCGCTCAGTTAGTAATGTAATGGCGTCCATTGCCACTCCGAAGTAAGTCAGTCATAGTGGTACCTTATCAAAACAAAGCGGTAGTGAGAATCGTTACCGCCATACCCAAAGCGCAAGGACCGCCGATGATGCTCCGCATTCTATCTCCAACAATCTGTATGCCCCTGCCACTGCTGTTAGCCATTGGCATCTCTGGATGTGCCAACGATGAGCACCCCATATCCACCAAGACTGATCCCGACCAGCAAATTATCACTGCAATAAGCGAGTCACAGAAAGTCACTAAAATCCAAATCGGAAACCAACTATTTTTAGCTGCTGATGGATTTTACAAACACGCCAGTATCACCAATCTCAATACCCAAGAGCTAGGAGAAGTCACCGGTAGATTGCTCAGCGGCTGTGACGATCTAAGTTCAATCCAGTACGACATCACTCAGTGGCGCTGGACTGCCGAAACTGGTCATATTAAGTGGCAAGTCAATGACGCCAATGTGGATATGACACCGATGATCTCACTGCTAAAGCGCCAATGTGATTGGGTGGAGCTGGAAGTGCTGTATGACTCTCCGATGAATAAAGCCAGTTACTAAACGAAAAAGTCCCGGTAAACACCGGGACTTTTCATTTGGGGCTACTGACGTCGACGACGCCAGATCGCAAATGGCAATAGCGCCATCAGCCAAGCTGCAAAGGCCCCCGAAGAGCTGGAACCTGAGCCTTGCACTGGCGCCGTCGCCGCGACTGTCACACTCACCTCTTTTTCAACACTTCCAGTACCGTCATTAACCGTTACCTTAAAGGTTAAAGTTTCTGCACTAGACAGGGTTGGTGCCACAAAACTGGCCTCGGCACTGTCAGCGCCCGAGAGAACCACCTGAGTACCGGCAGTTTGCTGCCAAGTGTAAGTTAGCGTGTCGCCAGCATTGGCATCCACTGCCGACGCGGTTAATTCAACGGCATCACCGGAGGACACCGAAGTTGAAGACACAAACGCATCCACATGAGGCAGGCGGTTGTCGCAAGCGATGGTGTCACCGCTAACCAGATCGAAGAACACTGGCGTGGCCGCATTGTTGATCTGCAGATCGTCAATCATCCAGCCATAGCCCGCGGCAAATTCATCAGAGACTAAGCGGAATCGAAGCTGTACTTGCTGACCATTTAGTGAGGTTCCAAAGTTAACGCCTTCATCCCCCCCTTGATTGCCGGTAAATACCTGACGTTCAGGAAGCAGTTCATTAAGCTCGCCAACATAGCCGCTGCCGGTAAAGACGCCGCCAGCATCGACAACATCTTGCCATTCGCCTCCATTGACGGAGATCTCCACGACACCACCATCCCAACCCTCTTCAATAATGAAGTATTGGAACCAGCTAACCGTAAAGTCACCTTCACTGCCAACGGTGAAAGGCTGGGTTTGCGCCGCTACATCACTGGCAAAGGGGTTATTCTTGATCAGCAGGTACTGCTCACCAACTGGCAATTGATCGGCAAAGGTCCGATCCAAGACCACAGTATTCGCCGCATTGTCGCCACCGCTTAACACTTGTTGTTGAAGATTTGCCAACCCAGTGCTGTTTTCCATGTCACTGAGTGCCGAACCACCCACAAGAGGTTTGGAAATATACCCCATGTTTACGGTGGTGTTGTATTCATAATCCACCGCCACAGTTTCTTCAGCTAGGCCATCAAAACTCAACGAGAAAGTGAGGGTGTCTTCAATGCCAACTTCATCTAGGGTAAATTCAAGCACAGAGCTGTTTGCGGTTCCGGTAATTCCCAGATCTTTAAAGATCACCTCACCACCGTTAGAGAAACTCACCTGCTGATCGCCCACCACGGAGACCTTAGCCTTCAGCTCATCAAAAGCTTCACTTCCGCGGTTTCTGACGGTGAACTTCACCGTGCCAGTCTCTCCTTTGTCCAAGATGCCATCTTTGGTGCAGTAACCGTTAGTAAGCCCCTCAAAGTCGGTCTCAATCTGGTGCGATGTCACCTCAACGCTGGAGTATTGAGTCTTATAGGACTCCACCACCCCTTCATGAGTGGTGCTGTCTCTCGCCGGAGATACCGCACCAAGCCCCATACCACGACGCGCAAACGCAGACAAAATAAGCTGATAATCCTGAGGGTCATTGGCATAGGCCGCTGCCAATAGAGCATCACGAGCTTCAGTATAGGTTGGCGCGTTTGGCGTCATCTTATAACTGGCAACCAGATAGCTCTTCATACGGTTGCGGGCTTCGTCGAATCCGTAGCGCTCATCATTAATAAGCGCTACATAGCTGTCCCAAAGCATCGCTGCCCAAGGTTCACCGGCATCATGCACCTCTGCGGCACCATTGCGGTCGGCTCGGGTACCGTTACCTAAGGTGACATTGGCAAAGGTCAATGGGTTAACCTTCATATCGCTGCTGTATGGGAAATTACGAATACCTGAATAGAAGCCCGCCACATATGAGGTGGCAGCGTAAGCTTTCTGGAATAACTCATTACCGGGTAGATCCGAATCGGTTGCATCGGACAGCATCAATAGCGCGTGAAAATCACCCCAACCCTCGCCCATGGAGCGACCCTGCTGGTTTGTTAACCCAGATCCATTACCAATCAATCGATTGGTGATGTAATGGCCCCATTCGTGAGCCACAATCCCATTATCCCAAGAACTGCCTTTCATGGCACGGCTGCCATACAAGCGCAGGCTTAGGGATTCGCCGTTATCAATGGCGCTGTAGAGTTTCGCGCCATCAGCAAATGAAAGCCCCATGGAAGGAATAGTGACATTCTCGTCGGTGCCACCCATTGGTGCCGGGGTACCGTCGTCCTGATTGTTCACCACGATGGCCGCGATGGCACCGGCGTTTTGAGCAAACAACACCTTATCCGTAAACGCGCAGCTACCGCGATCAATAATGGCAATAACACCGGTTAGGTCTTGACTAGTCGCCTCACACCCATCGCGTCCCTCACCAACGCCATCATTAATGATCTTGGCGTTTCCAGTAAGGTCAAAGGACTGTGGTCCAAATCCAGCCATCTGTGATGAGTTCAACAATCCGGAAACGCTGTCCGCGCTCGCCACCACACCAAAGTCTTTGCCTACCGAGGCGTCTTTGCTGTCGAATAGATACATCTGCATGGTTGGCGAATAGCCGTCTGCCGGTGTCGACATGTTGGCGTTGTTGGTACCGGAGTAGTCTTGAACCTCAACAAGAAGCGGGTCACCCTCTACGCCGCCACGGCCATAGTTAGATTGCTGGGCATTGCCGCTGGCCTCATCAAAACCATGGTCGTAGAACTCATCGTGAAGGTAGTTGTTGAGATAGAACAGGTTCACAATCGCCGCTTTGCGGTTGTTGGTACTGTGCTCCGGCTCATTGGTATTATAGGCGTAATCGAAAGTCTGAGTGGCCGTTACTTCCGCCTCGACATCGCCTTCAGAAAAGCCATCAGGGGCAGCCACATCCGCGTAGGCATGGACGTTATTGCCTTTGGTCACCAACGCGTCTTCAGACAACCAAGGATCTTGAGTGCTGATTGGCCCATGGGCAAGAGTCACTAGTGGCGCATCAAGATAAGCCGCTGCGTCTTGCTGATCCGCACTGGTAGCGGGAATGACGTTACCATGAGGTCCATCCCAAGGCATGCCACTATCATGGGCATAGACGCGGTAACCAAACTCACCGCTGTGCGCTATCTGGTCGTGTTTGAACAGTACCTTGCCGGTCGTGGCGTCAATAACGTAACTGTAATTCTGGCGTTCGGTGCTAGAGATTGACGTAAGCGCGACTTCAACAAAGTAAGCGGCGCGAAGCTTTCCCTGCTCTTCAAACCACACCTTCTTAGTTCGAGGCAAAGTGGAAAAACGGTAGTCTTCTGAACGAAGTTGAGACTGCCAACCTGTATAACCACCCGGAAGTGGCGCCCCTTGTCCTTCTAGAGACTCCGCACCAACAAGATCCAACGTGGCATAGTTCAGCGCGGCGTGCTCAGAGCCATAGTGAAGAGTTACCGCTGGTGCCGTCACCGCAAAGCCACCAGAGCTGGCCACTAGGTTCATCTCTTGGTCCATCATCACATTCACATGACGATTAAACACCGGAATTCCATGCAGTGTTTGACCATACTTGGCCACAATGGCGCCACGGCCATAATCGGAAAGGCTCAATAATCTGGCACTGTTATCACCTTTATCGACCCCAAGACCATAGTGAGAACTTAAATAGTGACCCGCATACGACTGAGTTCGGATTTCCGATTTTAGCGCGCCTAACGCCGGACGATACTGATCGGTTTTTGCCCACTGGAATGACGCCCCTAATTGGTCGTCATATTGATCCGGCATGCCTGTTATGGAGTGCTTTGAGGAGGAGATGTTCTTCAGCTGCAGGGGAGCATCACTCCATGATGCTGCCGTTGCTGAAGCGGTTCCAAGTGCCAATGCACTTGAAATTGCGATTGCTAATTGTGTTTTCACTGGTATGTCCTTTTTATTTTTACTACCTGCCCCTCTTTGGGGGAAAGTTCAGGCTACCAGTGAATTCACATAGAATTAACAGAAATTTCAAAAAATGGTGTAATCACTAGCGAATTCGATTTATTAGTGCATTCCTCCGCCATAGGAAGCTAGTAAAACCAGATGATTCAATTAAAGTAGCCACAGCAAAAGAAAACCCTACCGCCAGGTAGGGTCACCTTCCAAATCCTTGTGGCAATCGACACGGGAAACTTAATTCGTGATCGAGATCACATTCAATTAAATTAAGTTCTCACCTTTTCACTCTTGTGGCTGAAGAAATAATCCAAGCTGGTGTAGCGTCCACCACCTAAATAGTAGAGAGCCAGCAACATCACGAAATAGGTGATGGCAAATTCAATCCCGTTATTAAGCACGACAAACTTACCCGATGAGGTAAGCCACTCGTAATTACCGTGCTCCTGCAGAATCGCTTTGGCTCGGTCTAGCTTCTCTGGCGCAGCCAATACCTGTTCGTTTGCCAACCAACTGCTGGCGTCGGCAATAGCCAGCCAGCCATTTTCCCAATGCACAGCAAAGGCGGCAACTAACATAGTTACCATCAGTGGAATACTAATCAATCGAGTAAACAGCCCTACGATTAACAACACTCCGCCAATAAGTTCTGTACCCGCAGCCAGACCTGCCATCAGCTCTGGGGCAGGCAGACCTAGCCCCCAATCCGGATTGCCAAACCAGGCCGCAGTGTCTTGGAAGTGGCTAAACTTATTGTATCCAGCCTGAATAAAGATGGGCGCCAAATAAAGCCGAATGGCCAAAGGCGCCAATCCTTCGAGATATTGGGTTGCTTTAAAGAAACTTTGCCATAGGGAGATCAACGCCTTCATAAAGATATCCTTTTTCCATTCACTGTTTCAGTAGACCGGAGTGGCCGAGTCTCGATTTCACAATAACCACAACATTTGTTGCTATAGCAAAAACAGCACTGAATAAATGGCTATCTTTCTGATAAGTCGGCGAGATCGTCCAATAAGGAGCCTAGTTGACGATTGAGGCGTTTGCGCTGTTTTCCCGTCAAGGTTTGTTGAATTTTGACAATGGAGTCAGCGAACTCTTGCTGGTTGACGCTTAACTGTTGCTTATAGGCTTCCGGACGCAGCGACTCAGGCTGAACCAGCAAAATATACAGGCTTTGTTCAAGAGACTGGGTGTGCTGTCGCTGCTCCAGTGCGTCAATGAAACGATGTTGCCACGCATCTCGGTAGGCAACCCAGAGATCCATTGACTGATGCCGCTCTAGGTTAAATTCATTGACAGCACTTTGCTGAATTGGAGTCAGCTTTCCCACCCAGCGCTTTAAACTCTTAGCCATACGACGGTTGGAGCGGGTAACACGCTCGTCATAAGGTTTTTCGAGATAGCGTTCGATATCCTTCTTATTCTCTTCCTCAATTTTTGCTACCAATGAGGCGATCTGTGCGTCATTAAGCGATTGAATAAATGGAACTAGCTGCGGAAGAAGATGGGCAAAAATGCGGCGCCAATGCTGTTCAAGTTCGGTGGCGTGGGCCAATACTTGTTCTGAGGTAAGGCCATGATTGAGCTGCTTTCGAAGTTGCGTCAGTTGAGCATGATATTTAGGCAGTTCTTGATAACGATGCCATTCCAATAGCTCATCGATCATCTGTTCTAGTTGACGTTCTTGTGCTCGGTCCAACTCAACGTAATCAGCAACCTCCCATTCGATGATCCAGTCAAGCCAGTTGTAAACAAACTTAGTGCTACAACCTGTGAGGGTGAAGGCCATTACCGCCACCAGTAGCCAACGCTGTATCATCACCTTGCTCCTGCTCTCTGTCCTCAGTAACAAGCTTAACCTAAAACGAAATGAGACAAATTCAAATAGAAAAAATGGTTAATAATCAATTATGTGGTATTTAGTGATCGAGGCCGTTTCCCGTCCAAAGCTTCTGATAATGGCGACGTCGCGTCTGCAACAGTTGTTGTTGCGTCTTTGATTTGGCCTGCGCCAACGCCCCATCACACCACTGTAAAGAAACCGCCAAATAGAGTGACACTGCGGCCCCGCGAGCCTGTTGCTCACGATCAGTCATGGTCAACTGATTAAGCTGCAGATAACGGCTCACGATGGCGTCGGCCTCATTCATTGGCCACTCACACAGCAAACAGGCCAAATCCCACCAAGGGTGGCCCCAGTTACTGTATTCAAAGTCAATCAATCTAAGCGTAAGTCCCGAGGACTTTGCCTGCACCAGCCAATTACCCGGACCCAAATCATAGTGACACCAACAGGGGCGAAGCCGACTTTGCAACATCCGCTGTTGCCAGATTTTTGCCTTTCGCTGCCTGTCAGGATCCAACAGTAAAGAGGGGTAATCAAAGGTGGCGCCTCCAAAGCGTGGAGCAAGGGATTCAGTAACCTGTTGATGAAACCTCAGCAGAGTCTCTGCGGCCTCAATCGGCAGTACACTAGCGCTGCGACCAAAGCGCTCGATAATACTAAAGCGGTGATGTTCATCGAGATGAACCAGTTTTGGTGCAAGCCCCAGTTGCGCTGACTCGGCAAAGGTTGCGTACTCCCGCGCGCAATCGTCAGTCATCGATAACTGCTGATTGTGGAGCCGAAGCAACAGATCATGACCTTCAAGTTGGTAGAGGGTGTTTGCTGTACCAGCAGCAAAAGGGACCAAATTGGTCCCTTTAAACTCGGATTGCTGGTTAAGCCACTGCTTGGCTAAGTCGAGGCTGGTGTTCATAGGCTCTGCGCCACATAAAGTAGCTCGCCGCCGCGAGACCCACATAGAGCACAAACAGGCCGCTAGTGAGAATCAGCGATTTATTCAGATAGAGATAGATGGAAGCCAGATCGATCACCACCCAGTAGATCCAGTTCTCCACCACTTTGTAAGCCAACATCACCGTGGTTACTACCGCAAAGCAAGTAGTCATCGAGTCCAAGTACGCCATGTCCGCCTGTGTATAGGTGTCCATCACATATCCCATGCCAAGGGCGGTAACCGCCGTGGCAGCGATGATCAAGGTGTGCTGGCTAAAAGGCAAACGCCGATAACGGGTGCCCTCCCCGGTATCTCCGCCAAAGCGCCACACCCAAAACCCATATACCGCCATCAGCAGGTAATAGCCATTGAGCAGCGACTCCATCAACAGAGACACCTCCCAAAACAGCAGCGTATAAATGAGCGTGGAACCAAATGCCGCAGGCCAGCACCAGATGCTGCCCCGCATTGCCAGCAAAAGGTAGGCCAATGCCAATACCACCGCCAATCCCTCCCAGTAGGTCATGGCGGTCGCCTGAGCAAAGGCGTCGTTAAACAGATTACTCAGAGTGGTCAAGGTTAACTCCGCCGGGGATGAACTTGCAGACGAACACGCCCTTACCCCACTTCTCATGGGCAGCCTTCATCTCGACAGCCAACAGAGACATCACCTGATCATAGTCCCCCAGTAACTGAGTGCTCATGGCGTTGGTCTTACGCTGAATCTCAGGGTAAGCATCCAGACGCTCAATAAACCACTTAATGGGCAGCAGGTAGTTATCCTGCAGAGGGTAAAGGCTTATTTCGACGGCAAGTTTCATCATTGCTCCTTATAAAAATTGGTAATTAAAGGTAATACCAAACTGCTGAGGGTCACCATAGCGAATGTACTGCTTGTCGACCCAGTCTTGATCGGGCTCATTGCCAAAGTAGAAGCCACGAACGCCGTACTTTTCATCGGTCAGGTTTCGACCCCACAGGTACACCGACCACATCTGAGCCTCATAGCCCAGCTTGGCATCAAGCACTTGATACGCTTCAGAAGTCGAGTCATTGCTATCAGAGTAATAAAACTCGTCCTTGCCGCTGTAATTCACATTGGCAAACCAACCTAAGTCATGGCGATAGGTAGCACCAACCGCAAATTGATAGTTCGGGGCGTGCGCTAACTCTCGGCCACTGAGATCGCGGAAGCTGTCTTCCTTAAGCTGCAAAACGTAGTCGCCATACTCGGTCTCAAGCCAACCCAACGCCGCCCGCAATGACAGGTTTTCGGTGGCTTGGTAGTTAAGCTCAAGCTCAGCACCATAGTTACTGGAATCCGCGGCGTTACTGGTGTAGAGCACAAAGTCACCGGAACCTGGCTCCTGAACGGATGCCTCCACCTGCTGATCGCTGCGATCCATGTAGAACACCGCCAAGGCAGAGGTTAACGAGCCATCCAGCCACTGACTCTTAAGGCCAATCTCGTAGTTATAGAGAGTCTCGGTGTCGTATTCGGTTTGATCCACCAAAAACTCAGGCAGATTCATATTAAACCCGCCCGCTTTATACCCTCGAGCCACGCGAACGTACGCATTATGATCGTCAGTTAACTGATAGCTGGCGGACAGGTGTCCCCCCCACATGTTCTCGTCGGTATTAAAATCTTCGCCACTGCTGTCTTTGTAGCTGGCATCTCGCTGTTCAAAGCGCAGTCCAAGGGAGAAGGTCCACGCCCCAAGTTCGGTATCCAACTGGCCAAATAGTGCCTGGTTATCCGAGCCGTACTCCGAGATTAACTCAGAAAAATAGCTACCACTGGCGTCGTAGGCTTCGGTAATGCGCAGGTGGTTATCTTCATCCAACGTGCTGGCATAGATGCCCACCAACCAATGGGTGGTTCCACCAAAGATCTTCCCTGCTTCGCTGGAGCTCAGTTTTACCTCTTGGGATAAGGCATCGCGCTTAAGATCTTTACCCCAGTTGTACACGTAGACGCAAGGCGCGCCATAGCACTGACGGTCACCCCAGTACTCATCATTGGCCCAATCACCATCATAAGCATGAGTGGCGTGAGTGTTGGTCCAACTGGTGATGGCCCCCAGATTAACCTGCTCAGACAAGCCAAAACTCAGATTTAAAGAGGCACCGTTTGTACGCTGAGAATCCTCACCAGGGTTATCGCTGATGGTGTCAAAACCATTATTATCCAGCGTCCAGGCGTCATAACCGTTATCAAGATCGGCGTGCATGAAAGTCAGCTTGGCTGACATTCGATCGCTAGGTTGCCACAACAACTTGGTACGCACGGTAAGTTCATCGCGCGCATTGGTGTCGGTTTTGCCAAGATAGACGTTATCGCGAAAACCATCTTGTTGGTTGTGATGAACCACCACGCGCCCAGATAAGGTATCGGTCAGCGCACCGGAAGCATAGCCACCATAGGTAAACTGGCTGTCTTCGCCGAAGGTGGTGGTGATGCCGCTCTCGGCCACCTGGGTCGGATCTTCACTTTTAACGTAGATAAGGCCCGCTAAGGCATTGGCACCATACTGAGTGCCCTGCGGGCCTCTAAGTACCTCTACCTGCTGCAGATCATACAAGCTGGCTGCCATGCCTAAGCCAGACAGGTCGATATCATCAACGATAAAGCCTACTGAGCTATTGGGTGCGCCCTGATAATCTTCCTGTTCACCTACGCCACGAATCTGGAAGTAACGAGGGCGGGAGGTTGCTCCGGACCAATTTAAGTTGGGGATGGTGTCGAGCAACTGTTCTAGGTGCTCGCCACCTTCATCTTCAATCAACTGGGTATCCACCACGGTGGCAGAGCCTGGCAGCTGATTCAGTTCTATCTGTCTTAGGTCCCCAAAAACTTGAATACGTTCGATCTCTTCGGCAAAGGCAGACAAAGAGGTTTGGCCCAATCCTAGGGCTACAGCGGTCGCTAAAAGGGTTTTACGCATGTCCTTTTGACTTCTCACAATCAAGGTAAAAAAGGACCGAATGAGGGCGATAAGGGGAAGTAGTGACCTTTCCTACGCCGGTATCATCCGGATCAGGTTCGCGGGTTCTTAAGCAGGCCCAGCGGCAACTGCTCAAATCTCAGTGTCAAAACACACCCCGAGGTTCACCGCCGATGGTAACAGAAACCACCAACAAAAACGGCAGTTTTGTAACAACAAACGGCTATAAAAACAGCGAACAAACCAAAACCGGCGCACGAGGCGCCGGTTTTGGTGTTTCCTTTGGAAGAAATACTTTAAAGAAGCATTTGCCAACCGAGAGCGGCAACAAAGCTAACGGGATAGCCAGAGATAAGTTTAATCAGAGATGATTCGGCGTATCTCAAAACGAAAATCTTCCGCTTTACTGTTCAAGGATAACGAAGATACCTGCCTACGTTCGCCGCCAGCTAAGTTCAGGCTGTGCCAGCCGTCATGAGCGGACTCCTGCAACACCCCCTCCCCGTCAAAAAAGGAGAACCGATATTGCAGGTAGAGATCGCTACTGCTGTTCGATTCTAAGTTAACCCGTCCTTGAAGGCGGCCATTTAAGCGCCCCTTGTTAACGGAAACTAGGCTAAGATCCCGCCCTAGGGCACCGTTATTAATCTGAACATCTTCAGCGGAACTGGAGTGCACAACCAAACCAGAGGTGGTGGTCGAACACCCAACCAATGCGGCCACTAAGGCTACAACCATTACGCGTTTCATCGGCACTCCTATCGGCTTTATGAACTTAATCGATCAAAAAATGCGCCCTAGCCGTTGCGATCGGCTGTTTGCGACTGGTTTGCCAAGCAGACACTGACACATTGGCAACTCGGCGACCTTGACGAGTAATACGGCATTCAGCATAGGTCTCTCTGGCGTATCCTGCACGTAAATAATCAATTGAGAAGTCGACAATTTTTGGTACACGACTGGTATGCAAAACCACCATCAACTGTACCATCGCCGCCATCTCCATAAAACCGGCAATCACGCCGCCATGGAGTGCAGGCAACATCGGGTTACCCATATTTTCTGGGTTGTTTGGCAGGCGAAACACCAACTCCTCGCCCAGTTGGTCACACTCCATCCCCAGGTGCTGGGCATACGGCACCACAGCCAGAAGCTCGGTGTAATCCCGGTTGGCGATGGCGTCTTCAACTAAATTTCTAATATCCACCATTACTCTCCCAGCAGCGTACGTCTAAATTCCTCGGTCACCAACTCCGGACCGATGCGCATAAAGGAGCACACGACCTGAGCAATGGGGTTATCGATGGAATCTTGGTAGGCAACGCCTCGAGTGAAGGCAACGGAGCTGGTGAGCTTAAAGCACTCCACCATGGCATAGACCGGCTCGCCGGGAACGGCGGAACGCATGTAATCCACGCGAAGATCCAGCGTTGGGCACAGTTCAATCTGATTTTCTTGAGACTCAATGGCAGCAATCACCGCTGCACCAGATGCGGTATCCATTAAGGTGGTGATCACCCCACCGTGGAGAACTTGAGTTTCAGGGTAGCCGATCAGCTCCTGCTGATAAGGCAACTTAAGCAGAACGTGATGTTCGCTGGCCTCTAAGGTTTCTACCTTCAGCTTTCGGCACTGAGCCAGAGAGTTAACAAAGCGTGTAATGAGTTCGGTTTGCGGGAAGTATTCCGAGTTATGAGGCTGCATTTACACCCCCATCGCTTGGGAATCAAAGCGACAGTCGACACACAAAGGTGAGACAACAGACGGCATGACTTAAATTCCTTATAGAGTTTTTTATCCTTATAACCACCTAAACGATGACCGGCACCGCAAGGCGATGCAGATAGTACCATTGGCCTAGTGCAATTGTCATAACAGCAAACAACTTAAACCGGCGCACACCGGTCTAAGCTGTAAAAGAAAGGATACGCCCAATTAATGGACAATCCCCTCGTTAGCCATCGTTTAGTGCGCCAGCATCGGCCCTAGAGGGCGACCGCCCAGCAGGTGCATGTGGATGTGGTAAACCTCCTGCCCCCCATGCTCCTTGCAGTTCATTATCAAACGATAACCATCTTCATCGATGCCCGCCTCTTTCGCCAGCTTCGCAGCCACGGTGACCATGCGACCCAACGCGGCTTCATCAGCTGACTTGACGTCATCGACCGTCGGAATGACGGTATTGGGGATGATTAGGATGTGAGTCGGCGCTCGAGGGCTGATATCACGAAAGGCAGTAACCAAATCGTCTTGGTATAGGATCTCCGCTGGGATCTCTCGACGGATAATTTTAGAAAAGATGGTTTCTTCGGCCACGGTTGCCTCCAAACAGGCTCATTTATCTGATTTAGCCAGTATACTTAGCAAAGTGAATTTAGGAAAATTGATTAACAGCAACAGCTTATCTTTAGACTTGTCGATTTTTCTCCGTCACCCAGGTGAAAACGACCGCAAGCAGATACACCAACAGGCTGACAAGAAATGGCGTCGCAATACGACAAAATGTAGACATGGCATCGAACATAGCAACTCAAAACACAGTTAATCGCTGGTGCCGATGTTAACCACTAATCACCAATTATTATATTACGCGGATCAAACATTACTCCGCTGACCGACGTGAAGGACCTCATATGATTCAATATCAGATTGGCATCACAGATGCCGCCGCTCACCTGTTTGAGGTGGAAATCCAATTAGCCCACGCTTCGAAAGGTCAACGCTTCAGCCTGCCTAGTTGGATTCCTGGAAGTTATATGGTCCGAGACTTCTGTAAGAATCTAATTAACGTTCATGCCATGCAAAGTGGCGAGCCTGTAGCACTTACCCAACTGGACAAACAGACTTGGGAGCTTGATAGCGACTGTGAGCAGCTCTCGATTCGCTACCAAGTTTACGCTTGGGATCTGTCGGTACGTAGCGCCCACCTTGACCAAACCCATGGCTTTTTTAACGGCACTAGCACGTTCTTAAAGGTGGAAGGGCGTGAATCTGAACCGGTGAGCCTCGCCATCAAAGCCCCAGAAGGCTCGCTAAGTCACTGGCGAGTGGCCACAGGACTGACGCCGATCAATGGCACCGAACGATATCAATTTGGTGACTATGGAGCCGAGGACTACGATGCCCTCATTGATCATCCCGTCGAGATGGGTGATTTCACCTTGGCCAGCTTTGAAGCGGGCGGCGTTCAACACGATCTGGTGCTGACCGGTAAACAGATGGCGGATACCGACCGCATCTGTGCGGATCTCAAAAAGATCTGCCAAACCGAAATCGATTTTTTCGGCGGCCAAGCCCCATACGACTACTACCTGTTCCTCACCATGGTGGTGGGCGATGGCTTCGGTGGCCTAGAGCACCGCAACTCCACCGCACTGATGTGTGGCCGTGGTGATCTGCCAAGTAAAACAGAAACCGACGTCACCGATGGCTATCGAACCTTTTTGACCCTGTGCACCCACGAGTATTTCCATAACTGGAACGTAAAGCGCATTAAGCCACAGCGCTTTATCCCTTACGAGTTGTCAGCCGAGAGCTACACCACGCAGCTGTGGGCCTATGAGGGGATCACCTCCTACTATGATGATCTGCTTACTTTCCGCTCCGGCTGCATCGATCGCGACAGCTACCTTGATCTACTGAGCCAAACCTTTACCCGAGTCCTTCGTGGTCAAGGCCGCTTTAAACAAAGTTTGGCAAAATCCTCTTTTAACACCTGGACCACCTTCTATCAGCAGGGTGAGAACGCTCAAGATGCCATTGTCAGCTACTACACCAAAGGGGCGCTGTTCGCGCTGATGCTGGACCTAACCCTGCGTACGGAAACCCAAGGCAAAGCCAATCTAGATCAATTGATGACGGTGCTTTGGGAGCAATTTGGCAGCAAAGGCATCGGCACCTTGGACAATACCCATCAACAGATTGTGGAATCGCTGCTAGGCAGAGACGCCACAGAGCTGTTCGCGTGGCTCACCAAGACCGACGATCTGCCACTGGCAGAGCTACTGGAAAAGGTGGGCGTAAAACTCTCCATGCGCAGCGCCTCAAGCAATAGCGATAAAGGCGGCATCGGCAAAGGCGCAAAGGTTGAGCTAGGTGCGCTCTACAAAGCGGACGATTTTGGCGTTCGCCTAGCCAGTGTCCGCCAAGGCGGCGCGGCTCATCAGGCCGGAATGAGCGCCGGCGATCGCTTAATTGCCATCGACGGTCTGCAGGTTTCTGCTAATCTTGATAAACAGCTGAGCCGTTACGAACCAGGAAGTACGCTTTGTTGCCATTGGTTTCGCAGAGATGAGCTGATGTCCGGGGAGATCACTCTTGAGCCAGCGGTTATAACGACCGCACAGCTCGAGATATTCGATGAGAATCTGGTCAAACTCTGGCTTTGAGCTAAACAAAAGGCGTTTTGGGCTGGTGCCGATGAAAAATTGGCACCAGCGACCAACAAGTCTTAGCTAACCTTGGTCAATTTTGATAAAACTACAGTGAACCTAGGTCGTGAATTACATCAAGTGCTGGAGGGTCATTCATGGAAACGAACTCAACACAATTATCTGATTTGCTGCATGACCACTTCCGAAATGCGAACAGCATTCCAGAGCTAAGGGAGCGCCTTCGTGACATCGAAGAGGAATTGCACCAGGTGTTCGCCGACGAATTAGCGCAGTTTGCCAAGAGCTGTGAAGACAGCACCGCTGAATAATGCCATCGCGCCAGCCTAGGCTGGCGCCCAACCAAATTCAACTTCAAGACTAAGCCACAAGGGTTAGCAATGTGGTTCCTGCAACCGCTCGCCTTTGCTATACTCGCCGGTTTTTACAGCTGAGCGCTATCCATGCCCTTTCCTTCCCTCGGTTTATCCGACGCCCTAAGCCAGCACCTTGCCCAATTAGGGTATCAGACCCCTACGCTAATTCAGCAACAAGCAATCCCTCATGTTCTTGATAACAAAGACATCATCGGCATTGCTCAAACCGGATCAGGGAAAACTGCCGCTTTTGGTCTACCGCTGCTTCAACGTGCCCAGCAGCCTAAGTCGAGCCGTGGCCGCACCAACGTCACACCAACGCTTATCTTAGCGCCCACTCGAGAATTGGCATCGCAAATTGCAGAGAGCCTGAAAAGCTTTGCCTTTGGGTTGCCCGAACCGCTAAAGATCAAGGCGGTGTATGGCGGCGTCAGCATTAACCCTCAGATGCTGGCACTTCGAGGTGGCTGCGATCTGCTGATCGCGACCCCAGGCCGCCTTCTGGATCTGATTAACCAAAATGCCATCAGCCTTAGCCAAACCACTCAATTGGTGTTGGACGAGGCCGACAAAATGCTGGCTTTAGGGTTTTCAGAGGAACTGGAGGCGATTAAAGCGCTGCTTCCGAAAAAGCGGCAAACCTTGTTGTTCTCAGCCACCTTTTCCAAAGATACAGAGCAACTGGCACAGCAGTGGTTGTGTTCTCCAGTGTGGCTCGAAGTGACCAGTGAAGCCAGCGTCAGCGAGCAGATCCATCAGCGAGCCATCGAGATTGACCCAGCGAACCGCAATCAAGCGCTTCAACAACTGATTGAACACCATCAGTGGCGTCAGGTGCTGATCTTTGCCGCGAGTAAACGCAGCGCCAACAACCTCGCCACCAAACTCCATCGCGCCGGCTACGACGTCGACACCCTGCATGGAGACATGAGCCAAGGGGCTCGTCAAGCGTCCCTACGCGATTTTAAGCTCGGGACGCTTCGCATCCTCATTGCCACGGATTTGGCCGCGCGAGGATTGGATGTAGATGCCCTGCCCTGTGTGGTCAATTACGATCTGCCCCGCTCTCCTGCAGATTACGTCCACCGTATTGGCCGCACGGGTCGCCAACAAAATCAAGGCGTCGCCCTCACCTTTATCGGTGCCGACGATGACGCTCATTTCGCGCTAATTGAGAAAAAGATGGGACAAAAGGTTACTCGTGAGCAACTTGACGGATTTAGCCGCCAGCAAGCCGCGCAGCCAAAACCCAAAGGGCCGCAACCGGTCAAAGGCAAACGTAAGAGTAAAAAAGACAAATTAAGGGAGGCAGCCGCCAAAGACGGCAGGACTAAATAGCCGACGCGTTCTCACAGTGGGAATTGAGATAGCGCTCAATTCCCTGCTGCCAGCGTTCCACAAACTGCTGCCATTTAAGGTCATCAAAACGTCGCAGATAGTTGATGCCACGATCTCCCACCGCCGTAAAACGATAATTAAGCTTAAGTTTGCAGCCTTTCGGCGCACTGACCACATCGAGCTGGATGTGAGTCAGCATCTGATCGGCCACCACCTTCATAAGCTCAATTTGCCCCAGTTCAAGCCGGTAATGAAGCACCTGCCAAATGGCCACCCCAAGGGGGTCTACTGTGGTATAGGTGCAGCCAGTTTCGATAGCGCCACAGTCACTCCACAGCATCAGCGGCTCCCAACCAGGTACCCAGTCTCGTTCTTTCACTGGGCACAGGAGCGGCATTACCTGCTCCACTTGATAGCCAAGGGCGATCTCTGCGCTAAAGCACTTGCTGTTTTTGGCTCGAATGATCACATCGCCCCCACTTCTCGGCATATTTGCAACAACTATAACAATAAATAGAGTCACATAGCACAATAAGCAAGGGCGAACAGGTGATTAAAGCAGAGCCTCCATGGCACGCTTGCGAGCCTGATACACCTGACCTCGACCATCAACCCTTAGGCCTAGGTCACGAAGACGTCCGTCTTTCAGTCCGTAGATCAGTGAGTGAACCGTCAATTCTTGACCTCTATCCCACGCGGCTTTGGCGATGGTGGTCTGGCACACGTTTGCCGCTTGAGTAATGGCATTTAGTTCGCACAGTCGATCGTTGCGCTCATCCTCTGGCAATGCATCAAGGTGCAACTGGTGCTCTTTATAGGTATCGCGAACGTGACGAAGCCAGTTACTGGCCAAGCCAAGGTAGTCATCTTCCATAGACGCTTTCACGCCGCTACAGCCATAATGACCGACGACCATGACGTGCTTCACTTTGAGTACATCAATCGCAAACTCAATCACCGACAAGCAGTTCAAATCGCTGTGAACCACAACATTGGCGATGTTGCGATGAACAAACACCTCACCCGGTGCCAGATCAATAATTTGGTTAGCAGGAACGCGACTGTCTGAGCACCCAATCCATAAGTATTCGGGGGCCTGTTGCTGCGCCAATTGACCAAAAAACTCTGGGCTCTCTTTTTGAATTCGTTCGGCCCATTCGCGGTTGGCAGCAAAAAGGTGGTCTAAATCAGACATAAAAAGTTCCTATTATCGCTATGGTTATCAGCGGCATTATATCCAGTTTCTAACGCTGAGTGGTCGAAACAGATCGATACCTCAGCACCTTATGACAAATTGAGCTACGGACGACCTATTACGGTGCCAAGCGCTCAATCTGCCAGTCATCATCAGTATGGGAATAGAGGAAGCGATCATGCAGTCGGCGGTCGCCCCCTTGCCAAAACTCAAAGCTGTCTGCCTTAACTCGATAGCCTCCCCAAAAATCGGGGACCGGCACCTCGCCTTTGGCGTATTTCTGTTTTAGCTCTAAAAACTTGGCTTCCAGTACCTGACGCGCCGAAATTCTGCTGCTTTGGTTTGAGGCCCAAGCACCGATCTGGCTCTCTTTGGGCCGAGTCATAAAGTAGCTAATGACTTCAGACTTAGTCAGCTTCTCTACCTGCCCTGTAATGTGGACTTGGCGCTCAATCTCGTGCCAAGGCATCAACAAACTGACTTTAGGGTTGGTCTCCATGTGAGCGGCCTTGCGGCTGCCAAGGTTGGTAAAAAACACCAAGCCATTTTCATCAAAACGTTTCAGCAAAACGATGCGCTGAAACGGCTGACCATCGGCGTCCACAGTGGCCAAACTCATGGCCGTTGGATCTGACAATCCGGACTTCGCGGCTTGCTCCATCCACAAAGTAAACTGCTCGAAAGGATTGGACTTAAGGTCTTTACGACGTAACCCCCCTTTCAAATACTCTCTTCGAATGTCACTAAAATCGGCCACCGGATCTCCTTAAATTCTGTGATCTGACGCACCCATTGTACTTGGCAGTGGGTGAAATACCAGTAGCGCAAAAGGGGAAATGGCGAGAAAACAGGCATAAGTAAGTGATTATTTTCTAAAAGAATTAAAGCAATGTTAATCCGATTAGGTTGCCATAATTATTTCGCCCGCCACGGTTAAGGATCTTACCGTTGAGGCGTACGTTTACCCGTTACCGCTGACTCTGCGCCGCTCTCGCCGATAACTCTCAGGCGTGTTACCAGACATTCGACTGAACATATTAATAAATGCAGACGGCGTAGAATACCCAAGCTCTATTGAGACTTTGTTTACCTTCATTCCCTGACGCAGCATAGAGATGGCCGACAAAAACTTAAGCCGCTGTTTCCAATCACTGAAGCTCATCCCCAGTTGCTGGTGACAGCGACGATTTAAGGTACGTTCGGTACTGTAAACCTTCTGCGCCCATTGACTGAGAGTGCGCGGGTTCGATGGATCTTTTTGCAGTGCGGTTAGAATTGGTTTCAGCAGCGGGTCATCACTTAAAGGGAGAAACGCTCTCATCGGCGCTTGCTTTACCAATTGATCCACCATCACTTGCGCCAAACGTTGATCCTCAAGGGCGGTGGCATAATGCACTGCGCGGTCGGTAAAGTCGGCCACGATGGCGCTAAACACGCCAGTCAGTCTCAACATGCACGGCTCATCAGGAAGCAGCGCCGACAGCCGCGGATTTAAGTAGAGAGCTCGATAGCTCACCCTCTGACGGCTGTAACTGGTGTGCTCAACCAAAGGGGGAATCCAGATGGCGTATTGCGGCGGAGACAGGTAAGGTTTGCCGTCCACACTTATCTCAATAACTCCTTCTTCCACCACATTTAACTGGCCCCAGCTGTGTCTATGGGGTAAAAATGTGGTATCGGGTTCAAGATCCTCACTATGAAGGTAGATTTCACTGGCGCAAGCCTCAAACGGCAGTGGATAACGTTCATTTATCACAGAATTTGATTCGCAGAACATGGAATCACTTCAATTGTCAGAGTGTCTGCAAACCATAACATACTGTCTGATTATCGTTATATCATTTTATAAAGACAGGTTTAGAATGGCCGCGCTGTTCGTCGTGATGTTTTGGAGTTGTTGTTTGTGACCAAATCGGCTTATCTCTTCCCTATAGCCACTGTTATTGCCTGGGCCGGCAACGGAATCGTCAGTAAGATCTCCGTTGATATGATCGCCCCGGGTTCCATTGCGTTTTATCGCTGGCTGATTGCCGCATCCTTGTTGGCTCCTTTTGTGCTGCCTACGCTTTGGCGACAGCGTGCTTTGGTCAAAAAACACTTCTTTAAACTCAGTATTCTGGGTGGATTAGGCATGGTGGTATTGCAAACCCTAACCTATGTAGCTGCCCAAACCACCAGCGCTACGCACATCGCCTTGATCGGCTCGGTGGTGCCTATGATGACCATGCTGTGGAGCCTATTCCTACTGCGAGAGACCCCAACTCAAGGCATGCTGGTAGGGTCACTGATGTCCTTCTTAGGTTTGGCGGTGCTCCTAACCAATGGCCACCCACTAGCGCTGTTTGATACCGTTTTAAAACAGGGCGATCTATTACTGCTGATTGGTGCCCTGAGTTACGGACTCTATGGGGTGTTAATCAAGCGCTGGAATCTGCCATTTTCAACCTGGCCGTCACTGTTTCTGCAGATGGCAATGGGCGCTTTGTGGCTGCTGCCGGTGTTCCTAACCGAAGCGGACAAAACAATTTCAACTGAAGCGTTACCGCTGGTGCTGTTTGCCGCCCTAATCGCGTCACTGTTCGCTACCTTCAGTTGGCTACGGGGAATCGAGCTGCTGGGTGCCAGCAAATGTACCGCATTTTTGAACTTAAACCCGGTGATTGGCACCTTATTGGCGGTGCTGCTACTTGGGGAGCACCTAAGCTTGGCGCAAGTATTAGGCGGCGGCCTGACCTTAATTGGCGTCTACGTGGCACAAAAGCTCAAAGCGCCGATTCGCACCAAGCACACTCCGGCTGAGATTGGGTAGGTTTCACCAAAGAGGGCCAGCATTTGCTGGCCCTTTTTCTATGTGACAGTCGGTGATTGGCAATGGCTCCCAGCCGAAGCCAATAAACCGGCTGCAACGCTCATCAGCTAAGATAATCAAACTTTAGATCTTAATGCCCAACTGCAGCGCCGCTCCGATCTCGTCGTCTTCACCCAGCTGGCCAACCAAATCTAGGCTAAATGCATCCCAAGGCGAGACGCCCAATCCAAGGGTGACCAATGAGCTGTAGTTGTCTTTAAAGTCATGCTGATAACCCAAACGGATCTGGGCATGAGTAGCTTGATATTCCAATCCAAGTTTGGCGAATTGGCGCGGCAGCAAAAGCACAGGTGCGCCCTCTTGAGCCACAAATGATTCATTCTTAACTAGGTCAACCTCAACCGAGGTGGTTAGATCCGTGTAATGCCATGCAACCGCAGCAGACACAGTAGGCTCAAGATCAAAACTCTGGCCTTCTATATTGGTGATGGATTGTGAGATCAAATCTCGAGCGACAACACCGTAGCTCCAATCACCCACTTGTTTATGGAGACCAATGTCCACATTGAACGCACTGTCGTCAGTCATGTATTCATCGTCGAAGTAGTCACCATCATCGTAGTTGGCAATGGTTGCTCGATAAAGGTAGCTGTCCAAACGTTGATACTTAAGGCTAGTGCCGATGGAAAATTCGCCCACGCTCTCCAGTTTCAATTCCGTGGCCATCAATACGGAGAATTCGGTTACTCCTACTGCATTTGCAACCCCAGAGGAGGTCAGGTCGTTTTCATCAAAGCGTCCAGTTTTAAGCGCCTCATTGATCAACGCCTCATCGGACTCTGCGAAGTCAAAATCGCCGTTCGCCACCACATAGGTCGACGCGGCAAACCCAAAACCAAACCGTTTGCTTGGAACGAACACACCAAAATCGACACCGGCACTGCCCTCAAGGTAGGTTGAGTCAAGCGCCTTTAATTCGGCAATTACCGCATCGGCATCCTCTTGAGTTGGCAAATTGTTCGGATCCATAGCGTTAATTTTATCTTCAAACGCATCAATGGCGTCCTGAGTGTCATCGACTTGATCCAGAGCATCTTTATATTCGTTCACCAGCGCCCGAGCGCCAAGGCGCACATAGACATCATCGGCATCGTTAAACCGAGTCAACAACGCCGGATTAAGCGTTGCGCGGGTAAAATCGCCGCTGGCAATGCCACTATTCGCCGCGCCGGCACTTTTCGCGTCAATACCAACGTTTGCCATCGCCACTGGCGCCAACATCATTGCGCCGCCTACCCATATCCATTTTGTTTTCATCTAACTGCCCTATTGACTACAAAAAACAATATTCAGTCTCTATATCGGTCGGCAATCAACAGGATGCACTTAAATAAAACTTTAAATTTTCTAACTTCAAGGCAAACAAAAAAGCCTGAACATTCGATGTTCAGGCTTTTCGAAATCCGATAGGTTCGCTAGAGGCTTACCAGATCTTAACGCGCTTATCTTCTGGCAGATACATGGCATCGCCCTCTTTCACTTCAAAGTTCGAGTAGAACTCATCCATGTTAGATAGAGGACCGTTGGCACGGAACTGCGCTGGAGAGTGCGGGTCGGTCGCTACGCGGTTACGTAGTGCTTTCTCGCTGTACTTCCCACGCCAGATCTGACCCCAACCGATAAAGAAGCGCTGGTCGTTGTTGTAGCCATCCAGAACCATGTCTGGTTTGCCTTCCAGTGACATCTTATAGGCTTTGTACGCAATGGTGGCACCAGACAGATCGCCAATGTTCTCACCCAGAGTCAATTTGCCATTTACGTTTAGATCATCAAATACCTGATAGCCATCGTACTGAGCAATTAGCGCTTCACCACGGGCATGGAACTGCTTGAGATCTTCCTCAGTCCACCAATTGTTCAGGCTGCCGGTCTTGTCGTACTTAGCACCCTGATCATCAAAGCCATGGCCCATTTCGTGACCGATTACCGCGCCGATGCCACCGTAGTTCACCGCATCTTCCGCTTCCATATTAAAGAATGGAGGCTGCAGAATTGCCGCTGGGAATACGATCTCATTCATCACAGGGTTGTAGTACGCATTCACGGTTTGCGGGGTCATGTGCCACTCGTAAGTGCGAATTGGACCACCCAACTTCTCGATCTCTTTCTGGTGGCCAATCATCGCAGAGCGCATGGAGTTACCCACCAAGTCATCGGCCTTGATATCCAGTGCTGAGTAGTCTTCCCACTTATCTGGGTAGCCGATCTTAGGGGTAAAGGCAGCCAGTTTCTCTTTGGCTTTAACCTTAGTTTCGGCGCTCATCCAATCCAGTTCGTCGATGCTCTTGGCGTACGCTTTGCGCAAGTTCTCAACCAAGTCTTTCATACGAGCTTTCGCTTCTGCAGGGAAGTGACGCTCAACGTAAACTTTACCAACCACTTCACCTAGGTTGCCGTTGACCATGGCCACACCGCGCTTCCAGCGATCTTTCTGCTCTTGCTGACCATTGAGGCTCTTAGCGAAGTATTCGAAGTTTTCCTGATCAAATTTAGCAGGCAGCAGGCTGGCGTAGTTAGTCAGCAGGTGCCAATTCAGGTAGGTCTTCCAATCTTCAATGGAGGTCTCGTTGATGGTTTTCCCCAGCGCTTCAATATAGCTTGGCTGATTGATGATGATGTCGGTTTGCTTGTCGCCACCCAACACTTTCAGGTAGGCGCTCCAATCCAGCTTGGCCAGCGCATTCAGATCCGCAACTTGATACTTGTTGTAGCGCTTTTCGCTGTTACGGCTTTCAACACGAGTCCAGTGACCTTCGGCCAGTTGAGTCTCGATATCCATCACGGTTTTGGCTGCTGCAGCACCGTCACCTAGATTCGCCATGGTGAACATCTTATCGATGTGGGCCGCCAGACCTTCACGAAGCTCAACGAAGCGTTCGCCATCGTTAAAGTAGTAGTCGCGATCCGGCAGGCTCAGGCCAGATTGCCAGATGTGGGTAGCGTAACGCTGAGAATCTTTAGCATCCACGTTAACGTAGAAAGCCATTGGCGTACCGGAGCCGATCACTTGGCTGTGAGCAAAGTACGCCATCAGATCGGTTTTGTTCTTGATGGCAGAGATCTTTTCAAACTCAGCCTTAAGCGGGCTCAGGCCTTTCGCTTCGATGGTATCGGTGTCCATATAGGAGCGATACAGATCGGCCACTTTTTGCTCGTCACTGCCCATCTTATTGGACTTAGCAGCTACCTCTTCGATGATCGCTTTAACGTCATCACGGGCTTTTTCACGAAGATCGTAGAACGCTCCAACGTTGGTACGATCCGCAGGGATCTGAGCGGTCTTTTGCCAGGTTCCGTTAACCCAGGAGTAGAAATCGTCTTGCGGACGAACGCTGGCGTCGAAATTCGCCAGCTCAATACCGGAAACCAGTTGCTGTTGAACGGCTTGCGCAGTCGCAGTCGGTTGCGTTGATACGTTTTCAGCACAACCGGCCATTAACAGAGCGGAAGCGCACAAACTTCCCAAGAGTACACGTTTCATCAGCATATCCTTATGATTTTTTAAGCTAATTGAAATTTACACCCAAGGATAGTACCCACACCTGTATCACAGGTCAAAAACCAGTTTGTTACAACTTGGTACAGAGTTGGCGCTATATTAACCGCTATTTAAAACCAGCCCTTACGTTAGGCTTGGTAGCCAAAAGGATCATCAACACTATGGGACGGCTGAGTAAACCATTTCGGGCCGGTGTCGCTCATGTAAAAATGGTCTTCCAAACGCACCCCAAACTCCCCAGGCAGCACTAACATGGGCTCGTTACTGAACACCATGCCTACATCCAGTGGGGTTTTATCACCGCGAACCAGATATGGCCATTCATGAATGTCCAAACCACAACCGTGACCGGTGCGGTGGGGTAAACCCGGCAGCTGATAGTCTGGCCCTAAGCCATTGGCCTCTAACACTTCTCGTGCCGCGTAGTCAGCAACTTCGCAAAGCTTGCCTAACTGCGCAGCATTAAAAGCGGCCAATTGAGCGGCTTTTTCCACCTGCCACATCTGGCGCTGACGCGCCGTTGGCGTGCCATAACAGTAGGTTCTAGTGATGTCTGAGTTGTAACCATTGAGCAGACAGCCGGTATCGATCAGCACCCAATCATTCTCTTTTAGAATTTGCGGGTCTTTAACCCCATGGGGGAAACTGGTGGCCAGGCCAAATAGCACAATGCAGAACGATGAGCCCTGCGGCGCGCCAACCCGTTTGTGAGCTTCGTTGATAAACGCCGTGACCTCAGTGGTTGAGATGCCGGGCTTTAGGATACGTGCTGTTGCCTTGTGAACCTCGAGGGTCATCTCTTTGGCTCGCTGCATCAATGCAATTTCAGCAGGACTTTTACGCATGCGACAGCCGGCGCTAATCACCTTACCATTAACCCAGTTAATCTCTGGTGCGGCATTTCTCAATCCGTCAAATAGGAAGAAACCGGCGGATTCATCCATGGCAACCTTACCCGATTCAATGCCATGTCGTGCCAACAACGACACCACCAAATCGTAAGGGCTCTCATGCTCGTGCCAGCCGTGAAATGGGGCATCCATCAACATAAAATCAGTGAGAGAGTCCTGCTCAAAGTGGGGCGCCACGTACATTAGCTCCCCAGTTGCCAGCAGCAATGCGCCAACTAAACGCTCACTGGCATACCACTTTAATCCAGTAAAATAATACAGATTTGTACCGGCGTTTAGGTAGATCCCCTGAATGCCATTGGCGGCCATCAGCGCGCAAGCTTTCTGTTGACGTTGGCGATACTCTTCGATGCCGATGGCAGAGATCCCCTGGGTCATGTCTGTTAATTTAGCCAACTCTTGGTCAATGGTTGAGCCGCCAACACCGATGGTCATTGTTGTTATCCTAGTTACCAATATAATTGTATACAAAATAAAGACTGCGATTAGAATTGGCAAGCGCGATTTTCGATATTAAAAAAGGGAGGCCATCGCCTCCCTGTGTATAACTGAACTCTAAACCGTTAGGCAATCAAGCCATCGTCATCATCGCCTAGATTGTCATTGTTAAGGCTCAGGTCATCCAGAGTGGCATCGGTCCAGATGGTCACTACTTCATTATTGGCATTGGTGAACTGATACCCGGTTAGTGATGAGGTATCCACCCCTTCCGCTTCATACTTGGCCGCGGCCTCAGAGTCCATCTGTGAGGCATCAAGCTGGTTATCCAAACTCCACTCCTCTCCGGCTATGTTCAACTGCTCCGCCCCTATGCAGAGGAAGCAATCGTCCAAGGCGCCGGAAGCGGCATCTGCATCGGATTCAGACAACACTTTTGATAGGGCGATCTTTACGTCGGTGCTGGGAACCCCCTCGTCGATTATCAGCGCCTCTACGCCGGTGATCTGGCCACCGGTCATGTCGATTACGCTGTGCTGATCAGAGGGGGTAAGGATGTCAAAACCTTCACCGCCAGAGATCACCGTCTCTCCTGAGCTGGCAGCGAGATCGGCGGCATCGAAATCAATTCGGTCATCACCTAAACCTGCAAAGAATCGGTCAGCGCCGCTTCCACCGCTAAGGGTATCGTCACCAGACTCGCCATACAGGCTGTCATTACCACTGCCGCCGCTTAACCGGTCATCACCCTCGCCCGCAAACAGGGTATCGTTGTTGTTGCCCCCATCCAGCAGATCATCACCCTGGCCACCGGATAAGAGATCGTCGCCAGAGCCACCTTTAAGGATGTCGTCCCCCTGCGCTCCATACAGAGCGTCGTTGCCGCTTTGACCATACAGGGTATCGTCTCCTAGCCCACCTTGAAGCTCATCGTTACCACCGCCGCCTTTGAGAGTATCGTCGCCGAGCTCTCCATAGAGCTGATCGTTACCGCTGCCGCCTTCAAGGCTATCATCCCCTTCATTACCGAACAATTGATCGTCACCAGAGTCGCCTTTTAGCAAGTCGTCTCCATCACCGCCAATTAGCAGATCTTGATCATTGCCGCCGTAGAGTTTGTCATCCCCCACATCGCCAACCAATTGATCGTCTCCTGCGCCGCCAATGAGGGTATCATCCCCCTGTTGGCCGTAGAGCTGATCGTTACCAGCACCGGCATCCAATCGATCGTCCCCGTCTCCGCCCTCTAGGTAATCGACGCCGCTTCCAGAGCTTAGGGAATCGTTGCCGACTCCGCCGTAAAGCTGATTATCACCATCCCCTCCCTCAAGGACGTCGTTGCCTTCTCCACCTGTGAGTTGGTCATTCCCAGAGCCCGCAATGAGAGCATCATTACCAATGCCACCATCCAGCGTATTATCGCCATCGCCAGCGTGTAACCAGTCATCACCTGCACCGCCGTCCAGTTGATCCTGACCGCTTCCAGATGAGAGCGAATCGTTACCATCTTCACCACTGAGCTTGTTGTTACCAGCTGCAGCAATCAAGGTATCGTTGCCAGCGCCACCGAAAAGCGTATCGTCTCCCGAACCACTGCTGAGGGTATCATTGCCCTCACCGCCAGAGAGCTCGTCATTGCCTGATCCTGTGGTTAGTTGGTCATCGCCTTGTCCACCCTCTAACTGGTTATTGCCAGAGGATGCGCTCATGATGTCATTGCCTTCACCACCTTCGAGATAATCATCACCACTGCCGCCGTCAAGGCGATCATCACCCTGCCCTCCGATTAAGCGATCATTACCCGCCTCACCCTCCAGAAGATCGGCACCATCTCCGCCTTCCAATCGGTCATTGCCCTCACCGGCTTTTAAATGGTCGTCGCCAGAATCGCCTCGCAGAGTGTCATTACCCGCATCCCCTTGGAGGTAGTCATTACCTTCTCCTCCCTCTAGGGTATCGTGGCCAGCTTCACCAATAAGCACATCCGCACCAGAACCACCCTCTAAGCGGTCGTCGCCGTCGCCGCCAATAAGCAGATCATCATCGCTGCCCCCTTTAAGGTGATCGTCGCCGCCGCCGCCAAATAGCTGGTCGACGCCGCTGCCGCCATCGAGCGTATCGCTGCCAACGCCGCCATAAATGGCGTCATCACCACCATCACCGGCAAGGGTATTTGTGCCATCAGAAGCGTAGATTTCGTCATTGCCTTCGCCACCTGAAACCAGATCGTCACCGCCATCTGCAAACAGCTTGTCATCGCCAAAGCCGCCTTCAATGTTGTCGTTGCCCTCACCACCGAACACTTCGTCATTTCCGCCGGAGGCCTTTATGGTGTCGTTACCACTGCCACCAAACAACTGGTCATCAAAATCACCAGAAACTAGGGTGTCATTGCCTTCATCACCAAACATTAAGGCGGCAGTATCGGTATCGATTAAGGTATCGTTGCCGCTGCCGCCGTAGAGCTGATCCGTTCCGCGGCCCCCCACTAAGGTGTCATTGCCGGAAGCGCCGATGAGCACATCGTCACCTTCGCCCCCCTCAATAACGTCATCCCCACTGCCACCATCGAGTACGTCGTTACCTAGCCCACCCTCTAGCGTATCGTTATGGCCACCAGCTTCGATGCGGTCGTTGCCGATGCCACCGGACAGCTGATCATTACCATCGCCACCATAAATTTGATCATCGCCCTCAGCGCCACGAACAACGTCTTCGCCGGAGCCGCCGTAGGCGATATCGTCACCTGTACCCAGTTCAATGGTATTGCTACCCGCTTCACCATAAACGGTATCGTTGCCGCTTCCCGCATCAATAGAATCGGTGCCGTCACCCCCATAGATTTCGTCGTCCGAGTCGCCCCCAGTGATGACATCATCACCACTGCCGCCACTGATAAGATCGGAACCGGCGCCGCCGACGATGCTGTCATGGCCACCACCACCGTGCATCTCGCCACCTTCATCACCGCCATCAAGATGATCATCGCCACTGCCGCCATCAAGGAAGTCAACACCGACACCACCAAGTAATTGGTCGTTGCCACTGCCTCCAAGCAAAACATCGTCTCCTTCACCGGCATCCAGGACGTCATCTCCAGCCCCGCCAGCAAGGCGATCTTGACCTTGGCCTCCAATCAATTGATCTTGATCATCGCCGCCATCAAGCTCATCATTACCAACACCACCATCGAGACGGTCATCGCCTCGGCCGCCAGCCATCTGGTCGTTGCCTACACCACCAATGATGGTGTCTTCGCCGCTGCCACCGAAGGCGATGTCATCACCGGAGCCTAATTCGATCTGATTGGTTCCAGCTTCGCCATAAACCAGATCATCGCCGTCTCCGGCATCGATCACATCTGTTCCGTCCCCCCCATAAATGGTGTCATTGCCCGCGCCAGCTGTAATCACGTCATCGCCACTGCCGCCGCCAAGAACGTCTTCAGAGGCACCGCCAATTAGCGTGTCATTACCACCATCGCCGTAGAGTTCACTGCGCTCATCGCCCGCAGAGAGGTGATCGTCGCCAGCCCCTCCCACGAGAATGTCTTCACCGGCTCCCCCTTCTAGGCGGTCGTCGCCAGCGCCGCCCAGCAATACGTCATTGCCAGAGCCCGCTATTACTCGATCATCGCCTGCTCCCGCATCAACAAAGTTATTGCCGTCACCAGCATCAATAACGTCGTCTCCCCCTTCGGCAAACAGGGCGTCATCGCCACTGCCTGCGGTAATGGTGTCGTTGCCCTCGCCAGTGAACGCGGTGTTGTTGCCATCGCCAAGGATTAAGGTATCGTCCCCAGCTCCGGACTCAACGTAGTCGTCACCCGCGCCAGTGGTGATTTGATCATCACCCTCTCCAGTAAAGATGGCATTGTTGCCGTCACCGGCGTCAACAATGTCATTGCCAGACTCAGCAAACACCGTATCGTCGCCACTGCCGGCGGTTAGGATGTCATCCCCCTCTCCGGAGTACGCTAAATTGTCGCCTTCACCCAATTCGACCAGATCGTTATCGCTGCCGCTGAATACCGAGTCATTCCCCGTTCCAGCTACAATGTGATCCTCGCCCTCATTGGTGTGGATCTCATCGTCGCCTTCTCCGGCAATGACACTGTCCGAGCCCTCGCCAGTAAAAACTTGGTCGTTACCCGCGCCGGAATCGACCACATCGTCACCACCATCGGTTACCACAAAGTCATCGCCCTCATCGGCATGGATGGTGTCATCTCCTTCTGCAGCAAAAATCCGATCGTCACCCGCACCGGCGATGATCAGATCCGCCCCAGCATTTGCGTGCAACTCGTCATCACCTTCCCCACCTAGCAGTTCATCATCTCCATCACCGGCATAAAGCTTGTCATCTCCGGCGCCGCCCTCTAGTCGGTCATCCCCTTCATCACCGGTTAGTAAATCGTCTCCTTCACCAGCGATAACGGTATCGTTACCTTCACCGCCAAAGAGTTGGTCATGTCCATCGTCTCCGGATAGAGAGTCGTCGCCACTTGCACCAACCACCAAATCATCACCAGACCCAGCGCTAAGCTGGTCATCTCCCTCGTTACCATCAATCAGGTCGTCGCCTTCTCCCCCACGAATAGAGTCATCGCCACTGTGACCATAAAGCGCATCGTTGTCGGCACCGCCATCAATGGTGTCTTGCCCCTGACCACCAATGATCTCATCTTTACCAGCGCCCCCGGACAACAGATCATCGCCTTCATCACCGGTCATCAGATCATCGCCTTGACCACCAGAGGCTACGTCGTCGCCTTTTCCTGAGAAGATGGCATCGTTGCCGCTACCACCATCAAGGGAATCCTGACCGTCATCACCGATAAGGGTGTCGTCTCCGGCCTCTCCTTGGATCGTGTCGTCGCCTAACTCCCCCATTAGAAGATCATCGCCATCTCCACCATAGAGCTTGTCATCACCATCCGAGCCAAGAAGCTGGTCGTCATCTGAGCCTCCATCGAGGACATCGTCTCCATAGCCACCCAGGAGGGTATCCTGGCCCTCCCCCCCCTGGATACTGTCGTCGTTACCACCGCCATCAAGAAAATCATTACCTTGGCCGCCGGAGATGGTGTCATCCCCTTGCTGACCAAACACCACATCATCTCCCTCTCCGGCGTCAATGGTGTCGTCCCACTGGCCTTCACCTGCCATATCTAGCCCAGTGATGGCGACGCCTTCACCATCAGTCACTTTAACCGTTAGATTCACGACTCCATCTTCGGGGATAAGGTTGGGATCCACCTCTATTTTGGTCGCATCGGTATCCGCACCAACGTCAAGAGAGCCGGTATTTGCCAATACGTTACCGTCGTTATCGGTAATCTCCATTTCGATAGTGGCTTCGCCTTCGGACTCAGTCTCTAACTTCACGTTGTAGGACGAGGTATTCGGATCCAACTGAATTTTGGTATTGATCTCCGTATTGCCTTGTTGATCCTCTGCTACGCCGCTGTCGCCCTGTTGAACCGTCGTCACCTGTTCACCATCAGCCCAAGTTTCATCGCTTGGGTCCGCATTAGGGTCCGCGGCGGGCTGGTCTTCACCAGCATCACCGATGATTACATCATCTCCCGCATCGCCATCAATGGTGTCATTACCATCATGACCCAGCAGATAATCGTCATCTCCCTGACCACTGATGTAGTCATCACCTTGCATACCATCCAAATTATCTGTGCCATCGGTGCCAATTAGGATGTCATCGCCATCGGTTCCAGACATAACCACTCTCCTTGTGACTGAGTCTAATGTTCAATTAACGCATAACGCATGGAGGCACCAAGAGGCCGCCACAGCTGCTCTAAAAGCGTACTGGGTTGTTGTTCAATAAAGATCTGCGCCAGCATTCCCGGCGCCAATTTTTCGACCATCTCGTCAGACAAACTCGTCTGTTCTAGGCGCACACCAAAGCGATAGCCCTCCCCAGAATCAGTGCTAACCCGCTGGGAATCGACCCAGCTCACTTCACCAAGCAGTGCTGGGTGTCGGCGAAGATTAAAGCCTGTCAGATGCACCCGAACCCGCTGACCCGGAGTTACGTTGTCGCGGTCATCTGGGGCGATAACGCCTTCAACCTGCCAGCCAGAGTCTTTCGCAACCACCTGCATCAGCACCTCTCCGGCTCCGAGCAAATGTTGAGCCACCGCTTGTAACTGCAGCGCAGAGACCACGCCGTCCTGCTCAGCAAACATCTGCCCCTGCAGTTCGGCTTGGCGTTTTATCTTCAACTGAACCTCTACCTGCGCCAGCTGCTCGCCGACCTTTGCCAGCTCCGCTAACGCATCCACTTTTCGCTGTTGGCTTAACCTCAACATCTGATTTTTTGCATCAGACAGCGCAATTTGACTCTGGGCAATGGCGGTTTGATTTATCTCCAACTCCCCTTGCAGTTGAGCCAACCTTCCCTGCATGGTAAGTAGCTGCATTTTGGCCATGTACTCCTTCTCTGCCAGCTCTTCGGCGATGGCCAACTCCTGCTTCGCCAGCGCCACGCGTTGCTCTAAACGCCCCTGCTTTAACGTGGCGGCCTGCAGTTTTTGCGACTCCATCAACTGCTGGTGTTGCAACTGCTTACGCTGAAGTTGGAAGGCCTGGAGGCGACTTTGGTAAAGCGCTGTTTGCGCATCCTTGATGGCGACAGGCATCCCGCTGGCAAAGCTCAATGAACCAGCCCCGTCCAGCTCGTGGCGAGCTCGTTGTTGCTGGGCAGACAGTTGCCAATATTGATGATTCAAGCGTTCAAGCTCGCCGGATAACTGAAAGTCTTCGATCTCTGCCAATAACTGGCCTTTAACCACTGGCTGGCCTTCGCTGACGTGGACCTGCTTCAGCCACCCGCCCTGCAGATGAGCGACATGCTGATCTGGCTTCGCCAACGTCAACTGACCTCCGCTGACACTGGCCGAACTCAAAGAGATGGAACTGGCCCACACTAAAAAGCCGCCAAAGGCCACAATGACAATAGCCCAACCCAATTTGGTCCACTGCTTTAGATAGGAACCGTCTAACTCTGGATTCATAACGCCTCCTCCTTGCTCTTGACGCGAGCCACCTGCATCTGGCCCAGCACCTCCTCTCTGCTGCCCGCCTTCACCACCGTTCCCTGCTGCAAACAGATGATCCAATCAGACTGATTAATGAGCGAAGGGGCGTGGGTCACCATAACAACGGTTGTACACAGGCGTTTGCAGCGCTCAAGAACCCGAGACAGAGCCTGTTCCCCCTCCATATCGATGTTTGAGATAGGCTCATCTAGAATCAAAATGCTGGGGCTGCCGTACATCGCTCTGGCCAGGGCAATTCGCTGCTTTTGGCCACTGGACAGCGGGTAGCCCCCCTCTCCTACTTGAGTTTCATAACCTTGGGGCAAGCCGGTAATCAGCTCATGTACGCCAGCCGCTTGACTGGCCTCTAGCACCAGTTGCTCATTGGCCTCACCAAACCGGCCAATATTTTCAGACACCGTCCCTTCAATTAACTCCACGTCTTGCGGTAGATACCCAAGATGCTGCCCCAAGGTCTCTGGCGTCCATTGATTCAGCGACGCGCCATCAATGCGGATCTCCCCAGCGGTGGGACGAATTACGCCAAGTAGCAGAGACACCAAGGTCGATTTCCCGGAAGCCGATGGCCCCATGATCGCCAGTGTTTGTCCCGCATGCAGACGAAATCCAACCTGCTTGAGTTGAGGTAACTTGGAACCTGGAGGAATGTAAGAGACGTTGTTCATCAACAAGTCGCCTCGAGGCCGAGGCAAGGGCAGTCTCGAATCCTGACTGTCAATCTGTTGCCCCAATCGAATCAGCTGCAGCCAAGAGCTGCGAATCTGCCCCAAGGTATGCAGTCGTTGAAAAAGAGGTTCAAACGGCATTAACGCTCGACTTGCGATCATCGAGGCGGCGATCACCCCGCCCATGGACAGTTGGTTAAGCAGCACCAAGTAGATCCCCGCCGCCAGCACCAACATTTGGGTAAGCTGTTTAATAAAGCGAAACAGTACGGCAACGCCCTGCTGTTTTGCGGTGTTTTTACTGAACTCCCGCAGACGCTCAGCATTTTGGTCGCGCCAACGCATGCTCAAAGCCGGCCCCATGCCCATGGAAAGGATAATGTGGCTTTTCTTAAGATAAGCCGACAAACCTTTGGCGATATCGCCATTACCTTCATTACTTTGAGCGGCACTGGCTAACTTTGAGGAAAGCGCCATCAACCCAATTCCGGCGGCGACCACCAGCAGCAAAGCGGGATGAAGCATGGCAAGTACAATGAGAAACAGTGGCGTCCAAGGCAGCTCCAACATTGATGTGACAATGTTGCCTGACAGAAAACCACAAACGCGATTTAGATGGGTTAGTCCCTGAGATTTTGCCTGAGATTGCCCTGCATGATCGATGGCATCGAGCAGCAGTGCTGGCGACAACTGATAATCTAATTGAAGCGCACTGTGCCGCAGCACCTGGCTACGAACGAAATCCAATCCAGACTGAACCAGTACAAAAAACGCCGTAATACTGAGTAGCGCCACCAAGGTCGCTACGCTGCCACTGGTAGCAACGCGCTCGAACAGCTGTAGCGAATAGAGCGGGATAGCAAGCAGCGACACGCTAATGAACAAGCTAAAACCACAACCAATCCACACCGCGTGCCGACAACGTGAGAGAGCACGACCAAAAACTCCGCCGGAGATCATTGACACTCCTTGTCAAAAAACACCACCAATACAGAGATTAGCAGTGGTTTTGACGCCGTGTTGAGTTTTTGACGCCACTTTTACACTGCAGATCCCAATGGTCCTGAAACAGTCGAACAAACAAGGAGTTAGCAGTAAATTAATGAGTCTTACGCCCCTAAAAGCGGTTTGCTGATACCGACTGCTCCAAAAATCCGGCGACAGAACCCGTCACTATCTTCTGAAGTAACTGGGCACTGGATGCCGCTTGAGTCAGCCCAAGATGCTGATGACCAAAAGCAAAATAGCATTGAGGATAGGAGTCGGAGCGTCCAACAACCGGCAGCGAATCCGGCAATGAAGGACGAAACCCCATCCAGCGCTCCCCATCCTCCAGTCGGCTGTCTAAATTCGGCAACAGGGCTTTGCCATGGGGCAACAACACGTCTGCACGTCGGGGCTGCATGGGTGCCGACAGCCCTGCGAACTCCACGGTGCCAGCTAATCGTGTGCCCCCAGCCATGGGCGTAATAATGAACTTTCTCTCCATGGAGGCAACAGGCCGACTTAGACCGCTGTCATGGGGCAACATCAGATGATACCCCCGCTCAGTATCCAGAGGCACCTTGTGCCCCAGTTGTGCCGCAAAGGGTTTCGACCACGCGCCTGTAGCCAGTAGCAGATTGTCGCCTTTCAGCCAGGTTCCGTTGGTCAAATTCACTTCCGCCCGCCCCGATACCGTCTCCACCTCGGACTCCACAAATCGCGCCCCTTTCTCCATCAGGGCATCAAACAGAGCTTTGCAAACCTGATGAGGATCAAAGGTATGCCCAGTCTGTGGAAACCACAGTGCGCCGGTAACATTGCTCGAAAGTGCGGGTTCCAGTTCGGCCACCTGCTCAGCACTAAGCCGCTCGCAGGCCACACCAGCACGAGAGAAACGATTGGCCAAACGATACTGGGTACTTATCGGCGTTTGCTCAAACACCGACAACGAGCCATTTATTGTCATAAGATCTGGCCTGCCGATCTCATCAAGCAGTAGTTGCCAGTCCTTAAGCGCAGTGCGATTGAGCTCAGAAATCACTTTTTGATTATGCACTCGGCGCGCAGGCAACATGTTGCAAACAAATCGCGCCAGCCAAGGAACGATTTTAGGCAGATAACCCATCTTGATCCGAAATGGGCCTAGTGGATCCATCAACATAGACGGAACCTGAGGCAGCAGAGAGGGATCGGCGAGAGGAAACACTTGTTCCGTCGCAAAGTGTCCCGCATTGCCTTTAGAGGCACCGTTTCCTGGCGGTTTCCTGTCTATCAAGGTGATCTGGTAACCGAGCTTTTGCAGCCCCCAGGCGTGACTTAAGCCAATGATGCCAGCACCCACCACCAAGAAATGTCCTTTAGCGTCACTCATCGGAAAATAAACCCTTCACTGAACGCATCATCTTGCTCTAACACAAATCGGTGTTGGCCAGTAATCCATGAGCGGCCGCTGACCTTAGGCAATACACTGGCTTTACCATAAAAATCTACCTGCTCTAGCGCCTCCACAATCATGCGCCCACCGACAATGCTCTCAATGGTAATGGGTTGATTTAGGCCGACTTCCCCACCAGCATGCAGTAAGGCAATTCGTCCGGCGACTCCGGTTCCTGTCGGACTTCGGTCCACCTCGCCATCGGCAAAGATGCACACGTGTCGACTGTGATGCTCGGGGTTATCCGTATGGTTGGAAGTAAAAATGGTGCCATAGAGAAAGCTTAAATCCTGCTCTAATGGGTGAGTTATGGAATGAGAGGCCATTACTGCGTGTTTAATTCGCCGACCAACATCAATCAGTTGAGCTGCATTGTCCGGTGTACACTTGATTCCTAGCTTATCGGCATCCACATAGGCATAGTATGCGCCGCCAAACCCAAGGTCATACTGCACTTCACCAAAGCCTGGCACCTGCACCGAACAGTCTATCGACTCGGCCCAAGAGGCCACATTGATGAAGCTGGCCTGCACCTGGCCATCATCCTGTCGCCACACACTGGCTCGAATCAATCCGGCAGGGCTGTCGATGCCAATTTGCCGAGGTGTCTTAGAAACCGCAATCGCGCCACATTTCGCCGCCACCTGCACTACAGCCAGAATGCCATGACCGCACATACTGGAGTAACCTTCGTTATGCATAAACAACACCCCAAACTCAGCATCTTTGGTGGTCGGCTCGGTAATCAAACAGCCATACATATCGGCATGGCCACGAGGCTCGTGCATGAGCAATTTTCGGTAGTGATCCAGATGCTCCGTCAGGTACTGGCGTTTCTCTAGTATGGTTTTGCCCGGCACCGACGGATAGCCTCCGGTAATAATGCGCAGCGGTTCCCCCTCAGTGTGGGCATCTACGGTCTCAATGGCTTGAGCCTCAAGCTGAGGTGATAAGCGAAGTTGCATCTACAAAACTCCCTTTCATTATTGTTCTTTGCTCGTTTTACACGACACCAATAGAAACTAGGCCACAATAGATTTCGTTTTTAAACGCCTTTTTTGTGCAGAACAAGTTTCCAAGTTGTTGTCATGCGGTTAACCTTAGAGTAACATACTTTTTCTGATTGCATACAATATACATGCAAGCTAACAATAACCGATTGGAAATACAGAACAGCCAAGGTGCTTAGAGCTCAAAATCAACAAGCTCTAGAGACCCGCTCAAATAATAAGGAAAGCCTCATGACGGTAAACTGGACCGGAGTATATCCAGCGATCTCGACCCAATTTAACAACGACGGCAGCATCAACTTTGAATCCAATGCTCGCATGCTCAACCAATTGATTGCCGAGGGCATCGACGGCATCATCGCACTGGGCACCGTCGGTGAAAACTGCTCTTTGAGCGCGCAAGAGAAACGCGAGTTTTTGCGTCACACCGTTGAAGTGGCGGCTGGCCGAATTCCCGTCATTAGCGGTTGTGCGGAGACCACCACCGACTTCGCCAAGCAGTTTGTAAAAGATGCCGAAGCACTGGGTGTGGATGGCATTATGTTGTTGCCAGGTATGGTGTATCGAGCCAACCGCGAAGAGACCATCTACCATTACCAGCAGGTCTCTCGCGCCACCACACTTCCTATCATGATCTACAACAACCCAGTGACCTACGGCGTAGATGTCGACATTGAGATGACCCGACTTCTGGCGGAAGAGGCCAACATTGTGGCCATCAAAGAGTCCACCACCGATACCCGTCGCCTGACCGAGCTGCAAAATGCCTTTGGCGATCGCTTCATCGTATTCTGTGGCGTCGACGACATCGCACTGGAAAGCATCATGCTCGGTGCCACCGGTTGGATCTCCGGCCTAACCAACGTGTTCCCTCAAGAATCGGTTGCCATCATGAAGCTGGCCCGCGCAGGCCGTTATGAAGAAGCCAAAGAGATCTGGCGCTGGTTCCTGCCACTGTTGAGATTAGACACTGTGCCGCACCTAGTTCAGTGCATTAAATTCGCCGAACAGCTGGCGGGCCGAGGCAGCGAAAATGTGCGCGCCCCTCGCCTGCCACTCTCAGGAGCCGAGCGCGAGCGGGTCACTGAGGTCTACCAGCACGCTATGGCCACCCGCATCGACCTTAGCAAATACAATCTGGACTAAGTGAGGAGCGCCGCATGAACAAAGGTACATTTTTCTGTATTGATGCTCATACCTGCGGCAATCCGGTTCGCCTAGTCACCAGTGGTCACCCTAACCTCAAGGGGGCCACCATGAGTGAAAAGCGCCAAGATTTCTTGGCGCATCACGACTGGATTCGCCAAGCATTGATGTTTGAACCCCGCGGGCACGACATGATGTCGGGCTCGTTTTTGTATCCCCCCTGCAGTGACAACGCCGACGCCTCGATTCTGTTTATCGAAACCTCAGGCTGCCTGCCCATGTGCGGTCACGGCACCATAGGTACGGTTACCGCTGGTCTGGAAGCCGGACTGATCACCCCACGTACCCCGGGCCGTTTAACTCTTGACGTACCCGCTGGCCAGATTGAGGTGGAGTATCAACAAACCGGCCAAAAGGTCGATTGGGTGAAGATCACCAACATTCCCAGCTACCTTGCCCACAAAGACGCGACTTTGGAGGTGCCAGGGCTTGGCAGACTCACCGTTGACGTCGCCTACGGAGGCAACTACTACGTCATCGTTGAGCCCCAAGAAAACTTTCCCGGCCTGCGTCACTGGCGTGCCGACGAGGTGCTGCGTTGGAGCCCCATTGTGCGCGAAGCCGCCCGAAAGACCCTTAGCTGCGTCCATCCCATGGATGCCACGGTCAATGGCATCTCCCACGTGCTGTGGACTGGCGATGTAATAAGCGACGGCTCAAACGGTGCCAATGCCGTATTTTATGGCGATCGCGCCATCGATCGCTCACCCTGCGGCACCGGAACCAGTGCTCGCATGGCCCAGCGTCATGCCAAAGGCCTGCTCAGCGAAGGGGAAACCTTTGTTCATGAATCGATCATTGGCAGCCAATTTGTAGGCAAAGTCGAAGCGATAACCGAAGTGGGCCCCTATCCAGCCATTGTTCCATCCATTCAAGGGTGGGCCAGAGTAACCGGTAGCAACTGCATCACCGTTGACGATGCCGATCCATACGCATACGGCTTTCAAGTTAAATAAGGACGTTTTAATGACTACGTTAAGTGGCCTACATTTTATTAAGGGTGAGTGGCAAGGAGAGCTTAAAGGCAGCTTTGCCAGCCAAAATCCAATAACCGATAGCAACAACCCGTGGCAGTTTGCCAGCGGCACACAGGTGGAGGCTGAGCAAGCCGCCGCCGCCGCTCATAGTGCGTTTACCGAGTATCGACGCTGGTCTGCCGAGCGTAAAGCTCAGTTACTGGACGCGATGGCGGACGCCATTGACGCCCTTGGCGATACCCTAACCGAAGTGGCAAGCAGCGAAACCGCTCTGCCTGACGCTCGCCTAACCGGAGAGCGTGGCCGAACCTGTGGCCAACTGCGCCTGTTCGCTCAAGACCTTCGCCAACCTCAACAGCCGGTCATTATCGATACCGCGCTGCCAGAGCGTACGCCTCTGCCCAAGCCTGACATTCGCTTGTCGCAGTTGCCATTAGGGCCCGTTGCCATCTTTGGCGCATCCAACTTCCCGCTGGCGTTTTCCGCCGCCGGTGGCGATACCGCCTCCGCCCTAGCTGCAGGCTGCCCGGTAGTAATAAAAGGCCATCCGGCTCACCCAGCGACCACCGAGTTGGTGGTCAGAGCGATGCAATCGGCCATGGTGGCTCAAGGGGCGCCCCTAGGTCTGGTTAATCTGGTTCAAGGCCACAGCCCAGAGCTCTCCACTTCGTTAGTCAAAGCGCCGCAAATCAAAGCCGTTGGCTTTACCGGTTCCCTCAAAGTGGGGCGGATTCTGGCCGACGTTGCGGCGGCGCGACCCGAGCCCATTCCCTTTTTTGGCGAACTTGGCTCAATCAACCCACAGTTGCTGCTGGCGGGCAAACTGGCTAACGCCCCACAGGCAATGGCCGCCGCCCAAGTGCAATCTATGATGATGGGCCAAGGCCAGTTCTGCACTAGCCCCGGCGTGGTGTTAGTCAAACAGGGCCAAGGTCTAACCGAATACCTAGAAGCGGTAAAAGCTGAAATCGGCAAGGTAGCGCCGGGAACCATGCTCACCAAGGGCATTGCCCAACAATTTAGCGCCACCGCAGCCGCCCTGCAGCAAAACCCACTCATTGAGGCCCTAGCCCTTGGCGCAACACCTCAGTGCGACACGCAAACTCAGGCGCACGCGTTTTTGTGCTCAGCCACCGTTGCCTTAGCTAACCCTTCTCTCTTAGAGGAGAACTTTGGTCCCTCCATGTTGGTGGTGGTTGCCGATGATGATGATCAGTTACTGGAACTCATCAACGCCCTACCCGGTCAGTTGACCGCCAGCATCCATGGGGAAGACAGCGATTGGTCAGAACATCTGCCATTAATTGAGGCGCTGAGTTATCGAGTCGGCCGATTGATCGCCAATCAGATGCCAACGGGAGTGGAAGTGTGCCACGCCATGCAACATGGCGGCCCATGGCCTGCGTCAACACACAGTCAATCCACCTCGGTGGGTGCCGAAGCCATAAAACGCTTCACTCGTCCCATTGCTTGGCAAAATATGCCAAAAACACTGCTCCCCGAGGCGCTCACCGACGGCAGTCAGCACCCGCAAATCCGCTTTTAAGCCGCTACTTGTAGGCTAATGTTGTAATTTGTATACAAAAAAGGCTCATTTACGAGCCTTTTGCTTTTCATCCCCGATCAACTTGGTTACTCTAAGTTCGGAATTAGCAAATAGAAAAATTATATGAGCCAGGTCAGCCCGATAATCCATAAGACTCGAACCCAACTCGTGGTAGAAGTACTCCGTGAAAAAATTCTGTCCGGAGAGATTAAAGCTGGGGAACCATTGCGCCAAAGTGCGCTGGCCTCCGAACTCAATGTGAGCCGTATTCCGGTTCGAGAAGCCCTGTTGCAGCTCGAAGCCGAAGGACTAGTGAAATTCGAAGCCCATAAGGGGGCTACGGCCACTGAACTTTCCGTTGAACAAGCCAGCGAACTGTTTGAACTGCGCGCCCTGATTGAGCCGGATCTGCTGGCCAAGTCCATTCCTAACTTGACCGAAAAGCAACTTGACGCCGCCGAAGAGGTCTTGTCTCAACTGGAGTCCGCATTCCGCTCTGAAAATGCGGTTAACACCTGGAGTGAACTCAACACCCTTTACCACGCTTCCCTGTACTACGGTGCCAACCGTCCACAGGCGATGGAAGTGGTTAAAAGCTTAAACACCAACTCCGATCGCTACATCCGCCTTCAACTTCTGCTCACCGGCGGTATCCCACGCGCCGAAACCGAGCACCGTGAGCTTCTCAACCTGTGTAAAGCCGGTAACGTAGAAGCCGCCACCGAACTGTTGCGTAACCACATCTTGCACGCCAAAGATGGCGTAAAGACACTGGTAGAAGAATACGTCAACAATCAAAACTAAACTGTAACAACCAACTCTTAGCGCCCGTGATTTTGGGCGCTTTCATTTTGGAGTTAGCGTATGCTGAACGCTCAAATTACCGGCTGGGGCAAATGTGTGCCTGAGGCCGTCATGACTAATGACGATCTGGCCACTTTCCTAGACACCTCCGACGAATGGATTCGCACTCGTACCGGCATCGGTCAGCGCCACATCAGCCACGTTGGAACCTCCGAGCTGGCTTCCGTTGCCGCCGCCAGAGCATTGGCGGCCGCTGGCATCGATGGCAGCGAACTGGATATGATCATTCTGGCAAGCTGCAGCCCAGATACCTTGGTGCCAAACATTGCGTCTTCAGTGCAATCCTACGTGGGTGCCTCCTGCCCCGCATTTGACATCAACGCGGCCTGCAGTGGCTTTTTGTATGGGCTTGGCCTGGCCACCGCTCAAATCAAAAGTGGCCAGTGTAAAAAAGTGCTGATTATGGGAGCCGAACGCCTGTCGTTCCTGCTTAACTGGACCCAACGTGACACTGCCGTACTCTTTGGTGACGGCGCGGGTGCCGTGGTTCTGGAAGCGGTGGAATCAGATCAGCCTCAAGGCGTTTTAAGCTACGCCATGAATAACGATCCTGCAGGCCGAGACATTCTGTCTGTTCCGGGTTTTGGTACCAGCATGGACAAGCTGGCAGAAGACGCGCTCAACTTTGAGTTCCAATTCGAAGGTCGTGAAATCTTCAAGCGTGCCATCGCGGGCATGTCTCGCTTAGGCCAGAAAGTGCTTGAAGAGAGTGGCACTGAGCTGGGTGCCGTCGATCTTGTGGTGCCTCACCAAGCCAATGTGCGCATCATCGATACCCTCATTGGTAAGCTGGGCATCGACAAATCCCGCGCCTTTGTCAACATCGAGAAATACGGTAATACCTCGGCAGCAACCGTGCCGATCGCACTGTGTGACGCCATTGAGCAGGGTCGAGTCAAGCCTGGAGACACCCTACTTTCCTGTGCATTTGGTGCCGGCCTGACCTCAGCGGCCACGGTGATCAAATGGGGCGATCGCGTTACGCCACTGGCTCAAAGCGATGCCAAGTTGCCTGAATGCAACCAAAGTGCCCTAGAGTTGGTCCAGCCCTACCTGGAGCTGGCGAAACGCCATCAAGGCGAGTAACGCTTAAACCTTAGTTTGTCCTAACATCAAACACGCCAGCACCGTGGTTGTCACGGATGCTGGCGTTTTTAATGTGTTTTCTGATAAATGCTAACTAAGCTTAGCGCCATCCCAATACAAGTCGCAGTTAAACTCTTTGGCCAGCGCCTCATTCAACTTACCAAAGCTGTCAAAAGTTCGATGCTCACCGGTAACGCAATACCAGATGTAGCGATAGCAGTTGTCTTCGAACAGATCGTACTTACGGTATTGATACAACGTACCCACGGCGCGCTCTATGGCCCCTTCCGCTTGCATCGGACGATGGTGGCGATCCACGCAAACAAACATGCGTTGACCGGTTCTGTCCTTTAGGAAACGCCTCGCAGAGACCACTCTCACCAAACCACTGCCGTGAAGCTCAATGATCTGATCCCAATCGGCCCACAAACCAACGTGTTCAATGGCGCCATAAACGTGGCAAGCCACCAAACAGCCGGGCCGAGGCGTTACCTTAACGCCATGATCAAACCACTCACTGGGGCGCAGCACCATTTGAGGCTCATCATTATGGCGGTGGTAGCGATCTTGCTGACGGCGTTGACGCTCCTTTCGGTACTCCGCCGCTAACAGCCCGCCGCCAATGGCGGCGATAATCCAAGGCAAAGCCATAGTAACCCTCCCATTTTCCTAAAGATTAGCAGAGCCACTCTTTGGGTAAACTGAAAAGCTGTATCCAAATTTATCGGTTTCATCAGATCGCCCACCCTCTGAGGGCAACCCACCCGGTCAGATTGAAATACGGGTGAACGCAAAACATGGGGCAGATGGTCAACAGCTGGTCAAGATTTGGTACAAAGGCGGATCGTCATCCAGATAGGCAAGCTGTGCTAACAACAGTTCTGCGGTGGCAATGGCATCAGACAAGGCATTGTGGCCGACGTAGCTAGGCAAACCGTAGCGGGCACGACAGCGTTCCAAACGCAGATCGTCACTGCTTATTACCCGCCCCTGCCGACGAAGCCGATTAAGTTCAATGGCCATGGTATCGATGGCAAAACGACTTGGCGGTGTCAGCTCAAACTTGGCTGCGGCGCGGCGTAAAAACCCAAGATCGAGACCGGCATTGTGAAAAACCGGCACCGACGCTGCAAACTCTGGCCACCAGCGAGGCAATGCTTCAGACAGGTGTGGCGCCCGGTTTAACGCCTCATCAACAATGCCATGAATGGTTGCTGACTGGCCCACACCTTGCGGCGAGGCCACCAATTGATGACGGGCGCTCGCAAGCGATATGGCGCCGTGAGTCATCGACACCGAACCGATGCTGACAATGTGATTTTCGTGAGTGCTAAGGCCGGTAAGCTCGAGGTCAACCGCCATCAGCGGCAGCGTGGACACGGGCTTTGTTAGCCAGGATGACCAGTGGCGGTGATGGCGGCACTGCCAACGTCGATAGGCAAGAGTCAAAGGCGTAATCATAAGCGCTAAAACTGCCTAGCAAACTTAAACTTCACCGAATCTTGCGCCTCCGCCAACACCTTAAGGGCTTGCTTAAGCTGGTGGCGCGACAATTGCGACAGGGCTTTTGGCTCTATCAAATTGGTGTAGTCGCTGCCTTCGGCTAATTGACGGCAGTGATGCTCATATTTAAGCTTTCGAAGCAGCGACAAGCAATCTGCCAGATTAAGGGCATCAACCCGAGTGAGTTGTCCTCGCTCCATGGCCGCTTTTAGCCTAAGCTCGGTTTCAATGGCTTCACAGCCTCCACTTAGGGCGTAGATGCGAGCGATGTCATTTACAATGGCCAGCGCCCGATGCTTGATGTCGATGCCTTTATGCTGCTGACCGTCGCTGTCCAATACCCAGCGGCGAAACAAGCCAAGTGGCGGTTGCCGAGACGCCGCTTGCTGCGCCAATAGGGCCAAAAACCGCTCACTGACTTTGGCCTGTTCGACCACTTGCTGATGTAGCTGGGACGCCAGTTGCAGTTCTCCCTCTATGGGTCGCATGTCAAAGAAGATGGCGCAGTGCATCACCGCCTTGGGCTCTGGGTTTTCCAGCCAGTTGGCAAACTGACCCTGCCACTGGTTCAAAGACAGGCGCCATTTTGAGTTAGAGGCCATGATCTCCCCATCACACAGACGCTGACCACAAACGGCCAACCCATCGCATACCCAGGTACTGAGTCGCTCAAAGTATTCAGCTTCCGCCCCATTGGGCTCACGCTCAAACACAAGGCCGTTGTCTTGATCAGAATTTAGCCCCATCTCCCTGCGCGCTTGGGAGCCAAAGCTTAGCCAGCACCAGCGCAGAGGCGCGGGGCCAAATTGCTGCTGAGCTAAGATCAACAGCCTGCGCGTAACCGCATCATAAACCGCGGTGATCAATCTGCTGGTGAAGCCACTTGCTGGCTGATCCAGATTGCGAATCAACTTAGGCAACCTGTCCATCTGCTGACGCAGGGCCTCGAGGGAGTCGCTGCGATTGATGGATTTGATAAAGTGCGCGGGGTCCCAATGCACCTGCCTGAGCAGATCGCTGCTGGTGATCATGCCAACCACTTTACGGTCTTCAACCACCGGAAGATGGTGTACGCCCCACTCCGTCATCAGAAGCTGAGCCTCAAGCCGCGCACTTTGGGGAGGCAAGGTACGTACTTGTCGCGTCATCACCTGATTCAGGGGCGTTTGAAGGGATCGACCCTCGGCAACCACGCGGCGCCTCAGATCTCGGTCAGTGATGATGCCCACCATTTCGCCACCGCCATCAACCACCGGCATGCCGGAGATGCGGTTGTCGCTCATCAACGTTGCCACAGCTTGCACGCTCATTTGATCTTCTGCGGTGATCACCGGCGTCGACATTAAACTCGACAGCCGTGCACTCAGGCCTGCGCTTTTTTGCTGGCTGCGCTCCCCCACTCGAACCCGTTCACTAAGCTGCTGGTTGTAGAACTGATCAAACTGACGACTGGATTGGCGCAGTCGATCAAACACGCTTTGAGGAATGAGGTAGAGCAGTGAGTCCTCAATGACCTTGACCCGCACCGATGACTCCTGCCCAGTAAGCAATCGCTGAAAGCCAAAGCTCTGCTGCGCCTCTAACCTCGCCAACAGCTTTTGCTCTTGTGAGATGAGCTCAATGGCACCGGTGGCAATAAGGTAAAGCGCAGGCTCATGGGCAGTCATATCAAACCACTGCTGGCGACGACTCACGTATACAATCTGTATCTGGCCAGCACAAAAGCGACGTTCGTCGGCACTTAAGTCCGTAAACGGCAGGCTGGCCGCCAAAATCGCCTCGATGGATTCCAATCCACTTGTCATCTGTACTCCTTTTGTCCAATGGCACAGCGCCGTAAAACTGCGTTTAATGCCATCAACAGGGCAATTTGGTAAAAGGAGAACCCCATGTTCACCCTAATTGAAAACGCAATTCTTGGTGCGGGAGTGATCCTTGTGATCATAAGCCTGATTCAGTACAGCCGCCGCCAAGGCAACTACCATGGGTTCTGGCGCGTTTGGCTAGGCCAACTAAAAGACTTCACCCCCGCCGAATTCAAGCTCTATCGCGCTGGCATTGTTCTGCTATTTGTTGGAGTGATTTTACGAATCATCAACTTGGTTTAACCTATGCTAAATCAATAAAGGGAGCGCAAACGCGCTCCCTCTTTTATTAGTGCGCTTGGGCACCGCCCGCCCCTTTCGGGAATCGGATCTGTTCAACCAAACCTTGCACCTCTTCCGGCACCGCTTTGGTCACCTTACTGACCGCGAAGGCCACACCGAAGTTCACCAACATGCCCAAAGTACCAATGCCTTCAGGCGAGATACCAAACCACCAGTTTTCAGGTACGTTGCCGGTTGGGTCAACAAACTTGAAGTAGATGATGTACGCGGCGGTAAAGCTGATGCCTGAAATCATGCCCGCAATGGCGCCCTCTTTGTTCATCCGCTTGGAGAAGATCCCCATGATGATCGCAGGGAAGAATGAGGACGCCGCTAAGCCGAAGGCAAAAGCGACCACCTGCGCCACAAAGCCGGGCGGATTAATCCCCAGATAGCCGGCAATCACCACCGCCACTGCCGCTGCGGCTCTGGCGTATCTAAGCTCCTGCTTATCCGTAATATTGGGCATGAGCGAGCGTTTCATCAGATCGTGACTCACCGAGGTTGAGATCACCAGCAGCAAGCCAGCCGACGTCGACAGCGCCGCGGCCACACCACCTGCTGCCACCAAAGCGATCACCCAGTTTGGCAACTGCGCAATCTCAGGGTTGGCCAGCACCATGATGTCGCGGTCGATCTTCATCTCGTTGCGCTCATCACCGGAGTAAAACATGCGGCCGTCGCCGTTTTTATCGTCCCAGCTGATAAGGCCAGTCTCACTCCAGTTTTCAACCCATTGCGGTGCTTGTTCTGCCACAATGCCTTGGCCATCCTCACCATTGATGGTGTTGATCATGTTCACGCGAGCAAAGGATGCGATTGCCGGAGCGGTTGTGTACACAAACGCGATGAAAATCAGTGCCCAACCCGCAGACAAACGGGCGTCACTTACCTTAGGTACGGTAAAAAAGCGCACAATTACGTGGGGCAGACCCGCGGTGCCCACCATCAGAGCAGCAGTAATGAAGAACACATCGATGGTACTCTTGGAGCCGTCGGTATATTGATTGAATCCGAGCTCCGTCGATAAGCCATCGAGCTTATCGAGCAAGTACATCCCCGAACCGTCGTTTAACGTTGAGCCAAAACCTAGCTGAGGGATTGGGTTGTTAGTCATCATGATGGAGATAAATACCGCTGGCACCAAGTAGGCCATCAGCAGCACGCAGAACTGCGCCACCTGGGTGTAGGTGATCCCTTTCATGCCGCCAAGCACCGCGTAGAAAAATACAATTGCCATGCCGATAACAACGCCAGTGGTAATGTCCACTTCTAAGAAGCGAGAGAACACCACGCCAACGCCGCGCATCTGCCCGGCCACATAGGTGAAACAGACAAAGATGGCACACACAACCGCCACAATGCGAGCGAGCTTGGAATAGTACCGATCGCCGATGAAATCCGGCACCGTGAACTTACCGAACTTACGTAAGTAAGGCGCCAGACACAGTGCCAACAGCACATAACCGCCAGTCCAGCCCATCAGGTACACGCCACCGTCGTAGCCCATAAAAGAGATGAGGCCAGCCATAGAGATAAACGAGGCCGCCGACATCCAATCCGCTGCGGTTGCCATGCCATTGGCAATGGGCGGCACACCGCCACCGGCAACGTAGAAGTCATTGGTGGTACCGGCCTTGGCCCAAATGGCGATGCCGATGTAGAGAGCGAACGTTGCCCCTACGATAATAAATGTGAGTGTTTGCAGATCCATTGGCCGCTCCTAGTCTTCCTGAACTTGATATTTTTTATCCAGGGCATTCATCTTCACCACATAGACGAAGATCAGCGCCACAAAGACGTAGATTGACCCCTGCTGAGCGAACCAAAAGCCCAACTTGAAGCCAAAGAACTTGATGGCATTGAGCGGCTCAGCCAGCACAATTCCAAAACCAAAAGACACCACGAACCACACTGCCAGCAGGCGCAACATCAAACTGATGTTCTCCCGCCAATAGGCGTTGGCAGATTCCTTACTATCGAAAGCCATAATGCTCTCCCCCTTCCATTTGCGCTTGTTATCGTTAGTTGCGCTGTCATCTCGGACAGGCACAAGGCCAATTTTGCCTGTTCCTCACACTAGCAAGCTACGAACGTAAACCCCTGTAGACCTTAGTCTAGGGTGGAGGCCACAAAGGAATTCCATCACAACTAGGTTATTGTTATATAAGGATATTCGCGATATTAACGGGCAATGGGACGAGAAGTTATACTTTGGTCTAACGGACCAGCGCAGGCGGTAAACGCCCTTGAGAAAAATCAGGAAACGTCAACGACACAAGGCTCTGGTAAAAGGAAGTATTTCAGGTAATTGATGCACCGCCACAACGCGGCTTCTAACGGGAACGGCGTCTTAAATTAGCGCAGTTTACTAACCTAACACGGCTTAGCACTGGCACATGTCGAGCTCGACGTGACCAAAAGCCTCACCATCGTACTTCAAACCAAAAATAGAAGGGATTCAGTGATTTACCTCAATGAAAATTTGTAAGCTTTAGGTAGGGTTTAACCATTGCTGAAACCTTAATTTTTCATTGAAACACTGCGGAAATCTACCTGATCTTACTGGTTTCTCGTTGGGGCGGGAATTATGGTGTTTAACGTCCTTAGCAGACTAAAACTGGTTACTCATAAGCAGGACGAATTTAAGGCTCAGTGTAAGGTTAACTAAATAGGTAAAATCATGTCCTCAGTGCCGAAGACCAAAACCGAACTCGAATTAGCCATTCAGACGGCATTTTCAAAATTGATGGCCGACTATCGCGACATTCCAGAGAGCATTTGTCGTGAAAAAGGTCTTGAGGGCAACATCAAGGGCACCGTTATCAGCGTTTGCGATACCGCAGCTTACTTAATCGGTTGGGGTCAGCTGGTGCTCAAATGGCACACACTAAAATCTCAAGGACAACAGGTCGACTTTCCTGAAACCGGATATAACTGGAATGAGCTTGGCTTACTGGCTGAACATTTTCACCTCAAGTATCAAGATTGGGGTTACGACAAATTGCTCGCAGAGCTGGAATCGACAACAGATAAGATTCTGGCTCTCATTTCAAGTTTAGACAACCACGAACTCTACGGCACTCACTGGTATAAGCAATGGACGCTTGGCAGGATGATTCAGTTTAATACTTCCTCACCAATGAAAAATGTGCGAACCAAGGTACGTCGATTCAAAAGAGAATTCGCTTGAAAAACCGATTTAAAATGCGCCACTATCAGTGCAAGACAATTGGAAATTAATAACAGTCGAACTCTAATACCCGCATTAGAAGTCATTTGCATTTCAGTTATACCGAATGTACTAAAGCCGATTAAACATTATATTTGTCATAGATCCCAATAAGTTTATCGTTGTTATCTGTATGAAATTTAGGCTCGCTAAACCCTATGTTCATAACGCCAATACTGCTGATTTGCTGGCGAAGGTTCTTTTAAAAGAGTAATATTAACGACGTATTTCACTCCGCTTGCTTAGGGAAATATTATCAATTTTATGAGTGTTCAACTTTTTCTGTCTATTGCTATGTTGTCAGCATCGGTTGAGTCGGTAGAATCAAGCACTTGCTTTGGAACCACGTCAAACGGCAGCCTATCGGGAGGAGTTATCCTGCCATATGAAGGAAAGAACTTTGTCAGTTATAGCCTATTGCCCGACTTGCAGGTCGAACTTACGTTCATTCCGAGGTCAAAGACATCATCGTATCCGCATACAAAGACTTAGAAAAGGAACAGCCAGACAAAGTATATAAGTACGCAGAAACCGGTTTTGAGGATGGCGGAAGGTTCAGGCCTCATAAAACTCATAGAAATGGCCTATCGGTAGACTTCATTACACCTGTTATAGATAAGAACGGAAAGTCGGTCCATTTACCAACAAGCCCATTAAACAAGTTCGGTTATAATGTCGAGTTTGATGCGAATGATCACTACGATGGGATGTATATCGATTACGAGGCAATGGCTGCACATGTAGTCGCATTGCACCAGCAAGCTAAACAGCATGGTCAGGATTTATGGCGAGTGATTTTTGATCCTAAATTGCAACCAAACTTATACAAAACGAAGTATGCGAATTATTTGAAGGATAACATCGAATTTTCTAAAAATCGGTCGTGGGTACGACACGATGAGCATTACCATGTGGATTTTAAAACACCATGTGAATAACGTTATCCTTAAATAAGATAGAGAATGGCTGGTGTTACTTTTAAAAGGGTTTTATGAACGAAACATGTTTTCTAAATATTGATCTGGATATCGAGTCCACTGTAAATATCGAGCCTATTCTCAAGAAATGGGGCAATCGAGTTTGCGTTCTTCGCAATGAACACCTTGAAGGCATTTACTACGGGTCTTTCGAGACTAACGTCAACAACAGAGAATCCATCATCGAAGAATACGTTAAGTTAATTGAAGTCCTATCCAGTAGGTCTAGAGAGATCTGGGACAACGCCCTCAAAAGAGACTTTGATTTTGGTTACCAAAGTGGGACGACACCAAGCAATTTCCACTCAAACATCAACAGCGTTCAGTTAAACAAGCTAGCGCAAGTTGGAGGCAATCTGGTGATAACCATCTATCCGGCGTCAGGCACATAGAGCTGGCTAGCCATCAGGTTTTTAGACTTCTATGCGGCTGGTTGCTTTGTGGAGTTTATCTCCATAAATCACAATAAAGGGTCACCTTTACCAGAAAGTCCCCCATAAAAAATCCGGAATCATTTGCCGATTCCGGATTATAAAACCAATCGAGACAACGGTTATAACTTAACTGCCGCTACTCACCGTGATCGTCTGCGCTACGGCAAAGTAGACAGGTACTTTACCAACGCCACGTAATCTTTAACGGTCTTACCCGGATTAACAATCAGGTACTTTCCACCAACCACAACCGAAGGCACCCCTTTCAGGCCCGCAAGGCTAGCGCGGCTGTCGCCGTTACTGATTGCCATCTTAAGTTCACTGCCAGCGGCAGCGGCATCATATTGCATTGGGCTGATGCCGTGGTTTATGAAAAAGTTGCGCAGCTGAGAATCCGTGGTAAAGGGTTGACCTAAATTATGGATCTGATGAAAAAACGCTTCATGAGTTTGCTCAGTCACGCCTAGTATTTCTGATAGGTAATAGCCTTTAGCGGACAGCTGCCAACTGGTGCGGTTAAAACCAACCGGCGTACGTTCTAAAGTTGCCGCATCGCCTACTTCATCCATGATCACCTTTAAAACCGGGTCAAAGTTCTTACAGTGGCCGCAGTTGTAAGAGAAGTACTCTCTCACCACATTAGGTGCGCTTTCACTCAAACCGTTCACCACTTTGTAGTGAACCCCTTCCTGAAACTGAGCCCCGTTAACTAAGCCTGTAAACAGCAGAGTGATCAGGGTAATAAATCTAACAAGCACAATAATTCCTCTTATTTTTCAAGGCGGCAATCGGTTGCCCGTCCGCCCTTGCCGTTTTGTTAGTGCACCTGGAAACAAGTGAATGTTCTGTTAACCAGAGCTAATGAAGAAGCTACTGCACACTGTTTTTTTCACTAGTTCATACTGGCACAAGAGTTGCTAATGTATCAACGGACAGATAACGCTGCGTATCTTTGATTAGGATGAACCATAGGATTCCCGATGAACATTAACAACGCTTCCGCCAATTTGGAACTTCGCGCTAAAGAGAGCGACCTCTACTATCAACAGAAGAAAGAGGAGGCTCAATCAAAAGCCGACGTCCATAAAAATGAATTTGATGGCGAATTGCAACAACTCGTTGAACTAAACCAAGCAAAATCAAAAGAGTTCCTTAACGGCGCTCAAAAGCTAATGCAGAGTAATGGCACCGGCAGCCTGAGTAAAATTGCCAATGGCGGCAGTGTCGACCTAGAAGACGCCGCAGATAAAATTGCCGAAGTGCAGGATCAGCTCAACAACCGTCGCCAATCGATGATCGCCAACCCAATGGGTTCGTCGGATAGCGCCGGTCTGCTATCAATGCTGAGCGACGCTCGTTCCGCGCTGATTTAATCATCCTTAAGAGCAATACGCAGCCTAAGCTGTTGCTGCAACTGTTGCCCTTTCGGCTGGTAGTTGCCAGAGTCCGCCATCTTCTCCATGGCCATCATTGGTCGTGGAGAGGAGTAGGACATTGGCTCCACCTGAAGCACCTTACCTAATCCATCGCCAGCGGCCTTCGCAAGACGCTCGGCTTTCTCCATGGCATCATCAAATGCCAATGTCAGCAGTTGCTCTCGTTGAAATTGCGAATCGGAAGCGACGTAAACCGGCGCATCCAGTTGGTTGATGCCCAGCTCCAATAATCGCGCCATCCACTCACCGGCCTGATCGGCTGCGACCATCACCGACAACTCACGACTGGCTCGATAACCAACCAGCTCTCGGTTACGGCTCTCATAGTTGTACTCCGGCATCACACGCAAAGAGCCTGCATCAATGGTACTGCCATCGACATTTTTATCGTTTAGCGCCGCTAGAACCCGATCCATCTTAGCGTCTACCGCTCGCTTAGAATCAGCAGGCTGCTTCGCGATCTCATCCACCTGCGCGCTAATTCGCACCAGGTCCGCTTTTAAGGTCACTTGAGACTGCCCTACCACCTCAATCCAGCGTTCACCGGCATTGGCGGTCCAAGAGCACACCACAGCCAGAGGTACTACGGCCGTCAGATACAACGTTTTCCAGTTCATAAAACAGATTCCATTGGCGTAAGACATATCCACCGGATTAGCCGGCAGTTAATAAAGTATTCGTTTGACTATTACAATTCCCAGCCTACCATAGGATTATCACTCTGGAGGTAGGCAATGGCTTCAACACAACAACGTCTGTTATCACTGCTAAAACAGCGCGGTCCAAGCCCCATTGCACCTCTTGCCAAAGCCCTGTCCATGACCTCCATGGGTGCACGGCAACACCTTGAAAAGCTAGAAACTCAACAACTAGTTAGCCATACCGACATCAAACAGGGAAAAGGTCGGCCCAGCCGACATTGGCTTTTGACCGGCAAAGGCCATCAAAGTTTCGGCGACCGCCATAATGAGTTGGCCATCAGTGTTATTGAGTCGGTCATAGCCATCGCCGGAACCTCTCAACTGGATGCCATTTTGGCTCACCGACACCAACTACAGCTCAGTGATTATCTTAACAAGCTCGACAATATCGACAATATCGAAACCAAGCTGCACAAATTAGCCCAGCTTCGCAGTGATGAAGGTTATATGGCTCGAATAGCTATCCAGCCGGATCATTGGTTGCTGATTGAAGATCACTGCCCTATCTGCAGTGTGGCGATGAAGTGCCAAGGACTGTGTAAAAACGAACTGGCACTGTTTCAGGCGCTGCTCGCCCCTTATGAAGTCATGAGAGAGCAGCATCTGATTGAAGGTGGCCAGCGCTGCGTTTATCGAATCAGCTCAGGCAGTTGATAAAGGTCGCTGTAGTGGTATTGCCACGGTAAAACGCGAGTGATCTTACTGCCATCGACCCATCTGGGATTATCAAATGCATCAACAAACTCGGGTTTAACCAGTGCCAATCGCTCCGCGGTATATTGGTAATAGTGTTGCCGTGTTGGGTGGTGAGGCGCGCACAGGTTATAGACGTTGTTCCAACACTCGAGCTGGGCGTCCAGTAGCGCGTTGATGGCGGACACCACATCGCGCTGATGCACCAGGTTCACAGGATCTCTGCCGCCATTAACATCTAGTTTCCCCGCCATAAAACGGCCCGGATGGCGCTCGCCGCCAACTAACCCCGACAGTCGCAGACAGCAAAATCCATCGCCAAAATAGTGAGCGAACATCTGCTCGATCTGTAACAACCGCATGGCTCTTGGGCCATCGTCGACTTGACTCGATTCTGTCACCCTTCCCTTGCCACTGCCATAAACGCTACTGGCGCTAGTAAACAGCACCCGTGTTACCCCAGCCGCCTTGGCTGATTTAGCGAGTGGTTCGAGTTTTTGGCAATAGTCTCCAGCCTCTGAGCCACGCCCCGGCGGCACAGTAACCACGATGGTATCAACCCCAGAAAAACACTCCGGAGCAATCTCGCCACCATCTAAATTAAGCTGGCACGCCTTGATGCCCCGTTGTTGCCACAAATTCAGCTTATCTTGACTGCGGGCGCTCACCCAAAATGGTCGCCCTTGAGTCTGCCAACTTTCTGCTAATGCTGAGCCTAACCAACCACTGCCTACCAAAGCAATTTTTCTCAATGTGTCACTCCTAACTGCCAAAAACAAAAAATGGCCAACTGGGCCATTTTTATGCGCACTGCTTATCTGTGTCGCAATCAGTAACGCCAGCCTTGCTTTCGAAACACAAAGCCTAACAGCCAAATTGGTCCGATCAACAAAAACTGAAGATCTTTGAAAAAGCTTGGCTTTTTGCCTTCCACTTTGTGACCCCAAAACTGCCCTATCCACGCCGCCACAAATATCACGATGGAGACCAGAAAAGGATTCACCAGGGTCGATGCCAACCACAGCATTAGGGTGAGAATAAGTGCCATACCAATGGCCAGCGGCAACGACAGTCGCAGGTAAAACAGGATGGCAGCGACCATTAGCCCCATGGTCAACAGCGGGCTGAGCGCCCATAACATGCCCACCACACTGAAGGTGATGAGCGGGACACAGATCCAATGCACTTTCTTATTGGTCGGGTTTTTATGGCTTGCACCATACTCCTCAAACCACTGCTCAACGGTTTTCATTATTGTTTTCTCCGTGGCTTACGCCGTTTCGGTTGATTGCATAAATGCCATTCAAGCAGTAAATCCAAACCAAAAACAACAAAAGAGTAGAGATTTTAACAAAAAAGACACATTTTAGATTGTATACATTATCCATTGGTGTATATTAATGAGGTCGCTGTCACTTTCCCCAAATAGGTGACAACTTCCCTCGAAGCGAGTCTGAGGATTGCAGCAGCCATCGATGTATTAGTTTCTATCCAAACTAGGATGACTGCGAGTCTCCCAACCGCAACCCTAACCGGTTGCGGTCTTTTTTATCCCGAAGATTCAAAACCAATTGATAACCTTGGCGAACGCTGTGCTGTAGTAACTAAAACGCACAAGACCCACAGCTAGAGGGCCATGGGTCTTTGAAGGGGAACAAAACGTGCGATTTGTCGAGCAACAGCAACCTGATAGTTAGTCGTCTTGGCCTAATAACTCCACCAGCTTACCTTCATCCCAGACTTCAATGCCGAGCTCTTGCGCCTTAGTCAACTTTGAACCCGCTTTCTCACCAGCCACCACACAGTGAGTTTTCTTAGACACACTGCCACTCACCTTTGCACCCAAAGACTCAAGACCCGCTTTGGCTTCACTGCGGCTAAGCTGACTCAAACTTCCAGTTAGTACCCAAGTTTGACCTTTCAGTGGCTGGGCATCTTCGCTCACAGCCTCGATCTCGGGCCAATGGATACCGGCGCGCTCAGGATCCACAAGCGCCGCAATCACCTCCTGGTTATGAGGCTGTCGGAAAAAGTGATGCACCTGCTGAGCAACAATGGTCCCCACATCATCCACTTCGATCAGAGCGTCAATGTCGGCGTTTGCCACCGCCTCAAGTGTCGTAAAGTGACGAGCTAGGTTAGCGGCGGTTGCTTCACCCACTTCGCGAATGCCCAGTGAGTAGAGGAACTTTGGCAATGTTGTGGCTTTGGATGCTTGCAGAGCGTCGACCAATTTCTGTGCTGACTTGGTGCCCATGCGTTCCAACATAGTCAAAGTGGATGCCGACAGGCTAAACAGATCTGCTGGGGTTTCCACCAGCTCTTTGTCGACCAACTGCTCCACAATTTTGTCGCCCATGCCGTCGACATCCAGCGCTTTGCGCGATGCAAAGTGTTTAATGGCCTCTTTACGCTGAGCCTGGCACACCAAACCACCACCACAGCGGGCAACCGCCTCCCCTTCTACGCGTTCAATTTCACTGTCACACACAGGGCAGCGCTCAGGAAACTCGATGGATTTTGCGTCATCAGGGCGACGCTCTGTGACCACGGAGACGATCTGCGGAATCACGTCACCGGCGCGGCGAATAATGACGCTGTCGCCTACCATGACGCCAAGGCGCGCGATCTCATCGGCGTTGTGCAAGGTGGCATTAGACACCGTCACGCCACCAACAAATATCGGTTTAAGGCGTGCCACCGGCGTAATGGCACCGGTTCGACCTACCTGAAACTCCACCTCCTCAAGCAGGGTAATCTCCTCTTGAGCGGGAAACTTACTGGCAATGGCCCAGCGCGGCGCACGAGCCACAAACCCTAATTGACGTTGCAGCGGCAGTGCATCCACCTTGTTCACCACGCCATCGATCTCATAAGGCAGTTCGCTTCGACGAGCAAGAATGTCATTAAAGTAGGCGATCGCCTGCTGCTGTCCCGTCACGCGCTTCACCTCGGGAGACATCGGTAGGCCCCAGAGTTTTAGTTGTGACAGCTGCTCAAAATGGCTTTCTGGAAGAGGCTGCTTCTCACCTTCGACCACACCTAAAGAGTAAGCGTAAAAACTCAAAGGACGAGTGGCGGTAATTTTTGAGTCCAGCTGACGTAAGCTACCGGCAGCCGCATTACGGGGGTTAGCAAAGGTCTTCTCCCCTTTGGCCGCGGCGCGCTCGTTAAAAGCGTTAAAACCCGCCAGAGGCATAAACACCTCTCCGCGCACTTCCAATGTGTCTGGGTAATCTTGCCCCTGCAGACGCAGAGGAATGGCCGCAATGGTGCGCACATTTTGGGTGATGTCTTCACCCACGGCGCCGTCACCTCGGGTGGCCGCGCTGACCAGCTCACCATTTTCGTACATTAGGCTTACCGCCAATCCATCCAACTTTGGCTCGCAACACAGCGTCAGCTCATTGTCTCCCGCCAACGTCGTCACGCGTTCGTAGAAGGCAATAAACTCCTCTTCGTTCATGGCATTATCCAAAGACAACATCGGCACGCGGTGGGTGATTTGATTAAACTTATCCAGCGCTGCGCCGCCCACACGGGCCGACGGTGAGTTATCTGAGCGGTACTCTGGGTGCGCCTGCTCCAACTGCTGCAGCTCACGCATCATACGGTCGTACTCCACATCGGGAATCGACGGCGTGTCTAACACGTAATAGAGGTGGTTGTGATGCTCAAGCGCTTGGCTTAATTCGGCGATTTGGTTTTTAATGGCTTCAGTCATAAACAGTGAGGCCGCACAATGCGGCCTTTCTCTAATTGGTTCTTAATGGGTAAAAATCGGTGGTTACGCGGTTGGTGAAGATTCAAATGCCTGAATTCGGCCCATGTATCTGTCTTTACTCTGCTCGCTCCAGAGCTGATGGGCATCATCCAACAGCTTAGCGCCATGCATGTCAGCCAGCGCTTGCGCCGCCCCCAGCATCATGGAGAAGCCCACGGTTTCATCACACTGATTTGGCAAGGTCATAAACAGCGACACGCCCTCAGTCTCAAATTGCTCCATGGTATTTGGCTCAAACACGCCTGGCTGAACCATGTTGGCCAGCGAGTACATCACTGGGCCGCGCCCTGCACTATCTTGATGGCGATGGAAGATGTTCATCTCGCCAAACTTCATGCCTAGGGTCAGGAAGTTATGCAGCAGCTCCGCCCCATGAAGCACCTCACCCTCATTGGCCACAACGTGCAGTACCAGCACATCTACCGGCTCGGTGATCACCTTGTTTTCCGGTGCAGGCTCTGCCAAGACACTGCGCTCCTCTCGAGGCGCAAACAGCGGATCGGTCTCGACCTGAGGCTGAACTGGCTCAGGTGAGCCATTGGATTCGGCGACTGGCTCAGGTGTTGGCGCAGTCGAAGATTCAATATTTTCAACAGTCTGAGTCTCCTCAATCTGAGGCGATTCCATCGACTCACTTGGCTCCTGAGCCGCTACTGCTGGCTCAGGACTCGGCTCAGTTGCTCGCAGTGTTATCTCAACCTGTGGCTCGGAGATAACCGGCTCCGCAAAGCTTGGCTCCTGCTTGGACTCTTGAGCGTCGGCAGGCACTGAAGACGCCCCAAGCTGAGGCTCATGATGTTCGCGCTCCACCTTAATGGTGCGAACTGAGCCGATGCCATCAGCATCAAAACCGTCCTTATCCACGTTTGATGAATCACCACCTCCGCTAACGGTAACGTCAGCAAGGGGTTTGGCCTTCATTTTACGCGGTTGTTGACGTCGTATTGACCACATGCCATGCAACAACAAACCAATAATGGCGAGCACGCCAATTACGATAAGTACATAACGAAAATCTTCCATAGAACCTTGGAACCCTTAATTAACTTTCAGCCATGGCTGCGGCTTCTTCTACATTGACGGCAACAATGCGCGACGCTCCTGGCTCGTGCATCGTTACCCCTGTCAGTTGGTCGGCCATCTCCATACTGACCTTATTGTGACTAATATAAATAAATTGAACCGATTCCGACATCTCTTTTACCAATCGGCAGAATCGGCCAACGTTGGCATCGTCCAGCGGTGCATCAACTTCATCCAACATACAGAAGGGTGCTGGATTAAGTCGGAAGATGGCAAACACCAGTGACAATGCCGTTAATGCTTTCTCACCACCAGACAGAAGATGAATGGTGGCGTTCTTTTTCCCTGGTGGGCGAGCCATGATGGTCACCCCAGTTTCCAGCAGATCGTTGTCCGTCAGCGCCAGATAAGCGCTGCCACCGCCAAAGACTTTAGGGAATAGCTCCCCAAGCCCGTCATTCACCTCATCAAAGGTGGCTTTAAAGCGCTGTCTGGTTTCGCGATCAATTTTCCGGATTGCCGCTTCTAAGGTTTCCAGCGCCTCCGTTAAATCGTGATTCTGTTCATCCAGATAGCGCTTACGCTCGGATTGCTGTTCATACTCCTCAATGGCCGCCAGGTTAATGGCACCCAAACGTTTGATCTTCTGACGAACCTGCTCCAGTTTAGCCTGACAGTTCGCCAGTGCCGCATCCGCTGGCAGCGTGGCCAGAATTTGCTGCAAGTTAACGTCGTTCTCCGCCAATAGATCCAGTTGACCCTGAGCTTGAACACGCAAGCCCTCGTGTTCCATCTTTAATTCGGTGATGGCATCACTTAAAGCCTTTAACTGGGCAATTTGGCCGCGGTTGGAAGCGTTGATCTGCCCCAACTGTTCTTCCACTTGCGCCAGTTTCTGGTTTAGCAGCGCCACCTGTTGCTCGACGTCCGATTTTATCTGCAATTGCTGCTGTAGCTGCTCCTGCCACTCGGCCAAAGGGTCGGTCAACTGGGCTTGAGCCTCTTCAGCTTCCTCCAGCCGCTGTTGCCACAAGCTCAGATTTTGCTGCTGCTGCGCCAATTGCGCCTCAATGCCTTCGATGTTGGCATTAAGGCGTTCAAGCTCCACTCGCAGCTGCGAAATACGCTGTTGCTGCTGTTGATGCTGTTGGCGGCTGGCTTCAGACTGCTGCACCGCCGCGCTCAGCGTTTGCTGAGCGAGCTCGGCCTGCTGGCTTAGCCCTTCACTGTGCTCCAGCGCATTGTCCAATTCCAGTTCCAGCTCAAGCGCTTGCTCTGCCAGCAGTTGCTGCTGATCTGCCAGCTCCTGGTACTGCAGCTCTAGCTGCTGTTTATTTTGCTGGCGATGTAAGCGCTGCTGCTCCGCCTTTTGGTAGGCCAGCTGTTGCTGCATCAGTTGACCGCTGGCCTGCTTTAACTGATCTTTACCTTGAGATAGCTGACGCGCGACCTGCTCAAGCGCGCTCTTGGTGACGACAATGGCCTCACGCAGCTGTTCACCTTGAGGCATCAATGCCGCGAGCTGTTGCTGTTGACGCTCCAGTTCATCCGCTACCGATAATACGCTAACCTGCTGCTCACTCACTTGGTAGGCAAAGCCCACGCCAAGCCAATGGCCATCTAGCGTTACCACCGATTGCCACACCTCTAATTTGCCAACTAGAGCCTTAGCCTCCGCTAAAGTATCAGCGCACAGAATGCCCTGCAGCCATGGCGACAGATTCAGCGACGTGGTCACCATACTCTGGAGCGTCGGTAGACCATTGATGGCGGTTGCTGACGATGATCGAACTTGCTCGTCGCAGATTTCATCATCAAATCGCCACACGCCGGGCAGTGGCTCTTGACTTATCACCCCTTGCAAACGCTCGCCCAGAACCCAATCCAGCGCGTGTCGCCATTTGGGGACAACCTCAAGCTGCTGCCACACTTTAGGCAATGTGGCGGCGTCTTCGGGCAGTACCTGGGATAAGCCGGACAAAAGGGTATTATTGGCCGCGATGGTCGCCGTCAGTTGACTCTGTTGATGGTCAACAGCGCTAAGCTGTCGCTGCTGAGACTCCAGTTGCTGTTGCAACCGTTGCTGTTGCTCCTGCTCAGTTTCCTGCAGTAACTCAAGCTCAGCAATCTGCTCCTTGGTGACCTGCAACTGCTCCTCTAACTGGGCAAGCTCATCGTCATTACTCAATTGATGTTCAGCCAATTGCGACTGCAACTGAGCCAATCGAGCCTTCACCGAGCCAAGCTCGCGCTCCAGCCCCTGCTTTTTCACCTGAAGTAGCTCGCAATCGGTACGGGAGCGGCGCGCCTGTTCAGCCAGTTGCTGATGAGCGCCCTGCTGCTCCATATGCCGCTGGGTTAAGGATTCACTCTGTTGTTCGAGTTCAAACAGCGCCTCTTGCGCCATCTCAAGTTCAGGCAGTGCCTGATCACGCTGCTCAAGATATTGAGCTCGCTGCGCTTCCAGCGTTTGCCGACGCTCTCCATCACCACTGAGCTGCTGCCGAGTTTTGATGAGTTCCTCATGAAGCTGCTGATAGCGCTGCTTCGCGTTCAGAATTTGCTGATCAATGCGAGTCGCTTCGTTACTGATGCCAAACAGCTGCTGTTGCCGGTCATCCACCTCAGCTTTGAGATCCGCCTGCTGTTGTTCCAGCTTTAAGATGGCGGTCAAATCCCCTTGCTGCGCCGCTTGATGCTGTTGATGCTGAGCCTGCTTTTCCGCAAGCTGCTGCTCCAACTGCGTCATGCGGTCGCTGTGTTGCCGCCAGCGCAGTGCAAACAGTTGGTTCTGAAGCTGCCCTTCCGTGGCCTTGTGTTTTCGATAGCGCTGAGCGGCGTCCGCTTGGCGCTGCAAACGTTGCAACTGCTGGCCAAGCTCCAAACGCAGATCTTCAAGACGCTCCAAATTCTCTCGAGTATGGCGGATGCGGTTTTCTGTTTCCCGTCGCCGCTCTTTGTACTTGGAGATCCCCGCAGCCTCTTCAATAAAGACGCGAAGCTCCTGCGGCCGAGATTCAATTAAGCGAGAGATCATCCCCTGCTCAATGATGGCGTAACTGCGCGGCCCCAATCCGGTACCCATAAAGATATCGGTGATGTCGCGACGGCGGCATTTGTTGCCATTGAGGAAATAGCTGGACACCCCATCTCGACTCACCTGTCGCTTAATGGCGATCTCATTAAACTTGGCAAACTGACTGGCGATGCGACCACTGCTGTTGTCAAACACCAGCTCAACACTGGCCACCGAACTGGCAGGCCGGGAATTAGAACCGTTGAAAATCACATCGGTCATCGCATCACCGCGCAGGTTTTTCGCGCTACTTTCGCCTAATACCCAACGCACGGCATCGATAACGTTGGACTTTCCGCAGCCGTTCGGGCCAACAATGGCGGTCATCTGCGACGGAAATGGCACTTTAGTGGCATCGGCGAAGGATTTGAAACCGGCAAGTTTTATCTGTTTTAGCCGCATCCGATGGTTAAATTCTCAACAATTTCAATAGGGTTAGTTAATCTGACACTTTACCAAAAGCCAATCCACTTTGTAACAGCCAGCAACAACCGAAAAGTTGACGCTGGCCGCATCCACACCGCAAAATGGCTTAAGTTTCTCTTTTATTGGAGCAAGTCTGTGATAGGCCGCGTTCTACCTGAAGGTGCCAGTGGCGCCAGTTACTTTATGAAAGGTTTCGATTTAATTCGAACCAAGGGGCTGCGCCGCTTTGTTTTGCTGCCTCTGAGTGTCAACTTTATCCTGTTTGGCGCTGCGTTTTATTGGCTGTTTACCCAGTTAGGCGTGTGGATGGACGAGCTGATGGCAACGATCCCCAGTTGGCTAGATTGGCTTAACTGGTTTTTGTGGCCTCTCGCGGTGGTCAGCGTGTTGGTGGTGTTTTCCTTTATCTTTAGCTCGGTAATGAACTGGATTGCTGCCCCCTTTAATGGCTTGCTCGCCGATCAGGTGGAGCGCCGCTTAACCGGCAAAGGCAATGACGACAGCGTCATGGACACGGTCAAAGACGTACCTCGGGTTCTCGGCCGCGAATGGATAAAGCTAAAATACTATCTTCCTCGCGCCCTATTGCTCCTGATTCTGTTCATGATTCCTGGCATCGGCCAAACTCTGGCCCCTCTGCTGTGGTTTTTGTTCAGTGCATGGATGATGGCGATTCAGTATCTGGATTACCCCTTCGACAACCACAAAATTCCCTTTGGAACCATGCGAGATGCCCTGGGCGGCCGCAAAGGGGAATCGATGGCGTTTGGTGCCTCTGCGGCGGCATTTGCTATGATACCTTTTGTTAACTTAATCGTGATGCCGGTGGCGATCTGCGGTGCCACTGCGTTGTGGGTTGATAAACATCTTGGTAAGATAGACCCTTCATAAACAAAAACTTAAAACTAAAATAACCAAATATCTAACGCCGGAGTTTCCCTAAATTTCGGCGTTATTTTTTACAAGGATGCAACATGACCCGCTCTCAGCTTGCTTTGGCAACGCTGCCTGCTTTAATGCTGGCCTTTCCTGTTTTCCCACAAGTTCAACTGACCCACACCGATCAAGCCTTCACCATCGATGGCAACCTAGATGAACCCCAGTGGGCCAAGGCGACGCCCATTGAGCTGATCGTGGAAACCAGCCCCAATGAGAACACCCCCGCACCGGTTAAAACTTTTGCTTATGCCATGACCGATGGCGATACGCTCTATTTTGCCTTCGATGCCCGCGACCCAGATGCTTCCGCCATTCGTGCAAATCTCTCCGACCGAGATAATGCCTGGGGCGACGACATGATTGGCATCAAACTCGACCCTTCTGGCCAAGGAAGATTGGCCTATCAGTTCTTTGTAAACCCCTATGGCGTGCAAGAAGACTCCATTGAGAACGAGCTAACCGGAGACGAAAGTGATGCTTGGGACGGCATCTGGCAGACCGGCGCCAAAATTACCGAGCGTGGCTTTCAGGTCGAAGTGGCTCTGCCCCTGCGAATTCTGAACTTCGATGACACAGATCCTAACCCCACTTGGGGCATCGAACTGGTGCGCTTTTATCCCCGCAGCGAAACCCATCGCCTCTCCATTGCGCCATTGGATCGAAACCTGGCCTGTACTTTGTGTCAGATGGTGCCGCTAACCGGACTTAAGGATCTCAAAGCCAGCCAGCAGCTGCAGATCACCCCAACCCTCACCGCGCGGCAAGACGAAAAGCGCCGCAACGACAAGTCACCTTGGAGCAAAGAGGATGAGGTCGACGTTGGCATGGACATTCGCTGGGGCATCACCCCGGATACACTACTCAACGCCACCATAAACCCAGACTTTTCTCAGGTTGAGGCGGACTCAGGCCAACTGGATGTTAACACCACGTTCGCGCTGTTTTTCCCAGAAAAACGCCCTTTCTACCTCGATAACGCCGATCTGTTTGATACCTATGAGTCGTTGATCCACACGCGAAATCTGGCGGAGCCCGAGTATGGAGTTAAACTGAGCGGCAGTCGTCAAAAGCACAGTTTCGGAATTCTGCAAACCAAAGATGAGCAGACCAACTTCCTGATGCCCGGCAACCTCGGCTCCTCCCTCGCCAGTCTTGGCGACGACAGCCAGAACTTTGCCGGCCGCTACCGTTACAACTACAGCGATGACCTCACCATTGGCATGCTGGCCACTGCGCGAACCAGTGGCGATTACCACAACTACACCCTAGCCACAGACGGGCGCATCGATTTTAGCGCTCAGGATTACCTCACCTTTGTGCTGATTGGCTCAGATACTCAATATCCAGACGACCTCGCCGCTAGTCTCTCCGGCGAAGCGCGCCTGCGTGCAGAGTCTAAAGATGACCTATCAGGGATCAGTTATGAGGTGGGACTAAACCATGAAGAGCGAGACTGGAACGCCTTCGCCAGTTATCGCCACGCCGATGACGACTTTCGTGCCGATCTGGGCTTTATCGATACCGTCGACTCCGCCAAGGCCATTATTGGCGGCGGATACAACTGGTACCCAACCGGCCACTTTTTTAACAAACTGAGGGTAAGCGGTGACGTTGACCGAACGGAAAACAACGCTGGTGAACTAATCGAGCAGGAAGCGGAGATCTATTTCTCCGGTAACGGCAAGTGGCAGAGCTACTTCCACCTTTATGTGGGAGACCGAGAGCGTCGGGGACGCCGGGAAAATGCCGACAGTCTGGCCATCGATGGCAACGCGCCCCTGTTCGATGAAACCTACGGCGGTTTGACTCTAGAGTTCACCCCAATCGGTAACTTAGATGTCGACGTTGACTTAGACATAGGCGATGAAATTGACTTTGCCAACAATCAATTAGGCGAGTCGATAGAGATCAATCCTGCCATTAATTGGCGCCCGGTTTCCCAGCTAAAGCTGAAGCTCGAGCATCTGTGGAAGCAGCTTGATGTGGACGGCGGCACCCTATTTACCGCCAACCTCACCGATCTGCGGCTAAGCTGGCAGTTTGACGTGTACAGCTTCTTAAGACTGACCGCCATCTACACCGACATTGAACGGGATCTGAGCCTGTACACTCGGCCCGGTTATGATGCCGACGAGCAGAGCTTAGAGGCAGAGCTTCTCTATGGCTACAAACTGAACCCGCAAACGGTGTTCTATTTAGGCTATGCCGACGGCCGTTTCGACGACGACAACCTCGATAGCCTGACGCAAACCAACCGTAGCGTATTTGCCAAATTCAGTTACGCCTGGTTGCTGTAAACAGTTGCCATAAGCCGAAATAAAAGGGCCCAGCAACTGCTGGGCCTTACTGTTTGCAAACACTACGCGGTTTCAGGCTCTTCTAAGAGCACTAAGTTACGCCCCGCCTCTTTGGCTTGGTACATCACCTCATCGGCTCTGGCAAAAAGCTCGTCTATCTCAATGTTATCGTTGGCTTCGCAGATGCCAGCACTGAAACTGATTTGAATCTGCTGATCCTGACAGTTAAGCACCATAGAGCTGATTTTTCGGCGAATCGCCTCAATCAATCGCCACGCCTGCTCTCCGGTCAATCCAGGCATCACTACGGCGAACTCCTCGCCGCCAACACGGCCAACAATGAAGCGTTTCAGGCTCTGCTTTAGCTCTTTCGCCACCTCTTGCAGTACCTGATCGCCCGCTTGATGACCGTAGCGATCGTTGATTGATTTAAAGTGGTCGATGTCCAGCATCGCGAGGCAAACGCCTTGCCCTTTACTTTGCAGGGCTAAGTCTGCGAGTTGGCTCATCAGATAACGACGATTGGCAACCCCAGTCAGGTAATCCAAATTGGCGCGCTGCCACAGTTTTTGATTGAGCTCCTGGGCTTCAATCAAACTGTTGATGCGACAGTAAAACTCCTCGGCAAAAAAGGGTTTTCGTAGGAAGTCATTGGCACCATATTTGATGAATTTGGCAGACACCTCCTCCTGGCCAGAGAGGCCAACGATGCTCAAGGTCTCTTTCTTTAGCTGCTCACGAACCTGACAAATGAGCTCTACGCCATTGGTGTCTGGCATCTCATAGTCGGTGATAAGCAGGGTGAACTCGCCGGTTGCCAGCTGAACCATGGCTGCCGCGGCACCATCGGCCTCAACCACCTCAAAGAGGTGTCGCTCTAACAGATCTTTGACCTGCTTTCGGGCCACCTGAGAATCATCCACCACCAGCACGCGATAGTTCTGGTTTCGGTGAAGCCGCTGCACCAACTGCACCACATATTGATAGGAAAAACGGTTCTCCTTAAACACGTAGTCTACGACCCCAAGGCCCTGGAGCCGGCAACGCTCCTCTTCATCCATACGTGCCGTCAGTACGATGGTGGGCAAGCCTTTTGCGAGCGTCCACTCAATCACCTCTCCATCAGGCGCATCGGGCAAACAGCGATCGCAAACCGCGGCAAAATACTCATTCTGCTCCGTCAGCGCTTTGGCAACGGCAAAGTTGGCAGCAAAGTCCACCTCAATGGATGAGTCTTGGGCAAACAGGTGAGAGAGAACTTTGGTGACGGTACTTGAGTCTTCAACGACCAATACTCGGATCATGCTTAATTTCCTTATTATTATCGTCACTTATCTCTAGTGATCGTCTTGTTTGTCGAGCCTGCTTTCGAGCTTGGCTTCTTAGGTCAACCACAACCGTCGACGCAATTTTGTCATGAATCCCCTGACGATTAGGATCCCAAAATACCTGTAAAAATCCAGTCAATCCAGTAGCAATGCCTGCGCTGTAGCCACCATAACGACCAAACCCATCCCAAAGTGATAGGGGCTCATCACTCAACTGCACCACCCGAATGCCCATTACCCGCTTCCCCAATGTTTGGCCATGAAACCACGCATGCAGCACCGTGTAATAGAAAGACGCCCAGCCAAGGCCAAGGCCCAGATCACTCATCAGACCCTTTGCCAAGCCGATAAAGCTAAACTCACGCCAAATGCCTTTAAGGCTGGATTCTTTCTGAATTGGTTCAAGGGTCTCCAGCTCAGCATCCCACTGCGCTTCCTTAATCTCAGGAGCCTCAATCTGTTGAAAGCTTGAATGTTGATCGTAATCTTCAAACCCGGACAGAGCCATCAATACCAGCCAGACCGACAGCGTAACCACCAACAAGCTGGTCATTTTGCTGCGCAGCTTTCGTTTGGTAAACCGCACCCAGGCTAAGCCAATGACCAGTGAAAATAGCAGCGATTCAGGCAGTTCCACCAACATCACCACGACGAGCAGATCGATGCATTGGGCTAATGCACGACGCGTTGGCGACGCCAAAGGTCGGTTAAGCAAGCGCTCTGATACCTGAAACGCATCTTGGGTAATGATGTTTCTGGGATCCGGTTGCAGCGCGCAAGCATCCTGAGCATTAGGGTGTTGAGTTGAATTAGTCATAATCTTCCGTGAGTAAAGACAACATGGCTATAACTGTAAAACAAGCCCATCTCTTGGATCTGGTCGCGCTCAAAGGTACTAGGCTCCGCGCATTAACATAACGTGACCTTATGGGCCGAATACCAGCAAAGTATAAGGCTTAGATAATCCCCAAAAATTAACACAAATGAAACCGTTGCCACCACATTCGGCACCATATAAGTAAAATACACAGGCGTTATTCCATTAGGATATAAGGGATAACGATCAAAACCTTCCCCCTTCGCGCTAAGCCATTATTCTGTCTACACTGATTCGGCAAATTGCCGACCTCAATCCCTCGCAACGGAGCAGCGATAATGGCTAAAATTTATGAAGATAACTCGTTGACCATTGGCAATACCCCTCTGGTCAAACTCAATCGCGTCACCGAAGGCAAAGTACTCGCGAAGGTAGAAGCCCGAAACCCAAGCTTTAGTGTTAAGTGCCGAATTGGCGCTAGCATGATTTGGGATGCCGAGAAGCGCGGCGTCCTGACCAAAGACAAAGAGATCATTGAACCCACCTCAGGCAATACCGGTATCGCTCTGGCATTCGTTGCCGCGTCTCGCGGTTACCAACTAACCCTAACCATGCCTGATACCATGAGTCTGGAGCGTCGTAAGCTGCTTAAAGCCCTTGGTGCCAAAGTGGTGCTGACCGAAGGTGCCAAAGGCATGAAAGGTGCGGTGGCTAAAGCGGAAGAGATTCAAGCAAGCGATCCAGAAAAATTTGTTTTGCTTCAACAGTTTGATAACCCTGCCAACCCAGCAATCCACGAGCAGACCACAGGTCCTGAGATCTGGGAAGACACCGATGGTGAAGTGGACGTATTGGTTGCCGGCGTTGGCACCGGTGGTACCATCACGGGTACCAGCCGCTACCTGAAGCTAAAACAGGGTAAGCAAATTCTCTCTGTTGCCGTAGAGCCAGAAGACTCTCCCGTTATCGCTCAAGCCAAAGCAGGCGAAGAGATAAAGCCTGGTCCACACAAGATTCAAGGTATCGGTGCCGGCTTTATTCCAGGCAACCTTGACCTTGAGATGGTTGACCAAGTGGTTAGCGTTAGCAACGATGATGCGGTTGCCATGGCACGTCGCCTGATGGAAGAGGAAGGCATTCTGGCGGGCATCAGTTCTGGTGCGGCAGTGGTAGCGGTTAACAAGCTGCTGGAAGCACAGCCTGAGCTCAAAGACAAAACCATTGTGGTGATTCTGCCATCCAGTGGTGAGCGTTACCTGTCCTCGGTATTGTTCCAAGGCGTGTTCACCGACTCTGAAAATCAGCAGTAATCAGATAAACCGATATCAATTAAGCCACCCTTTCGGGTGGCTTTTTGGTTTTAAGGCCAAATGGCTAATCGGCTTCGAATTTGCCAATTGATTTTGCGAGATGGCATGCACAATCACCGGCGTTTTTGTTGCACATCAAGGGATAAGGTTGACCGCTCTGCTGTTGACGCTTATGCTGAATTCACTTTTTGAACTACGTACCAACCCATGTATCGTCAATCCGTTGTAATCAACGCTGAGCACGGAATTCACACTCGCCCTGCGGCACTTTTAGTGAAACAGGCCAAAGAGTTCAGCGGTGACATTCTAGTCAGTTGCAGTGGCAAACGCGCCAGTGCCAAAAGCCTCTACCGCCTGCAAACCTTGAATCTGACCCAAGGCAGCACCATCGAATTTAGTGCTGAAGGTCCCGGCGCTGAACAAGCGATCGCCAAACTCTGTGAACTGGTCGCCAGCTGGCAATGAACAACCAATCCGCCGAACAACTCTATGCCATTGAGATGCTGTCGCCAGGCTCGACGCTTGGTACAGGGGTCTTTTTGCCACCTCAGCATCTGTATCTGGACCGACGTAAGCTGGCTCAAGAGCAGGTCGAGCAAGAGGTTTCTAAGCTCAATACCCTGTTAGAGAACCAGTGCCAACAGTGGCAAGGCCTACTTGAGAAAGCCGATACTACGGGTCAGGAGCTGATAGAAGCGGATCTCATGCTGCTTCAAGATCCGGATCTTATCGAAGAATTCGAACATCAAATCCGCTGCCATCGCTGCAAGATACCCCATGCCATCAGCAACGTCCTCGAACCTATGGTTGCCGACATCGAAGAGCTCGATGACCCCAACTTGGCTAAACGCGCCGCTGAGCTACGAGGACTTTGTCGCAATCTCATCGCGCTGGCACAAAACCGCCCTAGCCGCTGCCCAGAAACGCTTCCAGAAAACAGCATCGTCATTGCCGAGCAAGTTTTGCCTTCGGAGTTTCTGGCGATGGATAACATTGCCGGGCTTGTTATTGCCCAAGGCAGCAGTCAAGACCACCTAGCCATTTTGGCTAGAGGTGCTGGCATTCCTGTGGTAAGACTGCCTAATTGGCAGCCTAAAGGATTAGCTGGCCGCCCTATACTGGTGTGCGGCGCTCGAAAACTGCTGGTGGTAAACCCAGGCGACGAAAATTTAGCGCTGTTTGAAAGCATAAAGACGGATGCCTTACCCACACCAACGCCGACCGCTCTGACCCAAGACGGCCATGCCATTCATCTAGGTGCCAATATTGCGAGCACCGCGGAGCTCAAATCGCTGTCCAACATCCATTGGCATCAGATTGATCTGCTTCGTACCGAACTGCTGTTTCTTGGGCAGTCGGTTCTGCCAGATGCCGCTCGACAGCAAACCACCTATCAAACCTTCGCACGGGCGATGCACCCCGAAGCGATCACCTATCGACTGTTTGATTTTGGCAGTGACAAACAACTGGGTAAATCGGAAGAAGCTAACCCCGCTTTGGGCTGGCGTGGTATTCGAAGTGGCATGCGTGACCCCAAGCTGTATCAAGAACAGTTAACTGCCCTGCTAAACGTTGCCCAAAACGCGCCCATCAAGTTGCTGCTTCCCATGGTGAATCAACGGGAGGAGTTGATCTGGTTCCTGGAGTTACTTGAGCCATTGTTAACCCAGTTCAAACTGCCACGACCGCAACTGGGTATCATGGTGGAAACGCCAGCTTGCGCATGGAACTTAGCCAATATGGCGGATCTGATCGATTTCATTAGCATTGGCAGTAACGACTTGAACCAATACCTTTTCGGTGCAGATCGGTTGGACAGTCAGCTAATGACACTCTATCCGCCCCTGAACCTAGGCTTACTCAGTCAGCTAAAACAGATTACAACGGTGGCAAAACAGCATAAACTCCCTATAGGATTATGTGGCGAATTAGGAGGCGATATCAAAGCCTTACCTATTTTGCTTGGGTTAGGGATTAACCGACTTTCTATGCCGGTTCCTCAACTGCCGCACATTTGCGACGCCATTACTAAGTTTGAGCTATCCAAATGTCGATCTCTGCTTGAACAGGCACTTAAGTGCCATACTAATCAAGAGCTGGATAACTTAGTTAGCGAATTTTTGCAGACACACTCAAATCAAAAATCAGAACAGATGAGGTGAGCATGGGATTTTTTAGCCGTATGCAAAGAATGATCAAAAACAGTCCGCCAAGTGGAGGCGTTACGGTTGTGTCCCCTATTTCAGGCAGATTAGTTGAATTATCAACTGTCCCTGATGTGGTGTTTTCGGAGCGTATTATCGGTGACGGAGTTGCCATCGATCCCACCGGCGACACCATTTGTGCGCCAATTGACGGCACCATCGGTAAAATTTTCGACTCAAACCACGCCTTCTCAATCGAATCTCCCCAAGGACTTGAACTGTTTGTTCACTTTGGTATCGATACCGTCGAACTGCGGGGTAATGGCTTTGAACGCATCGCCCAAGAAGGCCAAAAAGTGGTTGCGGGAGATCCCATCCTTAAATTTGATCTCGAATACTTAAGCCAGCACGCCAAAAGCGTTTTGACCCCTCTGGTTATCGCCAATATGGAAGATGTGAAGGCCCTAGATAAACATCAGGGTGAGGTGGTTGGTGGCAAAGATCCTGTGCTGCAGGTACACCTCTAGTCCCTCGCAGTTAAACGTTAAGGCCTTGCTAGATGCAAGGCCTTTTTGTTGGTGTTTGAAGCGATGTCCTGCTTTATACCATTGCGCATCATTATTGGCTCAGTTCAGAAGAGCTGATTCATTCGGCAATTATGCCTGTTGTAATGATGCTTTAAACCTTGGGCGATAAGCGTGAGCGTATCGAAAGGCGACGTATCCCACCACCAGGGTGGCTACCAGCAATTCAATGTCTCCAATCTGGTGCAATTGGCTGCTCAGTTCCAGCCCCCAGCGCTCAGCCAAAGCTGCACACTGATACATCGCTGTAGCCCCTATCACCATTGGGAAGGTGAATGCCGCATAGCCTGGGCTAAAGGGCAGTTTAAGCAGATGAAAGAACGCCACGTATACCACCGAAGTCATCAATATCGCAATCCCAAGAAGCACCACCACCACCAGCGGGGAAGGGTCAGAGACCATGTTGAGGTAGCCTGCCAAAGATAGGCTTGCCGGTGCGGCCATAATGGCAATGGTAGGCTTAGCAGGCTCTACGATGTTTGGGTGGAATATCAGTCGATACAGCATCATCGGCAGCAGTACCGCATAGGCAACCATTCCCAAATACAACAGCGCAGTCGCCACTGGCGCAAACATTGGCTCAGGACAGGTTACCGCAGCCACAATGATGCCAACTGGAGGAACAAACCAGCTAGGCACCATGTGCATCCACAGCGCCTGCTGGCTACGATGGTACGCAAAGGCGGATAGAAAAATGAGGTGCAGCGCCACAGCAACCGGCCAAAGCACGTTTGCCACCAGAGGCCACTGCCCGTGAATACTGGCAGCAATAACCATCATCGCCATAGCTGAAGTCGGCAACACACTGCCAACCACCGCATGACTTAAGTCCTCTTTAAGCAAAGCGGGTTTAGAGGAAAATTTAGCAACCAGCCCAAGCAATAATAGTGACGAGATCAACGCCGTTACTAGAGCCAGCGCGCCGCTGAAACCAAAACGGCCATCTAGACAAAATCCTAAGCTAGCGATACCCAATGCCAAACCAGCAATGGGGGTTGGTATACGTTGAATGGCAGCAAAAACCGTCATGATGATGCTCCTCGACTTAAGCGCATTTATTGTTGATGTCGACATTATCGGGTCACCATCCATATAATAAAATCGAATGTTTTTAAATAATGCATATAGAATTTCTAAATGAATCCATTATCACTGCGCCAACTCAGAATGTTTATGGACGTCGCCCACACCCTAAATCTCGGTACCAGTGCCGACAGGCTGTCGTTGACGCGGGGCGCACTGTCCCAGGGGATCAAAAACCTCGAGCAGCACTTGGGACGCCCGCTGTTTGAGCGACATCAGGGGCGATTACTGCTTAACAGCCATGGAAGACAGTTACTGCCTGTCGCCGAAGAGCTGTTGGCTCGAGAGCAGGCACTGGTGGAGCAATTTCATCAGGGCAAAGGCAACACCAAGCTGCGTATCGGTGCCAGCGCCACCATTGGTAACTATCTGCTTCCAGGCACCATTGCCAGTCTTTGGCCAAAGTCGTGGAGTTTACCGGAAGTGATTCTGGCAAACAGTGAGCAGCTTCAACGGCAACTGCATGACCGCCACCTGGATGTGGCTTTTGTGGAGACCAATCGCATCCACACGGAGTTGCTGCACCGAATCTGGCGCCAAGATGAGATGATCCTCATTGCCCACCCCGATCACCCTTTAGTAGGCCAACAAGCTCACTGGCACCAATTGGCCTCGCTGCCATGGATACTTCGGGAGTCTGGCTCAGGCAGTCGTGACCAATTTGATCACTTTGTGGCCCCCCACCTGCCCCATTCCAACATCGTTTTAGAGCTCAGTGCCATTGAAGCGGTGATAAACGCGGTGATTGCAGGTCTTGGCATTACCTTAGTGTCGAAACTGGCTTGCCTGCGTCAACTGGACGCTGGTTTAGTGGCTGCCATCACACTGCCAAGCCCGATTGTTCGAAATCTGTCAGTGGTGTTTCCTCCGGGCATTGAGCAGCTGCCTCAGCTGCAATATCTGTTGGAAGCGCTGAACATTGACGGGACGACTGTCCATAAATAAAAACACTGAATTCATTGTTTAATCTGTGATTTTGTACTCGTTTTTCTCGCTAGGGATTGCGTTATGGGAATAGCCAAGTACACTGCGCGCCAACAATTTAGTGGCGCTGTATATCTCTGGAAATCTGGTCCGGAAGTCTCTACCACAAGACCCAATCTTGTGACTACAGTCGACACCTTCTATCCCGTGGCTAACTGGCATTGACAATAACCTTGCTAGGCATTTTGCAGCAACCGCCACACTCTGAGCTTTGGGATTGCCGTCCTAAACCCTAGAGATACCGCCTTTAAATTGCCCTGAAAACAGTTAACCGAAAGGCATTACCTTGGCACTATCCACACTTTTGAATCGAGCGGGAGAGCGTTCTCTGCTCGACAACACCTTTAAACTGACCCAACGAAGCACCACAGTCACCACCGAACTCTACGCGGGATTCGTTACTTTTTTGGCCATGTGTTACATCTTGGCGGTAAATCCTGCGGTACTCGGCGGGATTGACGGCATCGACAAGGGCGCCGTCTTTACGGCAACCGCCGTCGCCGCGGCGTTTGCCACCTTAATCATGGGGCTATTTGGCAACTATCCCGTCATGCTGGCACCGGGCATGAGCATGAATGGCTTTTTTAAGGGGATGCTACTTTCCGGCTCCGTTGCGCTGCTGTGGCACGAGGCGCTGTTTGGCATCTTTCTTTCTGGCGTAGTTTATCTACTGTTCTCCCTAACCTCCCTCAGAAAGCAGTTAATTGAAGCCATTCCTGAAGACTTAAAGCTGGCCATCACCGTCTCTCTTGGACTGTTTATCACCTTTTTGGGGCTAAAAAATGCCGGCATCGTAGTCTCAAACCCGTTTGTGCTAGTCGGTCTCGGGGACATCCACCAACCCCAAGTGGCCATCGCGTTTATCAGCTTATTTGTGGCGCTGGGCTGCATGGTTCGCAATATCAAACTGGCAACCTTCATCGCCTTTATGACCTCTATGGGGCTAAGCCTACTCAGTGACGCGGTGCTGGGCACTCAATTTGCCCCACTTCCCCAGCAGTGGCTATCGGCACCACCGAGTCTTGAGCCCAGCTTCGGTCAGATCTTTAATTTCAGCGCTTTTGATTCCAGCAAACTGTTTGATCTGCTGTTCATTGTACTGATCTTTTTCATCGTCGATTTCTTTGATGGCATGTCGACCATCGTTGGTGTTGGCCGCGACGCGGGCATCATCACCAAAGATGGCAAAGTGCCCAACGCGCGCTCGGCATTGGTCGCCGACGCGGGGGGCACCATGGCCGGTGCGGTGCTGGGTACCACTTCCATCACCAGTTTCTCTGAATCAGGTATCGCCAGTGCTCAAGGCGCCAAAACCGGACTGGCGGCGGTAACCGTTGCCTTGCTGTTTCTGCTGTCGCTGTTTCTTTATCCCATCTTCTCGATGTTCTCCGTCGCCATTGTCGCACCGGCAATGATCGTAGTTGGCATCTACATGATTGGCCGTCTAGGCGAAATTCACTGGGATGACATTGCCAGTCGCATCGCTGCGTTCTTTACCATTATTTTTACCGTACTGAGCTTTTCGCCGGCCAATGGCATGGCCGCGGGCTTTATCACCTACTCCTTTGCCAAATTGGTGGCCGGAAAAGGCCGAGATGTTCATCCGGTTATCTACCTGTTATCCGTCATTTTTATCGCTTACCTACTGATGCTTTAAGGGACACACATGAATCCATTACAACAACGAATTTTGTCCCAAGGACAGGTAAAAAGCGCGGCGGCTCTTGATGCCAGTGCATTTCTGACCAAGCAAGTGGACGTCGACTTACTGAACTGGTGTGCTCAAACCATCGGCGAGCACTACAAAGGGGCAAATATCGACCGCATTATCACCATTGAAGCTGGAGGCATCGCCATTGGCACGCTTACCGCGCTGGCAATGAATAAGCCGTTGGTAATCTGCAAAAAAGCCGCCAGCATTTTGGATAACCGCGAACTCTACACCACGTCGGTGAAAAGTTTCACCAAGAACACCGAATACACCCTCAGTTGCGACAAGTCGCACTTGAATGCTGGGGAGCGAGTGTTGTTCATTGACGATTTTCTGGCTCACGGACAAGCCCTTTTAGGCATGTACCGCGTTTGCCAACAGGCCAATGTGGAGTTAGCGGGACTGGGAATTGTGATTGAAAAAGCGTTTCAGGCGGGACATCAGTTTGCTGAGGAGCTGTCCCTGCCCCTACTGTCTCTGGCTCGATTGACGGAGCTGGAGCCTGAAATTCGATTTGACTAACCCAGTTTTGACGCCCTTGCCATTCGGTGGGGCGTTTCCACCCGGCTCAAAAGACGGCTTCGCTGGCAACGCAAAGTCGATGACCCCGAGATGTGGACACGGATTTGCGATCCTTAAGCCCACCCATCTTTGTATGCAGACCGTAGAAACTACAAAACCCGCCGTTAAGCTGGTTTTACTTAGAATAATGGAGGCGCTCCCGGAGTCGATGACCCCAAGATGTGGACACGGATTTGCAATCCTTAAACCCACCCATCTTTGTATGCAGAACGCAAAAACAACAAAACCACCCTAAAAGGTGGTTTTGTCTAAAAAGTGGAGGCGCTCCCGGAGTCGATGACCCCGAGATGTGAACACGGATTTACTATCCTTAAGCCCCCCCATCTCTGTATGCGGACTACAAAAACAACAAAACCACCCTAAAAGGTGGTTTTTTCTAAAAAGTGGAGGCGCTCCCGAAGTCGATGACCCCAAGATGTGGACACGGATTTGCAATCCTTAAGCCCAGCCATCTCTGTATGCAGAACGCAAAAACAACAAAACCACCCTAAAAGGTGGTTTTGTCTAAAAAGTGGAGGCGCCTCCCGGAGTCGAACCGAGGTCCACGGATTTGCAATCCGCTGCATAGCCACTCTGCCAAGGCGCCTCAAATTGTTGTCCAACGCTGTGGGACGCCGCGCATTAAAACAAACCACACTCGATTGAGCAAGCTCTGCTTGCTAATATGAGGCTATAATTTTGAAGTAAAGCAAAAACGACGCTTTATTCAACCAATTACGCATAGGAAGTGCACACTTGAATAACAAGATCGTTGCCATTGGTGGCGGGCATGGATTAAGCCGAGTTCTGTCCTCTCTCAGTGAATCCACACAACAGGTGAGTGCCATTGTTGCCACCACCGATAACGGTGGCTCGACAGGAAAGCTACGACAGGAGTTTGGCGGCATCGCATTTGGCGACATCAGGAACTGCTTAAGCCACTTAGTGGATGACAATCATCTTGGGAAATTGCTTTTAGATTATCGATTTGAAGAGAACTCCCCCATGGCCGGCCACAACCTTGGCAATCTCATGCTGTTGGCACTCGATAACCTGTGTGTCACTCCAAGTGACGCCATTGAGCTATTGTCTAGATTACTTGGCGTGGAACAGTCGTTGCTGCCGATGTCCGATCAAGCGGTGCATCTAAAGGCTCATTATGCTTCCGGTGACACCATCACCGGAGAAACCGCCATTGATAGCGCGCCAAAATTGCCATTAAAACTTAGCCTGACGCCGCAGGTTCCCGCCTGCGAAAGTGCCTTAAAGGAACTCAGCGAGGCCGATTGTGTGCTGATTGGTCCTGGAAGCATTATGACCAGCGTAATGCCATCGCTGTTGGTACCAGAGATCGCCAGTACCATCGTGGAATGTAAAATTCCGGTGTTATGGATAGCTAACCTTGCCAAGGAGTCCAGTCCAATTGGCGCCCTAACACTTGAGCAGCAAAAGCAGTTCATCGAAAGTCAAACCGGTGTCACCATCACCACCGTGCTCGCTCACGGCGACCATGAGCGCATCTCAAGCTCTCAGATTCTCACCCCTCTAACCGAACCACAGACCCCATACCATCATTTGGATAACTTAAGTCGCACCATTATTCACTGGGCCAACAACGTCACAAGAACTTAATTATCACTGCCTGCGGTCCATCTCTGCATCACAGTGCAGGCCACCAGATCGCCGGTGACATTTACTGAGGTGCGACACATGTCCAAAATTCTATCAACCCCAAGAATCAATGCGATCCCCTCTGCGGGGATGCCGACGCTATTTAATACCGTCGCCAGAATGACAATGCCCACACCGGGAGTGGATGGCGAACCGATGGAAGCCCCGACTGTGGTGACGGCCAGTAGGATAATCTGAGTAAAGCTGAGATCAATGGCGAAGATCTGCGCTAAGAACAGCGCAGCAATGACTTGGTACAGAGCGGTGCCATCCATATTCACGGTGGCACCTAAGGGAATCACAAACTTGGCCGTTTCCTCATCCACCTTCAACTCATTTTGCACCGTCTGCAGTGACAGCGGCATCACCGCAGCCGAGCTTGAGGTGGAAAACGCCAGTAGCTGCGCTGAGCGCGCGGCCTTGGCAAACGGTCCTACCGGTCGGCGCGCCAACAGACTAACAAGAACCAAGTATGTTAAATAAAGGCAGAATAAACCCAACAGCACCGTTCCCACGTAGACAGACATCCCCAGCAACACCTTAAGGCCGACACGAATGCTGATGTCGGTCAGCAGACCAAACACCGCATAGGGTGCCAACAACATCGCCCAGCCCACCACCTTCATGGAGATCTCTTGAACCCCTTCAACCATGGAGCGCAGTGCTCCCACCTGCTTGGCGTCAACACTGGCCATCGCCAGCCCCATGAAAATAGAAAAGATCACCAGTTGCAACATACTCTGTTCATATATGGCACGGGTCACATTGGTCGGGATGAGGCTTGAGATCTGTTGAGGAATCGAGATGTCGCTGGCCACCGCAACGGTAACCGGCTTAGCTAAATCAGAATGGGCCATCAGACTGTCGATATCCACATAGCCGCCAGGCTGTACCAACAGTGCCAAACCAATGCCAATGCTGACCGCAAGGGTGGTGGTCAACACAAAATAGGGAACGATTCTCAATCCAATGGAGCGAACTTTGGTGCGATCCTCTCCGCCGCCCACGCCCAACATGATGGAGCTGATCACCAAAGGAATCACCACCATCTGGATCATATTCAAAAACACCGTGCCCGGTAGCTTTACCCACTCAGCAACGGTGTAGGCCACCTCGCTGCTGACCCCTTGACCGCCCTCCGGTGACAGCCAGCTGCCAAAACTGACCCCAAGCACCAGAGCAATCAAGATCTGTATCCACAATTGCCGCCTGACTAGGCCAGCAAGGTGCTCTACCCCCACGTTGCCATAACGACTGGGAACGCTTTGGTTAAACAAGCTCATTTATCTATCCTTGATATTTGAAGATGCTCGCGAATTTTTTGAATTTAATCAGCTATCTAATTAAGTAATGTCCAATCCAGTTTACCCGTTTGCCCAAAGGTTAAGCAATCGAAAGCGCATGTAACGCCATAAGGCCATGGCCCGGGTCAATTTGGGATAATTGTCATTGTAGGTAACGCAAAAAGCGGCTCACCGTGGAGCCGCCAGGAGATGAGGTTTTAGACCGCCTAGGGAAGTTTATTCAGATAATTTTGGTACTGCTCACGAGTCTGTTTCAGGCACAGTTCCAGCTCCGGCAATTTGGCCGTAACCTCTTGATCCTGATCTTTAGAGCGATGCTCAATCTCTTTGGCAATTTCCGCTAAGGCATCGGCACCAAAGGTAAGCGCAGAGCCTTTGATGCTGTGCGCCAATTCCTGATATTGCCCCATCACATTCGCTTCTCGAACCTGCTCTTGACGATGCTCCATCTCATCGATGAACACGGTGATCAGTTCACCCAACAGATCTTCACCCGCATCGGCAGCCAAATTATCGATACAGGTTTCGTTCAGTATTACGGCCATCTCGACTCCTTCTCAAATCCGTTGATCTGGCATCTGGTTTGCATTGTTTCTAAATAGGGTTCGCAGCCTAACCCCCTTTGAGACGACGTCGCCAATAGGAGAAGCTTCATGACTAAAATCCCCCTAGTACTTGTGGTTGATGGCAAAGACTTTGGTGGCATTGAGGCTCACATCTGCCAGCTTTACCACAAACTCGTCGCCGAAAGCTGGCAAGTTTCTGTCATGATTTTAGGCTGTTACCCCAAGTCTAGTTTCAAAATTCAACTCAAGTTGCAAAAAATTCCCTTTTTTGAACTCTCTGGAAGCATTTTGCATAAATGGCAGCGTCTAAAATCTCTAAACCAAACGCATCTGCTCCATAGCCACGGCTACAAAGCGGGAATATTGTGCCGACTGGCTGCCCTTGGTCACAAGCCCGTCATCAGCACCCATCATGCAGGCGAAACCGGCAAGGGGCGAATTTGGGCATACAATCAGCTCGATACGCTGTTAAGCCCCCTAAGTATTAACCTCGCGGTATCGCGCCCCATTGCGGCGAGGCTGAAGCAGCGCTGCCGTATCATCAAGAACTTTGTCAATCCGGCCCAAGTTCACAACACGCCCAATCGCAACCAATTACACATAGGCTTTGCCGGGCGATATTGTTACGACAAAGGCTTTGACCGCTTCTGCCGCTTGAGCTCGACGCTTCCCATGCACCGCTGGCACAGCTTTGGTGATGGTGAGCTCAAACACTGCCTGACTGGCAGTAACATCAACGATCACGGTCATGTAACCAACTTACGTGAACGCCTCGCCGCTCTGGATCTTTTAGTTATTCCCTCCCGATACGAGGGACTGCCTCTGGTCGCCTTAGAAGCGATGGCCGCCGGTGTTGCCGTAGTGGCATTTAATGTGGGGGATCTTAGCCGACTTATCGATGACCAAGTTGGGGCTCTGGTTGATGAGCAAGAGGAGGATCTGTTGGCCAGCGCAATAGCACATTACTGCGCTCAACCTTATCAGCATCGAGTTAAACTGTCACACAACGCCCGGGCGCGAATCGAAACCCACTGGCTAGGGCAGGAAACCACTGCCCTATGCCAGCAGGCCTATCAGATCAGTCTATCTGCTGCCAAGCCTGCATCTTTCTATAGATGGTAGAGGGGCTCACTTCCAACATACCTGCCGCTTGAGTGATATTGCCATCACACTGCTCAATGGCCTGCTCAATGGCGTGACGCTCAATATCCGCCAGAGAGGTCAGCGAGGGCGACTCAATCGTTGCCACCTGGCCTACTTCGATGGTGTCCTTGCTCCAATCAAACTGTTTTGGTGCGCCGTCTTCTGATTCTTTTTGTGCCACGTCAGCTACCTGATTGACCGGAGCTGGCAGATCTTCCAAGGCCACTTTTCCCCCTGGATGCATCACCGCTATTTGGCGGATCACGTTTTGCAATTGACGCACATTTCCCGGCCAAGCGTAGGTGGTTAACGCCCACTCCGACTGACGACTAAAGCCCGCAAAGGCTTTGCCCTCCTCTAGGCCATACTCTTGCAGGAAGCGTTTCGCCAGCAGCAAGACGTCATTACCTCGCTGACGAAGGGGTGGCAAATTAATGGGCACCACGTGTAATCGGTAGTACAGATCTTCTCGGAGTAGCCCCGCCTCCACCTGCTTCCATGGCTCCTTATTACTGGCGCACACCACGCGAACATTCACACCCACCAGTTGGTCACTGCCCACAGGCTGAATGGTTCCCGATTGCAAAAATCGCAGTAATTTCGCCTGCAGATCGATCTCCATCTCACAGATCTCATCCAAAAATAACGTACCACCATCGGCGGCCATCACCGCGCCGGTCCGATCTTTTTGTGCACCAGTAAACGCGCCTTTTTTGTGGCCAAACAGCTCGCTTTCAATCAGCTCTTTGGGAATGGCAGCGCAATTTAGCGGCACAAACGGCTGCTCCGCCCGCTTACTGGCACGATGAAGGGCTTCGGCACACACCTCTTTACCGGTGCCACTCTCCCCAAGAATAAACACCGTGGCGCGACTGTCGGCACTGCGTTCAATCATCTGATACACCGCTTGCATGCCACTCGATGCGCCAATAAAACCATGAAAATGGTTGCGGTTTTGCTCAGTCTCAATGGCGTTGACCCTAAGGTTCAACGCGTAATACTTAAGGGCATTGGCCACCGACACCTGTAATCGTCTTGCTTCAACGGGCTTAGAAACAAAGTCATAAGCGCCAAGGCGCATCGCTTCCACGGCGGTATCCACAGAGCCATGGCCGGTGATCACGATTACGGGCACGGAGCAGCCGCTGTCATGAAGCTGCCTGAGCAACTCGAGACCGTTGGAATCCGGTAAGTTGAGATCAAGGAGAATAAGAGAAGGCAGCTTTCGCTGCAGCGCTTCTTGAGCCGCAGCAAGGGTTGAAACGTGGGTAAAATTAAGTCCTTGGCTGGCTAGGTAGCCCTGATAAACCCGAGCGATCGATTCGGTGTCTTCAACCAGAAGCACCTGAGTGGCTTTCGCATCCATGCGCGTCTCCCCCAAAATTTTCCACTTACCCTAGTATAGAAAATTTATCCAAGACTGCTACGTAATCCATTCATCCAATTACAATTTTCACACCAATCCGCCAATTTTTTTGCCCAGCTACGACGCCGAAGGGAGCCCGCCAACTGTTTTCCAAGACGGGGGTTGCTGCCGTGCTCCATCACCACCGCCAACACCGGCAGCTCGAAACAGCGGAACATCTGCATCGCCTCATTAACGCTGTGCTCCTCATCGACGCCTGCGGAAACCACCAGTACCACGGCGCCAAAACCAGCGATAAAGGCTTCTGCGTCTGGCGATTGCAAGGTGCCCACATCCCCAACAATAACTGGGTATTCTTGATGAAGCCGCAGCAATGCGTGCTCCAGATCTTCACGAGTAACGGGGTGCTGCTGATGGCTGCAACTGGGCAGACGATCAAAACTACTATGTTCCTCAATGGCTTGGTGACAAGAGATGTCATCAAAGTGCCACTGCTGCCCTCCGTGACAGTCCACTAGGGTTTCTACCAATAAGGCTTCACGGTTAGCCCGCTGAAATCGGCTTGCCAGTCGGCGGCACAAATTGGAAGACGCCTTAGCATCGGACAAGGCAACCACCGCCACTTGCGCCAATTGGTTTTGCTCCATGGCAAGGCTGATGGCCGCTAACACTTTATCGTCCGTTTTGGTCAACCCACGCTTACTCATATGGCCGCTCCCAAGGCAAACAGAGCGACGATGCTCAGCGCGTCGCGAACGCCATTGATGAACACATGCCAGTTAGACTGATCTTCATTAGGCAGGTATACGGTATCTCCTGGGCGAACCAGAGGAATGGAGGCGTAATTGGGGTCAGTGACAAACGCTTGCAGATCAAACACCCGCGCCTGAGCAGAGCAGCAGCTGTGCTGAACCACAATGATCTTTTCAATGTAGGCGTTGTCCGTTGGCCCGCCCGCCTCCGCCAGCAGATCCAGCAGATTCATCGAGCCATCGAAGCTATAACGTCCCGGCTTTTGTACCGCGCCCATGATGCGAACGACCTGATTCGACGGCTTTTCTAGCCATTGGCGCTCCCGCTGAGGCAGAAAGATGGTATCGCCAGGTTTCACCACAGGCAGTACGCTCTCATCGCCAGTTTCAAAGTAACGGGCTAAATTAAGCTGAGTCACTCGGGCCTGCTCACCATCACGATGGGTGATGCGGATCTGGCCCAGATCGGCTTTATCCGTTGGGCCATCTGCCGCGGCGAGAATGTCTAAGAAGCCCAACTGATTGTTAAAGGCATAGCGCCCCGGCGCGCCCACCTGACCAAAGATATAGATGGAACTCTCAGGGCTTTGGCGAACCCAAGAGGATTTGTTGTCCGTAGGATCCCAAGGCAGCTCATTAACCACCACGGTATCACCCGCTACCAACACTGGCAGGCTAGCAAATGCGCCCCCCTGTTTGATGAATTTATCGAGGTCGAAAACGGTTTTGCTGCCGTCCTCTTTGACTATCTCAATCTCCGCCAAATTGGCATGCTGCTCTGGCCCACCAGCGTGAGCGAACAGATCCAGAAATGACATGCCATCATCCCACTCATAACGGCCCGGCTTTTTCATGGCACCGATGATCTTAACTGCCCGGTCGTTGGGGATCTTAAGCCAGGATTTCTCATTCACGTCGGTTTTCTCCGGCACGAAGATCACATCGCCGGGCAAAATATCAGGCAACGGTGCCGCATTCTGACTTTCGGTGTAGGCGCTTAGATTGACCTCCACCACCTCCTGATCTTGACGTAGCAATCGAATATTACGGGTTTCCGCAAATCGAGTTGGGCCGCCAGCGTTGGCCAGCAGATCCAAGAACGTCACTTGGTCGCCGGTTTCATAAGCTCCCGGCGCTTGAACCTCACCCATTACGTAAACGGTACGCTTGGTTTTCGACACCACCTCTACCTGAATCGGCACATAGATAAGGGTACCCGCCTTTACCGCAGGTAAAGTGTTGGTGTCACCGCTGTCCAAATAGGCTTTGAGATCAAATAAGTAAGGCACATTATCGGTGATCACTCGAATGTGGCTAACATCCGCATAACGGGTTACACCATCGGCGCGCATGAGGGCATCTACCACCGAAAGCGGCTCTTTAAGGCTAAAGCTGCCGGGATTTCTCACTTCACCGAACAGAGTGATCGCCTGCTCTTCATCGCCAGCGTCCCCTCCGGATATCAGAGACCGGGCATCAAAATTCACTTCGACATTGCCTGTCAAGGGAGACGCCGGCACAAACAGCTGATCTTCACTCTGCAAACGCGGCAGGCTCGATTCATCACCGCTGTCCAGATAAGCCTTATAGTCAAAAAACTCTATCCCTTGACGGCGCTGCACCTGCAACCGGTCTAATTGAGCCCCAGGGCGCAAGCCTCCGGCAGCCTCAATGGCCATCTGCACATTGGCATCGGCTGGCAGCAACACCTCCCCAGGCGCATTAACGTAGCCCAACACTCGAATCAGCAGCTGCCGCTCGGCCAGTTCAAGGTCGAACTGCTCCAGCGACAGATATACCGTAGACAGCGCCAGTTTCAGTGCGGTTTTGGCCTCGGGCAGAGTTTTGCCTTTTAAACTGACTCGGCCCAATTCAGGCAAACGGATCTTACCCTCGGTATCTAAGGTAAAGGGTTTATCAAACGCGCGCTCACCAGGCATAACGATGGTGATGGCGTCACCGGGTTGCAGCCGACGCTCCTCTTCAGCTAGAGCAAATCCAGAGAACAATAGCGATACGAGGAGCAACAAAACCGGCATGATTATCTCCTTAGCTCATTGGGCCACTGTTTCAGCGGCAGTGCTGGAAGAAACATCTGAGTATCTTCGCGACTGGGCTGTGGCAACGGCGTTACCGCAGCAGTCGTCTCGGAACCGGCATCAATGGACACAACCTTAAAGCTGACCCGTCGGTTTGCCAGTTGACCAGTGGCACTGGCGTTATCACCAATAGGCATGGCTTCACCAAGGCTGCTAACTATCAGCTGTTCCGGCGACGCCCCAAATGCGATCAAAGCGGTTTTTACCGCCACCGCTCGGCTTTGTGCCAGTGACAGGTTATACGCATCGCTTCCGCGGCTGTCGGTATGACCCATGATGGTTAGCTGCAGTTGAGGCTGATCTGCTAACGCCTTGGCCAGTCGCATCAAACGATGCTGAAACTCCGGCAGCAACTCTGCCTTGTCGGTGGCAAACTGCTCCGATTCCAGCAACCCTTCCAGCAGCAATGGTGATGGAAAGGTGTCGGCCTGAGGCTGACTCGGCTGCGCTTGCTGCGCCACCGACCAGTACTTTACGGCGCCACAAGCCTGATGCTGGATCAGATGATTTAAACGAACACCCAGACGATACAACTGCTCTTCAAGCAGCAACAGGCACTCGTTGGCATCGGCATACAGACCTTCAGCCAGTTCACCTCGAACCTGATCCAGTAACATCGAAGCTTGATAGTGGCGCTCAGGCAGACAAGCGATGGCACCACGAAGGCGAAGCAGTTCAATCTGTTGCTGGGATTCCGCCACCCGTTGGCGCAGCGCTTGATGCTCAGCAAGAAACGCCTGTGACATTAGGTAGCTGTCCCACGGCGTGTCTTCATGAGCCATGCCGCCCTGCCCCTCATCTGGCCACTGTACGCAGCCAGATAGCAGAGGCAGTAAACCGCTGATGGCAAGGACAGACAGTTTCATGCGCTCTCCCCCGACTCAACGAAGGGGATCGCTTTATCCACTTTCAACATGGTTAAAATGCGTTTTGGCTGACCATGAACCTTGGCCAGTTGCAGCTGACGCTCCTGACGACGCAATCGCTTAAATAGGTAGATGATGGCGCCGATCCCAGAGGAGTCGATGAACTCGGTATGACCGAGATCCACCTCGATGGCACAACTCTGTTTGTGGCTTGGCTGAGTCAACAGCTCATCAAACTGATCCTTAATGGCCGCAACGGATTCCACGTCAAAATAAGCGGGTGCCTCTATGCGGGTTGGCGTTAAAGACTGCTCTAATGGAATGCTCATGGTCTGCTCCTTGGTGAAAGACGAAAGGTCTTAACAGTGCATCCAGAAATAGCAAGTGTTATGCCAAACCAATTATTGACTTATTATTCAGACACATAGAATCATCAACACACCAAAATTTGCATTCTGGTATAGCAGTTTGCAAATCGCTACACGCTCATATGACAAGCCGACAGAGACTGCTTAACCTCCTGAATCAGCATCCTAGCCGCCTTTGGCAGTGCGCGATTGGGGTACACCGCGTACACCGACTCCTGAACCGAAATCTTAAGATTGGGTAGCAGCTGTATCAATTGTCCTTGTCGGATCGCCTCAGCTGCCATGAAGTTGGTGGGCACAAAGTAGCGCTCTCCTCGAGCCACACTCTGGCTCAACTGTTCCGCGTCATTGATCACTAGATTGGCATTGAGGGAAAAACTGCGGCATTTGCCTGCTTCATCTGGGTAGTTAAAGGATTTATTGGTGTGCCCTTTGCGGCTGTATGCAATGGCAGGGAGAGATTGCAGCGCTTCAATGCTGTCCGGCGTACCATATTTTTCGATGAATGACGGCGCAGCGGCGATGATAAACTGCACATCCAGTAGGTTTTGCCCAATAAGATCCACATCTTTTGGCTTCCAAATCCGAAAAGCCAGATCAAATCGTTCTTTGATGATGTCCACATGGGCATCGCTTAACTGCAGATCAACGGTAAGATTCGGATACCGGTCGCACAGCGCTTCCACCGCAGGAAACACGAACTTTCGACCAATATAAACCGCACTGGTAATTCTCAAAGTACCTGACAAGCTGTCGGTTTTCTCTTCGGTAATGGCGGCCACATTTCTCACTAACTCGTTAAGTTGCTGTGCGTGTTCATACACTCGCTTTCCCGTTGCCGGAAAAGTGAAACCGCAGTTCAAACAAACCTTTCTTGACCATATGGCTGAGCTTTCAGCGATTGTGCGTCAAGAGCAGGGCTGCATCAGCTACCAGCAAAACATCAGCGTCGATGAACCACTCACCCTGTTTCTGTATGAGCAGTGGCAATCTCAGGCTCTACTCAATGCACACTTGGCCAGCAGCCATATGCAACAGCACCTGAAACAAGCTCGGCCGTGGTTTGATTGGGTTGAGATGAAAACCTTTGAAGCCCAAGTGTTCGACTTAATGGAATCTAACCATGAATAACGACAGCCCAACCCTTGAATATCAAGGCCTAATGCAGGCATTTCGGAGCCACAAATTTACCAAAAACGACATTAAGAGTTACGTTTACAAAATCTTTTCCATGTATGGGCGAGCTACCTGTAGCAATGTGCATATCGACGCAGAAGCCTTTCATGATTTAGTGGATGAGGCGGTCTACGTGGATTTTCCCGATTATCAGATACGCTCTCGAGAGGAATTTAAGACTTGGCATCGCTGGATTCATGGCAAGCTGGTGTCAGACGATCACGAGATTGAGAAAATTCGGGTGGAGTATCTAACCAACGGTAAGTACCTCGCCCAGTTTTTCGTTCGTTGGCGCGGCGAATTTAAAGATGGCAGCTATACCGACCTTAAGGTGGAGCAACAGTGGCTGATGCGCGAGCAAGATGACAAAGACCACCCGACCATTGAACGCTATCTGGTGGGATTGGCCAACCACATCCCTGCGATGACTGCCGGTGACGTGGAGCGCTAACTAGAGGGATCGTGTTTCACTCAAATTCGATGTCTGACGGGAAAAAGAAACGAGAGTCCAGTGTCCAATTGCTCACCACCACTCATAGGAGAACCCTGGACTCTCAAAACAGCGCGATGAACAAACGCAGAAGAGAGAACCTATGAGGGAAATTCAGTAAGCGCTCTCTTTTACGTTGTCACTGCAAGACTGGTTCAGTGCCCCTTCGCTGCGATCACCACATAGACGGTTTTAAACAGTATTTGCGCTTCCATTGCCAGATAACTGCCAATACCGGTGAGGCTGGCTGCATAGGCGTGGTCGTACATCAACTTATTCTTCACGTCCTCCAAGCAGGTGTCACCACTTTGGTGTACCTGAGCCAAGCCGGTCAGGCCAGGCTTGAGCTCATAGGTGCGCTCAAGATAAAATGGCAAGGATTGCTCAAGCTCGCCGCAAAACTGAGGACGTTCAGGACGCGGGCCAACCAACGACATCTGGCCAGTTAAAACTTGAAACAGTTGAGGCAGTTCATCCAATCGGGTATTTCGCAAAAACCGGCCCACACGAGTCACGCGGCAGTCTCCAGCTTTAGCCCATTGGGCGCCACTTTTCTCCGCGTCACTGCTCATGGTGCGAAACTTCACCACGTAGATAAGCTCGGTTCGATCGCTGTGCCGGGCTCCAACACGAAGCTGCTTGTAAAACACCCCGCCTTTTGAATCCAGCACAATGGCCAACGCAATAAAGGGAAACAGGGGCAGCACCAGAGCCAAGCCAATAGCCGCTAAACTCAGATCCAGTCCTCTCTTGATGGCGGCAACGGCCTTGGGTTTGTAGTTCATCCATTGCCGACGCCACAACACTTTAACCCCCAGCATCTGTAACGCTGAGCCTATGCAGGCACCGGCCAGCGCTTTGACCCAGTTCAGCCAAGGCAGTTTGCCTTTGGCCATGGCCAAAGAAAGCAGTGCCGCCGTCAGTCCGACGATGACTAGGGTCATGCCAAGCCCAGCAGACAAAGATTCAATCAACATCACAAAGCTGATGGCCCAAAGCGGCAGAAGCATGGGTACAAAGGCCCGCAGCCCTTTGCCCATGAGTGCGGCCGCGGCTGCCTGAACACCTAACTTGGGCAAACAAGCAAACAGAGTGGGCAGCTGCAGCACATTACCGGCGGCAATCCGCAGCCGCTGATTAAAGATGCGTTCGGCGGAGCGAGGCGCCATGTCGATAGCCTTAAATCGGTCCTCATAGGCGGTACGCTTACCCTTACGCGTCATCGCCATTAACAGTTCAAAGTCATCATTAATGCAGTTGCTATCAAGAGCCTGGGTCCAGCAGCTTCTTAGCGCCATCGCCGCGCCAGTGCCACCGATAACCGCCCCAAGGGCGGACTCGCCCATGCGGTTTTTATTCAATCTTTGCCAGTGAGGCTTAAGGCGCACATCGGTGCCATGAAAATAGTGACCACACAGTCCCCCAAGGTTGGGATCGTCGAAGGCGTAATCAACATGATCAAGAGCATCGTGGGACAACAAAGCCGAACAGTCTGATAACACCACCAGCTGTGCACGCTTTTTGGCCCGGGCAATGTGCTGGTTAAGGCGGTGAATCTTGCCCCGGTTTTGCTGGTGATTAAACACCTGAAAACGGATGCCTCGCTGAGCAAAACGTCGGCGAAAATCAGCGGCGACCTTAGGGCTGTCATCATCGCAACCATCAAGAAGCACACTGACGGTTAGGTGCTTTGGGCAATACTCTGTCTTCAATAGATTATTGAGTTTGAACCCCAGGGCACGAGCCTCATTAAAACAGGGAATCATCACCTCAATGGTGTGGCGCTTACGCCAAGGCTCAGGCCGGCGTTGGTTAGGGCGCTCCGGTGCCAAAGCACTTGATTGCACCGCTAACCGCCCCATCCACAGGGGATGAACCACAAAGTGCAGTAGCAGCACAGCCGTTAATGCGACAAACAGTATCCAGATCATGATGCATTCCCCTGAAGGTAGAGACGATAACGATTTGCCATCCGTTCGCCATCACCAACTTCGATGGCAAAGCTGCGCAGTTGCTGAGCCATCACCGATACCTTGGCGGGCTCTAAAAATGCCGAGATAACCCCTTGGGCGATGGTTCTTGGCTGATTATTGGCTAGCAGCACCCCTTGAGTGGGATGCAGCAGTGAGCGGCAATGGCCTACGTCATTGACCATGCAGCGAACCCCACAAGCTTGGGCTTCGATAAGGCTCATCGGTGCCCCTTCGTTGTGGCTGACTAAACAAAACAGATCCAGAGCGTGATACACCAAGCTTGGGTCATCGATATGACCGAGAAAGTGCACCCTCTGTTCCAGACCAAGCTGTTGCACCATCTGTTCAAGCCCCCGCCGTTGGCTGCCACCTCCGGCCAGCGCCAGATGAACGTTGCCGGGCAACTCAGCCAATGCCTGTATTAGATGGTCGATGGCTTTCACCGACTCCAGTCGACAAACGCAGCCAAGTATCTTGGCATCAAGAGGCAAGGCCAGCGCGTCACGGGCCAACAGCTTGTCTCCGAATCGGAAGTGGCTGAGATCGACGCCATTGGCAATCACCTCATCTACCCTAACGCCCATACGTTGGCACTGCTCGGCCACGCTGTCAGCATCGGCCACACTCACTGGGTTGAACAGATTGACGGCCCACCGAGTCAGTTTGGCTTGATTGCCTCTCTCAAGGCTCCAGCCGTCATGATGGGTATGCAGATGGCCAACCTTTAGCCCAACGCACGCGGCGCCGCCGTAGAGCAGAGGTCCAAGGTGATGGCTATGAAGGTAGCGAGCCCGATGTGTTACCAAATAATTGCGAAGGTTTGAGATGGTAGACACACTCACGCCTTCAGGCTTACTCAATCCATGCACCTTGGGAAACAGCTCAAGCTTGGACCAGTTAGCCCTTAGGCTATCTTCATCGCCCTCAAGGGAGACCAGGTGAACGTCAAATTGCGCACTAAGCTGCTGAGCTAGGGTCAAGGCCATGGTTTCCAGCCCCCCGACTCGAAGATGCTGCACCAGTTGCACCAATACCGGTTTATGGATCATCTACCTCTCCTTTAACTCGATAACCAGATGCTGCGGCAGCAGCTGTCGCAACTGCTCAGCACTGTGCACACGTCTGTCTAATATGAAGCTGATGGAGACCGCCATTACCCCAAGCCCAATCCCACCAAAGAACCCCAACAGGGCACTGAGCCACCAAGGGCGATTGATGCTGGATTTAGGGAGATTGGGGCGGTCGATCACCTGAATCTTTTGAGGTGCCTCAAAGCGGCCTAACTGCTCAGTTACCTGAGCCTTTTCAAACCGAACCAGCAGCTCTTGGTACAGCACTTTGCGTCCATCAACCAGCCGCTGCAGCTCACTCAATTTTTGCTCCACCTCGGCACTCTCTGACATTCGAGACAAGATGCTTTGCTGGTGATCATTGAGCACTTTAAGCTCACCTTCTAAGGTGGCGATTAGGCTTGAGGCTTGCTGTAATTGTTGAAGCTGGGACGACAGCAGGTTGGGTACCTGACCACTGTCCGTGCCCTGGAATTCGGTGGCCAACTGCCAAAGATCGTCGATGTGCGCCGCTTCATCTTTCTGTTTGAGCTCCCTTGCTTGTGACAGCAATCTGCCTTTCTCTTTCTGCAGTTGATTGAGGCGCGCTTGGGTGCTTTTCACTTTAGAGTGTTTATCGGTATAGCGACTTTTCAGCAGAGTCAGTTCAGCTTGCGCCTGCACAATTTGACGTTCAATCTCCGACACCACCGGATTAGCAAGCAAAAGCTGTTGCTTAAGATTGGAAAATCTGGCCTTTGCTCCTTGCAGATCCATGGTTTTCACTCGAATCTGCTGCTGAGCTTCCAGCAGCGCCATGTTGTTGGCTCCGATCAGGTTGGGCAACAGTTCCGCATTCTCTTGCTTAAACTGAGCCAACTGTGCCTCAACCGCCAATACGCTCTGCTGTTGACGCTCGAGCTGTGCGGCTAAAAAGGTTTCCGACTGCTCCACAGCAGCCTGCGCCGGTGCCATCAAACGCTTTTGGAAACTGTCACTGATGGAGATAAGCAGTTGCTGAGCCAATATCGGATCGTCCCAAATAAGCTCAATGTGCACCATGGAATCCCCAATCAGGCGCATGGTGGTTGCATTCGCCAGTTGACGCTGCACCGCCTCTCGCTGCCAATCGCTGCTGTTTTCGGTAACTAAGCCGTTGTCCAGTGCCACTTCCGCCATCACAAATCGAGAATGCAGCAACGCATCTAAGCCTCGGATCCGCTCTTTCAGCTTCACCGCTACCGACATGTCTTTCAAAAACGGGTTCGCCAGTGCCGACTCTTGCAGCAGCAACGAGGTGCGGCTCATAAAGTAGGTTTGACTGGTGGATGCGTAAAAACCCATGGCCACCGCCAGCAGCACCGACGGCACCACAAACAGGTAGCGCCAGCGCCAAATTAGGCACAGCAGCCGATAACCGATGACGTAGAGCTGATTAGTATTCATGACCGGCCCGTATCTCAACCCAATTACGCTTTAGATCCGGGTTGTAGTGCCCGTTAACCGTGCCTTGATACCCCATGGACGCCAGTGCCTGTGTCAACTCACGCAAACGGGTTTGACTGGCAGCAGCACTCTCCCATGGGCTTGGGCTTTGAATCGGCCCTAGGCCTATCTGTAGCCGCGCGCTTCGGTAAAGTTCAGGGGTTAACTGTTGCTGTAGAATCGATAAGGTGGAACCTGCATCGGATGAGGGCCACTCAAAGCTCGCCACAGGCTCAGCCGTAGCCGCCTGCCCATTGGTCGCATTTAAGGTGGAGGCGGCCTGCCAGCTCTGCTGGGGTGACGTCGACTGGCAGCCAGTGAGTAACACTAAGACGCCCGCTCCCATAAGCCCAAGGCATGAGGAGCGACTGAAGATGAAGTGATCCTTGATGTTAGCGGCTAGTTCGGTCGCTTTTGAGATCATGTTGGCCTCCTCGGTTACTCAGTGGCGATGAACTATCACCAGTAGCCATGAGTAAGCAGAAGTTAGGCCAACTATTATTATTGCAATATTATCAGTATCTTATCCAAATTAGCTGGCTTTATTTTGCAGATTGCAAAGCTGATTTTTTTCAGGCTGCAACTGACTGACTATTGCCTCCGCGCGGGCTTGCCAGCTTTGTCCAACCACTTGAGTGCGTATTGCCGGTTTGTCTTTTGGGTTTAGCAGGCACATCAGTACCTTGGCGATGTATTCCTCATCACTGGTGGCCACGGCAACGCCCACTGCAAACTCCTCCACCTCAGGGCAATCAACACTAACCACCGGCACCCCCGCCGCCAAGTACTCCCTGAGCTTAAGGGGGTTACACGCTGCTATCTGACCATTACGTACGAATGGCAGCAGGGCAACATCGAAGTATTGGCTGTACTGAGCCAATTGATGATGAGGCTTAGGGCCGAGCCAATGCACATTATCCTTGTTAAGCAAAGAGTCTGGGCAACAGTGATTCTCGCCAATCAACACCAGTTGAATTTCAGGTAGCAGATCAACCATGGACTCCAACAGCGAGTAATCAATCCACTGGGAGAGGCTGCCATAAAACCCAACAATGGGCCCATCAGGGAGATCTTGGGCTCGCTCGCGATGCTGAGCAAAACGGCGATAATCCACCCCATGAGGGAGATATTGAGCACCGTGGTGTTTGTGTTTTTCAACCAGCGCTCGGCTGGCACAAAACAGATAATCCGCGCGACTTGCCAACCGCTGCTCCTGATCCGCCACCAGTTGGTGATCCACGCCAGCCAACGACTCAAAATCGTCGCCGCAGTAGTAGATCACCTTAGCGTCTGGAAACATCGGCAGATAATCAACGGCACTGGGCAACGCACACCAAATGTAATCAATGGGGCCGCAATCCTTTAGCTGCGACGCCAGCATGGTGCGATTGATTCGGCGCACGAACTCCGACTGCGCCATCGGCCACACCTTTGGCGCGATCACCCTATCCGGCTGCCCCGCCCTTATCGCCTTTTTAGGTGCCCCTCGGCTCAAGGCAACCCCCTTGGAGATCAAACGCCCCATGTCGTCCATGCCAGGTGAACGCAGTCCGATGGAGTTCACCCAGATGATCCGAAACGTCTTTGCCATCTGTGCCACCAGATGCTGACTGCTTGAGGGATGACGTCCCCAGTCCTCACCAAATACCAATAACGTTGGTTTCATGAGCACTCCTCCAGTTTGCGGATAACTCGGGCAGGATTGCCCCCGATCAGCACGCCCGCAGGCATCGATTTAGTCACCACCGAACCCGCGGCAACTACACTGGCTTCGCCAATGGTCACCCCAGCATTGATGATTGCGCCAGTACCAACCCACACGTCTCGCTCAAGCAGTACCGCTTTAGCCTGATGAGCCAGCTCCGGCGCGCCATTTGCCCGCGCCACAGGGTCAAGTGGATGGCCTGGATAACCGGCAATAAATACCTTCGCAGCCAGACGCACATTGTCCTTAAGTTCGACGGTAGTGCCGCAAGCGATGGTGTTTTGCCACCCAATATCAACGTTGCTACCAACGATGAGACGACTGCCAGGGCGCCCACACAATGTGGTCACGCCACTAACACGGCAGCCCTGACCGAGGCTAACCTGAAGCGGCCCCAGCAGTTGCGGACAACCACCATAGAGATAGAGCCCATCACCACCTTCAACTTGGCTTCGAAACAGCGGCGTCCACAGCAGAAATCTCATGGCAGTATGCCAAAGGGTTGCTACGGCTCGAATCAACGCCGCGATGGGGAGATACACCACTTTAAGGGGAGGCAATTGCCAACCTCGAATTCGAAAATAGAGCGGCTTTAATCGTTGTTTCAGCGCCATCTGATTCATAGGGAATCTCCCCTCTTAGATTGGTTGTCGCAGGAAATAGAGACCGAATAGCCTGGCGTAACCGGCGTCGGCGTTAAGATTCGATGGTAGGCCCACAGCAGCGCCGCCAAGATGTAAAGCGGCCAAGTAAAAGCTTGGGTCAAAAAGGTGCCACTAACGGCGAAACTGGCGATGCCCGAGTGTATCGCCAACAGCCACACCCGCTGCTCGTCAGTTAAAGAGCCACGAGCAATAAGTGAGTAGGAGCGGCGAATCAGGCCAATCACAAAACTCACAAACAGTATCAATCCCAGTACGCCAGCCTCAGCCAACACCTGGAACCAGCTACTATGAACCGCGTGATTTTTGCCATCCCAATGGGGGGAATGAAAGTAGTAATTCACATAAAAGTTATCCAGCCCCACCCCAAATAGCGGGTGGCTAAGCCCCATGGAGATCGCCGCCTGCCATGCGTAGATGCGTCCCATGGCGGATTCATCGATGCCAGACTCCGCAGCGCCGCCGCTCTGCCTTTCTGCCACCCCAGCGACAGACAACAGCAGCATCAGCAGAACAGGCATCAGCAGCCACACCCACTTCGGCAATCGATAACGACTGAACACGCTGATGCCAACGACGGCGCAGATCCCAAGTAGACCGCCTCGGCTCTGGGTTGCGAGAACCGCCGCCACTAGGGCACACAACACCAGCAGCGCTGGCCACCGCGCTGGGCCTTGGGCTAGCGCTCGGTTAAACGCAAAACTCACCGGAAACAGCAGCACCAGCGCCAGATCGTTAGGATCCCCTAACATTGAACCCCAGCTTCGACCGATGGTGACTCGGGTGCCTTCAACCACCTCCAAACCGTTAACGCTGTTGTACAGCGCGCACAACGACACTACCGCGCCGGCAGCGATGATCAGCCATCCGGTTTGTACGATCTGTTTTTGGGTTTTTAGCAGCCAAGAGATGGCAAAGCACATCAGCACGACCTTGATCCAACTGCCGCTCCAATACCCCATCGCCAATCCACGGTTTGAGGCCAGCAACATGCCCACGGTAGTCACCGCGAACAGCGCCAGTAAAATCTTGCCCTCCCCCACCAAAAATGGCCGGCTTTGACGAGTTACTGCCAATTGCCACATCAGTACCGCCAATGTGGCCATGGCAAACAGCTGAGGTAGGCGCAGTGGCAGCAGTGCAGGCGTCAGCTCATGCAATCGAAATGCCGACAACAGCGCAAAAGCCACACACATCCACACAGAGTATCGCCACAGAGCAATCATGGCGATGGCAACCGCCCAGCCCGCCAGCAGCACCACAGGGTGTACGGTCATTGCCAGTGCCATCATCAACGCGGTGATGAGCAGCAGCAAAAACGCAGAAGTGGGCTGAAGGGCTCCGGAGTGCATCATCTAACCTCCACCTTTGAAACAATGGCAGGCCCATGGCTTTGAGGTGATCGCTCCGCACGCTCAATGGACTGAGTGCGTTTAATGCAACTGACACTGAGCCCCAGCAGCAGTAGCAATAGCGCGGTTGAAGCCGCACCATGCCACGCACCACTGACTCCCCAGAGCACAACCATACCTAAGCCCCAGCCCAATCGACTGTCATAGGGGATTGGCAGCATTCGCTGGCTTACTTGGTAGAACAGTAGCAATCTTGCTCCCTGCAGCAGCAGTAGCGTCCACAATGCCCCACCAACGCCAAAATGATGGATGGCCACAGGGATCAACACCAACGCGGGACCGGCGACCAGCAGATTGATCATAAGCGCCACGCCGCTGTGGTTTTGGCAATACACCCCAAGGTTGAGCATGCATGAGAGTTGTCTGAGCAACGTGGCAATCAGCAGTAGCCTGAGCCAAGGCAAGCCATCAAGGTAGCTGGCACCAAACAGAGTAAGCACCAGAGGCGGAAGCACCAAGCTCGCCGCCACCACTACCGCCATTAACACCAAGGATGCGCTGGCCAAGACGCCACCGATGTAGCCATAGCGCCTCTGCTCGGCGAGCTGATAACGCTTTGGCCCCCACCACAACATAAACGGCTCCAGCGCCAGCGCCGGAATGAGACTTAGCTGGAACATCAGCACGTAAACCCCAAGTTCACTCAGGGACAGCGATTCTGCCAACCAGCCGCGCTCATAGCCTCCTAAGGCAAACGCGGTCATCATTCCCAGCGCCAGAGGCGCACCAAAGCCCAGCAGCGACCAGTTTAGTGGCGCCACTAAACCGCGAAACTGGGCTCGAAGGGCTGGCAGACATGAAAGCAACGCCAGCAGCGTGGCCATCAATCCAGCCCACGCGACCCCCAGCACCCCAAACTGACCGATGAGGGCAGCAAAAGTCAGCGTTACCTGAAGCCCCGCCTGGGTCGCCACCAGCTTAAGATAATTCCAAGAATCGTCCTCGATACGAAGCTCAACCAAGCGCAGCGACAAAAGCGCACCCAACCCCAGGTTAATGAGCAGTGGCAGCCAAGCCCAGAAAGCGATGCCACTGGCCTGCCACAAGCTCAGCCCCATGGCCATCAGCGGCGACAGCGCGATAGCAAGTCCTGCCGCCCACAACCCCAGCTTTTTGCTGTCGGCGTATCGAACACGGTCGCTGGCAAAGCGTTGGCAGCACTCAGGCAACCCGAGGCCAATCACAATGCTGCCCACGTTGGCTAACGCCACCATTAATCCCAACTGGCCTAAACCGGCGCTACCGAGATACGCTGCGCTCAATGGCAGCAGCAACAGGCCGATGCCCTTAAGCAGCGCCGTTGCCGAGGCGTAGTGAGCCCAGCGGGGGCTCAACAGGCGGGCGCCCATTACGCCACGGCCTCAAACAAACGAGATAAACGCTGCGCTTGCAGACCCACATCGAAGTGTTTCTGAGCGCGAAGGCGGCATTGAAGGCTTAGCTTTCGGTATTCATCAATGGGCAGAGCGTTAAGGGTTCTGGCCGCGCGAACGATGCCATGGACATCATCGGGCTGCACCTGAAAGCCAGTGTTACAAGAAACAATCTCTTTTAACCCCATGAGATTGGAAACGATAAGCGGAATTCCTTGGGCAAGGGCTTCTTTACACACTAAGGGGCCGGTATCTCGGTCGCCGTTGGCCGCAATTCGATAGGGCGCGCACAACGCCAAATAGCGATTGGCCTGAGCCGCCAGCCACTGCTGTGACCGCCACCCCAAAAACTGCACATTGGTTAGGCCCTGCGCATCCGCTTGCGCTTTGAGCTGCGCTTCTAAAGGACCACTGCCAACAATATGCAGCTTTAGCGTTGGCAATTTGGCCATGGCACTGATCAGCGTATCGACGCCTTTCTTCTCCACCAAACGGCCAACGAATAGCAGAGTGTTTGCACTCTTTGACGGCAACCGGTTTTGGGTAAATAAGCGGGTATCGATGCCACATGGGACCAGGGCAACCTTAACGTTTCGGGGCTGATTCAAATCCCGAAAGTCCTGCTGCATCTGTCGGCACACGGCAATGGAAAGGTCAACATGAGCTAGCTTGGTTTGAAGATCCGCTGGCGCGCTGTAGACATCGGCACCATGCCCAACAAATGAGACGGTAACGCCAAGCATTTTGGCGGCAACGATGGCGATGGCTGCGGTGCTTTGGGCAAAATGTGCATGGATGTGTTCGCAGTGGCGCAGACCGTAGGCGACTTTTGCCGCTGACCACAACAAACTTTTGGCGGAGATCCCCTGCTGAGCGCTAACAAACTGCCACATCGACCGATTGAAGCTCGCCCGCGTCATGGTGATACAGGCGTTGGATGGTGAGATCTGTTCAGCAAAGCCAACCTTAGGCAGCCAAGCCTTGTGCAGATCAGACAAAGTCTCAGACGCGTTTTGTGTCAGTGCCATCGCCACCACGTCATGGCCCCTGTCACGCATAGCTTGCATCTCATTAACCACGAAGGTTTCCGACGCAACGGGAAAGCTCGGCAACACATACCCTAACCTCTTCATCGCACCCCCTCCTACTCTCGAGTCTTCTGCACACGCAATCTTGATTTGACTGAGAGGAAACAATTATCAGGCCAACTTTTATCATCATGATATATATGACTTTTCTCATGGTGCGTAACGGCACGTCGCGAAATGCCACAACAGAATCAGCAAATCGGAGTGGGTTCGATGCAAACTGCAACAACCTGATTCAGCCTCATTGAAAACAACAACTTAGCTTTGGCATCAATCATGCTTGATGGTGACAGTGACAATGCCAATTTTAAGGAGATTGCGATGATTGCAGACGTAAGCGTGGTGATCCCAAGCCACAACTGTTTAGATTATCTGCCCTATGCACTGGCTTCGGTGTGGGCACAGTCCCTGGAGGTTCGCGAGGTCTGGGTAGTTGACGATGGCTCAGATGATGGTACCTGGGACTGGCTGCAGCAGCAGCGATTGCAGCACCCAAGATTAAAAACACTGCGTCTTGACGGTGTAGGCTGCAGCGCGGCCAGAAACGCGGCCATCAAGCTGTGTACAAGCCGCTGGATCGCCTTTCTCGACGCCGATGACAGCTGGGCACAAGATAAGATCGCGCGCCAGATTAAGGCAAGCCACCACCATCCAGACGCGGTGCTTCTGTTTAGCAACTATCAGCATTTTGATGAGGCGGGCAATGCCATCATCAGCTGCTTCGATTACTGGTCATTACCTAAAGAAGACAACGACTTGCTGATGTTTTCATCCCCTCAGATCATGGCGCAAAACCTCATCGGCACCTCATCGGTGATGGCAAAGCGCGAGGCGCTGCTGGAACATGGTGGATTTAACGAATCGCTTCGCTCTGCGTCGGACTGGGATCTGTGGTTAAAACTCTCCTATTCTGGCCTGTGTATTGGCGATCAGAAGGAGCTGATGAACTATCTGATGCGAAGCGGCTCCATGACTCGAGCCAGACTCAAGCGCTTGCAAGCGATGGAAACCATCGTTCGGCAACATCAACGGCACTTCAGCGCCGCTCAATGGGCACTACGATGGGCCAAAGCTCGAATCGCCGAAGGTTACGGTGAGTGGCATAACGAAAACCGTCAGTTCGTGAAGGCGTGCCAAGCCCAACTAACCGCGCTGTGGCTTAAACCCAGTTGGTGGAGCCTTAAGACACTGTTGGGCTACTGCAAGCGAGGCAGTCACGGAATGTTTGGCTAGACGACCTGGTTGGTAAAACTAAGGCCCAATGAAAAACGGCAGACTCAAAGGTCTGCCGTTTTGCAATTAGGTTAACTTTGGAATTAGCTTACTGCAGCGATCGCCTTCACCAGATATGGCAAGTTGGACTCGGTCATCCCCGCCACATTGATGCGTCCAGAGCGAACGATGTAGATACCGTACTCCTCTTTTAGCGCCTCAACCTGTTCAGGAGTCAGGCCGGAGAAGCTGAACATGCCATTTTGTTGCTCGATAAAGCTAAAGTCGCCCTCAACTCCGGCGCTGGCCAGTTGGCTGACAAACTCTCCGCGCATCGCTTTGATTCGGGCACGCATCTGAGCGAGCTCTTCCAGCCACAACTGTTTAAGCTGCTCATCTCCCAAAATGGTTGCCACCACTTTGGCACCGTGAGCAGGTGGGTTGGAGTAATTGGCTCGAATTACCCGCTTAACTTGCGAAAAGGCCCGATTGGCACCCTCGCTGTCTTCTGCGAGCAACGTAAATGCGCCGGTTCGCTCATTGTATAGACCGAAGTTCTTAGAAAACGAGCTGGCCACCATCAGCTCAGAAAGCTGCTCAGCAAACAAGCGTAGGCCAATGGCGTCTTCCTCTACGTCTACGGCAAAGCCCTGATAAGCAAAGTCAAACAACGGTAGCCACTGCTTAGCTTTAGCGATTTGGGCCAACTTACTCCACTGAGCCGGAGTTGGATCGATGCCACTCGGGTTATGGCAGCAGCCATGCAAAATCACCAGATCTCCCGCGGCAACCTGCTCTAGATCGGCGCACATGCCATCAAAGTCTAATCCTTTCGCATCCGCATCGTAGTAACGATACTGCGCCACTTCAAAACCAACGGTTTCAAAGATCTGAGCGTGGTTGGCCCAGCTAGGATTGCTGATCCACACCTTCTTAGCGTCGGTATTACTGAAGATAAAGTCCGCGGCCACACGCAGGGCGCCGGTGCCCCCTGGGGCTTGTGCCGTGCGTGCGCGCTGGGTGGCAATGATGTCACTTTGAGCGCCAAACAGCAGCGCTTGAACCGCCGCAGCGTACTCCGGTAAACCGTCGATAGAGAGATAACTCTTGGTCTTCTCCTGCTCCAACAATTTGGCTTCGGCGCGCTTTACGCATTGCAGTACCGGAGTCTGGCCATCGGCGTCTTTATAGACACCCACACCTAGATTCACCTTGTTGCTTCGAGGATCAGTTTTAAAAGCTTCGTTAAGACCCAGAATCGGGTCGGCAGCGGCTTGTGCAATGGTTTCAAACATGGGGTTACTTCGATGGAAAACACATAGGGCTCAGTTATATCACCTTCTGCCTATAATACCAATTACACTAATGGACTGATCATTAGGCTGAAATTAATCGGCTCTAAGGCCAGGCAGTAAAGCGAGGCTCTAGTGGCGCGAAAGTGAGGCTTACTAACGCAGCATGAGTGCAGATCACACCGAATTTAGTGCAAAAAACAACCCGCTAATAATCAAATTATTAGCGGGTTATTGATGTTTTTTATTCGCTGTTCGGCTAACGAATCACAGAATTCGCTTTAACAGCACATCGGCGCGGACTCGGCGTAACCGCTTCAGCAGCTTTTTCACCGGCTCTGGGTAGACGTCGATGGACTCAAGTTGCTCGTAACGATCAACTCGTGTGGTGTGCGTTAGGATTTGCTGCCGCTCCTTTGCAAACTTCTGCTTGAGCTGATGGCCCTTGTCTTGAATCAACAGGCCATTTTCCAGATCCAGCGCCCAAGCGCGCGGATTCAGGTTGTTGCCGGTAAGCAGATAAAAATCGTCGTCCACCTGTATGCCTTTAAGGTGGTAGCTGTTCTGCTCGTGCCACCACAATCGCAGGTTCAGCAATCCTTTATCGATCGCCTTACGATGACGCTTAGCAAAGCGGCGTAAATTTTGCTCATAGAGATAAGGCAATGCGCCCACAGGGCTAAAGTCCTGCTCTGGCGGAATGTAAAAATCGTTAGCGGTCTTATCACCGATGACGATCTCCACCTCCACGCCACGTTTGAGCAGTTTATTGACTACCGACATCAGTGGTTTGGGCAGATTAAAATATGGGGTGCAGATAAATACCCGCTTGTCTGCGCTGGTCAACAATTTCTGAATGGTTTTGTTCAGTTGATTGTCTAGCCGGCCAAGTCCAGCCAAAGGGTAGAGATTAACGCCGCTACCGCGGGCATCATCAAGCTGATAACGAGCTCGGGACAGTCGCTGTCGCAGCTGTCGCACCTGACCTTTCATCTGCTTGGTGGTAGGAATGGACTCATCCAACAACGAAGGTACAGCGCTGCTGGCGATCAAGTTGTCTTCCATGTAGGCCACCATGGAATCGGCCAGTGCTGAGCTTTGAATCAGATGATAACGGTCGTAGCGATAACGATCGCCCTGATGCAGATAGACGTTGTTGATGCTAGCACCGCTGTACAGCACCAGATCGTCAACCACATAGCCTTTCATGTGCAACACCCCCATCCATTCGCGGTTTTTCACCGGAACGCCGAGGATCTCAATGTTGTGCTCATATTCAGCAGCTGTGGCGCGATAAAACGCGTCATTGCCCACCTGAGGCCCTTTACCGATTAGCCCGCGTTGAGCCCGATGAAAATCCACCAGTACCTTGATGTCGAGAGCTGGGTTCACCTGTTTGGCTTGGTAAAGCGCATGCAGCACCTCGCGGCCCGCTTCGTCGTCTTGCAGGTACAAGGCCGCCATATAGATGCGGTGCTTGGCCTGTTTGATGGCATTTAGCAGACGTTGTCGAAAGCTTGCCGTATCAAGCAAGATTTCAACACCATCGGGATCAATGTCAGTACCAGCGAGATCTTTCAACCAGGTTGGATCCGCTTGAGACGTCATTTCCATAATAATGACGGAACTCCATTACAGTTATGGGCACCCATTTTGGCATGTGCGCCAGAAATATCAGGGTAGAGTTAGCCAAGTAGTAAACCAAACCGAAGTGTTGGCAGCAAGTATTGCAGCCATTTGAACGGGTTAAATGTTGAATTGATGAACAATTTCCAAAGGGGAGAGAGCCAGATCACAGTCTTTCAGACCGTAATACCACCTGGCTGATGGCGGAAGTATAACACTCAGGCAAAGTTGATGGCGATGATCCCTAAAGCCAAAATGCCTGACATAATGACCACAGTACTAATTAAGGCCAAACGCAAATCTGAGTTCATGGTGACGCTCCTTTGTTATGGACCTGTTGCTATTATTGACAGTGTTAGGGAAATTTAGCAACTCACAGTGGTTTATCAATTCGACTTATGGGTCGCCTTGATTAAGTGAGCCTCAAGGAGAGACGAGGATATGGAATCAAATCGACTCAAAGAGACGCTATTGGAGTTGGACGCGTGGCGACGCCTGTCACAGCCCGCTTCAGGACAACACCTTATCCATCAGATAGGTGAAGCGCTCTATCGCCTTCAAGGGTGGCAGTGGTACGCCTTAGCCGAATGCGACGGCAAAACCGTTCGTGTCAGGGTACTGAGTGAAGCGGGCAAGCCCAAGGCCAATCTCAGTTATCCATTAGAGGAGAGCCCCTGCCGCCAGCTCTATCACGACAGTCACGACATCGGACTGATGATCTACTGCAACAACGTCAAACGTTTCCCCTATTGGACACTGCTGCAGCACCTGCCCATTCGCTCCTATCTGGGTATGCGCCTTGCGGATACGGTGGATCACCGTCAGTACCACCTGTTTGCCCTGCACTCACAACTGGTGGAGGAGTCGGCGCTACCCAGAAGCCTGTTTACCAGCGCCTGCGCACGAGTACTTAACGACCTTAAACACCGACAACAACGCAGTGCCCTGATGCAATTACAGCAGGTAACTGAATGCCCTAGCCTGTCTTTGGCACTGGTGGACAAAGAGTTTCGTCTGCGCTGGGCATCCCCTGGATTCAGTGCCACCTTAGGTTCCCCCGTTGATGGCATGCTGTCATTGCCTGTCCAACAGCTGTTTTCTAAACTTGACGCCCACGCCTTCTCCCTATGTCAAAGCTACCCTATTAGCGTGACCCATCCTTGGCAGGATGAAGAGGGCAATCCCGAATACTTGCAGTTGAAACTGTCTCAGGTCAGCGACGGTTACGTTATTCAGCTGGCCAAACAAGGGGCTCAAATGGCCACCCTCGCCCACCAACCCAACCACCTTGCCAGCCGGCTTGAGCAGGAGCTTGCACGACTTCAACGTAAGGGAGAGGTCGCAGCCTTAGTTTTCGTCGACTTTCGAGCTGGCATCAACGCCATGCACAGCCACGAGCATTGGCAGGAATTTGCCATTGACCAAATCGCCTCAACGGTTCGCAAAGAGGACTTTGTGGCGACATTAGACCGGCAAGTGGTGCTGTTAACCGCCTGCTTTGATAATCATGGCGAAGTGCCACGAACCCAACTGACGGCAATAACCGATAAAATTGATAGGGTACTTAGCCAAAACCAGATTCCCTCAGGCTTTCAAGGCGAGCATCAGATAAAAATTCGGCTCATCACCAGCTGGGATAGCGATATTGACCACCTGCTCTCAGCGGATAACGCAACAGATTGGCGTGGAAAAACAGCAAATAACGGGGAAGTTGCTATAACTTAATAGAAGGGCCCGGTGGCCGAGACAAGGGAGCGATGCTATGTCGATGAAGAGCGCAAAGGAGTTTGCTCTGTGGTTGAAAGAGCGGTTTGGAGATTGTCCCCAGGGGTTGTATTTCACCAAAGATGACATCAAAGACCTGTCGGGAAGGCAAACCTTCCGCCAGGATTTTATTGCCGATGTACACTCTGAGCTAGCCCAGCATCAGATGTGTTTTATCAGTGATGCCCTTAAAGAAAACTACTTCATGATGTATCTGCCCAAGGTGTATTGGAAAGATCACAAAGACCGTTATGCGGAAAAACCTAAGGTTCACCTGATGCCAGTATCGACACAAAAGCAGCGATAACCTTTGTTTTACGGCCATCAAAAAGGGCTTGTCATCGACAAGCCCTTTTGCATCCATCACCTTAACTTAGAACCACTCGTTTGGCATCGCCATCACGGCCGCCGGATCCTGCTTAATGATGCTCAGATGGTAGTGCGCTTTCGGCAGCTTACGCTCGAAGAAATAACGCGCCAACATGCCTTTACGTTCGACAAACGCTTTCTCAAACTCGCCTTGCTCCGCCGCCAAGACCATCTTCAGCCACATCCAACCATAAATGGTGTAACCACAGGCGTGAAGGAAATCAGTGGCAGCACTGTTGACGGCATCCGCCTTATTGCTGCTATTGGCAATGTCGCCCACTTTAGCAATCAAGGCATCAAAGCTTTCTAGTAACTGCTGTTTTTGCGGCAGCCAAGCCCCGGACAAGCCCTCGAGCTCAGCTTCAACCTGAGCTTTTAGCTTGGCTAAGGCGTCACCGCGATTGGCCACCAACTTACGGCCAAGCAGATCCAGCGCCTGAATGCCGTTGGTGCCTTCGTAGATCTGGGCAATGCGCACGTCACGAACCAACTGCTCAACGCCCCATTCACGAATGTAGCCGTGGCCGCCAAATACTTGCTGAGCGTTCACGGTGGACTCCAGGCCCATGTCAGTGAAGAACGCTTTGGCCAGCGGCGTTAACAGAGCGACCTGATCATTGGCCTGCTTTTGCACATCACCTTCGGCGTGTTTGGCCAAATCAAGCTGCATACCCACATAGACCGACAGGGCGCGACCCGCTTCGGTCGTAGACGCGATGTCTAGCAGCATACGGCGCACGTCGCCGTGAACCAAAATGGGATCGGCTTCTCCGCCTAACCCGCGCCCAGCACCTTTACCCTGCTTGCGCTCTTTCGCGTAGTTCGCCGCCAGTTGATAGGCCGCTTCCGAGCAACCCAGCCCCTGAATACCGATGGAGAGACGCTCATAATTCATCATGGTGAACATCGCCACCAAACCACGATTCACCTTACCAATCAGGTAACCTTTGGCGTCGTCAAAGTTCATGACACAGGTGGCCGAGGCCTTAATGCCCATCTTGTGCTCCACCGCGCCACAGGTGACGCCGTTATTGTCACCAACGCTGCCGTCTGGATTAACGGTGTTTTTAGGAACGAGGAACAAAGAGATACCGCGGCTGCCGCCTGGGGCATCAGGTAATTTGGCCAGCACCAAGTGAATCACGTTTTCAGTCAGATCGTGGTCGCCGCCGGTAATGAAAATCTTAGAGCCGGTGATGTTGTAGCTGCCATCCTCATTGGCCACTGCCTTGGTGCGCAGGCCGCTCAAATCCGAGCCGGACTGTGGCTCGGTCATGTCCATGGCGCCGCCCCACTCACCGCTGTATAGCTTAGGAAGATACTGCTGCTTTAGCTCCTCACTGCCATGAGCGGCAATGCAAAGCGCCGCACCGGCGGTCAATGAACCATACAAGGCAAAAGCGTTCGAGGCGGAATAGACCATCTCATCAAACAGCACGCCCAGCATTTTCGGCATGCCCATGCCGCCATACTCAGGCTCGCCAGATAGGCCAACCCAGCCAGATTCGGCGTAGGTTTGATACGCATCTTTGTAGCCTTTTGGCGTGGTAACTACGCCGTTGTCGAACCCAACGCCCTCCTCGTCACCATCGCGGTTCAGAGGCGCAATCAAGCTTTGAGTGATTTTGGCACCCTCCTCCAAAATCGCCGTGGCGGTCTCCATCTCAATGGCTTCAGCCAAAGCGGGGACTGACTGCCAAACTCGATCCGCGTCAAACACATCCTTGAGCAGAAACTGCATCTCGTTCACGGGGGCGTTGTATTGCATGGTCACATCCTGTCGGGGTTTCTAAACACAAATTTTAAACATGCGTTTAGTTTCAGAGATAATCGGGGGCAAATCAAGCTCTATCGCGCTTTATTTAGCGCGACAGAGAAAGAGATTTCGAATGAGATGATAATTGGGAGCCGTGGTTCTTTTGCGCGGGTTTGGGCACTATGCGCTGATTATCCTCGATCTGAATTTAATCATATGCTTGATTTAGGCGGCAAAACAAAACGGTTTTAGCCGCGCTTGTTAAACCAACCTCTCATCAACAGTATTCAGACTCTTGCCAGTCGCGAAACGCCTGTGCATTTAGCGGATCGCCAATTTGAGAATTTCATCGATAAGCTGCGCCTCTGACAGCTCTCCATCTGGGCGAAACCACTTGTCTGTCCATGTTATCGCACCATAGAGAAGCTTTCGCATCACACTTGGCGGGCATTGCAGCAGCTCCTGTTCGAAGGCCTGCTCGAGCACTGAGATCCACAACTGCTCATACTCTTCTCGCAATGACAAGATGTCAGCCTGACCGCCGTCAGAGAGGAAACGCCACTCGTTAACCACCACCGTCATGGCATCGCCACGACTGCCATTCATGGAGTCAAGCTCACAGGCGATGAGTGCCCGGAGCTTACCTTTAGGGCCTTGTGCCTGCTCAAGTGCGGCATGCATCTGTCCCATAGAGTGATAGATCCCTTCAAGCATCACCGCTTTGAGAATGGCGTCCTTGTTTTTGTAATGGTGGAAAATACTGCCGGAGAGGATGCCCACCGCCGCGGCGATGTCTCGAACCGTGGTGCTCTGATAGCCCTTATTTCGAAACAGTTTGGCCGCATGAGCCAGCAAACGACCTCGTGGGCTTTGAGGATCGGCGAGGATCCCTTGCTCTATTAATTGTTGTTCGACGGTTTGAAGCAAAATGCTCCCCCCAGTTTCTGTCACAGTTCAACGCGTTGCCAAACGGATGCTAACACCCTTTGTTGTTTTAGAAAAATCTGTTTTAACTCAAGACTTGCCATAAAACCAAGCGCTTGCTAGGTTAACAAAAAATAGACAAGGAACCTAGTCTGTTTACCACAGGATCATTGAATCTTCAGAGGGAGTGTTGGATGTCATACCGTTCCGTATTCGCCAAGCAATCGATGCAGAATAGAACCATCATCGTCACCGGAGGCGGCAGTGGCATTGGTCGCTGCTGTGCCCATGAGCTTGCGTCTCTAGGCGCAAAGGTCATTCTGATTGGCCGTAATCTGGACAAGCTGCTGACGGTACAACAGGAGATCCACGAAGATGGCGGTCAGGCAGACTACGCCCAACTGGACATTCGTATTGAAGCCGACGTCGACAACACCGTCGCAGCCTTGGTTGAACGTCACGGCCCCATCTACGGCTTGGTCAATAACGCCGGAGGGCAGTTCCCCTCTCCCCTCGAGCAGATCAGTCAGCGCGGCTTTGAAGCTGTGGTCAATACCAACCTGACGGGTGGCTTTTTAATGTCAAAGGCACTGTTTAGCCACTCCATGAGCGACCATGGCGGCGTTATTGTCAACATTACCGCCGATTACTGGGGCGGAATGCCTGGCATGGGCCACAGTGGAGCAGCCCGAGCCGGCATGGAGAATTTCACCAAGACTGCCGCTTGGGAATGGGGTCATAAGGGCGTGCGCGTCAATGCCGTTGCACCGGGTTGGGTTGCCTCCAGCGGTATGGACACCTACGAGGAACCGATGCGCTCTAAGATCCCGAAAATGCGCGAAGACATTCCGCTAAAACGGATGGCCACCGAATCTGAGGTCTCTAGCGCCATTGTGTTTCTGCTCTCCGAGGGCGCCAGTTTCATCTCCGGTACCACCATCCGAGTCGATGGTGCGGCCTCACAAGGCAGCGCCGTGTGGCCCATTCGCGGCCAAAAAGCCAGCAACAGCGTCAGTTATCAGGGCTTCCACCGCGCCGTGGTGCCGAGCGTTTTGCAGCAGGAGTCCTAATGCCAAGCCTAATCTCCAAACTCAACCTATCCGACGCCGCCAGTGATGCCAATCGTCAACAGATGCTGGCCGCATTAGAGCAAGTGCGCGCCGTCGAAGCCTTTGTGGACGCTACCGCAGAGCGTGCCCGCCCCAAGTTTGATAAGCGCGGTCAACTGCTGCCAAAAGAGCGCTTAGCCCAGCTGCTCGATATCGGCTCGCCATTTTTGGAGATCGCGTCTCTGGCGGGCTATCGCATGCACGATGACAAAGACGGCAGCGGCGCCGGTGGCGGCTGTATCGTCGGCATAGGCGTCATCAGCGGCATCCGCTGTATGGTGGTGGTGGACAACTGCGCCATTAAAGGGGGAACCGTCTCCCCCATGGGGCTAAAGAAAAAGCTCAGAGCGCAAGAGATCGCCTTGGAAAACCGCCTGCCCATCGTCACCCTTGCACAAAGCGGTGGCGCCAACCTGCACTACGCCACCGACACCTTTTGTGAGGGCGGCCGAGCCTTCGCCAATCAAGCTCGCTTGTCGGCCTTAGGCATCCCCCAAATTACCGTAGTGCACGGCTCAGCCACCGCCGGTGGCGCTTACCAACCGGGCATGTCCGATTACGTCATCCTCATTAAAAACCAATCCGCCATGTATCTGGCTGGTCCGCCATTATTGAAAGCGGCCACTGGGGAGGTCGCCACCGACGAGGCCCTCGGCGGCGCGCAGATGCACATCGAGGTTGCCGGCACCGGCGAATATCTGGCCGACAGTGATCTTCAAGGCATTGCCATTGCCCGGGATGTGGTTGCACAAAGCTGTCATCAGTTTTTATCTGAGCAGATTGAGCCTAATGTGCGCCCGCCTCGCTATGGCAACGACGAGCTGTTGGCCATTGTCCCAGCCGATCCCAAGCAGCCTTATGACGTACGGGAGATCATCGCTCGCATCGCCGATGACTCATCGTTTCTCGATTTTAAAGCCGATTTTGACGGTCATACCGTTTGCGGTCACCTGCAGATCGAAGGGCAGCGCTGCGGTGTCATCGGCAACAATGGCCCTATCTCCCATCGAGGAGCCAATAAGGCGGCACAGTTCATTCAACTGTGTGAGCAAAGCGCCACACCAATACTGTTTTTCCACAACACCACCGGCTTTATGGTGGGCAGCGATTCCGAGCAGAGCGGCATCATTAAGCATGGCTCCAAACTGATTCAAGCCGTGGCTAACGCCACCGTACCCAAAATCAGTCTGCTGGTTGGTGGCTCCTACGGTGCAGGCAACTACGCCATGTGTGGCCGCGGCTTTGACCCCAGATTCATCTTCGCTTGGCCCAACAGCCGCACGGCGGTGATGGGGCCTGCGCAAGCCGGACAAGTGCTTCGCATTGTCACCGAAGCCAAAATGCGCCGTTTGGGTGAGGTGGACGAAGCCAAACTGGCTCAGCTTCAACAACAAACCGAGGCGATGATGGAGCAAGGTTCAACCCCTCTTGCCTGCAGCGCACGGCTCTGGGATGACGGCATCATCGATCCCAGAGACAGTCGCCACGTCTTGGCTCTGTGCCTGTCTGTTTGTCAAAACGCCCAACAACACCCTCTTCAATCCAATCACTTTGGCGTCAGCCGCTTTTAGGAGAGCACCATGTTTACCGAAGAACATCAGCAGCTCAGGCACACCGTTAAGCAGTTCGTTGAATCCGAGATAAACCCCAATGTCGAGCACTGGGAGCGGGACGGCGCCTATCCCGCCAAAGCCATTTTTCAAAAACTGGGCGCCTTGGGCCTACTGGGGATCACCAAGCCAGAAGCCTACGGAGGGCTGAATCTAGACTACAGCTACCAGATCGCTTTTGCTGAAGAGCTCGGCGCCGCCCATTGCGGCGGAGTGCCGCTGTCCATCGGCGTTCAAACCGACATGGCGACTCCTGCTCTGGCTCGATTTGGCTCCGATGAGCTACGTCAGCAATTTCTCTCCCCCGCCATTGCCGGTGACATGGTCGCCGCCATCGGCGTCAGTGAACCCGGTGCAGGTTCCGATGTGGCCGCTATCAAAACCACGGCTCGCAGCGATGGCGATGATTACCTGATCAACGGCACCAAAATGTGGATCACCAACGCCAAGCAAGCGGATTTTATCTGCCTGCTTGCCAACACCAGCGACGGCGCCATACACCGCAATAAGTCGCTCATCGTGGTGCCCACCCACCTGCCTGGCATCAGCTTTTCGGAAAAGCTCGATAAGCTGGGGATGCGCAGTTCCGACACCGCGCAGATCTTTTTCGACAACGTACGAGTGCCTAAGCGCTACTGCATCGGTGAAGAGGGCGCCGGATTCACCATGCAGATGCTGCAGTTCCAAGAGGAGCGATTGTTTGGTGCCGCCATGACCATCAAATCCCTGGAAGGCTGCATCGACGCCACCATCGAATACACCCGAGAACGACGGGCCTTCAATCAGTCCATTTTGGACAACCAAGCGGTGCATTTCCGCCTCGCCGAACTGCAAACCGAACTGGAGTGCTTACGCGCTTTGGTCTATCGCGCCACCCAAGAGTATATCGCTGGCCAAGATGTGACCAATCTGGCCTCCATGGCCAAGTTAAAAGCGGGCCGACTTAGCCGCGAGATCACCGACAGCTGCCTGCAGTTCTGGGGTGGCATGGGCTTTATGTGGGACAACTTAGTATCCCGAGCCTATCGGGATCAGCGCCTGTGCTCCATCGGCGGCGGCGCCGATGAGGTGGTGTTGGGGATCATCTGCAAAAAGATGGGCATCTTGCCCAAACGTCAGGGCTAACCCAGAGGATCGCCATCATGATCTACACCAGCATCAATGTGCAGCGCGAACCGGACTTTTTGACACTGACCTTAAATCGGCCCCAGTGTCGTAACGCCATGAGCTTAAAGATGGTGGAGGAACTGAGCCATGCCATTGAGTCGGTAGCCAGCGATCTCAGTTGCCGTGCCATTGTGCTTCAGGGCAGTGGTGGCCATTTCTGCGCCGGTGGCGATCTCAAGGATTTCACCGCCGCTCAAGGACAAGGAGATGGGGCACTTGCACTGCGAGATACCAATCGCGCCTTTGGTCGCCTGATCACCCAGCTTGAGCACGCGCCGCAATTTACACTGGGGCTTCTGGAAGGGTCGGTACTGGGCGGTGGCTTCGGGCTGGCTTGTGTGTGCGACTATTTAATCGCAACCCAAGATTGTCAGTTCGGGCTACCGGAAACCAGCCTCGGCCTCATTCCGGCTCAAATTGCCCCCTTTGTGGTCAAGCGCATCGGACTCACCAATACCCGTCCCATCGCCTTGCTGGGCCAAAAACTCAATAGCGAACAGGCTGCCACCATCAACCTAGTGAATGAGGTACAGGATTCGCCAGCGCAGCTGACACTTCGCCGAGATCAGATACTGGCAACACTTGGCCGCTGCGCACCTCGAGCCAATGCCACCACTAAGGCGCTTTTGCATCGCACCTTAACCGAACCACAAGAAAAGTTGCTGGATTGGGCCGCAGAAGCCTTTGCCGAATCGTTAACTGGCGACGAAACCAAAGAGGGGCTGAGCGCCTTTCGTGATAAACGTGCGCCCCAATGGCGCCAATAAGGGAAATTCATGGCCTTTACTACCGTTCTTATCGCCAACCGAGGAGAGATCGCCGTTCGCATCATCCGTACGGTGCAACAGTTAGGTTTTGATGCGGTTGCCATCTACTCCGACAGCGACCGCCACAGCCCCATGGTCACTCTGGCCGACAGCGCGGTCTACTTAGGGGCAGATGACCTTAGCCAAAGTTATCTGAATATCGACGCCATTATCGATGCCGCAAAGCGAAGTGGCGCCGATGCCATCCATCCTGGCTACGGCTTCCTGTCAGAAAACGCCGACTTTGCCCGCCGCTGTCAAGAACAGGGCATCACCTTTATCGGCCCAAACCCGGAAACCATAGCGCTAATGGCCAGCAAGCGGTTGGCGAAAATTGCCATGGAGCAGGCCGGCGTGCCCTGCATTCCGGGCTATCAAGGCATCAATCAAACCGATGACGCCCTGATCAACAAAGCGCAAGCCATCGGCTTTCCGGTCATGATCAAAGCCAGCGCCGGTGGCGGCGGACGGGGCATGCGTTTGGTAGAAACCCCCGAGGATTTGGTTGCGGCATTAACCAGTGCCAGAGCCGAAGCGAAGTCTGGGTTTGGCGACGATGAGTTGATCTTAGAAAAGGCCCTCACCCGCAGCCGTCATATCGAAGTGCAGATTTTTGGTGATGGACACGGCAACGTCGTTCACCTGGGAGAACGCGACTGCTCCATACAGCGGCGACATCAAAAGGTGATCGAAGAGGCTCCCTCTCCCGCCGTCAATGCCGCTCTCAGAGAGCAACTGGGCGCAGCTGCGGTGCTCGCGGGTCAGAGCTGCCAATATCTGGGCGCTGGCACCGTCGAATTTCTACTGGACGACAATAACCAATTCTACTTTTTAGAGATGAACACTCGACTGCAGGTCGAACACCCGGTGACGGAGTTAATCACCGGACAGGATCTGGTTGCTTGGCAGCTGAAACTGGCCGCGGGAGAGCCCATCCCCCTCAGCCAGTCGCAGATCCCCTTATCCGGTCATGCCATTGAGGTGCGCCTGTACGCAGAAGCACCAAGCCAAGGCTTTTGCCCACAAACCGGCAGTGTACTCCATTGGGCTCCCTACTCAGCAGATGGCATTCGCGTTGATCACGGTCTTGTACAAAATCAGCCCATTGGCAGCCAGTTTGATCCCATGCTCGCCAAGGTGATCGCCTACGGCGACGATCGTGAGCAGGCAAGGTGCAGGCTGATACGAGCGCTGAAAAATACCTCTCTGCTTGGGGTGCACACCAATGCCGCCATGCTGATCAATCTGCTTAACCACGAGGTGTTTCGACAAGGAGAGGCCACAACTGGGTTTATCGAGACCGAATTTGGCAGCGACCCTTCCCTTAGCCAAGCGGTCATCCCTTCATGGCTGTGGGCGCTGGCCGCTTGCGTGATGGCGCAGCAGCCAAACACCGGCGGCAGCGCACTCAATCTCGCTAACCCCAGCCGACTGCGCTTAAAAGCCCAAGAGGATGTGGCCGAGCTCCAGATGTCATTCGACTCATCGGGATGGCGCGTCACCGCTGATGGGCAGCAGCACCAAATCAACCTTTCCAGAGACGGCGCAGCTGTTCATGCAAGCATCGATGGCCTGCACCAAAAATTTACCGCCGTTAACCACGGCCAGCAGTTGTGGCTCGGTTACCAAGGCCAAACCTTCCAATTTGAGGAGTTTGGCTATAGCCAGTCACCCAAAAACGTTCATGATGGCGATGGCGTGATCCGCTCCGCCATGGATGGCGTAATGCAGCGCATCGAAGTCGATGTTAACGACAGAGTCAGTAAAGGCCAAACCCTAGGATTTATGGAAGCGATGAAGATGGAGATGCCGCTTATCGCCGACGGCGATGGCATCATCCGCCAAATTCTGGCGCAGCCCGGCCAGCAAGTTAAACGGCAACAGCCACTCATTGAGATTACTCATCAGGAGAACGACCATGACCACGCTTAAAGGACGAACTTATGTGATCACCGGTGCCAGCCGAGGTATTGGCCGCGCCATTGCCCTTACCCTGGCCGAGCAAGGCGCCAACATCGTCATTGCCGCCAAATCCGACAAGCCGCACCCGAAACTGCCCGGCACCATCCACAGCGTCGCCGACGAAATTCATGCACTGGGCGCAAAGGCACTGGCGGTCAAACTGGACGTGCGTGACGATGCCTCCATTAATGCCTTGGTGGAAACGGTAAACGCGGAGTTTGGCGGCATTGATGGCTTGATCAATAACGCCGGTGCCATCCGGTTAAGTGGCGTTGAACATACCCCAACTCGAAAGTATGACCTGATGTTCCAAGTCAACAATCGAGCGGTGATGGCGTGCTCTCAAGCGTTTCTGCCCCTGTTAAAACAATCAAGCAACGCCCACATTCTCAACCTGTCGCCACCGCTCAACCTCGACCCAAAATGGTTCAAAGATTACGCCCCCTACACCACCACTAAGTACGGCATGTCAATGCTGACATTGGGCATGGCTGAGGAATTTAAACAGTACGGCATCGCCGTGAACTCCCTGTGGCCCAAAACGCTTATCGCCACCGATGCGGTCAAGTATGAAGCCGGTGGAGAGAAGATGTTTGCGGTCAGTCGTACCACTCAGATCATGGCCGATGCCGCTCTGGCCATCGTCTCCAGTCAAGCGTCTGAGCTAACCGGTCAACTATTGGTAGATGAGTCCATTTTACGCGACAAAGGCCAAACCGAGTTTGATCACTACGCCTATGTGGAAGGCAACACCGAGTTCTTTACCGACCTCTACGTGGAGTAATTTGATGAGCCCCAGTCACCAATTTGATGAGTCCAGCCGCCTCATTCGCACCATGACGGAGCGCTTCGTCGCCCAAGAAGTTGCTCCCCATATCGACCAGTGGGAGCGCCAACAGGAGTTTCCACTGTCTTTGTACCGCAAGGCCGGTGAGGCAGGCATTTTGGGGTTGGATTATCCAGAAGCCCTTGGAGGTACCCCCTGCAACGCCTTTGGACTTATCGCCCTCACCGAAGCCCTAATGAGCGCCGGTTCTGGGGGCTTGGTAGCCAGTTTGCTGTCTCACAACATCGGCTTGCCACCCTTGGTGAACTTCGGCTCTGACTCCCTAAAACAGCGCGTGGTGCCAGAGGTGCTCAGTGGCAGCGCCATCGCGGCTCTGGCGGTGACAGAGCCTAGCGGTGGCAGTGATGTGGCCAGCATCAAAACCCGAGCCATCGACGAGGGAGATCATTACCGAGTCAGCGGCAGCAAAACCTTCATCACCAGCGGCAGTCGCGCCGATTACTTCACCGTAGCGGTTCGAACCGGAGACTTTGGCCCCAAAGGAGTCAGTCTGCTGCTGATGGAGGCCAACACCCCAGGGTTGAGCCGCGGCAGCAAGCTGGAGAAGATGGGCTGGCATGCCAGTGATACCTGCGAGCTGTTCTTTGACGACTGTTTGGTGCCCAAAGCCAACCTGATTGGCAAGCAGAACCAAGGCTTTAAGCTCATCATGGCCAACTTCCAAAAGGAGCGTATGTCGTTGGCGGTGATGGCCAATGAAACCGCCCAACTGGCGCTTGATTCCGCCCTCGCCTATGCCAAACAGCGTAAAGCCTTTGGCAGCGCGCTGACCGAAAAGCCGGTGATACGCCATCAACTGGCGGAGATGGCCACCAAACTCGCTGCCAGCAAGCAGTTTCTCTATCACTGCGCCGCCCGTTTTGACGCCGGTGAAGAGGTATCGTTAGAGCTGTCGATGGCGAAAAACTTGGCCACCGATTGCAGTGATTTTGTTACTCATCAAGCGGTGCAGATCTTCGGCGGAATGGGCTACATGAGAGAGTCATTGGTCGAGCGACTTTATCGCGACAGCCGCATTCTCTCTATTGGCGGCGGTACCCGCGAAATCATGAATGAGATCATCGCAAAAGGGCTCATCGATTGAGCCCTTTTTAATCGCAACAAAAACGCGTTACATCAGTGGCGAGATACGTGTTGGTGCGGTGTCAAAATCCAGCACGGCATCGTCAGGCAGGCTTTCCGGTTTGACTTCCACCGCCTCTTTGCCATCAAAGTTGAAGGTCAAGCCCACCACTTTTGGCTGCATCCATCCAAATCCTACCCCAGCGTACTCCTCCATCAGCAGGTTCATCTGCTGTTGAAGCTCAACCAGTTGCGGCTTAGTGTAATGAGTCTGCCCCCACAACTGCGCCTGTATCTGCATGGCGAAATCACACTGAGGCTCATCTTCCAGCTCTACCGTGATGGTGGCGCTGTTGTTGCGCAGATTGATGTCATAAGGCAGCAACAGTTGCTGCTCATCGCTTACCAACAAAGGAAGCTTGCCGTAGCGGCCTTGAATAAAGCCAGATTTGATCTCGCAGGGTCGCTTTTCCAAGCGATGGTTAAAGTAGAACCCCAGCGTCAGCTGATTGATTTCACCTTGGTAGAGGGGCTTCATGCGATCGTAAAAGCCTTTGTAATTTAGCGTTAACGCCTGCGCCGACATGGAAGCCGCCCCAAGGGTTAACGATCCCATCAACAGCGAAACAACCCACTTCCCTGTGTACTTCATCTACATAAACCTCTGATTGGAATCGAGCATCACCAGCAATTCATCAACATAATCCTGCTGACGCTCAGAATAACGAATAAGTCCTGGAATCAAGCTGGCTGCAGTCACCGGCATTTGCGCCTGACGCAGTTCAGCGCGAATTTGGCGCAACTCGGCGTAGGCGGCATTGGTATTTAGATTTTTCAGGTAGGAGGCCACCGACTCGTCCACCGAGTCAAACTTCGCCACTTCGTGATTGCGGCCACTGTCTCGGCTTAGGGGCACCAAGCCACAGCCCGCTTTGAAACACCACTGACCAAAGAAATTCAAACCTTCGCGAGCAAATCGGGAGCTGCCCCAGCCAGTCTCGTTGGCCGCCTGCACCATCACCATCTCTGGTGGCAACGTATCCACCCTAACCAACAGGTCGTCCAGCGTTGCCACCGACACCTGACGGGGCTCAAAGCCATAATTCAACGCAATCATTTCCAGTTGCTGCAACTGAGTACGCTCAAGACCACTGCCGCGAATGAGGCGCTGTCGCATCGCTTCGACAAAGGCGCGCTGCTCCGCAATCTTGGCATTTTGCTGCTCAATTTTGGGCTTTAAGAAACCAAAGAACGTACGCTTTTTTTCCGTCACATTGGCGATCGCCGAGAAATCCGGCAACTGCTTGCGCGCAGGGTTGGCCTGAATCGGCAAAGAGGCTTGGCGCTCTTGTTCCGATTGATTAAGCTCGCTGTTGATCCACAGCAGGCCGGCAACAACCAGACCGAGGGCGATAAGAATGGGCGTGAGAAAGCGCATAGACTCTCCTAATTAGGCCTCAAAGCTGCCATTTTGGTCGCCGCTTTGATTGGAATTTGAAGGTTGCTCAACCTGACGCGTTTCACCGAACAGTTGGTGATACAGCACCCCTTTAAGCTGGAAGAAGAAGGTCATGGCACCCGCCAGACCAATTAGGGTCACTAAGGCCGCAATGATGGACTCCATCATGGTTAGCGCAGCTCCTTCGCCGCCGGACATCACGATGGCCATCGGCATGGATGACATCACCATCAACATCACGGCAACGATGTACGCCCCGAGAATAGGCAACAACTGCTTCCACATCACCTTCGCGGACTCCAAAATGGCCGTAATTGGGGTGATGCGTTTATCCACATTCACTAGATAGAACAGGTTCGCAAGGCTAGTCAGAGCCACCAGGCCCAGACCCAATACGAAGAACAGCACAAAACCCAACTGATTGATAAAGCCGGTTAACAAACTAATGAGCACCAATGCGGCGGTATGGGGCAGTCCAGCCCAGACGGTATTTCCGGTTACTGGCTGTGACTGGGCTCGCTTTAACCCGATATAGGACAGACCCGCTTCAATGGGTGCCATTGCAATGGCAGCAAGCATCTGCAGTACCACCATGCCATTGGAGAATCCGGTTTCCGGATCCCATGCGATGGGCATACTAAACACATTCTGGATGAGCGTGTATGAAACGGCCATCACCGCCACCATAACAGCGAAGCTCAACGAAATAGCATGAAGTAGCGGTTTTGGGTTTTGACGGACCAAGGCCCAAGTAGTACTTAAAACGTTGAGTAAATTAAGGTTTTGCATCTGTTCCTAACAGGTAAAACAAGCGAATTCAGCGGCCATTATACCTAGGTTTACTCACTTACCCAATTTTGTATGACAACAAAACGCTGCTAACGGCTTGAATAGATTGATAACCCCGTACATTTGCCCCCATGCTCAGCGGCCAACTCATCGATAAAGCTGCCCGATGCCGCCGTCAACCATCCAGTGAATTTTATATTTGCCAACTCACTGAGGTCATAAGCGAAATGCGAAAGATTTCGCCCCAAAGATGTGAACCAAATCACACTCTATACTAAGTGTTTCGCTATCTGGGAATTACAATAGCAAGTTTGTGCTTGGCGTTTTCGCAACTAGCACTTAGAATTCGCCGCCTTATTGAAATGCTTGGCCTTTTTATCGGCTGTTTTGAACTGGGAATCCTTCATGAGTCACACGCCTCAAACAGCATTGGTTCAACTTGACGCCATCACCAAATCTTACGGCGACAAGACCATTATCGAAAACCTCTCCCTTGAGATCCTAGATGGCGAATTTGTCACTCTGCTGGGCCCGTCCGGCTGTGGCAAAACCACGGCATTGAGACTCATTGCTGGCCTAGAAGAGTGCAGCGAAGGCCGCATCATCATTGGTGGCGAAGACGTCACCCACATTGGCGCAGAAAACCGTCATGTAAATACCGTATTCCAAAGTTACGCCCTGTTCCCCCATATGACGGTGTATGACAACGTTGCCTATGGTTTGGTAACACAAGGCGTGGCCAAAGCCGACATTGAACCTCGAGTGATGGAAGCTCTGAAAATGGTGCGTCTTGAAGCCATGGCCAAGCGCAAACCCGACCAGCTTTCCGGCGGCCAACAGCAGCGCATTGCCATCGCCCGCGCCGTGGTAAATCGGCCAAAGGTACTGCTGCTGGATGAAAGCTTAAGCGCACTGGACTACAAACTGCGTAAACAGATGCAGATTGAGCTTAAGCAGCTGCAGCGGCGATTGGGCATCACCTTTATCTTTGTCACCCACGATCAGGAAGAGGCGCTGTCCATGTCTGATCGCATCATGGTGATGAACGAAGGCAAAGTGGTGCAAGTGGGCTCTCCTAAAGCCATCTATGAGACGCCAGCAACCCGTTTTGTCGCCGAGTTCATTGGCGAGTCCAACCTATTTGCCGCCAAAGTACTGGAGCAAACCGACGCCAAGCACTACCGCTGCGACATCAGTGGCAAAGAGTACCAAGTGTATAGCGTTGAGCCGCTCACCATCGGCGCCATGGTGTACGTGCTGCTGCGCCCAGAAGACTTGCGCCTTGAGGAGCTCAAAGACTCTCAGCAGAGCAACTGCCTCATTGGTGAGGTTATTGAGCGTACCTACAAAGGAATGACCCTAGATTCCCTGATCAAACTGGAAAACGATCAGTTTATTCAAGTATCTGAGTTCTTTAATGAAGACGACCCAGATGTTGACCACAGCCTAGGCCAACGCGTGGCCGTAAGCTGGGTACCAAGCTGGGAGGTAGTGCTGCCCTATGATGGCGAATAACAAATTTAAAGCGTTCTCCATTGGCCTTATCAGCCTATGGTTAATCAGCTTTGTGTTTGTCCCCAACTTGATGGTGCTCATTGCCAGCTTTTTGACCTCTGACGTTCATGATCTGGTTAAGCTTGAGTTCACCTGGGAAAACTTCGGTCAACTGATCGATCCCATCTACGCCAAAGTGGTGGGTTACTCGGTCTATCTGGCGACCATCACCACTCTACTGTGCCTGTTCATTGGCTACCCTGCAGCCTGGTTCATCGCCCAGTTTCCGCCAAGAGTTCGAGGGTTTCTGCTGTTTCTGGTGATTGTGCCATTTTGGACCAACTCCCTGATCCGCACCTACGCCATTAAGATCATCCTCGGAACCCGAGGGGTGCTGAACTGGAGCCTAATGGAACTTGGCATCATCGACGCGCCACTGCGACTGATGTACACCCAAGCCGCGGTGCTGATTGGCATGGTGTATATCCTGCTGCCGTTTATGATTTTGCCGCTGTTCTCCAGCATTGAAAAGCTGCCAAGCTCCTACTTGGAAGCGGCTCGAGACTTAGGTGCCAGTAAGTGGCGTGTGTTTCGCACCATCGCCCTCCCCCTGACTCTACCTGGAGTGATTGCTGGCAGCTTGATGGTGTTTCTGCCAGCCATGGGCATGTTCTACATCGCTGATCTGTTAGAAGGCGCAAAGAATCCGCTTATCGGAAACCTCATTAAAGATCAGATTTTGGTAGCGCAAAACTGGCCATTTGGCGCGGCACTCAGTGTGGCTCTGTTGGCAATGATGGCGGTGATGATTCTGGTTTACTACCGCGTATCCATTCGCCGTAAAGGGGAACTCGATGTCTAAATTCCTCAAGAATTTCAGTAAGTGGGGCTTTTTGGCACTGCTGTTTGCCTACCTCTACATGCCCATCGCGGTGTTGGTGGCCAACTCCTTTAATGCCCACAAATACGGCATTAAATGGACCGGATTTACCACAAAATGGTACGACGTACTGGTCAACAACTCTGGATTGATGCAGGCCGCAGGGCACTCACTGACCATCGCCATCCTATCGGCAACGCTGGCAACCGCCATCGGCACCCTAGCAGCCGTGGCGCTGTTTCGCTACCGCTTCCGCGGCAAACCCGCCCTCAACGGCATGCTGTTTGTGGTGATGACATCGCCAGATATCGTAATGGCGGTTTCCCTACTGGCACTGTTTGTCACCATCGGCATCAGTTTAGGGTTCTGGTCGCTATTGATTGCCCACATCACCTTCTGCTTACCCTTTGTGGTGGTGACCGTCTACGCTCGCTTGAAAGGCTTTGATAACGCCATTTTGGAAGCCGCGCGAGACCTAGGAGCCAGCGAATGGCGCATCTTTAACACCATCATTTTGCCCCTCGCGGCGCCGGCCATTTTTGCGGGCTGGCTGCTGAGCTTCACCTTGTCGCTGGACGATGTGATCATCAGCTCCTTTGTCACCGGCCCTGCCTATGAGATCTTACCGCTTAAGATCTACTCTATGGTTAAGGTGGGTGTGTCGCCTGAGGTGAACGCGCTGGCCACCATCATGCTGATTTTGTCCCTGAGCTTGGTCGCTTTGGCGCAATTTATTCTAAAACGAAAAGCGGCGTAGGCCCTTGCCTACGCCTGTGTTTACTTTAACCTTAAGGAACTTCGCCATGATCCGCACTCTGGCACTCACTGCCGCCGCTGCGCTTTTTGGAATGTGGAGCCTCGCCGCCCAGGCCGCCGATAAGGTGGTCTACTTCTACAACTGGTCTGAATACATCCCTGAAGGGCTGCTCAATGAGTTTGAGAAAGAGACCGGCATTAAGGTGATCTACACCACCTACGACTCCAACGAAGCCATGCATGCCAAGCTGAAACTGACCGGAGCCAAAGGCTATGACTTGGTGGTGCCATCCACCTACTTCGTGGCCAAAATGCGCGATGAAGGCCTGCTTCAGCCCATCGACCACAGCAAGCTGAGTAACTTTAAACACCTGGACCCCGTGATGCTGGATAAGCCTTACGATCCAGGCAATAAGTACTCCATCCCATACATTTGGGGCGCGACGGGTATTGGCATTAACACCGATTTCGTTGACGCAGACAGCATCACCAAATGGGAAGATCTGTGGGATCCCAAATGGCGTGGTCAGCTGATGCTGATGAACGACCAGCGTGAAGTGTTCCACATGGCGCTGCGTATTCTAGGTTACTCCGCAAACTCCACCGATCCTAAGGAGCTGGAGCAAGCCTATCAGCTGCTGAAAAAGCTGATGCCAAATGCATTGGTATTTAACTCAGACACGCCGTCTCTGCCTTACATGGCGGGTGAAGTGTCTCTGGGGATGATCTGGAACGGCTCCGCTTTCGAAGCCCAGAAGAACGATCCTGCCATCAGCATGATCTACCCGAAAGAGGGTGCGATCTTCTGGATGGATAACATCTCCATCCCAGCCGGTGCCACCAACGTTGACGAAGCGCACCAACTGATTAACTTCCTGCTGCGTCCCGAAGTTGCCGCCAAGGTGTGTGAAGAGATTGGCTACCCAACGCCAAACAAAACCGCCAAGTCGCTGCTAGACCCAGAATTTGCCAACAACCCAATCGTATTCCCACCTGCGGACGTGATTGAAGCTGGCGAATTCCAATCTGACGTAGGTGAAGCGGTTCGCCTGTACGACAACTACTGGCAGAAGCTTCGTACCGGCAACTAACAGCCGTAAGATGTAAAAACAAAAGGCCGTACTGTGAATCCAGTGCGGCCTTTTTAGTTTCTATCGTTTATTAACTGGCAGACTCTAGGTTAACTTGCAGAAAGTAGCTCATCCAGCATAGTGAGAAACTGGGCTTCTACCCTATCCATCATTCGAAACGACAGATCATAGTGCCCCTTAACCGGCTCAGCTTCGATGCTATGTAGGTTCATTAGCTCTGCCATCTCCAGCTTCAGCAGTGCGTCATCGACGGTTTTCACCTGCAGGTGCTCGTCACCTGTCAGATCCCCAAGACCAAACACCGAAAAGATCATCTGCTGCAACTTGGATTCATATTCCAAGTAAGTCGGCATAAAGGCCTTTACCGGGCGGGTGACGTCACCTAAATACGCCTCCGAGGCGTCATGGAGCAAGCAGGCTAGCTGGACTCGTCGGGAAAAGCCTCGAACCTTAGCCTCATTAGCGCAGTTAATGGAGTGCTGTCCCACACTGTAAAAATGACGAAACTGGCCATTAGCTCGACACAATAACGACAAGCTGTGGGCAATGTCTTTGATGTGTATCTCGTCTTCTCTGGGATCCAGTGGCCAAAACTCACCACCAGAATAGGTATTTATGCATTTACCCTGTCTCATCGTACTCTCCTTTCAGGCTGGATTTAGCGCCCAATTGTGGTTGGCGCATCAGCGAGTCGTAAGCAGGAGCTGTCGGTACCTGGTAGAGACCCCCACACCGTTTTAGTGGGGTTATACGAACGTTGTGGCGGCAAATACTAATGGCTTTAGGCCACGGCGTCCACGTTATGTCATCGCAAACGCCAAGCACGCCCCCAAATGCTAATGAATTGTTATTCACGGGTGGATTTTTATCGACATTTGTCTCTTAGGTTTTAATCCGCTGAATACTCTACAACCTCTGTGAGCACAAAATCACCACTCACAATATATTTATGCATAAACAGTGAATTTTTAGTTGATTCGAGAATGGGGAATTCCTATAGTGCTCCCAACAGAAGAATTCACTCCTGATGATGAGAGCCAGATTATGAAAAAGACCATTGCAGCACTGACACTCGCTACCCTGACCCTAACCGGATGCGGCTCGAAAGAGGAATATCTGGTGGTAGGCACCAACGCCGAATTCCCTCCATTCGAATACATCGGCGGTGCTACTGGCGATGAGGTGTTGGGCTTTGACATCGACTTGGCGAAACAGATTGCCGCCGATCAGGGCAAAACCCTAAAAGTGGAAAACATGAAGTTTGATTCGCTGATTGTGGCCCTTAACGCCGGTAAGGTGGATATGGTGGCTGCCGGCATGACCATCACCCCAGAACGCAAAGCCAGCGTGGATTTTTCCCAACCTTACTATGAAGCCACTCAGGTGGTGATCACGCCGGTAACCAACGTCAGCATCAACAGCGTTGACGACGTTAAAGGCAAGCACATTGCCGTGCAGCTGGGCTCTACCGGCGACATCATGGCCAAAGAGCTAAGCGATAATGTCACCGCTTTCAACACCGGTTTTGAAGCCATTATGGAGCTGAAAAACGGCAAAGTGGACATGGTACTGTTTGACAGCGAACCGGCGGCGAAGCACCTAGCCAAAAACCCACAGCTTAAGATGCAGAAACTGAATTTTGATGCAGAGTACTACGGACTGGCCGTGGCTAAGAATAACCCTGAACTGCTTAAGCAGATCAACGCCAGCATCGATACCATGAAGCAAAATGGCAGCTTCGACGCACTACTCGCCAAGCACATGCAATAGCCTAGGGCGTGGTTGAGGAAAGCGTAGTGGAAAGCATTATTCAGTCCCTGTTCACCCCCATCGGCAACGATGGCATGGTGGGAATCTATCTGATTCTTAACGGCCTTAAGGTGACATTGATGGTCACCCTACTGGCAACGATTTTAGGCTCGTTACTTGGGGTGGCCACCACCCTGATGAAGCAGTCCGGTAAGTGGTACCTAAGTTGGCCTGCCAACTTCTACGTCAGCGTCATTCGAGGCACTCCGGTGGTGGTTCAGTTGGTGATCCTCTACTTCATCGTATTGGCTTCACTGGACGTGGATAAGATCACCGCAGCGGTCATCGCCTTTGGTCTTAATAGCGGCGCTTATATCTCAGAGATCATCCGAGCCGGTATCGATGCGGTTGATAAAGGGCAAGCGGAAGCGGCGCGGTCGCTGGGCTTATCCCACAACCAAACCATGAAGCTGGTGATTTTGCCTCAGGCAATCAAGAACATTTTACCGGCGCTGGGTAACGAATTTATCGTGCTACTGAAAGAAACTGCGGTGATCGGCTTTATTGGCGGCGTGGATCTAATGCGGGCTGGCGAGATTATCCGAAGCAGAACCTTTGAAGATACGGTGCCACTGTTTACCTGTGCCCTTATCTACCTGATGCTGACCTACATCTTCACCTTTATGTTGTCCAAGTTTGAAAAGAGGCTAAAGCAAAGTGATTAAGGTAACCGACATTCATAAAACCTTTGGCCAAACCGAGGTGCTTAAAGGAATCAGCGAGTCCATCGCCACCGGTGAAGTGGTAAGCATCATCGGCCCCAGCGGCAGCGGTAAAAGTACCTTTCTTCGGTGTTTAAACTTGCTGGAAACCCCAACACAGGGGGAGATCTTTATCGAGGGCGAATCCCTGTCTGCACCGGGCGCTTGCGTAGATGCCCTACGACAAAAAGTGGGCATGGTATTTCAGAACTTTAACCTGTTCCCTCATCTAACGGTGGCCGACAACATCACCCTTGCGCCGGTAAAACTGGGTAAACTCAGCGCCAGTGACGCAAAAGACAAAGCCATTGAACTGCTGGCGATGGTGGGACTGGATCATAAAGCCGACGTCTACCCTTCCAGCCTATCCGGTGGCCAAAAGCAGCGGGTCGCCATCGCCAGAGCCTTGGCGATGCAGCCAAAGGTGATGCTGTTTGATGAGCCAACCTCAGCGCTGGACCCCGAGATGGTTGGCGATGTGCTGGACGTGATGAAGGCGCTTGCCGAGCAAGGCATGACCATGGTGATCGTGACTCACGAAATGGGGTTTGCCAAAGAGGTTTCCGACCGAGTGCTGTTTATCGATCAGGGGATCATCATGGAGTCTGGCACGCCAGAACAGATCTTTGATGCGCCAACGCATCCAAGAACCCAAAGCTTCCTCAGCAAGGTGTTGCGTTAACCGCTTTGCATAAGCCAAAGTTTGCACCGTTAATGCCCTAATACAACAAGGCCAGCACCGAGGTGCTGGCCTTGTTGTAAATCAAATCAGACAGTGCGGTTTTTTACTGTTTTACCGCCAAAACAACCTCGCCACTGGTGCTGCTATCCATCAAGTCGATATAGCGTTTGGCCACCTCATTGGCTGGCAGGCCTGGCTCGGGATCCATCCCCATGGCCACCATGGTTTCCGCAACCCACCCTGGGGACACGGCATTAAAACGAATGCGATCCACTTCAACCGACGCTGCTTTTACCGCAGCCTCAACGGCGGCATTGACTGTAGTTACTATGCTGCTGCCTTTGAACGGATACTGAGCCAAAATACCGGTGGAGAGCACAATGGCACCGCCATCGTTAACGTATTTTTCGCCGAATCTCATGGTGTTGATCTGGCCCATCATCTTGTTTTGGATACCAAAGTTCCACTCATCATCGTTGTCATTGTGCCAATCGGTCATGGTGACAACACCCGCTGTACATAGGATGGCGTCAACCTTACCCACTTTCTCAAACAACGCTTTAAGCGACTCTGGCTTAGCGATATCAAACGGATTTTCAGGGTGATTAAAAGAAGCTTCCACCACTTCTGCTTCACCTTTTAACTGCTCAACTAACGCCTTACCAACTAGGCCTGTGGCGCCCAGTACAAGAACTTTTTTCATGACTTACTCCGAGAGGGTATTACAATGCCAGCGGCATCAGATGGACCCATTATTGTCCTTAGCAGTCATTCCCGGTAGTGGGGTAAACGTTGTTTCACCTTTAACCTGAAGTTTAAAGTTAACCTAGGCAGTCCCTGCTTACCTCTAACTAGCGTTAGCCATCTTTTCTACTAAAAAGTCGATAAACAGGCGAGTTCGTTTAGGAAGGTTCTCTCGGGATGAATAGTAAAGCCAAACCGGCTTAGGTTCAGCCCAGGCCGACTCTAACACTGGCACCACCTCGCCTTTAGCAAGCTCCTGCTCAACATGCCAGCGGCCCATGTAAGCGATACCGACATTCTGCCGTAATAGCATCTTGGCCGAACTGATATTAGAGATGGAGACCTTGCCTTTAGGGATAAACTGAATGTGGTGCCCCTCAGCATCTTTTAACGGCCAGTTGTAGAGGCGGCCACTAGACAGGGGCCGATAGATGATAGCACTGTGTTGACTCAGCGCTTCAATAGAATCCGGCAAACCAAATTGGTCGACATACTCTCTGCTAGCAAAAATACCACTTTGCATCTGATGGATAGTTCGAGCCACCAAACGGCTGTCTTCGTTAATGCGATTGCCCACACTGACATCAAACCCCTCATCGATGATGTCGAGCACGCTGTCGCTAAGCACCAAATCCAGCTCAATGTCTGGATAGAGGTTCATAAACTCCGCAATGTAAGGCATGACAAATTTGCGGCCATAGCTGTCAGGCAAATTGACCTTTAGTCGCCCTGAAGGACTGCGGTTCTGCTCAGTTAGGCCATCAATGCTCTCTTCCAGTTCGCTCAGCAGTGGCCCAACTCGCCTCAGTAAGTTAGCTCCATCCTCAGTTAAGGAGAACTGGCGCGTATTGCGATGGAACAGCCGCACCCCGGTTTGCTTCTCCAGCGAAGCGACTCCCTTACTCACTGCCGCTGCTGAGATACCCAGTTTGCGACCTGCAGCAGAGAAACTGCCCTCTTGGGCGGCACAGACAAATAGCGGAAGTTGGGATGGCAGCATGGGAGACTCTCTGTCAAACTGTTTAAAACGTGTTGAGAATTGGCTTTAGTTTCAACCAATAGTTATAACAGAGTTCTGTCCCCTGCTCTATTTGGTTGTTAAAAAGATGGTAATCAGACCAAACTTACCCAAACTCTCTGAAGTGAAAGTCAGGTTGTTGTCAAATGCGACCAGTGCCCTTGAGACCAATTACCACATAGTCGACGAAGGCCGATGTTCAAAACTCTAAACTTAAGGAAACCCATTGGTCTGATTCGGTATCCACTTATTTAGGTGACCTTTATGTGACCACCACCCCAAGCACCTATGAACCTAACAATGCCCCAAAAAGTTAACTTATTGAATTTTAATCAATATTATATTTGGTTCGTCTCTTGCGAAAGCCGATGCTGCGACAAGTCGCTCGAGTTGCCTTGGGTTTAATCAGAATTCAACTAAACATACGATTGTACGCAAAGGTGCACCCTGCGCATTTACTTACCAATACTTCTTTTCCTTTCTAACTCAGTTTTCGCCAATGAATTTGAGCTAAAGCTACAAGAAAGTTATACAGTCCCATTTGGAAAAGCGTGGGTGATTGACGGGGCTCCGACGCTTGAATACAGAGTATGTACAGCAGATGTTTATGTAAAAGGACAGATGAGCCAAGTGGAAGTTAATGGCGTCATATTTAACGGCACGTTCGAGTTTTCATTCACACCACAATTTAAGGGGACGGTGAAAGTATATGGTGGCACGGAGCTGCGGTTGGGCGACAGTCTACAAACGCTCATCGTCGTTGAGCAATCGGATTAGTGTACAACAAGCCCCCTTCTACTTTATCTGTCCAGCTTCTGGTCTTGCTCGTCAAGAGATAGCAAAGCCGCCCATAAATGGCCTAGAATCTATTGAGATCTATTTCATTTCTCTTGTGAGATAAGTATTACCTTGATGCCGTATCTAATTGATAATAAACAACAAAAAAAGCAGAAGCGAATAGTGTGAATTAAAAGAAAAGCTACTTCCTATAATTCAAATACAATCAAGATACAATTAGAGTTTTAAAGGAAGATATGAAGCATGTACTTAAGAATATTGGCACTTTTAATTTTGGGCTTTGGTTTTTTAAGCCACCCTGCAAGTGCAGCCAATCTATTTGAATGTGAATCCTGCAGCGATACTGATATTCGTCTCAAATCTAAGACTTTGTTCAGCAGGGCTGATATTGGAACCTATGACCTTGTGTTTATCGATACCATGAATAGACGTTTCACCGAAGTTACGGTAACGATTCAGCCTTCCGAATTAGATTTTTCCCCGTCAAAAAACAATAATCCATATTCTACGATTGTATCTGCTGCAATAAAACCCAGGAATATGCAACTACAGCAAGATTTCAATAGTATTATTGATGAAATAAAAGAAATACCTGATTTGGTAGACGGCAAAGTAAGAATACCTGCGACAGGGCCATACAAAAATGTCTATGACAGTTTAATTGATGATACAGGCTTTCAAGTTTACATCACTGATCACCTGAATAGATTAGAAAGTGTAAAACAACAACTCACAGAAGTTCAAATGATTGGAAATATTTTAGCTTCGAATGCTCAAATAACCTTAGATGGATTGTTGGTATCTGTGAGTACTAAAGTTTTAGATTCAGTAAAGGTTGTCGTTGAGTTTTCAGATGGTACAACCAGAGCAGTTCAATTAAAGGCAGGGTTGTTAGGAAAAGACTTGTACATTGAATACTATCCAACACAATACGCATGGGATATAAATAAGCAAATTATTCCAAGATCTAAAATCCAAGCAAGGAATTATCAAGGAAATATATCGGCAGGCAGTTACGGCTCATTCTCTTCTTGGATGACAATGTTAGGGTTAACCATGGGTGGAGGGGGCGGTGGTAACTCTCATTGTGAATTCACCTTTGAGTGTGACGAAAACCATTGTGAATCTGTAGCTCGATGCCTATAGTCGCTCTCTTAGAGGAAACTGACAATTCTGCATCAAGCTAATTCCAAAGGTTAGCTTTCAACAAAAGAGAAGTTTTGATTGATGGTCTGCAGCTAGTTTTCAGCGTTTGGAGGACTAAGCGATATTTAATGCCAGCAAACTAACTGATTTGTACCAAAGTCTAAAAAGCCCCTGCAATCGAAGACTGCAGGGGCTTTCTGCCTAGAGCTGTAACCTTACTTCTTACCCATCATCGCTTTAAGATCGGCGAAGGGATTGTGGGTGGCGGCTTCACGGTTGAGATCTTCACCCGCTTGTACGGTACTGCCGTATTCCGCAGCCTGGGTGTATTTCTCATGCTCGTTGTCATGGCAATACAGACACAAAAGTTCCCAGTTCGAACCATCGGACGGGTTGTTGGTGTGGTCGTGGTCAATGTGGTGAACCGTTAGCTCACGCAAATTGGAGTACTGAAACTCGCGAGCACAGCGGCCGCAAACCCAAGGGAAAAGTTTCAGTGCTTTGTCGCGGTAGCCTTGTTCCAACGACGCGTAGTTTTTTGGGATGATGGCCATCAGGCTCTCCGTGAATACAACATCTATCGGCACACTATAACAAGAACTCTGGCGCAGACAGAAGCCTCGAATTGCGCTGAAAATCACGATAGCGCAATTCGCCGTTCAGTCCGCAATCTAGCGCTTGTGATGAGCACTGGGCGATGCAGAATTTGTGCTGCGAATTATCGGCTAATCACGTTCTACCAACGCGAAATACTCATCCTCTACTTCGCTTTCGCAGGAGGCGGCACCAATAGTCGGCCATTGCGGTCGGTAAGTCGACCTACCGCCAGCGCCAGTGTCAGCGCGGCGGAGCTGGTCACCATCACGAGAATCGCAACCATGATCAGCATCTGATACTTAATTGCCACCAGAGGATCGGCGCCGCCTAATATCTGACCGGTCATCATTCCTGGCAGCGTGACCAAACCAGTGGTGCTGGTGGAGGCCAAAATTGGCGCCGACGCTTGCCTAAGAGCGTGCTCAACAAAAGGGGCGCAGGCTTGTCTTGGCGTGGCACCAAGAGCCAGCGCGCCGTGATACTCCCCTTTTCGCTCCTCGAATGCGGTCACCAATCGATGCAGCGCCATGATAAGCGCCCCCAAACTGTTACCCAGTAGCATGCCAGCAAGGGGAATCAAATAACGCGCATCATGAAAATGACTAGGCTGAATCACGCCAATAATGATCACCATCAGCAGCGGCAGCATCGCCACCGCCATGCCAGTGGCAATTGGCGCCATTGCCAGTTTTCGTGGCAGATTTGACTTCGCCGATACCGAACTGGCACCAATGATGATCATCAACATCACCCAGCCGCCATTTACCCATGGGCTATCCAGCGCAAACAGATAGTTTAGGTACAGGCCAACCAGCACCAACTGCGCCACCATTCGTATTACAGCAACAGCGCCCTCTCTGGCCAAACCAAGGCCGAAGTAGCGGTCGATTCCCCAAGGAATCACTAGGATAAATAGAAAGCTGGTCAACAACAGCCAAGAGACATCAATCATAATTATGTGTGCATTCCGCCAACGTCAGCCCTTGCAAAGGCACAGTGGCGCCCCAAGGATAGTAATCCCCCATGCTACTAAATTATTGATTGTCTTTGCTTGTTAGTTTTTATTAACCGATCTTCTAAGCTGCAGATCGGTTCTTGCATCAAGGAGTCGCTATGCCAAATCGATTGCTAAACAGCATTAAATGGGCGGCCATTGCCGTTGCAGCGCTGTGGTGCTTAATGATCGCGCTGCCACTGTTTGGCATCGACTCCCATCAGTGGGCTGTGTACCCAAGGCACACTCACACCCTCTGGCGTATTTTAACGGCGCCTTTGGTGCACGGCTCTGTGGGACATCTTGCGTCAAACAGCATGGCGCTGCTGATTTTGGGTGCCGCCCTACTCTACGGTTACCCTAAGTCTCGATTTTGGGTGTTGCTGCTGGTTTGGATTGGCTCGGGACTCGGGGTATGGGTGTTTGGCCGCAGCGCGTATCACCTTGGAGCCAGTGGCATTACTCATGGGCTATTTTTCTATCTATTTTTCGTCAGCCTATTTCGCCGCGACCGCCGCTCTATTGCATTGATGATGATCGCGTTTTTTCTCTACGGCGGCATGTTGATGACCATCTTCCCACGCGATCCAGAAATCTCTTTTGAGTATCACCTTTTTGGGGGACTTACTGGGCTGGCCTGTGCGTTGATGTTTAAACGCTGGGATCCCATGCCGGAGCGGAAAAAATACGATTGGGAAGGAGAGAAAGAGGATGACGATGAGGAGCCCTATTGGCTGGAGACAGACTCCTCATCGGACAAAAAAGGTTAGGGCTTACTGAGCTTTGGTGCTCATTTTGCGTCTTAATCAGTAAAAAAGCTCAGCAGCCCTAAAGTCAGTTTCATTAATTAACGGGTTTGGTCAGCCACTCAAAAACGATGCGATTAAACTGCTCTGGTTCATCTCGCATCACCCAGTGGCCAGTGGGCAAGCCTTCCACTCGGTTGCCTGGGATCTCTGCCATTTGTTGTTGCCAATGTTCGGAGTGAAAACTGGCCTTTTTGTCCGCGCCGTAGATAAACAGCAGTGGACACTCAACTTTTAATGGCAACATATTCAGAGGCTTACCGGTAAAGGTAGAGTGCCATTTCCAGAAATAGCTGTATGTCATTCCTGAATGGATGGTTTCAGGCGCGCCGGGAGCCTTCACCACGCCAGCCATGTACCGAGTCATGCGGTCGCCTAGGTTGCCGCCGATTTTCCACGCAGTGGCCAACCACATCTGATACCCAAAGATAAACAGTTTGGCCTTGGTGGAAAGCTCATGATGCTTAGAGCCCGCATCACCAATGTCCACAGACACAATGCGCTTAACGCGGTCTTGGTTTCGCAGGTAGTACTGATAACCCCAAACACTGCCCCAATCGTGAATCAATAAGGTGACCGGCTTGTCTGGACTAACGGCATCCACCACGCGGGAGATCTGCAGCACAAGGTCATCAACGTCGTGCAACTTACGAACGTGGTTAGGATCGTAGCCAGGCAGGGTAAAACGCGCACAGCGGAAATGCCCTTTGAGCATCTCAACCTGAGGATCCCACAGGGTATGGTTATCAGGCCAGCCGTGAATCATCACCACAGTTTCGTCGCCACTGCCTTCGAGATGCACCTCCATCTCGCCAACGTAGATTCGCTCAGTCATCCTTAGTTCCTTGAAATCACCTCAATTAGAGCAATCACTCTAATGTTATTTTTTGGCGAATAATTTGATCTAAGCTCGGTTATTTAAACATTAGGCAATAAAAAACCGGTCATTGTGACCGGTTTCATTGTTCGACTTGTGGGCGTGACGGCTATCTCGTTAAGAACCATTCAAAGTGGCTGTGGCTTTTCAGCGCCTTGGTGCTGCCCTTGAGGCTAAAGTCATAACCACAGAGCTCAAAAGAGCCACGGCGAGCGATTTGGCGAATGATGGTCTCGGTATCCAACGGAGAGAACTGCGCCAAATAGTAGCTGTCAGCCTCAACATCGACACGGAATGGGCGAAATGCGCTGTCGTCGTTGAAAACCAGTTCGGCACAGTCGGCATCACCTTTGGCGGTGGCGTAGTTCCACAACTCACCAACAGGAGCTTCGTCTCCCTGCCAGCGAACCGACAGCAAGCCATCATTAAGCCATAACCAGTATTGATCTGGCATCTCCAAAATCGCCTCGGCACGAGGTTTTTCGACCACTGGCTCCACTGGTTTTTCAGCCTTTTCAACCACGTCAGGCTGTGACATCATGCCACTCCAATCGATGGTGCTCACCCAAGGTAAAACCACCAACACTAAAGTAACTGCACCTGCAGCGATGCGCAGTTTACCAACACACTGGCCAGCAAACGCTTTAACACCTTGCAGATAGAGCTGGGTTGCCGGAATGGCCGGCTCGGCGTCGACCTCCTCTGTCGGCTCAGGTTCTGAGGCCGGCGCTTCGCCCCCCACTAAGGATGGCTCAACTCGGCTACCATGGTAGGACTTGGCACTAAGAAGATGACCCAGAGGACCGCGATAGCCATAGAGAGATACGGCCTTGGTATTGGCCTTCGCAGGCTTAATAGCCAACGCGGCACTGGCAGCCACCACTAGCACAAATCCAAGCCAAAAACCCACGGCATTAAGGTAGGGAATCAACGCAATAAACAGCGCTAGCGCCAACGGCGGTAACATCACCAATAGGCCTGACGTTTTGGCTTCCGCACCTCGGCGTTTTGCGGTCATCCAGCTTAGTGGCAGCGCCAACCACGCCAGCACCAAAGCGACGTAGCTCGACGCCATCGGTAAGCTCAAGAACAGGCCAATGAAGATAAGGGCTGAAAACAGCAGAGCGATCTGAATCGCTAAAAAACGCGCGGCGTTATCGTACCCACGCAAACAAAACAGGGTGTTCAATTCCATTCCCACAAAATTAAGGTCGATCTCACCACAAGGTTATCCAAAATCCCCAAGGATGTCTGCGCAAAAACTACCCGATTAACAGTTTTGGCGGTATTTGATGAAATTTGTCACGACTTCAACACGGGGCTCGCCAACCTTCTACACTTATTATCAATGGTTTACTCAACGAGCGCATATGAGAATACACCCCTTAACTCTTAATTTGTGGTTGTTTGCCCTGTTACTCTTTGTTACAGGAAACCTCCATGGTGAGGAGCTAGAGCCATCGCCATTGGATGACGTTTGGCCAGTTCTCACCGAGCCTTGGGGGGGCGATCTGGACAATATGCTCGAGCGCGGCGAAATTCGAGTGCTAACCAGTTTTGGTTTGGGCTGGTTCTATTTCGATGCCGGTCATCCCCGAGGTATCACCGTTGAAAACACCCGCAACTTTGAAGCCTTTATCAAGCGCGCCTTAGGGGCAAAGGCCAAACTGCTTAAGGTAACAGTGATTCCGGTTAGCCGAGACAAACTCATCCCCTATCTAGTTGAAGGCTATGGCGATGTGATCTTTGCGAACCTCACCATCACCACTCGTCGCCTGCAACTCATCGACTTTTCAAAACCTTATGCGTCGGACGTCAAAGAACTGCTTATCACCCACAAAGACAACGCCCCTGCCACCATGGCCGAACTGGCAGGCACCACCATCTGGCTTCGAGAAGAGTCCAGCTATTACGACAGCGTGCTTAAGCTCAATCGCACTCTCATTGGCCAAAACCTTGCCCCACTTAACATCGAGCTTATCGACCCTAGGTTACAAGATGAAGATCTGCTGCGCTGGGTCAACGCCGGCTTAATTGAAGCCACGGTGATAGACCAACATAAATTACCAGTGTGGCAGCAGTGGTGGCCGGATTTAGTCGCCTTTGCCGAGCCCATTCGCGCATTTGGAGAGCTAGCCTACGGGATTCGCAAGCAGAGTCCCGAGCTAAAAGCCTTGGTCGACCGCTATGCCCTCACCTACCAAGATGGCGGCCGCACTTTTAACATTCTCAAGCAGCGCTTTTTGGAAAGCGATCGCTGGCTTACTCGACTGAAATCAGAAAAGACCCGAGACCGACAAAAGCAATACAAACAGTGGTTTCAAGAGTTTGGCAAACAATACCAGTTTGACTGGGTGCTGCTCAGCGCCTTTGCATTTCAAGAGTCTAAGTACGATGCCAACGCCAAGAGCGACGCCGGCGCCATCGGCATCATGCAGGTGCTGCCTTCCACCGCCAAAGAGCTGGGTTTTAGTAATCTGACCGACCCTAATACCAACATCCACGCCGGCACCCGCTATCTGGCCAAACTTCGAGACGATTACTTTAATGACCCTGATCTGGATGAATTTAACCGCACGATCTTCGCCATGGCCGCCTACAATGCGGGCCCGAACCGCATCAACCGATTACGACGCATGGCCAAATCTCGAGGCCTGGACCCCGATGTGTGGTTTCAAAATGTTGAACTGCTGGCATCGGCCTACATTGGCCGGGAAACCGTGACCTACGTGGCCAACATCTATCGTCACTTCGTGATCCATAAACGCATTCTGTCTGAGCAGGCCCAGAAAGGGCCGCTGCTGCTTAGCCCTACGCCTGAGGTGATTGATGACTAAGGGCTTTGGCATATTGAGCCTATGCTTGCTCGCGCCAAGCTGGGCAAGCGAGCAGACCAAAGATGACTGCCAAACGGTGATCACCAATTTTAATGTGTTTGAGGAGAGCGAGCCGGGCTTTACCTGGCTGCACGATTGGGCCAACTGGTTGCACCTTATCACCCAAGAGCGAACCATCGAGGACAAGCTCGTTGGCTTTGATCTGTGCAACGATCCCAAGGCCACGTACGAAGCCGAGCGCTATCTACGCAGCTTAAGCTACCTACGAGACGCCAAGATCACCAAGCAGCAAGACGAGGTGGTGGTTCACACCTGGGACACCTGGTCGCTGATCCCCAAGTTCGATTTTTCCCGACAAGGCGGTGAGTCCAAACTAGGTCTTGGGATAATGGAAGATAACCTTCTTGGACTTGGGATCAGCACTGAGCTTGCCTACTTCGATGAAACCGACCGCAGCGGCTACGTAATCGACGTACGCTCCGGCCTGTTTTTAGGCCAACATTTTGATGGCCGCCTCACTCTAGTTGACAGCGACGATGGCGAGCGACAATACGTTCAGCTCAACCGTCCCTTTTTCGCCATGGACACCCGCTGGTCTACCAACCTAGCCTATGAACATGAACAACTGGAACATCCGATCAAACAAGGGGGCGACACCGTCAACGAGTTTGTTCGAATCATTCACGGTGCCAATCTCAGTTGGGGCTGGTCACAGGGCCGCGAGGGCAATCACAGTCAGCGCTGGCGAGTGGGTTACGACTATGAAGATCTGCAGTTTGATGCCATCGACACCACCACCCTATTGCCTCAAAATCGAGAAAGTCACCACCTTTGGTTGCAGTGGCATTACCTTGAAGATCACTTTACCGAAGTCACCAACCTCTACCTCATCAATACGGTGGAAGACGTCAACTTCGGCAGTGATTACTGGCTAAGAGCCGGCTTCGATTTTGCTTACAACAAACCCACGTTTGCCGCTGGAGTTCAGCAAGGTTGGCAGCTGAATTCCAAACGGCGCTGGTTCATCGGTGCCAATGCAGAACTGCGCCCCACTAAAGATGACTATCAATGGCTGATTCAAGGCTATCAGCACCACTTTTGGCAACTGGCGGAGCGCTGGGTCTGGTTCAATCGGTTGGATCTCACCTTCAGTGACAACCAGTATGACGACCAACCGGTCAGCCTCGGAGGCGATACCGACCTTAGAGGCTTTCCTGTGGCTTACCAACATGGGGAGCACACGGCACTGTTCACCAACGAGATGCGTTACTACCCAGGCTGGAGCTGGTATCAATTATTGGAAGTGGGCGCGGTGATGTTTTGGGATATCGGCCAAGCCTTTGGCGATAGTCCCTATCAGAGTGACGATCAGGATCTGTTACAAAGCGTCGGCGTGGGGTTGAGGCTGTACTCCTCACACTCCAGCAATAACGTCATTCATATGGATCTCAGCCACCCCATCAGCGACGACGATGAGGTGGATGAGATTGAGTGGCGTCTTGAAGTCAGAAGCTACTTTTAGGGCCCGTTTACCTTTCGTGCTTATTTTTGCCCCATACATTGACTTGTTTTGTTCTGAGTTAAATCGCTCGTGTGGTTTATAGGGCTTCCCGGAGGGCCAATTTAATCGGCCCCCATGCTGCGTTAGAAAATCTCTCTTTAGAACCAGCATCAAACCATTTCGACGTAGAACTACTGTACCTTCAATCGTTTTCCTTGATTAAAAGCCGTTATCCTAGGTCAAAATCTAATTACCAAAGATAAATAGATCCTAGTTTAAGCTGCCAACCACTTCTGCCGCCTGACGAATGGCTCGCTTGGCGTCCAGCTCTGCCGCTAACTCGGCACCACCAACCATAACGTAAGGGATCTGAGCCGCTTCCAGCTCAGGCAGCAAACCTCGGTTTGATTCCTGTCCGGTACACAGCACCACATGATCCACATCCAGTACCTTATCTTGGTCTTCGTGACGAATGTGCAAGCCAGCATCATCAACTTTCAGGTAATCCACCCCACTCAACATGGTCACGCCGCGATCGGTCAGGACCGCTCGGTGGATCCAGCCGGTGGTTTTCCCCAAGCCCTTTCCAGGCTTGGTGGTTTTACGCTGCAGCAAGGTGATTTCACGAGCAGACTCAAATGCGGTGCTGTCACGCTCGGTCAATCCGGCACCAACTTGGTACTGAGTATCGACGCCCCATTGCTTGAGCCACACCTGAGGATGCAAAGTGGCACTCTCATGAGCTTCTGATAGAAACTCGCCCATATCAAAGCCAATGCCGCCGGCGCCCATCAGCGCCACTTTACGGCCCACTTCGACCTCGCCACTGAGTACCTGCTGATAGGTAACCACTTTGGCATGATCAGCGCCGTCCAACTTAGGAACTCTTGGCGTTACCCCGGTGGCCACAATGACGTGGTCAAAGGACTTTAGGCTGTCCGCCTGCGCTGGGGTGTTCAGACAGACCTTAACGCCAAGACGCTCGAGGCGCTGGGTAAAGTACGCCAGTGACGCCTGAAACTCCTCTTTACCTGGAATCTTACTGGCCAGATTAAATTGGCCACCCAAAGTATCGCTCTTTTCGAACAAGGTAACGCTAAAGCCTCGCTCTGCCGCGTAACAGGCCGATGCCATGCCCGCAGGACCAGCACCCACCACGGCCACCGATTTGCCAGATGCGTTGGCTTCCAGCTTAAGTTCGGTCTCATAACAGGCGAACGGGTTCACCAAGCAGGTGGCACGCTTTAGCTTAAAGGTGTGGTCCAGACAGCCCTGGTTACAACCGATGCAGATGTTGATGTCTTCCGCTTCATTGCGGGCCGCTTTATTCACAAATTCAGCGTCGGCCAACAGTGGACGGGCCATAGACACCATGTCTGCCTGACCACTCGCAAGAATCTCTTCAGCCACCTCTGGAGTATTAATGCGGTTGGTGGCAACCAGAGGTACCGACACTTCACTGCGCAAACGTTCAGTAATGCCAGAAAACGCCGCACGAGGAACGCTAGTGGCAATGGTAGGAACTCGAGCTTCGTGCCAGCCAATACCGGTATTGATGATGGTCACGCCCGCTTGTTCAAGCCATTTCGCCAACTGCACCACCTCGTCCCAATCGTTACCGCCTTCAACCAGATCCAGCATCGACAGGCGGAAGATAATGATGAACTTCTCGCCCACGGCTTCACGCACCGAGCGCACCACATCCAGCGGGAACTTGGCTCTGGCTTCAATATCACCGCCGTATTCGTCAGTACGATTATTGGTGCGCGTACATAGGAACTGATTGAGCAGATACCCTTCAGAGCCCATGATCTCAACCCCATCGTAACCCGCCTTTTGCGCTAAGCGAGCAGAGTTGGCGTAATCCCTTACCGTACCGCGAACCTGACGAGCACTGAGCTTTGATGGTTTAAATGGGTTAATTGGTGCTTTGATCTTACTGGCCGACACGTTGAATGGGTGGTAGCCATAACGACCCGAGTGCAGTAGCTGCATGGCGATTTTACCGCCCTCTTTATGCACTGCATCGGTGATTTTTCGGTGCTTGGAAACCTGCCACGGGAAGCTCAACTGAGCAGAATGCGGTGCCACTCGGCCGCGAAAGTTTGGCGAAATCCCGCCGGTCACAATCAGCCCCACGCCTCCGCGAGCACGCTCGGCGAAGAAGGCCGCCAGCTTATCAAAGCCGCCCTTTTCCTCCTCAAGGCCGGTGTGCATCGATCCCATCAACACACGGTTTTTTAAGGTAGTAAAGCCCAAATCCAAGGGCGATAACATCTGCGGAAATGACATGGTCCAACCTTTAAACATCCATTTAAAACGTGTGTCCAGATTACCCTGAGGTGACCCAGATCACAACTTTTGTCTAATGCACCATCAAAAAGACTTACAATTGGAAGGTGCAAGTGAGTAAAACCTTGGATAGGATAGAGTTTTAGCACTCGGGTTTACGATGAAAAAGATCGAGAATATTCGATACTTAAGTATTCAGTGAACGAAACGATTTACGCGAGGAAATGCGGCCTAATGCCTTCGAAAAAACCCTTCATAATACGAGTATTTTCACTGCTATGGAAAACCATTAATGGCTTCCGTAAGTTGGTGCTCAACCTGATCTTTTTCGGGATCTTAGCCGCCATCGTTGTGGCGATGAACCAAGAATCCGCACCTCAGGTACCACAAGACGCAGCATTAGTACTGAATCTGACCGGCACCTTGGTTGAGCAAGAGCAAGAACTTGACCCATTTACGCTGCTGGCCAGTGGCGGCGAAGAGCAGGAACAAGAGATTGAACTTCAAGCGCTCATCGAGATGATTGAGCACGCTGCCGGAGACGAACGCATCAGCGGTATTGTGCTTCGCCCAGCGGGTCTTCGCGCAGGCACCGCCAAGTTGCAACAACTGGGTGATGCACTGCAGACCTTTAAAGCCAGCGGCAAACCGGTTATCGCCCAAGGCGGCTGGTTTGGCCAAAACCCCTACCTGCTTGCCAGCTACGCTGATGAAGTTCAACTGGACACCAGCGGCATGGTCAGCATCGATGGCATGGGCATGTACCGCCTGTTCTATAAAGAGGTGCTGGACAAAATTGGCGTAAAAACCCATCTTTTCCGCGTTGGTAAGTACAAATCGTTCGCCGAAGGTTACACCCGCACCGACATGTCCGCTGAAGCCAAAGAAGCCAACATGGCACTACTTGGTGACATTTGGGGCCATTACAAAACCTTGGTGAGTGCCAATCGTGACATCGACCCTGCCCTGTTAGATGCCTCTTTAGAAGAGGTAGAAGCCGGTCTTCGCGCTGCTGACGGCGACTTCGCTCAGTTTGCCTTGCAACTTGGGTTGGTGGACAAGGTGATGACTTCGGTGGCCATGCGTGACGATCTGATTGAGCGTTTCGGCACTCTAGCTGACGATGACAGCAAGTTCAACGGCATTGGCTGGCGCGCTTATCAGGCCCAAACTCAGATGCCATTTGATCTGCCAAGTGCCAACCCGAAAGTGGCGGTGATTGTGGCGCAAGGTGCCATCGTACCGGGCGATCAGCCTAACAACTTGGTTGGCGGCCGCTCCATGAGCAAACTGCTGCGCGAAGCGCGTGAAGACGACGACGTGAAAGCGGTGGTTATCCGTGTCGACAGCCCCGGAGGCAGCGTTTCTGCATCTGAGCAGATCCGTCAAGAGGTACTGGCTCTAAAGGCTGCAGGCAAAACCGTGGTTTCTTCAATGAGCTCCGTAGCCGCTTCCGGCGGTTACTGGATCTCCGCCAATGCTGACCGCATCTATGCCATGCCATCCACCATTACCGGCTCCATTGGCATCATCGGCATGATTCAAACCTTCGAAGACACTGCCAAGACCATTGGCGTAAACTTTGATGGTGTCGGCACCACGGAACTGGCTGGCATCAACGCCCTATCGCCGCTTCCGGATCGCTTTAAGGCGATCATGCAGCTGAGCTTAGATAAGGGTTATAAAGACTTCATCACTCTGGTTTCCACCTCACGAGGTCTGGAACTGGATAAGGTAGAAGAGCTGGCCCAAGGTCGAGTGTGGAGTGGTATCCAGGCCAAAGAGCTTGGCTTGGTTGACGAGCTAGGCGGACTGGAAGATGCCATCAAGGGTGCCGCTGAGCTGGCAGGCTTGGAGCAATACGATGTGAAAAACATCAAGCGACCACTAAGCCCAGAGCAGGAACTGTTGCGCGAGTTTATGAAGGAAGCCAATATTGAGCTGCCACAGTCCTCCACCAGCCCGCTAATGCAGATGGTGAAGCGCGAGCTGCTGGCCCCCATTGAGCAACAACTGATTCTCAATGATCCTAAGAACGCCTTCCTGTTGTGCCTGGAATGCTCTGAGCTTTAGCCTCAGATTTCCCTGCCAAAAGGCTCCTAGATGGAGTCTTTTTTGTCTCTGGTACATCACCAACTAAGTTTGACCAGATATTTGTCGAGTTTGGGTTTATAATCCCGCCATTAGTTAGTTAGACCCTTACCAAGATGAACAATAAACGGATCTACATCGCCTACACCGGCGGCACCATCGGCATGCAGAAAACCGATCATGGTTATGCCCCGACGCCCGGCTTTCTCACCGAAAAAGTCCGCGCGAACCTTGAATTTCAACGAGCTGAAATGCCGGAGTTTGAGATCTTCGAATACAAGGATCTGATGGACTCCGCCAACATGTCTCCCGACGACTGGCAGATCATCGCTGACGACATCCACAGCCGCTACGATGAATTTGATGGTTTTGTGATCCTCCATGGCACCGACACCATGGCCTTTACCGCCTCAGCGCTGTCATTCATGTTTGAAGGCTTAGGCAAGCCAGTGATCATCACCGGCTCGCAAATTCCATTTGCAGAGCTTCGCTCTGACGGCCAGCAGAACCTACTTAATGCCCTCTACTTGGCCGCCAACTATCCCATTGCCGAAGTTAGCCTGTTTTTCAATAACCGACTGTTTCGGGGCAACCGCTCTACCAAGGTTCACGCCGACGGCTTTAACGCCTTTGGCAGCCCAAACCTCTCACCGCTGCTGGAAGCCGGTATCCACATTGAGCCCAATAAAGGCGTGGCACCGCTGGTACAAAAGGGAAAACTGCAGGTACACCCTATTACGCCTCAGCCCATCGGCGTGGTGACCCTGTACCCAGGAATCAGTGCCGAGGTGATCCGCAACATTTTACAGCAGCCGGTAAAGGCCTTGATTTTGCTCTCTTTTGGCGTCGGTAATGCCCCAGAAGAGCCTGAAATTTTACAGTTGTTTGCCGAAGCCAAACAGCGAGAAATCTTGATTGTAAATCTGACCCAATGCCTGCAAGGCAAGGTCAATATGGCTGGCTACGCTACCGGCAACGCCCTGTCGCAAGTTGGGGTGATCAGCGGCCACGACATGACCACCGAAGCAGCCTTGGCCAAGCTTCACTTCCTGTTAAGCCAAGATTTGAGCTTTGACAAGCGATGTCAGCTGATGGAGATAAGCCTTCGAGGGGAGCTCACCCCTTAACTGCTGCATACTAAAAAGGGCGCCACTGGCGCCCTTTTTTAAGGTTCTTCGCGGATGAGCGGGGAATAGATACAGAAACGGCTGGTTAGGTTAGAGTTTCATCGCCAAACAAAACCACTCACCAGCCACCAGCCGTTTCGATGTCGCAGCTTACCTTT
>NZ_SWCJ01000029.1 GCF_005116665.1 Ferrimonas aestuarii | reverse complement strand
ACCTATAACAACTTGAGACCGCACCTTAGCCTGGGAATGAAAACCCCAAACGAGGTGCATGGAAAAGCCAGTTGCTGATGCAACTGGCTCTAACTGAAAAGTGTCAACGCATTTCAGGACGACACACCTAAACCATTATTTTAATACAGGGAAGCCAATTGCTTCGTAAACCTGCTTTAGGGTCGCTTGAGCTTTGGCTCGGGCACGCTCTGCACCTTCGCGCATCACTTTTTCCAGATACTCTTGGTCGTTGCGAATGGTGTTGTAACGCTCCTGCAGCGGCTCCAGCATGGCAACAACCGCTTCTGCAGTAGCGCCTTTCAGGTGACCATACATCTTGCCTTCGAACTCCGCTTCCAGCTCTTCAAAGCTCTTGCCGGTAGCGCCAGACATGATGCTCAGCAGGTTGGAAACGCCCGGTTTATTCTCAATATCGAAACGTACCACTGGCGGCTCGTCAGAGTCAGTTACGGCACGCTTAAGCTTCTTGGTGATCTTCTTCGGATCTTCCAACAGGCGGATGATGTTGTTGTCGTTATCGTCCGATTTAGACATCTTCTTGGTTGGATCCTGAAGGCTCATCACTCGCGCGCCCACCGGTGGAATGAACGGCTCAGGCACCTTGAAGATATCGCCATAAATGTTGTTAAAGCGAGTGGCGATGTCACGAGTCAGCTCCAGGTGCTGTTTCTGATCGCTGCCCACAGGCACTTCGGCAGTTTGATACAGCAGAATGTCCGCCGCCATCAGTGATGGGTAAGCAAACAGACCCACGTTGATGTTGCTGGCGTGCTTCTGCGACTTATCTTTAAACTGAGTCATGCGGTTCAGCTCACCCATCTGGGTGTAGCAGTTCAGTACCCAAGCCAACTGAGCGTGCTCCGGCACGTGAGACTGAACGAATACGATGCTCTTTTCAGGGTCGATGCCCACCGCCAGATACAGCGCCAGGGTGTCTAGGCTGGCGTTGTAGAGATCCTTTGGATCCTGACGCACGGTAATGGCGTGCTGATCCACAATACAGAACAGACACTCGTGGCTTTCCTGCAGCTGCACCCACTGACGTAGGGCACCCATGTAGTTACCAATGGTGAGTCCGCCCGACGGCTGGGCGCCGCTGAATACAACAGGTTTAGTCATTTTGTATCGTCTCTTCTGTTTTTGCCGGCAGATACGCCAGCAGTGTCTCAAAATTATCCAGTACTAAGGAGGGCTGGCTGTCTTCAACCGGCTCTCCATGGTTGTAGCCGTAGGTCAATGCCACACTGGCTGCCTTTGCGGCATGAGCGGCATCGACGTCGTTACGGCTGTCTCCCACCATCAGCAGTTGCTGTGGTGGCAGTTGCCACTGCTGACACAGATGCAGCAGCGGCAGGGGCGACGGTTTTTTCTCTGGCAGAGAGTCACCGCCAAACACCACCTCAAAATGCGCATCGATACCAAGGCTTTCAAGCAGAGGTGGCACAAATTGATAGGGTTTGTTGGTGATCAGCGCCAATCGATAGCCGCGCTCACCCAAGCGGGTTAACGTATCAGAAACCCCAGGGTAAAGGCGACTGTTGCCGGTCAAATTCGCCTCATAGTGACGTTTAAAGGCAGATAACGCCTCAGAAACCTGCATTTCACTAGGTTGATCATCAAGCGCCCATGCCAGAGCGCGACGAATCAACATCTCGGCACCGTTGCCAACCCAACTGCGCACGGACGCCTCAGAGCAACGAGGTAGGCCTTGCTCTTGCAAAGACTCAGCACAAGCAACGGTCAGATCAGGCACACTGTCCACCAGAGTGCCATCCAGGTCGAACGCGATGGCGGTAACGCCTTTAAACATCTCAGTCATCGATTAGATACTCGCCAGTTGTTCGCGCATCTTGTCGATCTCAACCTTATAATCGTCTTTAGCGAAAATGGCTGAGCCTGCAACAAACATGTCGGCACCGGCTGCGGCGATCTCGGCGATGTTATCCACCTTAACGCCACCATCGATCTCCAGGCGAATGTCGCGGCCGCTTTCATCGATACGGCGACGCACTTCGCGGATCTTGTCCAACGTAGCAGGAATAAAGGACTGGCCACCAAAACCTGGGTTAACGCTCATCAGCAAGATCACGTCTACTTTGTCCATCACGTAATCAAGATAGTGCAGCGGCGTCGCCGGATTGAACACCAGACCCGCCTGACAGCCATGGTCTTTAATCAGCTGCAAGCTGCGATCAACGTGCTCAGAAGCCTCAGGGTGGAAGGTGATGATGGAAGCACCAGCTTTGGCAAAATCAGGAATGATGCGATCCACAGGCTTCACCATCAGGTGCACATCAATGGGTGCTTGGATACCGTAATCACGCAGTGCCTGACACACCATAGGACCAATGGTCAGGTTAGGGACGTAATGGTTATCCATCACGTCAAAGTGCACGACATCGGCGCCAGCGGCCAACACGTTTTCCACCTCTTCACCCAAGCGGGCAAAGTCAGCAGACAAGATAGACGGGGCGATCAAAAACTTACTCATCACCATTCCTCGGTTTAAAGTCATTAGAATTGCAGACATTTTAGCCCTTATGCCTCGATGACCCAAGCAACAAAAAGCTCTTGCAATGTTAATAAAAAGTAATTAGGTTCAGAAATACCCCCAGGTCCGAATCAAATTGTTGACGTGAAGGCGTTTTACAGGGATAAAACGCCAAAAATTTAAGGATTCGGATGATGAAGACCAAACTCAAATTTACTTCTCTAGCTGTGCTGTTCTGTTTGGCACCGGCGGCTCAAGCTGTTGATCTTGGCAATGGCCACGACGTGAGCTTTAATGCCAGCGCAGTCAGCAATTACATTTTCCGCGGTGTCACGCTGTCTGATGAAGACCCAGCACTACAGGGTGGTGTCGACTACGCTCATGCCAGTGGCGTGTATGCCGGAATCTGGGCATCAAACTACGACAATGGCGGTGACACCGAAATCGAGGTCGACTGGTATGGTGGTTACGCGTTCGATTTGAACGATGACATCAGCATCGATCTGGGCGTGATTCGCTACTACTACCAAGATGTGGGTGGCCACACTACCGAGTGGCACGTAGGCGTTGACCTATACGGTATTGGCACCGCGCTGCATTACGATCAAACACTGGAAAGCTGGTACGGTGAGGTGAACTACGACATCGCCATTACCGATCCTATCTACCTCAGCTTGCACGGCGGCTACGCCGAACCCGATGAAGGTGACGGTGCCTATGACCTGATGGCGACCTTGGGCTATACCGTCAACGATCACGTTGACCTGTATGCTGGCGTGGCTTATCACGAAGATGAAGAAGACACCTACCTAGTGGGCGTCACTTTCAGCTATTAAGCCCCATTCGACACAACATCTCAGAAAGCCACCGGATACGGTGGCTTTTTTCACATACATCGTTCATTTTTCCGCCATCCTGAGTTATTATCAGCAATTCATACCTTCACTTGGAGCATCAGGATGCGTACGAAAGCACGGAAAGCTTGCTGGTTTGTCGCCGCGTTTGCGGTTCCTGCAATCGCCCTATCGTCGTGGCATTTGCGCCAGTGTGAAGATGAATGCCCTCATGGCTCATTCGCCGAGCTTAAATGGCGCACTTGGCTCGCCGGAGCCAGTGGTTCAAGCCAATTTCACTTTGTTGATTCCATGGAGCTGCTGTATCGCTTTATGCACCCTGCCCCTAAGCGGGAAGAGAGCGATGCCTTCATGGACAGCCAATGAGTTGGCGTAACGCCTTTGGAAGTGTGTTAGCAGCCCTATTTGGGGTGCAATCAGAAGCCAATCGCCAACGAGATTTCAACGAAAGCTCTCCGCTTCCCTACATCGTCGTTGGTGTGGTGATGGTAACGCTGTTTGTGATTAGCCTGCTGGCTATCGTCAATATGGTCTTAAGCTAGTTGCCATAACGAGCGAAGATCTCATTGACCTTTTTACGCCCTGCCCCTTTCTGACTGATCGTGCGCTTCACCATCAAAAAATCCTGATAGCTGGCGTTTTGGTAGATCTCTCGCGCTTGAGGGGTATCGTGATTGCTAATCAACACACTGGCACCGAGCTCTGCAGCGTCATTGGCACAATCCGCTAACCCTTGTTGTGCATCCATATTAAATCCACCGCTGGCGTAGCTGGTAAAACTGGCGGTCGCAGACAGCGGCAGATAAGGCGGATCACAATACACCGCATCACCGGTACGCACCTGCTCAAAGGTGGTTCGATAATCGGCGCAAATAAAGGTGGCTCGCTGCGCTTTCTCGGCGAAGAAATTCAGCTCTTTCTCAGGAAAGTAGGGCTTTTTGTAGGAACCAAAGGGCACATTGAAGCCGCCCTTCTTGTTATAGCGACACAAACCATTGTAGCCGTGGCGATTGAAGTATAGGAACATCACCGCACGTTCGAAGGTGTCTTGAGTTTGATTGAACTCTGCACGGAGATCATAGTAGCGAGCTTTATCGTTGTTGCCCGGTACGAACAACTTGGCCGCTTCATGAATATAATGATCCGGCTGGCTTTGAATGGTCTTGTACAGATTGATCAGATCGGGATTGATGTCGCTAAGCAGGTACGACGAATAATCAGTATTAATGAATACCGAACCGGCGCCGACAAAGGGCTCCACCAATCGCTCAGACTGCGGCAGGCGACGGGCGATCTCTTCAACAAGGGCGTATTTGCCCCCGGCCCATTTTAAAAATGCCCGCGTTTTAGTTTTCATTCAATCGCCAACTGCCGTAAAAAGATGTGATTCTACCTTCACTCAGCCAAAAACGCAGCTAAATCCAGTTGTTCTATGAGTTCGCCTTGCACCTCTTTGAGCGACTTCAAGTAAGGCTGGCTCTGTTGCACCCATTCCGGTAGCTGAGGCAGTGCCTGTTGCGCACTCACTTTGTCGTTAAATCCACCATAAACCACCACATACCAAGTTTGTGGTTCACGGTGTTTTCGATACAACGCCAGATTATCGGTGCTGTCCAAACGGGTTAAATATCGACGCATTAGCTGTGGATAGGAGTACACCGCCAGCTGCAAGGTAAAGCTCTGTTCAGGCCGCTGTGCCAACGGTTGTCGTGCCAGAGGCTGTATCGTAAGCGGTTGCTCTGGCAGTTGAGAGTCTGCCATCAACTTCGCCTGCTCTAGCTCTGCTTGTTTTTGCCGCTCAGACTCCGCGAGCTCCTGCTCCATCTCCGCTAAGTCGGCTTGAGCGGACAACAGCAGCGGATCAAGCTCGGCTATATCCGCGCTTGCATCTGTCGCTTCTGCATCCGGAGCCGTGTTCGCAACCGCAGGCACCTCTACAGGCTCTGGGATCACTTTGGGCTCAGGCTTAGGTTGAGGTTTGGAGATATCTTGCCACTCGCCGGCCAGCTCCAGTGACTCTCCAGAGCTCTCCTCTGCCTCAGAGGAAACCTCTGATTCGATGCTCTGTGTTGACTCAGTTTCTGCCAGATTCGGGCGCATCAACGGAGGCATGTCCGCCGGTCGCTCGATGGGAGCGAAGTTGTCCAGCTCTGCAGGCACAGAAACCTTGGGCTCCTCATCGGCCAAGGGATCAATCGCTAGCCAAAGTACGCCCAGAAGCATCAAGGTCGCTAGCACCACGATGGCATTTCGGTAACGAAAGGCCGCCGCTTTTACTGGAAGTCCAGGACTGGCCTCACTCACCAAAGCCGCAATCGCGCTGGCACGGCCTTCACATCGCGCCAACTTAGCGTCGATGGCAATCTGATTTACAAACCGCGACACCGACCCAGTTTGTGCCAACATGCCGTAAAGCTGCTTACACTCAGCCAAGCTTAGTGGCTCGATGTTTACCGGCAGCAAGTGCTCATGATAATCACTGGGGAGCTCCGCAAGGAGGTGCTGCACCAGTTGCGGCAGAGAAACCAGCACCAAGGTCAGGCGCCAGCTTCGCTGAGATTGGGTCAAGAAGATCGTCAACAACTCAGCCAAAATCACCTGCGGCAGATCATGGGCGTCATCAATCACCAACAGCAGCCGCTGTTCACTGTCTTGCAGTAAACGCTCAAAGGTGTCGATGAGTGGCTCATGGGGATCAAACAGCGGATTGATAAACAGCTGATTAAGAATTTGAGTGCGAATGGCTGCTGGGTCTGGCTGTGGAGGGCAATGCAGGTAGCTTTGATTCAGGCCATCGGCGCATTCAAGCAGTACCTGAGACAGCACGGTTTTGCCCACGCCATCTTTGCCATGAAGCAAAATGGCGTGGTCACCGTACTCGATCAGATACTTTAACCTGTCTAGCAGTTGCTGCTGACTCGGTAGCAGGGTGAACGCGGTGTCCATGTTAACCCTGACTGTCGATCAGAGATGCCAGTTCCTGCTGAGTTACATCGGCAACCAGTTCTGCCTGGCCAATATGGATAGGAATCACAAAGCGCAGCTTTCCAGCCATCACCTTCTTGTCGCGCTGCATTGGCACTAAGAATCGTTCCAGGGTCATCTCAGCGGGCGGGTCAATTGGCAGTTGGTAATCGGCATGAATGTCGATCACTTGCTGAAGCTCGCTCTCGCTCATCTGATTGCGTTTATAGGCCAGCTTTGATGCCATCACGGTACCGGCAGCCACCGCTTCACCGTGCAACCACACGCCGTAGCCCTGATCTGCCTCAATGGCATGGCCAAAGGTGTGCCCCAGATTCAACAGTGCACGCACGCCGCGTTCGGTTTCATCCTCGGCCACCACGTCGGCCTTAATTTCGCAGCAACGGCGAATGGCATACGCCAATGCCTGAGGATCCAACGACTGCAGTTTGTCTTTGGATTCCACCAACCAGTCAAAGAACGGACGGTCCCAGATAATGCCGTATTTAATGACTTCCGCCATGCCCGCTGCGAACTCTCGGCTTGGCAGCGTAGACAGCGCTTGGGTGTCAATGAATACCGCCTGAGGCTGATGGAACGCACCAATCATATTCTTTGCCAGAGGATGATTGATGGCGGTCTTGCCTCCCACGGAGGAATCAACTTGAGACAACAACGTGGTAGGGACTTGCAAGAAGGGAACACCACGCTGATAACAGGCGGCGGCAAATCCGACCATATCGCCAATCACACCACCACCCAGCGCCACCAATAGAGTGTCGCGACCAAAGTTGGCTTCAAGAAGGTGGGTAAAGATGGCGTTTAGACTCTCCATGGTTTTGTGCTGTTCGCCATCGGCGAGCACCAGAGAGTCCACTTGAGCACCAGCCTGCTCTAGGCTGTGCTCAAGCGTAGACAGATAGAGCGGTGCCACAACGTCGTTGCTGACAATCAGCAGGCGTTTGCCATCGACGTATGGGCGAAACAGCTCAGGCTGACGCAAAACCTGCTCAGCAATCATGATGGGGTAGGAGCGAGCTCCCAGATCAACCTGAATCCGTTCCATGGCAACTCTTTGTAGTTAGAAACCTAAGCGTTCAACGATCTGACTAGCAACCACTTTGGCGCTTTGATCGTCGGTGCGAATCACCAGATCGGCGATTTCGGTGTACAGCGGATTGCGCTCTTCTGCTAGGTTTTCCAGCACTTCGCGTGGATCGTTAACCTGCAACAAAGGACGACGCTTATCGCGCTGAGTGCGAGCCACTTGCTTATCGATTGTGGTCTCTAGGTACACAACGATGCCGCGTGCGGACAGGCGGTTACGGATATCTTTGCTATTGACGGAGCCACCGCCAGTTGCCAGAACGATACCCTGCTTTTCAGTCAACTCTTCGATTACGCGAGCTTCGCGCACTCGGAAACCTTCTTCACCTTCAACATCGAATACCCAAGCGATGTCGGCACCGCTGCGAGCTTCGATCTCGTGATCAGAATCGTAAAAATCTAAGTGCAGCATTTGTGCCAGGTGGCGACCGATGGTGCTTTTACCAGCACCCATAGGGCCAACTAGAAAAATGTTTCTTTTTTCAGCCATTTTCTACGTCTAATTACTCAATTTTTTAACTATCGACCATCAGCAGATGGCTTAAATACACCACTGTGACATTATTTTGGGGGACGATTATCGCAAGGATAGGCGGTAGATGGCAATAGACACGATTTTTAGCTGGTATTCGTCGTTCCTAGTCACACTTTTACCGAGCTTACGCCCTCACGCCTCTGGCGGGTGAAAAACACCCTACTGCCACTAACATTAACTTACGAAAATCTCCTGTTAACGAGCAACAGGGAGCGAATCAAACATAATCTTAGGTGTTACGAAGATCAGCAACTCGGTTTTTATGGAGGTATCTCGAGTGTTTCTAAACAGCCAGCCGGCATAAGGAATGTCTCCCAGTACCGGAACCTTGGTCACCGTTTTCAGCTGCTGTTTCTGAAAGATGCCTCCCAACACCACGGTCTCGCCATCATTGGCCAGCACCTGAGTCGAGATTCGCTGAGTGTTGATGCCCACCTCCCCCGTCGAGCTTTCGCGGCCACGGGTATCCTGAGTCACCAACAGATCCAGCACCACTTTATTATCTGAGGTAATTCTCGGTGTCACCGTCAAACTCAATACCGCTTTTTTGAACGCCACCGACGTCGCACCACTGGAGGTACTCTCTTCGTAGGGGATCTCCTCCCCCTGCTCAATAAACGCCGTATATTGATTGGAGGTGGTCAGCCGAGGGCTGGCGATGATCTCCCCTTTGTCTTCCGCCTCCAGTGCTGACAACTCCAGATCCAGAATCAGTTCATCCCCTAACTTGGCAACCTGAAACGCAAAACTGGAAGCATTGGGGCTGACAGCAGGCATGTTCACATTCAAACGATCGCCAATAGAAGGCGTCACTCCAGAGCCCAAACTGTCGTTTCCCTCAATGGAACCTGACAGCAGCCCACTGCCATTTTCCCCGTAAATGCCCCAGCGAATGCCCAGCTCCGAATCGACATTGTCCCTGACGGTAACCATTCGAGATTCAATCACCACCTGACGAACCGGAACATCAAGGACGACAATCAATGCCTCCAACTCCGCCAGCGTCGCCTCGCTGTCGCGCACCAATAATGTGTTGGTTCGCTCATCCACGCTGACCACGCCTCGCTCAGACAGCAACCGGTTGCCACCACTACCCTGCAGCAAAGACGCCACCTCTCGGGCCTTGGCATAGTTGATGGCGTAGTGCCTAGAGTGCAGCGGCCGCAATCGCTCTTGCTCCTGTTGATGCTGCAATTCACTCTGCTGCTGAGCGGCGAGCTCCTCAAGCGTCGCAATCAATAGCACATTCCCCTGTCGCTTCTGCCCAAGCCCGCGGATCTCAAGCACCAGATCCAGCGCTTGGTACCAAGGGACATTGTCCAGCTTGAGGGTCAGATTCCCAGTTACGGTATCGCTGACCACCAAATTGAGCTGCTGATGCTCTGCGATGATCTGAAGCACGGTTCGCACTGGGACATCTTGAAAGTTGAAGCTAAGATTTTCAGACTTCGCAAACAGGAGGCTGGGAATCACACCCAATAAAAACAGAAACCGGAAGAGTAAACGCCCCATTACCATTGCTCCTGCGCCGAGTCCACCAATGCCAGTACCGCCTCTCTAGGCTGCAAACAACCGCCACCATTTTCGACCCACTCAAGAATCTCAATATGGCTGGGAAACACATTCACCACTTGGCCTAAATCCAGCCCGATGCCATCGCCTCGAGAGATACGGTGCAAACGCCCGTCATCGGTTTCAATTAGCGCCCACAGGCGGGTGCCATTGCCAATGCTGCCGCGCATGGTCAGGGTTGCCAGTGCCGCCCGCTGAAGCGGTGAGTGATTTACGATGAGCTCATGATGCTGGCAACGCTCAGTCACGGCATCCGCAAACACCTCTCCTCGCTGACCTTGGAACGGATCTCGCTCCGTCGGTTGGTAGTGGACCGTGGGCAACTCTACTAACGAGGACGGCGGCTGCCATGGGGCCACTGGCTGCGCCTTTACTCTCACCACAAACTGCTGCAGATCCTCCCTAGGTTGGCAACCGCAGAGCAGAGCCAGCGCCATCACAACCAGCCAGTCGTAACACCTCATGGCTGCTCCTTGGCAGAAAGGCGATAACTGGCGGCCACCAACTTGAAGCCCAAATTTGATTCCTGCTCGCTGATCTCCAAGCGCTCAACGCTGACGATCCTAGGCAGATTGGCGATGCCATCCAGAAAATGTCCAAAGTCGATGAAACTGCCCTGCAACTGCAACTCTAACGGCAGACTTACGTAGTCTTGCTGCAACTTGGGCTTTAACCATCCGACTCGAGTTATCACCAGCTGGTTCTTGGTCGCCTGAAAAGTAATGTCATCCAACAGTTGTGGCAGTTGATGCTGGCTAGGTAGGATCTGCAACAGATGGTGCATCTGTTGCTGTTGAGCCTGAAGGTGTTGCTGCTTTTGCTCCAGCTGAGCAGACAACAAGTATTTCCCTTGGAACTCCTGTTTAAGCTCGTGCTCTCGGTCTCGAGCCTGCTGCCACTGAGAAAAAGGGGTCTGCCAGAATATCGCCCCAAGTATCATGGTCATCATTCCCCATAAGACGCTCAGCAGCGCTACCCTCGCCCAGCGTGGCCACAGAGCAATCGCTTGAAAATCCATCCGATTGAGATCATCAAGACTCACGGCCGCCCCCGATTACCAATGACACCGTTAGCCGAAAGAAGTGGCCTCGTCGCCCTGACAGCGTCCCCGCTTCGATGGATTCCAACATGGGTTCAGTCAACCAAGGCGAGGCTTCCATGGCACGCAGCAGATCGGAAAGTTGATTATTCGAATGACAAAAGCCATCCAACTCAATGTTGACCCCTTCAAGCTGAAGCCGCTGCAACTGCACGCCATCATCAATAACCTGATGCAAGGCATTAAATAGCCTCACGCCAGAGAGGCTGTCTTGATGCAGATGTTGAATCAGCGCCTGCGCCTGCTGTAACGCCTCAAACTGTGCAGCTAAAGACTGCGCCTGTTGATTGCGAGCATCCACCTGCGCAATTTGCTGTTGCAGATACAGGTTACGTTGACGTTGCTGCTCCCTAGCCAGCGACAGCCCCTCAATGCCGAGAACCAGAACCACGACTGCGCACAGTAAGGTTGCCATCAGGGTAAACTGAAACCGACGCCCAGCTTGGCGACGCCGTTTTTCGCGCCAAGGCAGCAGGTTAATGGCGGCCACAGAACCCCCTTAATGCCAGACCATACGCGGTTCCATAATGGTGACTCTCTTCCCCTTGAGGCCATCGCTCCAGCACCAGAGACTGGCACGACATTGGCAAGCGCTTTTGCAACTGAGTTAAAATCTCGCCGTGAAACCGACCACCACCGCTAACCAGCAATAGCTGAGCACAGCTATCGTCAGACGCCTCGTCAACCATGCCATTGGATAACGCTCGAACGAGCAACTGACTCAAGGTCCCGCACCAGTCGACCAGTTGGCTCTGGCTAAGCTCCTGCTCGAGATCTGGCAAGGCCGCCGCCAATTCCAGCACCTCCGGCGTTCCGAAATTGCCATTTTTAACCAGAATCGATTTGGTGTACCCCAGCTCTAGGACGGCAATGGGCTTGTCGTCACCGTAATCCGTTGCTACCGCTCTGGCCAAGGCCAACCCTTCCACATCAACAATATTGGCTTCAAATCCTCCTTGGTGAACCCAGGCCACTCGCTGGTCCACTGCGTCTCGATGGCAGGCGGCCAGCACCACGTTTTGCTTGCTGGGTTCATCGGCCAATCCCATGGACTCGAAATCGAGATAAACGTCATCTAAGGGATGAGGAATCAGATTTTCCGCTTCAATCTCAATCTCAGCCTCTAACTGCTCATCATTGAGGTTGGCATCCATCTGAATCATCTTGGTCATCACCGAGGTACCGGCCACCGCGATGACCGCTTGCTTGATCGTTGAAGGGAGCTGTTTACGCACCTGCATAAGCGCCGCCACCACATCATCGTGATGGGGGATCATCAAGGTGTAATCTGGGGATGCTTCACTGGAAGTGAGCACCACGGCTTTGATACTCGAGCTACCGATGTCTATACCCACTACGGGGGTGGCGGCCCGGTAAAACGGAAACTGCATCCTTGCCTGCCTCACACGCTTATCCGTAAGCGTTTGATGTTGATCACTCTAAAAATGGAATAGCTGCATAATCAGACTAGCACAGGCAAATTTTCTCGCCTGATGCCCCTGATATTTCGCTGTTGATTTTTGAGCATTGACCGGCGACTCGGTATACTGGGCGGCTACAACAAATCTTTCATAGGTGGCGAGTGAGCTGGTTTAAGCGAATAGTTCTGTTTTTAATTCTGTCCGTTGTTTTAGGCATTGCCGCAGTAGGGGGGGTTTACCTTTACGTGGCGCCAACCTTGCCGGATGTCGACAGCCTGAAAACGGTGCAGTTGCAAACGCCGATGCGCATCTACAGCCAAGATGGACAGTTGATGTCCCAGTTTGGTGAAAAACGCCGCATTCCCGTGCGCTACGAAGACGTTCCCAAACAGATGATCGACGCCATCCTTGCCACAGAAGATGCTCGTTTTTTTGAGCACAAAGGTGTGGACCCTATCGGCGTTGCCCGTGCCGCCGTGGTGCTGATCACCACCGGACGCAAGGCTCAAGGTGCCAGTACCATCACCATGCAGGTGGCTCGTAACTTCTTCCTCTCTCGGGAAAAAACCTATATCCGTAAGATCAAAGAGATCTTTCTAGCGCTAAAGATTGAGCAACTGCTTACCAAAGAGCAGATTCTTGAGCTGTACCTAAATCGCAGCTTTCTCGGCAACCGCGCTTACGGTGTCGGTGCCGCCGCTCAAGTGTACTACGGCAAAGATCTGAACCAGTTGACCCTTGCCCAGTTGGCAATGATCGCTGGCTTGCCAAAAGCTCCGTCTACCATCAACCCAATTCGCAACCCACAGCGTGCTGAAAGTCGCCGCCGCGTAGTATTAGGACGAATGCTCGATGTGGGTGCCATCACCCAGCAGCAACACGATGAAGCCAACGCTCAACCGATCACCGGCAAATATCACGGCGCTGAGATTGAGCTTGATGCCCCCTACATTGCGGAAATGGCCCGAGATTTTATGGTGGAGCGCTACGGATTAGAGCCCGCTTACACCGAGGGCTATCAGGTCTACACCACAGTAAATAGCGACACTCAACGCTTGGCTCAACAGGCACTGCGAGATAACGTGTATGCCTACGACATGCGCCACGGCTACCGTGGCCCGATGGAGGTTTTGTGGCAGGCTGAGGCGGGCATCAACCCCATCGACCCAAGCGGTGACGCTCCAGCGGAGCCACTGAGCTCCGAGCCTTGGTCGCACGCTCAGATTCTGGAAAAACTGGCCAGCATCAAGCCCATTCAAGACCTTCGCCCTGCGGTGGTGATGCAGGTTAACGACAAAGACGCTCAAGTCATGATGGCCGACGGCACCTTGCTTCCCCTTAGCTGGGAAGGCCTTAACTGGGGCCGGCCTTTCATTACCGACAGCCGTCAGGGGCCTGCGCCAAGCACCGCCGCCGATGTACTGGCTCCGGGCAATCTCATTTGGGTTCGTCAAACCAACGAGCGGTTGATGCTGGCTCAGGTACCCGAGGTGAGCAGCGCCATTGTGGCTCTCAACCCCGAGGATGGTGCGGTGTTGTCTCTGGTTGGCGGTTACAACTTCGGTCAAAGCCAGTACAACCGAGTCACTCAGGCTAAGCGCCAACTGGGCTCTAACATCAAGCCGTTTATCTACTCGGCCGCTCTGGAAAGTGACTACACCCTAGCTACGCTGGTGGACAACGCCCCCATTAATGAACCAGACAGCCGTCAGGGCATTGTGTGGCGCCCGAAAAACTCCCCTGATGTGTATACCGAGCCACTTCGAGTTCGTCGTGGCTTAGCCCAGTCAGTCAACGTGATGTCCGTTCGAACCCTGCGCCATATCGGCATCGATAATGCCATCCGCAAGCTGACGGAGTTTGGTTTTGATAAGGGTGATCTCCCCCGAAACGAATCCCTGGCACTGGGCAGCGCAGTGGCAACGCCGATGTCTGTGGCGAACGGCTTTGCCGCCTTCCCCAACGGTGGTTTCCTCGTCACTCCTTATGTTATCGAGCGCATTGAGAACAGCTATGGCCAGATCGTTTATCAAGCAGAGCCGAAAATCGCCTGCCTAGAGTGTTGGCAAGCGCTGGATGCTCAAAAACGACAGCAGAAGCAAAGCCAACAGTCTGCAGAGCAATTTGCGCAAGTCGGTGGCGATGCCATGGCTTTTGCCAACCCAACGTCTGAAACCGCTCCTAAAGACTGGCAGCAGCAATGCTTATTGCCTGCAGAGCGTCTTGCTCCACCAGTGATCTCTCCTCAAGTGGCGTTCCTCGTTAAGGACACCCTGAGCAGCGTCATCTGGGGTGGCGGCGATTGGAGTAAAGGCACCGGCTGGAATGGCACCGCTTGGCGAGCCGCTCAGCTGATTAAACGCAAAGACATCGGCGGCAAAACCGGTACCACCAACGAATCCAGAGACACTTGGTTCAGCGGTTACGGTCCCGGCATTGTTGCCACCGCTTGGGTTGGCTTTGATGATCACAGCCGCCAGCTTGGCCGCACGTCTTGGAACAAGTACGCGCCACAAAATCAGATTGTAAATGCAGAGTCCGGTGCAAAAACCGCGGGGCCAGCCTGGAACCAGTTTATGAATGAGGCCCTGAAAGGGGTGCCTAAGCAGCTTTTGCCACTTCCTGAAGGCCTAGTGACTGCTCGTATCGACCTGAAGAGTGGTAAGTTGTCTCGGCGCAATGATTCCAGTTCTAAGTTTGAGTACTTCATTGCCGGTACCGAACCAACGGAATACGCCGACAGCGGCACCGTTGAGCAACCTATCTACGAGCAGGAGAGCGACGAGCTGTTCTAGCCCGGCCATCCCAACAAAAAAGCCGCACTGACGTTTAGTGAGTGCGGCTTTTCTATTTTGGGTGGAGTTATACCATTGCGCATAATTATTTGCTCAATTCAGAAGCGCTCCCAAGTGTTGAATCAAGGCACAGTTGAGAAGGAATGGTGGGCCCCTTTCAAACAACTGTAACGCAGAGTCAGCGCTTGAGAGCGCTTCCCGAAGGGCTGGTTTAAGCGGCTCTCATGCTGTGTTAGTAAATCTTACTTTAGACCCACTAGAACTTCGTCTTACTGCCTTACTTGAGAGCCGATTAATTTCAGCTGAATAGCTAGATAATTATACGGGATGGTATTAAAACCGATACTCCATCGCCACTTCGTCACAGGCATGCTTGCGAGGACAGAGTTCGCAGTCTTTCATCACCTTCTCCGGCAACGTCTCTTTGTCGATGCCACTAAAGCCGCACTTGGTGAAGAATGGCGCCACTCGAGTCAGCACGATCACCCGCTCCAGCTCAAGATCTCGAGCCCGCTGCAGCATGTAATCCACCAACGCTTTGCCTTGACCCTGACCATGTACCTCTGGATCTACGCCAACGGAGCGCATCTCCGCCAGTCCAGTTTCATAGATGTAGAGCGAAGCACAGCCGATCACTTTGCCCTGTTGCTCGGCGACCACGAAGTCGAGAATGTCCCGAAGCAGCGCATCTCGACTGCGAGGCAGGGTATCGCCCTTTTGCGCCCAGTAGTCGTTGATCTTGGCGATGGCATCCACATCCGACAGCCGCGCCGGACGCACTTCCAGCATCTCCGCCTTGTGGGCATTCAGACGCTGATGGATGGCACCCAAGGCCTCTTCCACTTCCGGCAGCTCGGTTTGCACCACGTTTTGCAGTGCCAGCGCTTGCTGGACCTGCTTAATGGAGGTACCGCCCAAGGCTTCCCGCTTAGCCAAACAGGCATCAATGGTCAGATGCTGATACACGTCCGATTCGATGCTGTCGCTATAAACCTGCAGTTCTGGCAGAGTGAAGTCTTCCAGCGCTTTGCCCTGTTCGATGGCACCCAGTACCACCTCACCCACAATGTGGTGGGCTTCCCGGAACGGAATGCCTTTGGCAACCAGGTAGTCCGCCAGTTCAGTGGCGTTAGCATAGCCCTGCTGCGCCGCCGCCAACATCCTAGGCTTGTTCACCTGAACGCCTTCCAGTACCAAGGTCACCATATCCAGACACATTAGCCAGGAGTCGAGCGCATCAAACAGCCCCTCTTTGTCCTCCTGCATGTCCTTGTTGTAGGCCATTGGCAGGGCTTTCATGGTGGTCAAAATACCCATTAATGAGCCATACACCCGGCCCGCCTTGCCCCGAATCAGCTCCAGGGCATCGGGGTTTTTCTTCTGTGGCATCAAGGAGGAGCCTGAAGTCACTGCATCAGACAGCTCAATAAAGCCCGCTTCGCCGCTGTTATAGAAGATCATGTCTTCCGCCAGCCGCGACAGGTGCATCATCGAGGTGGCCGCTGCGCTGCACAGCTCCACCACATGATCCCGATCCGATACCGCATCCAAGCTGTTGGTTACGGGGCCGCGAAAGCCTAATTTCTGTGCCAGTTCAGCCCGATCAATTGGGTAAGCGGTCCCCGCCAGCGCACCTGAGCCCAGAGGACAGGTATCCATGCGGTTGATGGCATCCTGCAACCGGGTGAGATCCCGCTCCAGCATCTCCACATAACACAAGCACCAGTGACCGAAGGTGATCGGCTGCGCCCGCTGCAGGTGGGTATAGCCGGGCAACACGGTTTGCGCTTCCCGCTCCGCCAGCACCAACAGCTCATGCTGTGCCTTCACCAGCGCTTCGATCAGCTCCTGTCCCCGATGTTTGCACCACAGTTTTAGATCCGTGGCCACCTGATCATTACGGGAGCGACCGGTGTGCAACTTCTTACCCAGATCGCCCACTTTGGCAATCAGTTGCTGCTCCACAAAGCTGTGAATGTCTTCCGCACCGGAACCAAGAATGTCGGCATCGGTTACCTCCTCCGACAATTGATTCAGCGCCAGCACCAGTTGGCCATGCTCAAGCTCATTGAGCACACCAACCTGACTCAGGGCACCGGCCCAGGCGATGGAGCCGGTGATGTCCTGCTGAAATAAGCGGTAATCCACAGGCAACGAGTCATTGAACAACTTAAACCTGTCATCTGCGGCACCACTGAACCGCCCACCCCAAAGTGCCATATCAGTATCCTTGTTTGTGCAGCGCGGCGATCCGGCTGGATAGGGAGAACAACCGAATGAACCCTTCGGCGTGCTTCTGGTTGTACACTTCGTCCTCTTCGAAAGTAGAGAAGGCTTCTGAGTACAGGCTATTAGCGCTAGCACGTTTCACCACCACGGCTTGGCCCTTATAGAGCTTGACCACAATGGTGCCAGTAAGCGTTTCCGCCAGACTGGTGGCCGCCGCCAACAAAGCTTTGGATACCGGAGTAAACCAGCGACCGTCGTAGAGCACATGGGAGAACTCCAAGCCCAGTTGCTCACGCAATTTGAACGCCGACTTATCCAGAACCAGAGTTTCCAGGCCACGCAGCGCCGCGTTGACGATGGTGCCTCCTGGGGTTTCGTAACAGCCACGAGACTTCATGCCCACCAGGCGGTTTTCCACGATGTCGATGCGGCCCACACCATGTTTGGCACCCAGCTCATTTAGGGTCAGCAGCGCTTGATAGGGGCTAAAGCTCTGCTCATTTACCGAGGTCAGTACGCCCTGCTCAAAGCCAAGAGTGACGTAATCCGGGGTTTCCGGCGCCTGCTCTGGCGAGACAGTCCAAGTCCACACCTGATCGGAAGGCTCGCAGTTTGGATCTTCCAACTCGCCACCTTCGTGGGAGATATGCCAACAGTTGGCGTCACGACTGTAGATCTTCTCTGCCGATGCCGTGGTTGGAATGTTTTTGCTCGCCAGATAGTTAAGCAGATCGGTTCTGGACTTCATGGTCCAGTCACGCCAAGGGGCGATCACCTGCAGTTGAGGTGCCAGCGCCGCATAGGTGGACTCAAAACGCACCTGATCGTTACCCTTACCGGTACAGCCGTGGGACACCGCATCGGCCCCCAGTTTCAGTGCCAACTCAACCTGAGCTTTGGCGATGATCGGACGCGCCATCGCCGTTCCCAACAGATAGGTACCTTCGTACAGAGCACCGGTTTTCAGAATTGGGTTGATGTAGTCGGCAACGAACTCCTCTTTCAGATCCACCACGTAACAGCTGGATGCACCTGAGGCCAGGGCTTTCTCCTCAACCCCTTCCAGTTCCGCCGCTTCTTGACCAACATCGGCCACAAAGGCGATCACTTCACAGTCATACTGCTCTTTGAGGTAAGGAATGATGGCTGAGGTATCTAGGCCGCCGGAGTAGGCCAAAACCACTTTATTAATTTGAGTCATAACGATGTCCTTTAGAATGAGGTTCTACTTAACGAGAATTTTCAAAACGGCGTTCTGGGCATGCATGCGGTTTTCCGCCTGCTCCATCGCCAAAGAGTTAGAGGCATCCATCACCTCAGCGCTAACCTCGACACCGCGGTAGGCTGGTTGGCAATGAAGGAAAAATTGTGCGCCGCTGTTTTGCATCATGGCGCTGTTCACCTGATAGGGAGCGAACTTAGCTTTGATCTCATCCAGTGAGGTGCCATCGCCCATGGAGATCCAAGTATCGGTATAGATGGCGTGAGCGCCCTCCAAGGCTGCGAGCTCGCTAGACAGCGTCAAGGTTGCCCCCTGCTGCTCGGCAATGGCTTTGGCTTCCAGCACCATCTTGCCGTCAGGGAAGTGGCCTTCTGGGCACACCACCACCATGTTCATCCCCAGCTTGGCCGAGGCAAACATCAATGAATGGGTAACGTTGTTACCATCGCCCACGTAAGCCAGAGTTTTGCCTTTCAGCTCACCAAACTGCTCCTGCAATGTCAGCATGTCCGCCAACGCCTGGCAGGGGTGGTAAAGGTCACATAGGGAGTTCACCACCGGCACCGTTGCGTGCTTAGCAAGCTCAATCAAGGTGTTGTGGTCAAATACACGAGCAACAATGGCATCACACCAGCGAGATAGATTTTGGGCGAAGTCTTTCACCTCTTCCCGCTTACCCAGAGCGCCGTTCTGCTGATCCAGATACACGGAATGACCGCCCAGCTTATTGATACCCACATCAAAGCTCACTCGGGTGCGCAGCGACGGTTTCTCAAACAGGGTGGCAATGCTTTTGCCCTTTAGGGTTTGATCAAAGGCACTGTAATCGGCCTTCATCTGAGCCGCTAACTGCAGTACCTGTTGGATGTCGGTACTGCTCCAATCTTTCAATGTCAGTAGGTTTGCCATGATTTACTCCCTAAATCGCACTTACCGGCGCAGGGATCTGAGTTCCCGCCGCCTCACCAGAAATCAATGCCATCAGCTGTTCGGGGTGCCGCCAGCTGGCGATGGTGACGGTGTTATCGATGGCTGCGGCAGCCTGTTGCGCCGCTTCCACTTTCACCTTCATGCCACCTTCAATAATGCCGCTGACCATCAACTGTTGAGCCAGCTCTAAAGTCAGTTGTTCAATCAGCTTGCCCTTGCCATCCAATACCCCTGAAACGTCGGACAGCAATACCAACGGCGCTTTCAGTAGCTGGCAGATCGCCGTGGCCGCCTGATCCGCATTCACATTGAGCAGCTGGCCTTCGTTTGTGGCCGCAATGGAGCAGATCACCGGGGTTAAGCCTTGAGATAGCAGGGCATTAAGCAGTTCCGGCGAGGAAGGGACGACGCTGCCCACACACCCCAACTCTGGGTTAAGTACCTCTGCGGTTGTGGCGTTACCGTCCATCAGGCTCAATCCAATGGCGCTCAGCCCCTGAGCTTTGGCCGCAGCCACCAGTTGCGTGTTGGCCATGCCCGCCAAGGCACCAGCCACAATGGGCATCTGCTCTTCAGGGGTAACTCTGAGTCCCTGATGTTTGGTCGATGCCATGCCGTTGGCGCTTAGCTGTTGCTCCACCAAATTGCCGCCGCCATGCACGAGCACCGGCTGCCAGTCCTGCTGTTTTAGCTGCAGCAAAACCTCAAACAACCGCTCCATGCCGCATTCAGACTCCAGCAGGGCACCACCAACTTTAATCACTAAGGGCTTTATCATGCTGCCTCCATGCCGAAATGAATTGTTATGCACTCAAGGGCTTGACTTGCTGCCCCCTTCATCAAATTGTCGATGGCACAGGCCACCACTAGTGTGTTGCGCTCACTATCCAGCTTCCAGCCGATAAGGGCACAATCGCTACCGGCGACATCGTCAACTTTAGGCCAGTGCCCTTGAGGTAGCAGCTTTACTTTGCTGTTGTCATAGCAGTGATACGCCTCTTCAACTTGAGCTGGAGTAGTGCCCGCTTCAAGCTGAACCGTAATGGTGGCCAGGATGCCTCGTTTAAAGTTACCAAGGTGGGGAGTGAACACCACTTTTGTCCCCAACTGGGTTTCAATTTCAGGTAGATGGCGGTGACCAAGCACCCCATAAGGGGTCAGGCTCACTTGGCAGAAGTGGCTGGTTAAACTGGCTTTACGTCCGGCACCACTGACGCCACTGACCGCATTGATTACCGGCATCATTTGAGGGTTAAGCAAAGCGGCAATGGGCTTTAGCGCCAGCAGAGACGCCGTCGGATAACAGCCGGGAACGGCAATCAATTTGCTCTTGGCGATCCCAGCGCCATACCAGTTACTCAGCCCGTATTGGGCTTGGCTCAGTAACTCAGGGCTTGGATGCTCGAAGCCGTAGAATTTGGAGTAGATCTCTGGGTCGCTGAAGCGGTGGCCGCCAGACAGATCAAATACCGACAACCCCGCCTCCAGCAACTGTGGAGCCAGTTGCGCTGATACCAGATGGTCTGTGGCCAAGCACACGCCGTCGGCGTGCTGGCATAGCGCGGCTAACGCTTCGGTGGTCAGCGGCTTAAGAGGCAACGACACTTTATCCAACAGGTTAGGATAGAGCTCGGACAGAGGCTTTCCTGAATCTGCACTGTTTTCCGAAACATACAATCCGCACAACGTCAGACCTGGCTGCTGAGCAATCAACTCAGCCAAGGTGGCTCCCGTGTACCCGGAAGCGCCAATAATGGCTATATTGGTCATTGGAGAAAACTCCGTAATACTGCATTGAAGGGGCGATCTCTAAAGCAGGCTCTAGGATCAAGGTGCGCCGAGGGCGCAGAGCAACGACCGGATTATCGTCGTCGGCGGAGGCAGGATTGTGTTGAAAAAGCAGTCAGTTTCATGGTTTTTACTGTCGTCTAATTACTGTCACCCTGATAGACTAACACTGATAATTAATTATGCAATCAATTTGAATATAAAATCATGAAAAAAATTCCTGAACTGAAAAGTCGCTTTACTCAGTTGATCGCAACGCCCTCTATCAGCGCGCTAGAGCCGGACTGGGATCAGAGTAATCTGGGTGTCATTGACCTGCTCCATGGATGGTTCTCGGCCTTGGGGTTTCGCTGTGAAGTATTGCCATTGCCTGGCCAGCCTCATAAAGCCAACCTGCTTGCCAGTATTGGGCCAGAAACTGCCGGAGGTTTGCTGCTTGCTGGCCACACCGACACCGTGCCCTTTGACCAAGGCCGTTGGCAGCAAGATCCCTTTAAGCTAACCGAGGCAGATAATCGCTGGTATGGCCTAGGCACCTGTGACATGAAAGGCTTCTTTGCCCTGATCTTAGAAGCGGTACAGCAGTTCGATCTCACTAAATTACAAAAGCCTCTATTGGTATTGGCCACAGCCGATGAAGAGACCACCATGGCTGGCGCTAAGGCGTTCGCCAAAGATCGCCCCATTGCGCCGGATTACGCCCTAATTGGAGAGCCAACCGGCCTTAGGCCCATACATATGCACAAAGGCCACGCCGCCCACGGCATCCGCGTTACTGGCAAAAGTGGTCACTCCTCGGATCCCACCAAAGGCATCAACGCCATCGAGGTAATGCATGAGGTAATTGGTGAGCTGATGGGACTAAAACAGAGCTTGGCCAAGCAGTACCATCAATCTGATTTCAGCGTGCCCTACCCAACCCTAAATCTGGGTTCTATCGAAGGTGGCGACGCAGTCAATCGTATCTGCCCTTGCTGTCAATTGAATCTGGATATGCGCCCCCTACCGGGCATGAGTTTGAGCGACCTTGAGGGGCACCTACATCAGGCTTTGGCGCCGGTTATGGCTCACTACCCGGACTGCATCGAGATAACCGCTCTGCACCCCGGAGCTGAGCCTTTCGCTTATCAAGGTGAGTCCACCCTGATCCAGGTGGCCGAATCCCTCAGCGGTCAAGCGACGGAGGCGGTGAATTACGCCACCGAAGCCCCCTACATCAATCAACTCGGATGCCAAACCTTGGTGCTAGGCCCGGGCAGCATTGAACAGGCACATCAGCCAGATGAATACATCGACATGGCGTACCTCAACTCTACGCCACGATTACTCAGTCAATTCATAAATAAGCTGTGCTTATAGGCAGTTGATATCACTATAAATGTTTCATTGAGTCTCTGTCTGCCGCTGGAGATTCATGATACTTTGAAGCAATTGCGAATGAAGTAACAGCAAAGGAGAACTCATGAGTGACGTCAACGCTCCGCTGAAAGCCAATGTGAATATGCTTGGCCAGCTTTTGGGCGACACCATCTCTACCCACCTAGGCGACGGCTTTGTGGAGAAAGTAGAGAGCATCCGCCAATTGGCTAAGGCATCTCGACAACGAGAGCCGGGAGCCCGAGACCAAATGCTCACCCTGTTGAATCAGCTTGATGACCATGAGTTGGTTCCTTTTGCGAAAGCCTTCAACCAGTTCCTCAACCTCACTAATCTGGCAGAGCAGTTCCACACCATCTCTCGTAACTGCGATGAGTTAGTCTGCGTTCCCGATCCTGTCGACCTGCTGTTTGGCGGCCTGATCAATGGCAAAGCCAAAATGGATCCTCAACTGTTGCTGTCGGAGCTGGAGCGTTTAGAGATCGATCTGGTACTCACCGCACACCCAACCGAGGTGACTCGCCGTACCCTGATCACCAAATACAGCGCCATCATCGAGTGCCTAGCGGAACTGGAAAACCCGCAGCTCAGCGAGCAGGAACAACGCCAGCAAAACTTGCGCCTGCGCCAGCTGATCGCTCAAATCTGGCACACCAATGAGATTCGTACCCAACGCCCAACCCCGGAAGATGAAGCCAGCTGGGGCTGGGCCGTGGTAGAAGACAGCCTATGGCAAGCGGTGCCTGACTTCCTGCGTCAGTTAAACGATCGCTTAGAAGCTCACGCAGGGCTGCAGCTGCCCCATCACGTGGCTCCGGTCAAATTCTCCAGCTGGATGGGTGGCGACCGCGACGGCAACCCTAACGTTACCGCCAAGGTCAGCGCCCGTGTGCTGCTAAAAAACCGCCAAACTGCACTGACTCTGTACCTCAATGACATCAACACCCTCATCAGTGAACTGTCGATGGCCGAGTGCAGTGATGAGCTTTCTGCCCGCACCCAGGGCTCCGATGAGCCCTACCGGGTCGAACTGCGAAAACTCAGAGATAAGTTGGCTCTCAACCTAGAAGAGGTGGAAGCTGGCTTGGCAGGGCAGGCGTATCGCTTGGACGATGGGCAACGCCTGACCTCTAAGCAAGATCTATTGGAGCCGTTGGAGGTTATCTACAACAGCTTGCTCGACAATCGCATGCGCCTTATTGCCAACGGCTTGCTGCTGGATACCATCCGACGTTTGCACTGCTTTGGCATCGGCCTCACCCGCCTCGACATTCGCCAAGACGCCGCTCGCCACTCAAGTGCCATCGCCGAAGTGACCCGCTACCTAGGACTTGGCGACTACGAGCATTGGCAAGAGGAAGAGAAGCAAGCCTTCCTCCTGCGTGAACTCAGCAGCCGCCGTCCACTGCTGCCAAACAGCTGGGAGCCTACCGCCGACACCAAAGAGGTTCTGGACACCTGCAAACTGATCGCCTCACAGCATCAGGAAGCCCTAGGTTCCTACGTGATCTCCATGGCCAGCCTGCCATCAGACGTACTGGCGGTGGCGCTATTGCTCAAAGAGGGTGGCTGTCAGTTTGCCATGCCAATCGTGCCGCTGTTTGAAACACTGGACGATCTGGATAACGGCCCCAAATGCATCGAACAACTGCTCAGCATCGATTGGTACCTCGGTTACATTCGAGGCAAGCAGCAGGTGATGATCGGTTACTCCGACTCAGCTAAAGACGCCGGGGTAATGGCGGCCTCTTGGGGTCAATACCGAGCCCAAGAAGCCTTAGTTGACGCCTGCAAGGCCGCCAACGTGGATCTGACTCTGTTCCACGGTCGCGGTGGCAGCATCGGCCGAGGCGGTGGCCCTGCCCACGAGGCGATTTTGTCTCAGCCTCCTGGCTCCGTTGATGGTCGACTTCGCGTTACCGAGCAGGGTGAGATGATCCGCTTTAAGTTCGGCCTGCCAAAGCTGGCAGTTCAGAGCTTAGCGCTCTATACCTCAGCGGTATTGGAAGCCACGGTTCTACCGCCACCTAAGCCGAAGCAAGAGTGGCGAGATCTGATGGACAGCATTGCCGAGCACTCGGTCAGTGCCTATCGCGGTATCGTCCGTGAAGAGCCGCAATTTGTGCCCTACTTCCGTGCCGCAACCCCTGAGCAGGAGCTCGCGGATCTGCCACTGGGCAGTCGACCCGCTAAGCGCCGCGCCGACGGTGGTGTGGAATCACTGCGCGCCATTCCGTGGATCTTCGCTTGGACCCAAAACCGTCTGATGTTGCCAGCATGGCTAGGCGCCGGTGCCGGGCTGCAAGTGGCCATCAACGATGGTGCCCAGCCGACACTAACTGAGATGTTCCAATCCTGGCCATTCTTCCGAACTCGGTTATCGATGCTGGAGATGGTTTACGCCAAAGCCGAACCGAATCTCGCAGCGTATTACGACCGAGTACTGGTGCCGCAAGAGTTGCATCACCTTGGACAAACCTTGCGAGAACAGCTAGAGCAGGACATCCAAACCGTACTCAAACTGACTCAAGAGCAAACCCTGATGGAGCACACGCCTTGGAACCGAGAGTCGGTGGAATTACGCCACCCTTATATCGATCCGCTCAACTTCCTTCAGGCAGAACTGCTCAAGCGCTGCCGTAGCCATAAAGAGGAAGTGGATGACATCAAGCAGGCCTTGATGATCTCCATCGCTGGTGTGGCGGCCGGCATGCGAAATACAGGCTAATGGCGATTGAGCGGGCATAGCCCGCTCTTTTTTTGCCATAACAAAAGGTATTGGAGAGTGAACATGCGTTGGTTTTGGCTCGCAATGATGATGATCGCGGCACTCACTTTACAAGGCTGCGCCACCAGCTACACCTTGAGTGAGTCGGAGGTCGAAGACTATCTGGACGACAAGCTGTCTATCACCGAACAACAATCACCCATACAGTTCCTAGAAACTGAGCTCAACCTAAATCAAATCAAGGTTCGTATTGGTCGGGGTAACGACAAGGTGCAGGTATCAACCTATTCCGAGCTGGTGATCCGAACGCCGCTGCTACCATTGAGGGCCACGTTAACCGCCACCATTGCCGCAACTCCTTGGTATCGACCTGAAGATAAAGGGATCTACTTGAGGGATCTCGAAATTGTCAGCATAGATTCTTCACCAAAAGAATTAGGTGTTCCCCTAGAGCAGTTAGGAAAACAAAGCCTTAGTGCACTGCAGCTGTTTCTCTCCAGCCAACCTGTGTATACCTTAGACCAGAATGATTGGAAGCAAGATATTCTTGCCAAACTCGGCCGCGAGATAACCGTCGAGCCTGGCAAGATTCGATTTCATCTAAGCGCCGATTAAGCCTGAGACACTCGAGTTAAGAATGGGTAGTTCGCAACCGGATGCAGTTCCAACAGTTGTCGTCGTAGCATATCCAAAGCGACAGCCGCAGACAGCTTGCGAACTAAAGTGCGAGACCGCTGAGCCCCTTTAGAGAATGCAAAGGTCTGACTCACCGTGCCTTTTGCTGTGCTAAGGCTGAAACAGACGGTCCCAACCGGCTTCTCTTCGCTGCCGCCTGTTGGCCCAGCGATACCGCTAATACTAACGCCATAATCCGCACCTAACCGACTGCGAGCACCTTCCGCCATCTCTTTAGTAGTTTCCATGGAGACGGCGCCAAAATCAGCCAGCGTAGTTTCACTGACTCCGCACAACACCTGCTTAGCGTGATTACTGTAGGTTACTAAAGACCCTTCAAGATAAGCGGAGCTACCAGCTAACGTCACCAACTGCTCGGCCACCATGCCACCTGTACACGACTCGGCGAGCGCCAATGACTTGCCAGACTCAAGCATAAGCTCGTGCACAATTGCCGCCATCGTAGGCAGATTCTCGCCCACCAACGAATCACCCAGCACCTGCCTTACCGCGGAACAATATTGCTCAAACGCGTCGGGATTCACTGACTGTCGACAGAATAGTTTTACCTCAATATGAGGCATAGAGGCGCGATAGCCCAAGGACACCCCCTCAGGGCAGGGCACATCGATGTCAGCAATGTCGTTCGCCATTGCCGACTCTGCTTGACCCAGAGTGAGTAGCTTGTGGACTCGAACCTGTCCACCAGCTTCCGGATTGAGATCCCGCAAAAATGGTAGAAATTGCTCTTCAATCATACGGAACAGTTCGTGGGGCACCCCAGGGGTGAAGAACAACCAAGCGCCATTGAGCTTTACCCTAAAACCACATGCGGTACCCACTGGGTTATCCACCACCACCGCTGATGCTGGCAACATTGCCTGCTTGAGGTTACTCGACGTCATGGTTCGTCCACGAGCGGCAAACATCGATTCCATCACTTTTCGCCATTGATCAAACATCACCACTGGCTCCCCTAACGCTTTGGCCGCAGCCTCGGCACTAAGGTCATCGACGGTTGGGCCAAGACCACCATTGACGATAATGATATCGGCTCGCTCTGAGGCCTGCACAAACGCATCAACCAAATCGTCCATGCGATCGCCTACGGTCATCTTACGGTTTAGCTCATACCCTTGCTCCATCAGAGTATTCGCAACCCAAGCGGCATTAGTATCTACAATTTGCCCAGACAGTACCTCTTCACCGGTACAGATCATCTCGATTCTCATCAATGTCTTCCTTAATCCCAAACAACCTTGTCTTATACTCGTAAAGGTGCGTTACCAATCGCTTTACTAAACAAGAAGATGACTTGGCCAACAGATATCAGCCAAATTAGAGAAGGCGATGACGAAAAGCAATAAGTACACGAAATGACAGATACGAAAAAGCCCCAACCTGTTAAGGCTGGGGCTTTAAAAATGGTGCTAATACCCAGATTCGAACTGGGGACCTCACCCTTACCAAGGGTGCGCTCTACCAACTGAGCTATATCAGCAAAATGGCCAATTTCCGTCTTTAAGACGAAAAAACCTCAACACTAGGTTGAGGTTATTCGAAAAGTGGTGCTAATACCCAGAATCGAACTGGGGACCTCACCCTTACCAAGGGTGCGCTCTACCATCTGAGCTATATCAGCACTCAAAACTTTTTGTCTCTACCGGCTAAGGTAAAAACGTAATTGGCGTCTGACGATGACCTACTCTCACATGGGAACTCCCACACTACCATCGGCGCGACTGCGTTTCACTTCTGAGTTCGGCATGGGATCAGGTGGGACCACAGCGCTATGGTCGTCAGACAAAAATTGTTGACCTCCAAGGATGGAGGAAATGTCTAAATTTGTATGGAACAAATTAGACCAA
>NZ_SWCJ01000028.1 GCF_005116665.1 Ferrimonas aestuarii | reverse complement strand
ATGGCGGAGAGATAGGGATTGATTCCCTCGCTAGCTCGGCCGCCTTCGGCGTTACTCGCTGCGCTCTTTGCAAACCCTAGCCACTAGCGTTTTGCACCCTATCTTCCTCTCTTAGAGCTGGTCTATACATGACTCGAGCTCAAAGAAATTTTAAATGGCGGAGAGATAGGGATTTGAACCCTAGAAGGGCTATTAACCCTTGCCGGTTTTCAAGACCGGTGCTTTCAACCACTCAGCCATCTCTCCAGTGGCGGCAATAATAGGGAAAGCCCAAGTCGCTGTAAAGCCCTCAAAGCCATCAAATGCGAAATTTATTCAGGGCAATCAGCCTCTAACCCCATTAACGCTATTTGGCCATAAAGATCGCAATCTTCTGTTTTTTAGAAGGCATTCATCCAACGCGGGTTACCGAGTAAAGTCGACTCGCCTTACGAAACGCTGGAGAACACCTCGATAAAACCGCTCAAAACACTCGATAAATCAATCCTATGGCTAACATATTGAGAGATAAGCCGTTCTGAATACATTTATTGCAGCCAAACATTGAAAATTCGTTGCGATGAACCTATATCAACTTGTAGAGTAAACCTTTCGGAATTTTGTGGCTCTAAGGTTTATAGACGCACTATGTAACTTTGCCACAACACAGGAGTCATTATGCAGACCCAACAGTTTGAACGAGTCGCCACTCGAAGTGGCGTTGAAATTAACAAGGTGCTTCGCAACACCTACATGTTGCTGGCCATGACCTTAGCGTTTTCCGCCGCGGTTGCCGGCGTTACCATGGCGCTAAACCTGCCTTACCCAGGTATGATCATTACCCTAGTTGGTTTCTACGGACTGCTGTTCTTGGTAAGCAAAACCGCCGACAGCGCCATGGGCTTGGTGTCCGTATTCGCACTGACCGGTTTTATGGGATATACCCTAGGCCCAATTCTGAACATGTACCTAGGTGCAGGCATGGGCGACGTAGTCATTATGGCCCTTGGCGGCACAGCCCTGACCTTCTTCGGTCTGTCGGCTTACGTACTAGTTACCGGTAAGGATATGTCCTTCCTAGGCGGCATGATGATGGCGGGCTTCTGGGTGATAATCGCGGCCTTTGTTGCCAACATATTCCTGCAGATTCCAGCTCTGAGCATGGCGCTAAGCTGCCTGTTCATCCTGTTCTCATCCGGCGCCATCCTGATGCAGACCAGCGCCATCATCCACGGCGGTGAGCGTAACTACATCAATGCGACAGTGACCTTGTTCGTGTCTCTGTACAACATCTTCGTGAGCCTGCTGAGCCTTCTGGGCATGGGCGGCGACGACTAAGCGCAACTTTTGCGTTAGACTAAGGCCCTTCGGGGCCTTTTTTATTGATTACACGTAATTCATGAGTTCATTTGTTGTTGTCGTAAACGGCGAAGCCTACGGCAGTCAATCCGCACTGTCTGCGGTTAAATTCTGCGAAACCCTCATCGAGATGGGCCACCAACTCGAACAGGTCTTTTTCTATCAAAATGGCGTCCTAAACGCCTCTCGTTTGCAGCTACCTGCCGCAGATGAAACCAACCTTCTTAAGCGCTGGCAACGACTGCACACCAGTCACGGTACGCCTCTGGTTAGCTGCGTCTCAGCAGGCCTTCGCCGTGGCATTATCGATGCTGAAGCCGCCGAAGACGCAGAGTTAGACTCTGCCAACTTGGCCAGTGGGTTTATCTTAGGTGGCCTAGGTGAGTTGGTTACTACCATGCAAAATGCGGATCGAGTGGTGCAGTTCTAATGAAAACCCTTGCTATTGTTTTTACTCAAGCCCCTCATGGCAATGCCAGTGGCCGTGAGGCACTGGACCTTGCCCTCCTGAGTGCCAGCTACGACATCCCCACCGAGCTCTACTTTGTTGGCGATGGTGTCTATCAACTTCTGGCCAATCAACAGCCACAATCCATCGACAGTCGAGATTACATCTCTACCTTCAAAGCTCTGCCGATGTACGATGTGGAACAGATCTGGGTATCAGAATCTGATCTCACCGCTCGCGGCCTTCGCGCCGACGATCTGCTGATGTCCGTTGAGCTTGGCACCACAGAGCAATTGGCCACTCGATTAAACGCCATCGAACAGGTACTGACATTTTGACAACTTTGCACACCCTATCGACACTGGCAAAGGCCAGAATGCCAGAGTTGAGCGACCTTATTTTGGCAGATGACGCCATCCTACTGATGCAGGATGCGGTCATCGCAGCGGCCCTACCCCACTGGCCAGCTCAATTCAGCCAGCCAATTTACGCCCTCAAAGACGATCTTGTGGCTCGAGGCTTGTTATCTAAGGCTCCAGCCCCAATACAAATCATCGACTACCAAGGGTTCGTCGAGTTAACCTTGAAATACGACAAAGTACAGGCGAGATAATATGTTCGTTTTTAACGGTCAAGAGATTGAGACCGACAAACAAGGCTATCTGCTGGACGCCAAACAATGGCAGCCAGAGATGGCGCCAATTCTGGCGCAAGAGGAAGGCATTGAGCTGTCCGACAACCACTGGGAAGTGGTCAACTTCGTACGAGACTTCTACCTAGAGTTCAACACCAGCCCGGCCATTCGCGTTCTGGTAAAGGCCATCGGCCAAAAACTGGGCGAAGACAAGGGTAACTCTAAATACCTGTATAAGTTGTTTCCTAAAGGCCCAGCCAAACAAGCCACTAAAATTGCTGGCCTGCCTAAGCCTGCTCGCTGCATTTAGTACCACCCTGAATAAATATCTGGTCATTATTGCTTGCCTAAATCGTTTCACTCTTCGTTGCGAGACTTGTTGTTAGCGCCACTAGCATCGGCGTCTCGCGTCTTGATTGAAACCATTTATTCGACGCACGAGGATAGACCACTTACTTAATCAGAATGGTATGAGCCCAAGCTTTAAGGCTCCAGAAATAACAAAGCCAGCACCAAGGTGCTGGCTTTTTAATGCGTTATCGAAGATTACGCAGGAATCATGTGAGTAGTCAGGCCCAGCATCTTCTTCATTACGCGGATAACCTGACGGCTGTAGCCATACTCGTTGTCATACCATACGTACAGTACGGTGCGGTCGCCATCAACGATGGTGGCTTGGGAATCAACAATACCCGCGTAACGGTTGCCAACCAAGTCAGTCGAAACGATTTCTGTAGACTCGGTGAAATCAACCTGGCTTTGCAGATCTGAGTGCAAAGCCACTTCACGCAGGTACTCATTCATGGTGTCACGGTCGGTTTCCTGACCTAGGTTCAGGTTCATGATCGCCATAGACACGTTTGGCGTAGGTACGCGGATGGCGTTACCGGTCAGCTTGCCTTTCAGCTCAGGAAGGGCTTTGGCAACCGCCTTTGCCGCACCGGTTGAAGTCAGAACCATGTTCAGCGCCGCGCTGCGGCCACGACGGTCGCCCTTGTGGTAGTTGTCGATGAGGTTTTGATCGTTGGTGTAGGAGTGAACGGTCTCAACGTGGCCGTTGTTGATGCCAAACTTATCGTTGATCGCTTTGAGTACCGGCGTAATGGCGTTGGTGGTACAGGAAGCCGCCGAAACAATTAGGTCTTCAGACAGGATATCGCCACCGTTTACACCGTAAACCACGTTCTTGATGTTGCCGCCAGCAGGTGCAGTCAGCAGTACCTTCTCTGCGCCTTTGGATTTAAGGTGCAGACCCAAGCCTTCTTCATCTTTCCAGATACCAGTGTTATCAACCACCAAGGCGTTGTTGATGCCATATTGGGTGTAATCCACCTGATCTGGGCTGTTGGCGTAGATCACCTGGATGTAGGTGCCGTTGGCGATGATGGCGTTGTTCTCTTCGTCCACCTCGATGGAACCGTTAAATGGGCCGTGAATTGAATCACGTCGCAGCAGGCTAGCTCGTTTTTCCAGATCGCCCTCGCGGCCGCCACGAACCACAATGGCTTTCAAGCGCATGTTGTTAGCTGCACCAGTACGTTCGATCATCAGACGTGCCAGCAAGCGGCCAATACGACCGAAGCCGTACAGAACCACATCACGAGGCTCAACGTCAGCATTGGACGCTGGGCCCATCTGCTCGGTAACGTAGGCGTTGATCTCGTTGCCGTCGTTGTGGTTGCGCCAGTAATTTACGGCCAGCTTACCCAAATCAACACGGGCATACTTCACGTCCAGTTCGCCCAGTGCTTCTAGGAATGGGAAACTATCACGCAAACGCAGTTTCTCACCTTCGTGCTTAGCCACCAAACGGTGGAACTTGATGATGTCGATGGTAGAGGCATTCAACAAAGACTTGCCATAAACCAAGACTTCGATGCCTTTGTTGCGATACAGCTTACCGATGATCGGTTGCATCGCCTCGGCCATCTCAAAACGTTCTTGCCAGCTTTTCAGGTGCTTATCAGCGCTCATTGTGAACAGATCCTTTATGGGCACAGTCTTCGCTTAGATGCTTTATAATGGTGACTAAGTTCAAAGACCATGAAATGGGTACAGATTTCGTGGCTACTTGGGCCAACTGGCTGGTATTCTACATGGCAATAATGGAAATACGCTAGTTGACCCATTCCGTAATAAAATTAGAAAAATCAGTCAATTTTGACGGTTTTTCGAAAGTTTTTGGTAAAATTACATAATGCGTGCACTTTTGTTGGTAGCCCTAGCGCTGCCCCTTACCGGTTGTGACAGCCAAATGACTCTTCAAGAGGTTTGCAATACTCATCCGGAATACTGTGAAGATGTCCCTCTAACAGGCTGGTGCGTTAAGGAACGCTCTGAAGTTATCTGGAAGCGTTACGAACACAACGATAAAGACCCCAACTCCATCTACAATGAACTCCTATCGCTAGAAAACTTCGTTAATTGCATTGAAAAAGCAGTTAAAATTGAGAATAGAGAACAAGCTAAAGAGCGCGAGTCAGCTCGCGTTGAAAGCTACATTGCCGCGCAAACTTCACTGACCAACATTCAAGAAAAAACTCAGAATGATGCCTCGCCCTATTTGAGCTTTTATCACTGGACTCGCTTCCACAACCGACAAGCATTGAATCGTTTTCTCGATGCTGAAAGCCAAGGGAAATTAGACAGCGCGACCCTCAAAGGCTTTGCTGCCAGCTATTACAGTCAATCGAATCCCAAACGCGCGACAGGGTACCTGCTAGAAACATTACCCGAATTACCTCAGCCAGCGGTGGATGCCTTTCTTGACCTGTCTAAACTGTTTATGGATCAGAGAAATAATGAGCAGGCTTATATCTTCGCTAAGATGGCGGCCATCTCAAATCCTGAGATGGTGAACCCTCAGAGGCTTAAAATGTTGTCGTTGTCGAGCGGTCAGAAACAATCTCTGCTTGATGAGCAGGCTCAACAAAGATTAACCCAACTTGCAGAAGGAAAATTCAGCGCAAAATCGATAAAAATGTAATTAACTTTCTTTGGAGATTACATCTAAATGCGCAAATTCTGGTCAAGGATGACAAATATGCAACCGACAGTCACAGCACCTACTATTGATAGTTGTACTAGGCTTATTCGGTTAAAAAATTTGACGAGTCGTAAAATTTACTCAATTTTTTCGACAATTTGCGGTTTACCCCTTGACCACTGCCGACCTTGTTGTAAATTAACTACAGTTTCTTAAATTAAGAGTATAGGTAACGCTATGATCAAAGTTGCTATCAATGGATATGGCCGTATCGGCCGCAACGTTGTCCGTGCACTGTATGAAAGCGAAAAAGACTACCCTATCAAAATCGTTGCTATCAACGACCTGGGTGACGCCGCCATCAACGCCCACCTGACCAAGTACGATTCCGTACACGGTCGCTTCAACGCCAAAGTAGAGCAAACCGACGACGCCATCATCATTAACGGCGATGAGATCAAAACTTTCTCTGAGCGTGACCCTTCCAAGCTGCCTTGGGGCGAGCTGGGTGTAGACGTGGTATTTGAGTGTACCGGTATCTTCACTACCAAGCCGACCGCTTCTAAGCACATTGAGGCTGGCGCCAAGAAAGTGATCATCTCCGCACCAGGTAAAGAAGTAGATGCAACCGTTGTTTACGGTGTTAACCACGACGTTATCACCCCAGACATGACCGTTATCTCTAACGCTTCTTGTACCACCAACTGCTTGGCTCCTTTCGCTAAGCCGCTGAACGACGAGTTAGGCATCGAATCCGGCCTGATGACCACCGTTCACGCGTACACCAACGATCAGCGTCTGTCTGACGTTTACCACAGCGACCTACGTCGTGCCCGTGCTGCTGCGATCAACATGATCCCAACCAAAACCGGTGCTGCGGCTGCGGTAGGTCTGGTAGTTCCAGAACTGGCTGGTAAGTTTGACGGCGGTGCCGTTCGTGTTCCGACCGTAAACGTATCTCTGGTTGACCTATCGTTCGTTTCTTCTCGCGATACCACCGTGGAAGAAGTAAACGCCATCATCGAGAAAGCGTGCGCGACTGGTGCCATGAGCGAAGTTCTGGCCGTAAACCACGAGCCGCTGGTTTCTATCGATTTCAACCACAGCCCTTACTCTTCTACTTTTGACGCGACTCAAACCCGCGTTAACGGTCGACTGATTAAAGTAATGGCTTGGTACGACAACGAGTGGGGCTTCTCCAACCGTATGTTGGACAACGCCGTTGTTCTGATGAATGCTAAGTAAGGCCTAGCTTCTCATTCTCAATATTTCTCGCGTCAAAGCCCGCCTCATCAGCGGGCTTTGTTTTATCGTAAAGTTAACCAATATTTCTCGCCCCACACCCACAAACGCCCACCCCATCAGCGGGCTTTGTTTTATCTGAAGTTAAAACCGTCTATCACCAATATTTCTCGTCTCACACCCACAAACGCCCACCCCATCAGCGGGCTTTGTTTTATCTGAAAGACATTTCAAATTAACAATCGATTTCAACCACAGCCAATCGTCCTCTACGTTGTTCGACCTTACCCCCCTCCAGCTGCCAGCTGGCGGTCAATCTCACGCATTAGTCTATTTTTGTGAACTCAGTGTTCTATCCAAATCGAGCAAAATAGCAGCAACCAACCTAGTTTGAACGCCTTAATCTGGTATGATTCCGGCAACTGAAACCGTTAGTTAGCGTCACTATTAAATAAAATTCAGAACGCTGTGTTTTCAGTTTTACCCTACACCTACAACACAGGACAGTTGCAATGAGTCTTGCCGACAAAGTTTTAGCCGTAAACGACGACCTTCCTATTCGCACCGAACAGCCGGTACACAGCGGTAAAGTCCGCAGCGTGTATTGGTTAACCGAAGCCGACAGCGCTCGCCTGATCAAAGAAAAAGGCTATGACGTTGCCGCTGACGCGCCACTGGCAATCATGGTGATCAGCGATCGCATCAGTGCGTTTGACTGCATCTGGAAAGGTGAAAATGGTCTTAACGGCGTTCCAGGTAAAGGCGCCGCACTCAATGCCATCTCCAACCACTGGTTCAAACTGTTCCGTGAACAAGGCTTGGCCGACAGCCACATTTTGGATATCCCTCACCCACTGGTTTGGATTGTTCAAAAAGCGAAGCCAGTTATGATCGAAGCGATCTGCCGTCAATACATCACCGGCTCCATGTGGCGCAGCTACGTTAAAGGTGAACGGGACTTCTGCGGTATCCAACTGCCAGAAGGACTGACCAAAGATCAGAAGCTGCCAGAGCTGCTGATCACCCCATCGACTAAAGGTATCCTAGAAGGGATTCCTGGCGTTCCTGCAGTAGACGACGTCAACATCACCCGCCAGAACATTGTTGATAATTACCAGGCATTTAACTTCAAAAACTTGGACGATATCGATCGCTACGAAGTGCTGCTTCAGCAAGGCTTTGATGTCATTGCCAAGGCGCTTGGCGACTTAGATCAGGTGTTCGTAGATACTAAATTCGAGTTCGGTTACGTCACCGACGCAGCGGGCAACGAAAAGCTCATCTACATGGATGAGGTGGGCACGCCAGACTCTTCACGCATCTGGGACGGCGCTCAATATCGCGACGGTGTGGTTGTAGAGAACTCCAAAGAGGGCTTCCGCCAACTATTGCTGAACCACTTCCCAGATCCAGACATTCTGCTAAACAAAGACCGCATGGTAGAGCGAGCCGCGCTGGCGACTGACAACGAACTGCCAGAGTCTGTACTGATGGCCGTCTCCAAGACCTATGTCGACATCGCAGAAAAGATCACCGGTGAGCCACTAAATTTGTCGGATAACCCAAAAGCAGAGATCATCGAAATCTTAAGCAAAGACTATGGTCTCATCAACTAAAATCGGCTTGAGTGTTAGATGTTGAGTCAAAGCGCCTTTTATTGCGATGACTCAAAACTAGCTTATTCAACGGCACCGCCAGTGGATTTCTAAGCAAAAGCGCGACCTCGTCGCGCTTTTTTCATCACTGCCACCAATAAAGCCAACAACGGTTTTCTCAAAGATCAAAAATGGGCATCACGTTAGACGCGATGCCCAAATTCATCTTCAGCGCTCACAACACGCTGGCTTATCCCTTATTTCGGCCTTACTGCCAGCATCAGCTGACCCTTGAGATCTGCATAGGTCTCACCTTGTATGGAATCTTCATAGAGGATGTAATCATTGCCTTGATAGTGGAACGAAAACGGCGAGCTTGCAGAATGCTCAGGCACAATTTTGTGAAGCTGCTTGCTTGCCAAATCGTACTCCCAAATGCATGCCCAATTGCCAGAGTTATCAAAAAACACCGATTGGTCATCGAAAGACCAAGCCAAGCTGTTGATATACCAGCCGGAAGCAAAAGCATTATCAGAGACGATCTCAGACTGATTCGTTTCAACATCGTAAATCACGATGGAGTTGAGTTTCTTCGCAGCCGCCAGATCGGTCACTTGCTGAGCTTTGGCAAAGTATGGCCCCTCTTTACTAACGATTTGAAAGCGATCGTTGTTCATGGCATTCGCGGTTATCGCCAACTTTCCACGATCATGAGACAACGCCATCTCGTCACCGGAAGGACGATATTCAACATAACGCTCTTCATCATAATGCCTAAATACATTCAGTACACCCGGCGCAAGCTCCGTACCCAACAAGTACTGATGCTCGGTGATGGTTTTTGAATTTATCGAGCCATCTTGTATCGAGAAGAAGTGTAACTTGCCCTCTTCGATGAAATAGGACACCGAAGTCGCGATACGCAAACTGTCATTGGTAATCGCGAAGGTTTTGCCGGTCGCTGGGGAGTACTCAAACAACGTGGCAACCTTATTCACGTTGGCAATGTAATAGATAAACAGCTCGTCATTAACCACCGCGGCCTGAGGTCGAGACAGATAGCCATTGACGGTCAAAAGAGGTTTACGCGGCCAAGGGCGATACTTCTCCTTCACCACTTCTCGAGTCATTCCTGCTAAAGAGAGCTCATCTAGGCTGTTAATGTCTGGCAGGGTCATGCCTTCAGTCAGGTCATGCTGGCCAATGTGTTGACGGTCTATCAGTTGATTAATTCGATCAGCAAACGCTTTTTCACAATAAAAGGGAGTGGTGCAGGCAAAGTTACGTTGCTTTAACCAAGCTCGTTGTTCCTGTTTGATGCTGCTGTCGTGTTTGAGCACATTGAAATACAGGGTATGAACCACCTCATCCATCTGACTGATGGACGGGTTATCACAGATCATCTTTTCAATTTTAGCTTTAGCCAAACTGCAATCAAAACTGGCTGCAAAAGAGTTGGCAGAAAGCAGCATGGAAAGAATTGAGAGTGATGTTAGAGAAATTGTGTTTCTTAGCGGCTTGGCCAGAGAAGGCATACTACGGACAACGCGGTATGGGCTTGTGACTTTGAACATAAGATCTTACTACTGCTTGTTTGAGAGAAATACAGAGCCACTGTTGATACTTAGGAGGTCAATTCTATCTAGCCAATCAACAGGGCAAATTTTGAAAATCATTCGATTACTAGAACCACACCTAATTCACCATAAACGAGGGTTCAGGTATCAACAATATTCTGTAACTATCTGATTTTTATATAATGACAACCATACAGGCTTTAGTAAAAACAAGGTAGAAAAAAGTCTTTAAAATGAAGGCTAATCCACAGGGGATTGCTCATTTTTTATGGCGGCTTTTGGGTGACGTGCAAGTCACTCCCAGTTCAGCCGCCCGTAGCAATACCTCAAGTTAAGCCAATGCGGTCGCGATGGCATTCACCAATTTACCAATTTGCATTTTGCTCATAATGAACGGTGGCATCACGTACACCAAACGGCCAAAAGGTCGAATCCACACCCCTTGAGACACAAAATGACGCTGAATTTTAGCCACATCTACTGGCTCATGGGTCTCGACCACGCCGATGGCCCCCAGCCAACGCACTGACTTCACCGCCGCGATGTCATTCAGGGGCGGCAACGCCTCTGCCAGCGAAGATTCAATATCGGCCACCTGCTGCTGCCAATGGTTTTCCATCACCAACTCCAAACTGGCGTTGGCCACCGCACAGGCAAGGGGGTTGCCCATAAATGTGGGGCCATGCATAAAGCACCCCGCTTGGCCCCCAGACACCGTGTTAGCCACCTCTGTGGTGGTCAGACACGCCGACAGCGTCATATAACCACCGGTCAACGCTTTACCTAAACAGAGAATGTCGGGGCAGACCCCGGCATGCTCAACCGCGAACAACTTACCGGTTCGGCCAAACCCAGTGGCAATTTCATCGCAAATCAGCAAGATACCGGTTTCATCACAGAGCCTACGCACCTCTCGCAAAAACTGCGGGTGATAAAAGCGCATACCGCCCGCCCCCTGCACTATTGGCTCCAAAATCACCGCCGCCAGCTCCCCCTGATGAGACCGTAACTTGGATTCAAAATCGTGAATATCACTTGGGTCCCAAGGGTCAAAAAAGCCCCCTTGAGGGGAATCAGCAAAGACGTGCTCGGGCAAAAAGCCTTTATAGAGGCTGTGCATGGAGTTGTCTGGGTCGGTCACCGACATCGCCGCAAAGGTATCGCCATGGTAGCCGTGACGCAGGGTAAGAAACTTTGAGCGGCGCTCTCCTTTGGCGGCCCAGTACTGCAGCGCCATCTTCAGTGATACCTCCACCGCCACCGAGCCTGAGTCCGCCAGAAATAACTTTTGCAGAGGCTCTGGGGTCATCGCAATCAGCTTTTTCCCTAGTTCCACTGCTGGTTCGTGAGTAATGCCACCAAACATCACGTGTGCCATCTTCTGGCTTTGTGCCACCAGTGCATCATTCAACTTAGGATGGTTGTAACCGTGAATGGCTGCCCACCACGAGGACATGCCATCAAGTAGCACTTCACCGGTCTCTAGGGTGAGCTCAACGCCCTTGGCCGATGCCACCGGATAACAGGGCAATGGATTCAAAGTCGAGGTATAGGGGTGCCAAAGGTGGTTCTGATCGAACTGAAGATCAATGCTCATTTTTTAACCATTAGTAAAGGTCGTGCCAGTGATTCGATTGACAGGTTACCCAATTCAATTAGACTAGCCAAGAATAAACCTATACCAAATCAGTCTTTAGGAACGCCCATGGATATTCGCCACAACTGGACTCGCGCCGAGGCCAGCGCCCTGTTTGACCTGCCATTTATGGAGCTGATGTTTCAGGCTCAGCAGGTTCATCGTCAATACCATGATCCCAATCAGGTTCAAGTAAGTACCCTGCTCTCCATCAAGACTGGTGCTTGCCCTGAAGACTGCAAATACTGCCCCCAGAGCGCCCACTACCGCACCGACGTGGACAAAGAGCGATTGATGGAGGTACAACAGGTACTGGAATCGGCCGCCAAAGCCAAAGCCGCAGGTTCCCAGCGTTTCTGCATGGGTGCCGCTTGGAAAAACCCCAAAGAACGCGACATGCCCTACTTGGTCGAGATGATCAAAGGGGTAAAAGCGATGGGCATGGAGTCCTGCATGACTTTGGGTATGCTCGATGGCGATCAAGCGCGGCGCTTGGCCGATGCCGGTTTGGATTACTACAACCACAACCTAGACACCTCGCCAGAGTTCTATGGCTCAATCATCACCACCCGCACCTATCAGGACCGCCTCGATACCCTGAGTAACGTCCGAGATGCGGGCATGAAAGTGTGTTCCGGCGGCATTATCGGCATGGGCGAAACCTCTGATGACCGCTATGGCCTGTTGGTCGAGCTGGCTAACCTGCCGACCCATCCGGAAAGTGTGCCAATCAATATGCTGGTGAAGGTAAAGGGTACGCCGATGGAGAACGTGGATGACGTTGAATCATTCGACTTCATTCGTCTTATCGCCATCGCTCGCATCATGATGCCAAAATCTGCGGTTCGTTTGTCTGCCGGTCGCGAGAACATGAACGAGCAGATGCAAACCCTATGCTTTATGGCTGGTGCCAACTCCATCTTCTATGGCTGTAAGCTGCTGACCACTCCAAACCCAGCGGAAGATAAAGATCTGCAGCTGTTCAACAAACTAAAAATCAACTCTCAGCATCAGGTACAAAAGCCCGATGCCATCGAGCAGGAGATGCTGGAAAGTCAGGTGGCTCACAACATCGCCTCCCGTCCAAGCGCAGACGATCTGTTCTATGACGCCAGCTGATCCCTTCTTAAGCCGTATCGACGCCGCGCTAGAACAGCGTGCGGCGTCCCACCTTTTGCGTCAGCGCACCTCAGTGCGCCGCCTACCTAAGGCACGCATCGAAGTTGATGGCAAACAGTACCACCATTTTTGCAGCAACGATTACCTCGGACTTGCTGAGCACCCACAGGTACTCAATGCCTGGCAGCAGGGGCTGGTTCAGCACGGCGGCGGCAGCGGCGCCTCGCCTCTGGTCACCGGCCACCACCACGCTCATGCACAGTTAGAGTCCACTTTATGCCAATGGCTGGGCTTTGAGCAGGCGCTGCTGTTCTCCTCAGGCTTTGCCGCCAACCAAGCGGTGCTGCTGGCACTGCTGGATAACGGCGACCTTTTGCTGCAAGACCGCTTAAATCATGCTTCGCTGCAGGAAGCCGGCAGTCTTGGCGACGCCACCATGAAGCGCTTTCGCCATAACGATCTGACCCATCTTGAGACGCTACTTCGTAACAACGCCGACAACGCGCCGACGCTGGTGGTCACCGAAGGGGTGTTCAGCATGGACGGCGACTGTGCGCCACTGGCCGAAATTCAGCATCTATGTCAGGCTCACAATGCTTGGTTGATGGTGGACGATGCCCATGGCCTTGGCGTTTTAGGCCGCCACGGCAAAGGCAGTTGTGATGCCGCCGGCATCCAGCCCGATCTTCTGATCGTAACCTTTGGTAAAGCCCTCGGCGGCAGCGGAGCAGCAGTGCTGTGTAAAAAGCCCATCGCTGATTACCTACTGCAGCGCGCACGCCACCTCATCTACTCCACCGCTCTGCCCCCCGCCCAAGCCGACGCCGTCAGCGCCGCCATTGAGGTGATTAAAAGCGATCCCAAGCCCTATGCGTACATCAGCGAACTCAAAGCTAGATTCCTTGCAAAACTGGACAATGAAATCCCCGTTGCCGCCAGCGACAGCCCAATTCTGCCGTTGATTGTTGGCAGCAGCGAAGCGGCGGTAATGCTGTCAGATAAACTTAAAGACGCCGGATTCTGGGTCAGTGCCATTCGGCCACCGACGGTGCCCAAAGGCAGCGCCCGACTGCGCATTACCCTGTCCGCCAGCCACAGCAACACTCAGGTAGACGCCTTAGCCGATGCCATTAATGCATTGTGGCACTCATTGCCACTTAAGGAGTGTCAGTGATCATGGCCAATCAAACCGAAAATTGGCAGCGTTCTCGCAACCACGCCCAAACTCCAGCGGATAAATCCGCCATCGGTGATGCCTTTGGTAAAGCAGCAGCCAGTTACGATGCCCACGCCGAGCTTCAGCGCCTAAGCGGCAACCGCTTGTTGGAGCTTGCCGGCCCTCTGTCTCTTGGTAGCCTGCTAGATCTTGGCTGTGGCAGCGGCCACTTCACCGAGGTGTTGGCCAAACAGGGGCACGCGCTTACTGGGCTGGATCTCTCCGCAGAGATGATCAAATTCACCCAAGCTCGGGCCGAAACACACGGCTTTAAGGTGCAAACCTTCGTGGGCGACATCGACCAGTTACCCGTTGCCCCAGCCAGTATCGACAAGGTGTTTAGCAATCTGGCTCTGCAGTGGAGTGACGATCTCAGCGCCGCACTGGCGCAGCTTAAGCGTAGCCTTAAGCCCGGAGGTCAACTGCTGTTCACCACCTTAGTCGATGGCTCTCTGCACGAACTGGCGGACGCATGGCAGCACGTGGATGGACGCCCACGCATCAACCGATTTTTAACTCGCGAGCAGATACAGCGAGCCATTGCCAACGCAGGCCTGACTGGCACAGTGCAATTTGAGCCCATCACCCTCTACTTTGACTCGGTGATGGCGGTGATGCGTTCACTAAAAGGGGTGGGTGCAACCCATCTTCATCAGGGACGCAGTCAGGGGCTTACCGGCAAAGGGCAGATTCGTGCTCTGCAAAATGCCTATTCTCGCGCACCACAAGGACGGCCGCTGACCTATCAGCTCTGCTTTGCCATCGTGCGTCCAAACGACGCTTAATGGCTCTCAATTGCCCTACCTAAGGGCTGTGACTGTATTCTGGAAACCTTATGACGCAACACCTTTTTATTACCGGCACCGACACCGACATCGGCAAAACTCTGGCGGCGAAAGCGCTGCTGCAAGCCTTTAATCAGGCCGGTGTCGCCACCGCAGGATTTAAGCCAATCGCCGCCGGCTGTGAAATGACCGACGGCGAGCTTAAAAACTCCGACGCTCTGACACTGCAAAATGCCAGCAGCGTCAAGCTCGACTACAGCGAAGTGAATCCCTTTGCCCTAACAGCACCACTATCCCCGCACTTAGCGGCCAAGCTCGATCACTGCGATATCGATGAGGCTCGCTTAGATGCTGGCCTTGAGAATCTGTCGGCCAAAGCCGAGCTGGTGCTGACCGAAGGGGCTGGTGGTTGGCTGGTGCCGTTGTCCGATACCCGCTCGTTAAATCAGTGGGTGGCTAAGCAGCAGTTGCCGGTGGTTCTGGTGGTGGGCATAAAGCTAGGCTGCCTCAACCACGCCATGCTCAGCAAACGGGTGATTGAAGCCGATGGTTTAAACCTGGTGGGCTGGATTGCCAATCATGTGGATCCTAATGCTGCCTGCCAACAGCAGAACATTGATTACTTAACTGAGCAGCTGGGAGCGCCGCTGCTAGGTCGCATCCCTTTTTTGGATGGGGATAAAAGTCAGCTTGCTCACTACATCGATCTATCAAAACTGGCTCTGTGCTAACGCAGTTGGCTGTCTTTACTCCCGCGGCGATTAAACAGCATGTGGTTTCGCTGCTGTTTATCCAGCTCTGTCTGGCATTGGATGCACAATCGCACCCCAGGCAGAGCCCTGCGCCGAGCCTCTGAGATAGGCTCTCCACACTCATCACACTCGGCGGCGCTTGGACGATTGGGATCCGGCAGTCGATTGTGAATTTGACTCACTGCATCATTGATACTGACGTCTATCTGTTCAGAAACGGCGCCATCTTTACTGAAACCGCCCGCCATAACACTCCTCCTAAATTCAAAACGAATATAAGAAACGAGCTTCCCTGCTCAACGCTAAATAGGTAATTACCACAGTTTCAACTGAGGTCGAAATAGTCGCTGCATTCCATTAAGCACTAATAATAGGCCGCCTTTAATTGGACCATGAAGTGCCAACATGTGGCGGCGGTACAAAGAGGCATACACAAACCGAGCCGGACATCCCGCCAGTGCCAAGCCACCTTTCATAAAGGAGAACATGTTGCCTACCGTATGGAACCGCGCCAAGTTCACAAAGGAACCCAGATCTTTATAGACGTAGCGCTTCAGTTCAACATCGGAGTATTCCTGCAGCAGCATTAAGTTGTCGGCCACCAACAGCGCCAGCTGACGGGCAGTTTGGCCCCGAGCAGGTAAAAAGCTGCCATCAGGTTGAGGCACTGATGCACAGTCCCCAAAGGCGAAAATCGCAGGATCGGTAAGGCTTTGACCGCTGTCGCTAACCGAAAGTTGGTTTTGAGCATTGGTGTGCAGGCCCAAAGTCGAAAGCACCTCAGGTGCCTTAACGCCAGCCGCCCATAACGTCAGGTCAGACTGAATAAATTCTCCAGACGCAGTCATCAAACCCGCTTGCGTCACTTCGGTCACTCGAGTGTCGGTAAGCACAGTAACACCCAGTAGTTCTAGGTTTTCCGCAACCGCGGCACGTAGGTGCGCTTTAGGCAAACCAGGCATTACCGTCGGGCCAGCTTCTATCAAGGTGACCTCAAGCAGATCATCCCCAAGATCAAACCCATAACTTTGCATCATCTCGGTCAAATGGTGCATCTCTGCCGCCATCTCCACTCCGGTGGCGCCGCCGCCAACAATGGCCATCTTGAGTTTGCCATGGCGTAGTCCTTGGCTGTGCTGCAGCATCAGCTTATGGATGCGCTTACGCATGGTCATGGCTTCCGAGGTCAGATCCAATGAGTGGCTGTGTTGTTGGACTCCCGGTATGCCAAAGTCGTTGGTGACTGCGCCGACACCTATGACCAAATAGTCATAATTCAGGGAACGCTCCGGCAACACTTCGTTTCCTTGCTCATCGAAGGTGGCACCAATTCTTAGCTGCTTTTGATCCTTATCCAGACCAACCAAAGGCCCTTGCTCAAAGCGGTAGCCATTTTTAGCGCCATGGCTGCGATAATCCACCGCGTTTAGCCCTTCATCAAGGCTTCCAGTCGCCAGCTCATGCAGCAATGGCTTCCAGATATGAAAGTCGCTCACATCCACAAGGGTAATTTCAGCCTTGCCGGTTTTGCCAAGGCGTTTACCCAATTTCTTCAACAGTTCCATACCGCCAGCGCCGCCGCCGACCACAACAATGCGAGTCATCGCTCTCTCCAAAAACTAAAAATCGATACAAAAATGAGATGAGACCAACGGCTGTTAAAGCGAAACGTTTTGCTAAAACAACCGGGCTACAATGAGTTAGTGGCTGTGACCTTGGCTAAAATTAACCAGCATGACACCCACCATGATGAGAGCCATACCAATCCAAGTGGCGGTGTCCAGATGCTGTTTATAAAGCCAAGCAGAGAGCATGGTTACCACCACAATGGCCAAACCAGCCCACAGCGCATGCACCACGCCAACGGGTAAACCTTTCATGGCATAAGCAAGAAAGAGGAAAGCGCTCAGGTGGCCCAGCACCACCAGCACCAAAGGTCCCGGACGGCTAAAGCCATCGGTGGCTTTCAGTGCCACATGAGACAGGGCTTCAGCCACCACACCCAAAAATAGAAATACCCAACTCATCGCTTTCGCCTTCCGCTGTTTAATTGATGAGGAGCATTATATTGATGCGATAGAAATTGATAATCCGCCGAATTGGCAAATAACTATTACCACTTGGTAATAGTTATTCGGAACGAAGGGAGGGCGAAAATGGAAGTAAAAGCCTTTGAATTCAAGTGGATAATAGCAATCAATTCACGAGTTGAAAGGCAACCACATACAGTGAATCGGTATTTGGGTAGATATCTCGAATCACGGCCTTAAGCTGGGGTAAGGTCATGTTCTCCTGCTCGGCATGGCGCTCTGATAGCTGCTCAAACTCTAAGGCGGTGACCGAGTCGATTCTCAGCTGGCAAAACCTGCGGTTGTCTTCAAAAGTCGATACCTGAACACAGCTACCTGGAGCATAATCCTTCTCGGACGCATCCCGAATGGTGATGGTCTTTTTTCCAGACAAAATATCAGCTTCAAAACGCTCGAAAAAGGTCATTTCGGATAAGCTCATCGCGTCACTCTTTTTATAAATTCAAATCGAGTCAGAGCTTATCTCAAGCTAACCCTTTGCACCAACAAGGCACAGCCAATTCGGTCTCAAAACCGCTGAATATGATGATGCTGTTTGTCTGCCACGGCAAACGAGCTTCCGGTTACAAAGCGCTCAATCAATCTCATCTCTCTAATCCCAGCAAAGAGGTGATACCAATTGCACCAATAATTTGATCATTTCTCTGAAATTAATCGGTTCTCCGGCAAGGCTGTAAAGCCAAACTCTAGTAGCTCTACCGTGAGGTTTACTAACGCTGCATGAGGGCCCATTAAATCAGCCTTCCGGGAAGGGCGTCCAGAGACCCATTGCCTGCTATCTGTCCTGACACAGGCGGTTAGATTCAGAACAAAAAGATCAGTTTGTGGCGCACGAAAGGTCAACAGACCCTAATGTAATTGGTATAAAAGCGACTGTCATGCCATCGATACAAAAACGCCCCGCAAATGCAGGGCGTATAGGGATTCAGCTTCGGTTTACACCAAAAAATTGGCGTGAAACTTTAGATGCTGCTCGATGAAACTGGCGATGAAATAGTAGCTATGGTCATAGCCTTCATGTTGCTCCAAAACCAGCGGATAGCCGTTGTCACGGGCGGCTTGTTTAAGGCGCTGTGGCGTCAATTGCTCGGCAAGAAACTCATCACTCAAGCCTTGGCTTACCAGCATCGGCGTCCGATCATTGGCATCGGCGGCAGCGATCAATTCGCAGCTGTCGTACGCTTTCCAGGCTTCGACATCGTCACCCAAATACGCCGCAAAGGCTTTTTGTCCCCAAGGAACTTGGGTTGGATTCACGATTGGCGAAAACGCCGACGCGCTCAAGTAGCGACCCGGATTCTTCAGAGCTGAGATCAACGCGCCGTGACCGCCCATTGAGTGGCCCGCGATGGAACGCTTGTCGTTCACCGGGAAATTGGCCTCCACCAGCTCAGGCAACTCTTTGGTGATGTAATCGTACATCTGGTAGTGAGACTGCCACGGAGCTTGAGTCGAATTCACGTAAAACCCGGCACCTTGGCCCAGATCATACCCTTCGTCGTTAGCCACCTCTTCACCGCGAGGACTGGTATCTGGTGCCACAATGGCGATGCCCAGCTCTGCCGCCATGCGCTGAGCGCCAGCTTTCTGCATGAAGTTTTCGTCAGTGCAGGTCAGCCCCGACAACCAATACAGCACCGGAACCTTGCGGCTTCCGCTAGCTTGCGGCGGTAAATAGATAGCAAACACCATCTCAGTACCAGTGGTACTGGAGGTGTGACGATAACGTTTGTGCCAACCGCCGAAAGCGCGGTTGCAACTGATGTTCTCTAAAGTGCTCATGTGCGAGAAGCGCTCCCAAAAGCAAAATGAAAAAGAGGTGGGGAACGCGCCCCACCCTTTTAGTTAATCACTTATTTATCAAAGTGGATAACGGTACGAATGCTCTCACCTTTGTGCATCAGTTCGAACGCTTCGTTAACCTCTTCCAGACCCATGGTGTGGGTGATGAAATCATCCAGTTTAAACTCACCATTCATGTAACGCTCAACGTACTCAGGCAGCTCAGAGCGGCCTTTAACGCCGCCGAAGGCAGAGCCTTTCCATACACGGCCGGTCACCAACTGGAATGGACGAGTGGAGATCTCTTGGCCTGCACCAGCAACACCAATGATCACAGATTCACCCCAACCTTTGTGGCAGCACTCTAGAGCACTACGCATCAGGTGTACGTTACCTACACACTCGAAGGAGAAATCCACACCGCCATCGGTCATCTCAACGATCACTTCCTGAATTGGCTTGTCGAACTCTTTCGGGTTCACGCAATCAGTCGCGCCAAGCTTACGAGCAAGATCAAACTTCGACGGGTTGATGTCGATGGCAATAATGCGACCGGCTTTGGCCATCTGTGCGCCAATGATGGCAGACAGACCGATACCACCCAAGCCGAATACGGCAACGGTATCACCAGGCTGAACATCCGCAGTGTTGGTTACCGCCCCCATACCAGTGGTTACGCCACAACCTAGCAGGCAAACCTCTTCCAATGGCGCATCTTTGTTGATCTTCGCCAGAGAGATCTCAGGCAGTACCGTGTATTCAGAGAAGGTTGAGCAACCCATGTAGTGGTAGATTGGCTCACCGTTAATGGAGAAACGAGTAGTGCCATCAGGCATCAGGCCTTTACCTTGAGTTTCGCGAATCTTCTGACACAGGTTGGTTTTACCTGATTTACAGAACTTACACTCGCCACACTCAGGGGTGTACAGAGGAATAACGTGGTCGCCGACTTTAACGCTGGTTACGCCTTCGCCCACAGACTCAACAATACCGCCGCCTTCGTGGCCCAAGATGGATGGGAAAATACCCTCTGGATCATCACCGGAAAGGGTAAATGCATCGGTATGGCACACACCGGTGGCCATCACTTTAATGCGAACTTCACCTGCTTTAGGTGGTGCGACGTCCACGGTTTCCATTTTCAGTGGCTGGCCAGGACCCCAGGCTACAGCGGCTTTTGACTTAATCACTTGAGCGGTCATGCTTCACTCCTAACTAGAGATAACGTAAGAAACAGCAGTGGCTGTTCTGCATTTGATGGCGGCCATTATAATTAGCTCACGAGATGTGATAATCCCTCTAAATCGCAATAAACTTTTACCCAGAAGGAATAATCTTGGCACTGCATCGGGTTTAAAAAGGGTATACTCGGCGCCAAGTTGCTGCTGATTATTTATAGGAGAGCGCATTGGCTAACTGGGAAGGTATCAATGAATTTGTTGCAGTGGTAGAGACAGAGTCATTTACCGCAGCCTCAAAACGCTTGGGGATCTCGACTGCGCAGGTTAGCCGGCAGATCAGTACGTTAGAACAGCGTCTGGCAACCAAACTCTTCTACCGCACCACACGCCGAGTCACGGTAACCGATGCCGGTCAGCTTTTCTATCAGCATACCCGACCACTTCTCGATGGCGTTGAGGAAGCAGAATCTGCACTCAATAGTCTGCAGAGCAACCCAAGGGGTAAACTCAAGCTTACTGCTCCGGTGGCCTTTGGTGAACAACATATCACACCGGTCATCAGCCAATACTGTCTTGAGTACCCAGACCTCAATGTAGAGATGATGCTCACCAATCTACAGGTGGACTTGGTCGATGAAGGGGTCGATCTGGCCATTCGACTAGGACAATTGGCCGACTCCAACATGATGGCCAAACGTCTGGGTAGCCGAACTTTGCACCTTTGTGCCGCCCCAAGCTACCTTGAGCGCAGCGGCGAACCCCACAGCCTGTCAGAGCTTGCCAATCACAACTGCCTATTGGGTACCTTAGATTACTGGCGCTTTAACAATAACAACCGCACCACTCAGCTCAAAGTCTCTGGTTCATTGCGTTGTAACAGCGGCCAAGCACTGCTGGACATGGCGTTAGCCGGCGTTGGCTTAGTGCAACTGCCGAGCAACTATGTATCACAGCCGCTACAAACCGGAGAGCTGGTGGAACTAATGACACAATTTCGCCCGCCAGAAGAAGGGATCTGGGCACTCTACCCCCACAACCGTCAACTGTCTCCTAAAGTCAGCCTGCTGATCGACCGCCTCAAACAAGCCCTGAGCGAGCCCTAGAACCAGCTCCATCCGTGATCAAGTTTACAATTAACACCATGTTCTCAACTTATATATCATGACACCATTAAAATGTGTCATGATACTAAATGACGCGGTTCCGGTGTGTGAATCCTTCTAACCACCACTGGGGCCGCTTTTTTAACCAAATAAGTGTCATGACACACAAGGGCGTATAATGATGACCAAATTAACGCGCTGTGCCGCTGCCATTACCGGTGCTGCAAGTGTGCTACTCTCCTTTGGCTGCGCACAAAACGTGCCACAACTGCAGAGTAGTATCGAGCTTAATCCCGACCTGCCCCCCATCGTATTACACCACACTCAGTACAGCCCCTTCGCCGAAAAAGCGCGCATCATGCTCGGTTACACTCAGCTAAAGTGGTACGCCGTTAACGCGCCCTTACCACCGCGACCGATTCAAGAAGAGTTAGTTGGCGGTTATGCTCGGCGCATCCCTCTCCTCCAAATTGGCGCTGATATCTTCGTCGACTCAGATTTGATTGCTAAAGAGATTGCCGCGCTGTCTCACCAACCCGAATTAGACCGAAGCCAGCAGTCCACTCGCTCGCAGCAGTTGGTCACCTCTCAAGAGCCTGAGCTGTTTTTACCCATATTAAACTCAATGAGTAAACTGCAGTTTCTCAGTGGTTTGCACCATATGATGCCATTTGGGCAGATGGTTCGATTCACCCGAGACCGCCTCGGGGCATTTAGCGATTTTGAACAGCCCACCATGGATCGGGCGCTCGCTCAGCTTAAGCTGGAACAGAAAAACCGAGAATTAGCAGACGCCCTGCAAGGTGGCCCGTACTTATTCGGCCAGAGTGCTCCCACCATTGCCGACTTTAGCGCCTTTCACCTTCGCTGGTATCGAGCGTCCTTAGACTATCCGGTGATCACCGAACAACAACCTGAGTTGATGGACTGGTATCAACGTATGGATGCCATCGACCATGGCCAGCGCACCGACATAGAGCCGAAGCTGGCGTGGACCATCGCTTCCACCTATTCGCCGCGCCCGATTCCTGAGTCTATGACACTCAGTGACCGCATCGGCAAAACTATTTCACTCAAACCCAATGATACGGTGGGTTACGCCACCCCAGCAATTGAGGGCATCCTCGTTGGGGAAAATCAGCAGCGCTACGTTATTCGCAGGCAGACCACACACGCTGGCATAGTGCATATCTACTTCCCTAAACAGGCTTACGGAGCCTGCTTCTAACCCAGCCACCGATTCGGGCATTGCCTCAAGAGTGAATTGCAGTATGATCACGGCTTAGTGTGAGTAACACTAAGCCGATTCATTGAACATATTGAGGTTTCTTGTGGCTAATAAGTCTGCGGTTCATGCGCTTATCCAATCCAATTACCCCACCGATCAAAAGGTCAGTGGCCTGTTGCTGTGCATGGCACAAGAGATGAAAGTCACCATGACGAGGCAGCTGCTTCCCTTTAAAATTTCACCGCCACAACTGATGATGCTGCACGCCCTAGACAAGGGACCCAAAGAGGGGCTAACCGTCGGCCAGCTCAAAGAGGGGATGCTGGAAGATAGCTCAAACGTGTCTCGCAGCTTAAATAAACTGGAAGAGTCTGGATTGGTGGTCAAGCGGCGCGATGATGAGGATCAGCGCATCGTTAAGATTATCATCACCGATGCTGGTCGCCAACTGCACCTTGACGCAGATGAAGCCTTAATGAAAATAGAGGGCGGTCTCGGGCTTAATGAGTCTGAACTTGAAACCCTGTTTGCTCTACTAAAGAAAGCCGTCAACAACGCCATCAACTAAAGCGAGTTGTCGCCCCCGCGATTAATGGCCCATCTGATACTCTCGTTCCACTTTGGCTACGCGAATCCGGTAGGTATCGAACAGGCGCGCTTTTCCCTGCTGCTGTGCCAATTGATGGTTCATCTGAGCTTTCCAGTCAGCAATGGCGGCTTCAGAGTCCCAATACGACAGGCTAAGTAACTTATTTTGCTCAACAAGGCTCTGGAAACGCTCAATAGAGATAAAACCAGGCTGGCCTTCCAACAACGGGCGCAGCTGAGCGGCAAGCTCCAAGTATTCTGCTTTGCCGTCTGCTTTGGGCACCACTTCAAACAACACCGCGTACATGATCTCTCCTTACATTTCAGATTCCTTAATTTGACCCAGCTGTAAGAAAAAGTCTGCGATTTAGCTCTAGATAGTGGCAATTTCCGGATCTGAACGTTAGTGTTTATTGCCCTGTATTACCGCTGCGAACTCACCCAATGAATAAGTTTGTCACTTTCCTGGCTGCCGGATTCTTCTGCTTTATTTTGTGGGTGATCTATCTCGCCAATACTGGACAGCCAAATGTCTTGTTCCAATTGGTAAAAATGATCCCCTATGGGGATAAAGTTGGCCATCTATTGCTGTTTGGCACACTTACCCTGCTTGCTAACTTAGCTTTGGGGTTTCGCGTCCTAAGCGTTAATCGACTGCCCCTCTATTGGGGAACGGCTTTGGTCACTGTTTTTGTGGCTATCGAAGAACTTAGCCAACATTTTATTCCCAGCCGAACTCTGGATATGTTGGACTTTATCGCGGATATAATCGGCATCTTACTCTTCACGGGGCTCTCGAAACTGCTGGCAAATCACTTACGGGGCAGCGCAACAGACAACCGAGCTCATTAAATCTGGCCTTAGATGGACGTCAACAGCCGCTGAGACTGCCTCAACCTCGCCAACGTAGACTCTAAATCGATCCGGCCATCGTCATTCACGACTCGAAAGTCCCCTTTAAACTGATACACCGTCATGCAAGCACCGGTTCCAAATCTTGGCGGCTTACTCCACTGTGCAGGCGCAAAAGTCTTGGCTCGCTCCTTGACGTTCTCATACCAAAACTGTCGAAGCGCTTTTTGCTGCGAAGCTTCAGCGACACCAATCTTAACGCAGAGTTTTTTCTCTTCAATTTGAAGATACTGCTCACAATCATCGTCACCGACAAAATGCCACCAAAACCCCATGAAACCACCGTTTTTATTGGGTACATATCGCCATGTCCCAACCCCGAGCTCTCGTTGAAGATAGAGAAAATACCCTTTCCAAGCTCGCTGGCTCCAGCGTTCTACAGGTTCCGTTATATAACTGTCACTGCGTTGCTGAATATGGGTCAGGTAAGCTCGATAATCCAACACAATGGCGTTATCACCAGGGTAGCGATTTAGCACCTGCAACATCATCGGCCGAGTAAAGGGTTGATACCCTTTTTTTACAACCCGCCGATAACAGCCTTGATCTTCGGTTTTGTAATAAACAGGCAGCACTTTGTCGCGCTCATAACCACGACCACTCACCTCGTTAAGATAATTAACCAGCTGATTAGAATGATCTTCTGTGTGAGTCTTATCTTCAATCAGAATCACATACTCATCGTTAAGCACACACAATACATCGATGTAGTTATCTTGTCGTGTCACCTCAACTCGGCTTATTACCTTCGGCATAGAAACCGAATGCAGATGAAAAATCCGCTCAATAAAGTCCAAAGCAGTGCGATGCAGAAGTGGATCAAGATGGCCATATTCAGGCTTGGCCCAGCTTAACAACCAACATAGAACCGCATCTTGAGATGCTTCACTAGTGGCAAATTGAAACAGGTTAGGCAAAGTCGGCTTACGGGTGAGTTCAGTCATGGCGTGACACACGAGGCAGTTATCATTTGGGGTCGACGCTACTTGCTTTAGAGGTGAGCTTCAAGGATCTCTATGATTTTATTTAGTAATCCACTATTGTTAACCCCAGCTTTGAACCGCGCTATCAAGCGCTCTCTGTAGGACAGCGTCATGTCTATCTCTAACCAACTGGCCCTATTTGTCGATGTGGTAAAGCTTGGCTCCTTTGCAAAGGCCGCCAAATTGCACCAAATGGACAACTCCTCATTGTCCAAACAGATAAAAAAGTTGGAAGCCACCCTTGGGGTCACGCTGCTAAATCGCTCGACACGCTCAATCTCGCTCACCTCCGCTGGGCAAGATATTTTGGCGCAATCGGAACTGATGCTGGAAAACTTAAATCAGATCCATAACATCGCGGATGCCTACCAAAGCCAACCCAAGGGGCGAATTCGCATCGCCGCACCGGTGTTTTTCGGGCAGGTTTATATCCAGCCCGTGGTTACCCAGTTTTTAAAACGCTACCCAGAGATAAAACTGTCGCTGATTCTTGATGACCGCCGTGCCAACATCATCACCGATCATATCGATCTGGCCTTTCGTATTGGCCGCCTCAGTGATTCCAACCTCATCGCCAAAAAGATCGCCAACACCAATTTTGCCCTAGTGGCATCCAAGCAGTTCATTGCTAAGCACGGCACACCTCAGACGCCAGAGCAATTATTGACGCTGCCGGCGGTGATCTATGGCAACGACGACATCCACCTGGATCACCTTCAAATTGCATCATCCCCTGGTAGCAAACAATGGCTCAACCTTAAAATGCGTGGCAACTACGTCGTTAATGATGTGCAATCGATGATCAAAGGCGTACAAGAAGGGCTAGGTTACGCACTGATCGATCTGTTCAATTTGCAATACCCTATCCATGAAATGGGACTGACGCCAATTTTGACCGACTACGCCCTATCAACGCGAGATACCGGCATCTATGCCATCTACCCGCACCGGCAACACACTCCACTAATTGGGGAGTTCATCCAAGCTGCCCAGCAACATATCGGCACTCCGCCCTACTGGGAGAGCCACATACCCAATTATCAACAGATGTACCGCCCCTAACGATTGACATAGGCAAATGGATAATGACCAAGGTATACCTCGCCGGTAGCTTCAAACACTACGGCACGTTACGAAAGATTCAACAACAGTTTATCGACGCCCAGATTGAGTGCTTGCTGTCCTCGCCCGATGCCAACCAAGGCATTGAGGGTTGCCTGCAGCGTATCGACCAATCCGACATCACCTTTATCGTCAACTTCGATGGCTATGTGGGCAAAAGCGTCACCCTAGACATCGGCTACGCCCTGGGAGTAGATAAACCGATATACGCCTTAGAGCCCATTAGCGACCCAGACATCACTCACCTGATTTGTGGCGTCAAATCCGTCAATCAACTCATCGACTTAATTCACTCGAGCGCAAGCACACGACCATGAAATCAAACCCTGTCACCATTCGTCCAATCCAACCAAGCGACGATGCCGAAATTTGCAGAATCATCAAGCAGGTTGGTGCCGAATTCGGTGCCATCGGCGATGGCTTTGGCCCCTCAGATGCGGAAGTGTTGGCCATGAGCGCTCATTATGGCCAAGGCGCTAACGACAACCACAATAGCTGCTATCTGGTGGCGACAATGAATGGCTTGGTGGTCGGCGGTTGCGGCGTAGCGCCGTTTCAAGGCAGCCTTCACACCTGCGAACTCAAAAAGCTGTTTCTGTTGCCACAAGGTCGTGGCCGCGGCATCGGTAAAGCTCTCACTTTGGCCTGCCTCGCCTTTGCCAAAGAGCAAAATTTTCGCCGCTGCTATCTGGATACCCTAAAAACCATGACGACCGCCATTGAGCTCTATCAACAACTGGGATTTACCCACTTAGACGCACCACTGGCCGCCAGCGAACACCGCGGCTGCGATGTGTGGATGATAAAAACGCTGTAAACGGTACAGATGCCGCTCACTGTTCCATTTACGGTAAAAATGGTTGCGGTAAGCACAGGACTCCTTATGCTTGAGGGCCGTTCACAAGAGTCTTGCCCATGACTACCACCTCATCAAAAGTTGCCTTGAAGATCGTCGCTGTATTCCAACAGCAACTGCGCCAGCAAGACTACCGCGACCTTTCCATTAGCGACATCGTCAAACGTGCCGGAGTTGGAAGAACCACCTTCTATCGCCACTTCAATCGAAAGCTGGATCTGTTGTTGGCAATGCACCGGCCATTATTTGATGAGATGTTGTCAGGGCTGGAATCCGCTCAAGATTGGCACCATGCCCAGCCGCGGCCTCAGCTTATCGCGTTTCTAGAACGCATTAGTCGTATCAGTGGTTTCAGGCGCAGCATGCTCTATAAACTCGGCAACGACAAAGACAGCGCGTTTAACCAGCTCCGACAACGTTTTACGGAGCAAATCAACCAACGCTTAGCGGCGCAGTTTGACGAAAATCAATTCAATTTACCGCTGCCACTGATCGCCACCACCATTGCCGCCATCTATTTTGACAACTTGGTGCTCATGGTTGAACAGAAAGGCAGATACTCCAGCGAAGAGATTGCCAAGGTGATTCATCGCCTAAGCCAAGCCTGTTTAAAAGAAGCCATGTCGTAAATAGCAATCAATTTAAAATCAATCTCCTGCCATTTTCAGTTGTTACTATACTTTTCAGTCAATAACAGCATCTCAGAACAGAGGCGGGTTAATGGCTACACAAGATTCTAGATACGCGGTTGGCCGAAGCAGGCTAGCGATTGGCAGTACCTTGGTCGCACTGAGCTTACTGCTCGGGGGCTGCAAACCCGCAGAGCAGCAAGCTCAAAGCGCTCCGCCACCACCTGAGATTCGATTTGTTGAAGTGAAGCTTCAAGCCATCGAACTTAAGGATCAGATGCCAGGGCGCACCGTGGCCTCGTTCATTGCAGAGGTGCGGCCTCAGGTGGGAGGCATCATTCTTAAGCAGCTGTTCACCGAGGGCGCCTTAATCGAAAAAGGCCAACCTCTGTATCAAATTGATCCTGAGCCATTTGAAGTGGCATTTCGAAGCGCCAAATCAGATCTTCAAAAAGCCAATGCCAATCTCGCCACCGCGCAAAATCGCGCCGCGCGTTATGAGCGCCTAGTCAAACAAAATGCGGTATCACGGCAGGACTTTGACGACGCCCTAGCCAACTTCCAGCAAGCGGAGTCCGATGTGGCCATCGCCAAAGCCGCCATCGAAACCGCGCGCATCAACCTAGATTACACCAAAGTAACCTCACCAATTTCTGGCCGAATTGGGCGCTCTACGGTTACAGAGGGTGCTCTGGTTACCGCCAATCAGGCATCGGCGCTGGTCACGGTGCAAACCTACGACCCCATGTACGTGGACATCACCGCATCCAGTAACGAACTGCTGGCCTTTAACCGCGGCTTACAGTCAGGAGCCTTCTCTCGAGAAGAGGGCGAGCTCAGTGACATTCAACTGACCTTAGAAGATGACAGTGTCTATCCTTTTGGCGGTAAGTTCCTGTTCTCTGACGTCAACATCGACCAGACCACCGGCTCATTTGTACTGAGGCTGTCCTTTGAAAACCCCAACAACACCCTACTTCCAGGCATGTTTGTGCGCGCCACCCTGCCGCGAGGCATCGATCATAAAGCGATTCTGATCCCCGCCAAAGCCCTGTCCCGCACGCCAAGGGGACAGGCGCAGGTCAGCGTGATCAACGCCGACAACGTGGTCGAGGTCAGGCCCGTTGAAACTGAGGAGATGATCAACAACCAATGGTTGGTCACCAAAGGCCTCAATGCTGGCGACCGCGTTATTGCCGAGGGCCTGCAGTTTGTTCGCCCCGGTGCGCCGGTAGCCAATCCGGTTCCTTATGTGGCCAAAGCCGCTAAGGAGCAATAATGGCGCTGTTTTTCATTAATCGACCCGTATTTGCATGGGTACTGGCCATCTTAGTGATGTTGGCAGGGGTTTTGTCCATCATCGCTCTGCCTGTGGCTCAATATCCTCCGGTGGCACCACCGGCCATTCAGGTGACGGCTTTCTACCCTGGGGCTTCTGCCAAAACCGCCGAGGACTCTGTGACTCAGGTGATTGAGCAGCAGATGAAAGGGCTGGATAACCTGATGTACATGGCCTCCACCTCGGACTCTTTTGGTAACATCACCACGACGCTAACCTTCGCCAACGGCACCGACCCCGACATCGCTCAGGTTCAGGTGCAAAACAAACTCTCTGCCGCCACACCATTGCTCCCCGTGGAGGTACAAGCCCAAGGGGTTAAAGTAGAGAAAGCCGCCACCTCATTTTTGATGGTACTGGGCTTTGTGTCTGAAGATGGCAGCATGGACAATGCCGATCTGGCGGATTTTATCGCCTCCAGCGTGCTCGATCCCCTAAGCCGAGTCGATGGCGTAGGCCAAACCCAGCTGTTTGGTGCGGAGTACGCCATGCGCATCTGGCTCGACCCGTTCAAGTTGGAAAGCTACAACCTGATGCCCTCGGACGTCATCGCTGCGGTGCAGGAGCAAAACGCTCAGGTTTCCGCAGGTCAACTTGGTGCCTCGCCGGCTCAACCGGGGCAGGAGCTCAACGCCACCATCACCTCGCAATCGCGATTGACTACCGTCAGCCAGTTCAAACAGATCCTGCTCAAGGTGAATACCGATGGCTCGCAAGTGTTACTGGAAGACGTGGCAACAGTAGAGCTTGGCTCCGCCAGCTACCAAACCGAAGCGCACTTTAACAAGTTACCCGCTGCAGGGATGTCCATCAGCTTAGCCACCGGCAAGAACGCCCTGAACACCGCCGAAGCCGTGCGAGCCAAACTGGACGAGCTGCGGCCCTTTTTCCCAGCAGGACTCAAAGTGGTGTACCCCTATGACACCACTCCGTTCATCTCCATCTCCATTGAAGGGGTTGTGCACACCCTGTTTGAAGCGGTGGCACTGGTGTTTCTGGTAATGCTGCTGTTCCTGCAAAACCTTCGCGCCACACTCATTCCTACCATCGCCGTTCCCATTGTGGTGTTAGGCACCCTTGCTGTGCTGTTGGCTCTGGGCTATTCGGTCAACACACTCACCATGTTCGCCCTGGTTTTGGCCATCGGCCTGTTGGTGGACGACGCCATTGTGGTGGTAGAGAACGTCGAACGGATCATGGAGGAGGAAGGGCTGTCCCCCAGAGAAGCCACCATCAAATCGATGCACGAGATCACCAGCGCACTAGTCGGCATTGGTTTGGTGCTGTCGGCGGTGTTTATTCCGATGGCGTTTTTTGCTGGCTCCACCGGTACCATCTACCGACAGTTCTCCATCACCATTGTTACCGCCGTATCCCTGTCGGTGATGGTGGCCATCATTTTGACGCCAACCCTGTGCATCAGCTTGCTAAAAGACAACCATGGGCACGAAGAGAAAAAGGGATTTGCCGGTTGGTTTAACCGTAACTTCGAAAAGCTGACCAACAAGTACGTGGGCGCGGTGGACATCATCTGCAACCGTAAAGTCCGCTTTATGCTGGTCTATCTAGCCATTACCGGCGTGATGGGGCTGCTGTTCCTTCGCTTGCCCACCGGCTTTTTACCCGATGAAGATCAAGGGATCATGATGACCATGATGCAGCTGCCCGCAGGAGCAACTCAGGAGCAAACCCTTGAGGTAATTGGTCAGGTTGAGGACTACTACCTCGAGCAAGAGAAGGAGTTGGTGGAGTCGGTATTCTCCGTCGCTGGCTTCAGTTTTGCTGGCTCAGGAGCCAACACCGGCATGATGTTCCTCACCTTGAAAGACTTCGACAAGCGAGATGAGGTACAAGAGAAGGTCAACGCCATCGTCGGCCGCGCCATGGGAGCATTTTCGCAGATATCGGAAGCCTTCGTGTTCGCCTTTGCCCCGCCTCCGATCATTGAACTGGGTAACGCTGTGGGCTTTGATTTCTATCTGCAAGACCGAGGCGGACTCGGTCACGCGGGCTTGGTGCAAGCAGAACTGCAGTTACTGGGCATGGCCGGGCAAAAACCTAAGCTGGCCAACGTACGTCCCAACGGCCTGTTCGATACTCCACAGTATCAGCTCAAAATTGATCAGTTGAAAGCCCGCGCATTAGGGGTGTCCATCAACGACATCAATGCCACCTTAGCAACCGCCTTTGGTAGTAGCTACATCAACGATTTCGTTGACCGAGGGCGAGTGAAAAAGGTGTACGCGCAATCCCTCAGCAAATACCGAATGAATCCAGAAGACATCATGGACTGGAAAGTGCGCAATGCCGATGGCGAAATGGTTGCAATGCGGGTATTTGCCAGCGGCGAATGGGGCTATGGCTCGCCTCGTCTTGAACGTTATAACGGCGTTTCCGCAGTTCAGATCAATGGTCAACCGGCGCCAGGAATCAGCAGTGGTGAAGCCATGATGGAGATTGAAAAAATCGTCTCCAAACTGCCACCAGGTGTTGCCATCGAATGGACCGGCCTCTCCTATCAAGAGCGTCAAGCTGGCGGTCAAGCGGGCGCATTGTACGCCCTATCCATTCTGGTGGTTTTCCTCGCCTTAGCGGCGCTCTATGAGAACTGGGCCGTTCCATTCTCAGTGATTTTGGTGGTGCCACTGGCCCTGCTGGGCGCCGTTACCGCCACCGGGTTGTTCAATCTGGCTAACGACGTCTACTTCCAAGTGGGTTTATTGACAACCATCGGCCTGGGCTCCAAGAACGCCATTATGATTGTGGAATTTGCCAAAGCGTTCTACGACCAAGGAGACAGCTTAATGAAGGCAACGCTGCACGCGGCGCGGATTCGATTGCGGCCTATCCTCATGACATCACTGGCTTTCGGTATGGGAGTATTGCCACTGGCACTCAATAGCGGTGCAGGCTCTGGCGCCCAGAACGCGGTTGGTACCGGTGTGGTGGGCGGTGTGGTCTCTGCCACCCTATTGGGGGTGCTGTTTGTGCCGCTGTTCTTCGTGGTGGTGATCAGCATCTTTGATCGCAAAAAAGCCGCCAATGCCAAGGAGGTGCCCCATGAAAGCTAAACTTGGCTTAGTCGCTCTTGTCGTCACCTTGTCCGGTTGTAGCTTGCAACCAAACTACGAGCGCCCAGAGATGCCTACCACGGTTTTCTGGCCCACGGAGCCCATGATGGCTGAAGAGGGCTCCATCGCCGTAGGCGACGATTGGCGCAGTTTTATTAACGATCCCAAGTTGGTACAACTGATTGAGCTGGCTCTAAACCACAACCGAGATCTGGAGGTGGCGCTGCTCAATATCCTCAAAGCGGAGGCCCAGCTTGGCATTCAACGGGCAGAGCGGTTACCCAACATCGATCTAAGTGGCGGCTCCAGTAACCAGAGGCTGTCGGAAAACATCAACGGCGGCACCTCCACCATCAGCCGCCAACAAAGCTTAAGCGTCGGCATCACCGCCTTTGAGCTGGATTTTTGGGGCCGAGTTTATAACCTCGAGCAACAAGCCCTATACAGCTATTTGGCCACTGTCGAAGGGCGGAAGAACACCCAGCTGAGTTTGATCAGCAGCGTCATGCAGGCTTATCTAAATCTAGAGACAGACCGCCGATTGCTGCAGCTGGCGAAAGAGACACTAGAGACCCAGCAAAACTCGCTGATCCTCACCCAAACCAGCTTTGATAATGGCGTGGCCTCAGGCCTTGACGTTGCCCAGGCAAAGACCACCGTCGCGACGGCTCTGGTTGACGTAGCCCAATTCACCAGTCGAGTGCAGGTCGACATCAATGCTCTAACTCTATTGGTTGGCACCCCCATCGCCGATGAACTGCTCCCAAGCGCCAACGATCGCACCGAGTTTGCGCCTGTCAGTGCTGGCTTGCCATCGTCGGTGCTGCTGACACGTCCAGATGTGATGTCCGCTGAGCATAACCTTCGAGCCGCCTATGCCAATATCGGCGTGGCCAGAGCCGCTTACTTTCCCAACATCTCTCTCACCGCAACCGGCGGGCTGCTGAGTCGAGACTTAGATGACCTGTTCGATGGTGACAGCAAAAGCTGGGTATTTTCCCCTACCATCAATCTGCCAATCTTTAACTGGGGCAGCTTAGACAGTCAGTTTGATGTGGCGGTGGCCGATCAGCAGATTGCCGAGGCCAATTACGAAAAGACCGTGCAAACGGCTTTTCAGGAGGTTGCGGACGCACTGGCCAATCAAGGCACCTTGGATGACCAGCTAGCAGCGCAAATCATGCTGGTGGAGGCTTACAAGGAGAGTTTCGATCTGGCTCAATTGCGTTTCGATGAAGGCGTTGATAACTACTTTAAGGTGCTCGACTCACAGCGAAACTACTACAGCGCCCAGCAAACTCTGCTTAGCACCGAGCTAAGCTATTGGCTAAATCGAATCGCCCTATTCAAAGCATTGGGTGGCGGCTGGGTAGAAACCGATAAGTCTCTACCAGAATTAACGCTACCGGAGCCCTCAAGCTAACTGCCACCAAACGGGTTTTGGCGCGGTTTCGGCGTCAAAATCCGTTTGCTTAATTTTTATTCATTTCATCAATTGCCCTCCCCCAACTGAGCATTCGCCCTACCTCAAAGCAAAACAGCCAAGCTTATGAATAAGTTAGACACTTACCCCAATTTCTTTCTGGCCGCGGCTCTCTTTTTATAGCCCCAGAATGAGATTCAGAATCTGACTGTTCGGTCACATAACACCCAAATCGCACTTGACTGAGAATAATTCGTAATTAGAATCAGGTTAGTTGGCTGGAGGCAGTATGAACAAGCAGACCAAAAAGCAGATTAAAAAGCAGACTAAATTGCTTGAGAAGTCGGTGAAAAAATCCGTGAAACAGGCGCTGAAAGCAGCCAAAAAGTCTGGTGATGATGTTGTTCATCTAGACAAGAAGGCGCTAAAAGCACTGACCGACAAGCTGGTTGCAGAGGCTCTTCCGCCGAAACCCAAGCTGGCTAAAGTGGTGCAGATCCGCCCGGTAGAGCAAGATCCATTTGCCTTTGCTCGTAAACCACTGAAAAAATCCCCCTGCAAACGTTGCCCGGCGCTTTCCGGCGGCCTATGTGCTTGTGCCATGAAACGAGAGAAAAAACACAGCAAAGTTGCCTAAATTCAAACACATAAAAAAGGGAAGCCAGATGGCTTCCCTTTTTTGTTTATTTACCCGCACGCCGCTTGATGGTTCATATTTTCCGCCACCGGACGAATCACATTCATTTATAAGCAAAACAACCGTGCAAGCGTAAATTCCTGTGCCACACTTGTTGAGTTGAATACAACAATCCTATGGTTGGAGGAAGTACTATGCAGTTGACCATCAAAGCCGCTGTTGCAGCAGCAAGCATCCTATTTGTGAGCGGATGTGCGAATAACGAAGCTTTAGAATCTCAGATGGCCGATCTATCCAATAGGCTGGACAACCTTACCAGCGATCAACAGCGGCAAGATGCCGATATCCAAGCCGCACAGGCAACTGCCGATGCTGCCAATGCCGAAGCGATGCGCGCCCACAAACGCATTGACAACATCAACACCTCCTTCGAAAAATAGCTCGCCGTTGCTGGCCCTTGTGTTTGCTAGGGCCAGCCAACCACTTCAGGTAACCCCAATTGAGTTTGCCGCTGCAGCTCAACCCAATCCACATTGATGTGATTCGCTTCAAGCAATTGCCGCTGAAAACGAGTTAACGGAGTAACTTCACCATCTTCTCGGGTTGCTGGGCTGTGGGTTTCCATCCAAATCTCCCCTGATGGCGCCTGCATCAATTTTTCTGTTTGATTGATCACCCAGACCGGATCGCGCTTTTTCACCATAGAGAACAACTGCTCCACATCCTCAGGCCACATGCGAATGCAGCCCGCACTGGCTCGAAAGCCGACGCCATTGTCTTTATTGGTGCCATGAATCAGATATTGGCCCTGATCAAACCCGAGGCGAATGGCGTGGTTTCCCAATGGATTATCCGGACCCGCAGGCACCACCTTAGGCAAGGTTATGCCCCGCTGTGCATATTGCTCACGAATCGACTCTGGCGGAATCCAAGGCGGGTTTTGCCGCTTCTGAATAACGGACGTTTTCCCCAGGGGCGTGTCATGACCAATACGGCCAATGGCAATGGGAAACACATACACCTGTTGCTGATGAAAGTAATAAAGGCGCAGCTCAGCAAGATTAATGATGATTCCCTTTCGAGGCAGGTCAGGCAAAATCATCTGGGTAGGGATAACCAACCGAGTGCCCACCTCCGGCAAAAACGGATCAACGCCCGGGTTTGAGGCCATCATCGCCAGCATGCCCACCCCGTACTGGCGCGCGATAGGGTCAAAATACTCCCCCTCTTTAACCCAGTGCAATTGAGGCTGACCAATCAGGCTGGAGCCATCCTCTGGCAAAGAGTACACCGTCGCGACAGCGTTTACAGGAAGCGCCGCACTCACCAATAACAGAGCGCCGCGCACCAGAGTGTTTAACAAGCAATACCAGCAGTGAACCATGTTTACCTCACGCCAACGGCCATGGGAAAAATCTAGCTCATAACTCGCCACTCGATAAAGCTCTGCCCCATAAAAACAGCTAAGGCATTATCCTTCCTTGACAACTCACCTCGACTAACTAGGAACGTCCCTTGTCTTGTAAAAAACAGCCCGTCAAAAGACGGGCTGTTAGGATTTACGTTGGTGAAGGGAAATTACGCTGGCTCCAACACCTTATCGATGCGCACCGCGCACACCTTAAACTCAGGGATCTTAGCGTAAGGGTCCAGCGCGGTATTGGTGAGACGGTTCGCCGGGGCTTCCTCAAAGTGGAAAGCGGTAAACACCACCCCGGATTGCATCCGCTTGGTCACAAAGGCTTTAAGCTCAATGGTGCCACGGCGGGTTGTCATGCGAATCATCTCAGAGTTTTCAATCCCTAAACGCTCCGCATCTGCCACCGAAATCATCACCTGCGGCCCCGCTAGGCTATTCAGGCCTTTGGTTTTACGAGTCATGGTTCCCGTGTGGAACTGTTCCAGCAAGCGCCCAGTGGTCAAAGTCAGAGGGTACTCATCATCGGGAAGCTCCGCCGCGTATTTAAACGGAATCGCCACCATCTGAGCTCGCTCACCTCGAGCAAATTTGTCGGTGTGCATGATGGTGGTACCTGGCTGCTGCGCATCCAAGCATGGCCACTGCAGCCCTTGAGTACCAATCCGATCCCAAGTGATGCCAGCGTAACTTGGAACCGCTTGATTGATCTCAGCCCAGATCTGCTGTTCGCTGTCGTAATTCCAATCGGCACCTAGGGCCTGCGCCAATAACTGCAACACTCGCCAATCGCTGCGAGCCTCGCCCGGAGCCTTAACCGCAGGGTTCAACTGCTGCACTCGGCGTTCAGTATTGGTGAAGTGACCGGTCTTCTCGGCAAAACTCATGGCAGGCAATACCACGTCCGCCAGCTGAGCGGTTTCGGTCATGAATAGGTCTTGCACCACCAGCAGGTCCAAGGCTTTTAACGCCTTAATCACGTGGGCTTGATCCGGGTCAGACAATACCGGGTTTTCTCCCATCACGTACAAGGCATCCACGTCATCGGCCAAGATGGCGTCCATCACCTCAGTAACGGTCAAGCCATTGGTTGGCGACAACGATGCGCCCCATAGTTTCTCGTAACGCTTGCGGGTCAGCTCATCTTCGATGTTTTGGTAGCCCGGCAGGTAATCCGGCAGCGCCCCCATGTCACACGCACCTTGAACGTTGGATTGACCACGCAGTGGGTTAATGCCCGCGCCAACCACCCCCAAATTGCCACACAGCAGTTGCAAGTTGGCAATGGCACGAACGTTATCATGCCCAGTAGTATGCTGGGTGATACCCATGGCGTAATACACCGCGGTCTTTTTGGCGGTGCCGATGGTTTTGGCCATCTGCTTGATCTCATCCACCGCAATGCCGGTAACCAAGGCGACATTTTCCAGACTGTATTCCGGCTTCATCACCTCGGCTTCAAACTCAATGAAGCCCTCTACCCGCTTGGCAATGTAGTCGTCATCTTGCCAACCGTTGGCCAAAATCTCTCGAGCCAAGCCATTGAGCAGCATCACGTCGGTACCCGGGCGCTGAGCCACGTATTGCTGAGCGTGCTCAACCATGCCGATGCGCTTAGGGTCCGCCACCAGCAGTCGCGCCCCATGGTGACGTACCGCTTGTTTGATGTGGGACGCGATCACCGGATGGGCCGCCGTGGTGTCTGAGCCGATAACAAAGATGACGTCCGACTCTTTAATGGTCGGAATGTCGTTGGTCATGGCGCCGCTGCCTAGTGCTGCACGCAGGCCGGTTACCGTCGTGGAGTGGCACAAGCGGGCACAATGGTCGATGTTGTTGGTGCCCACCACTGAACGGAACAGCTTCTGGAACAGGTAGTTGTCTTCGTTAGTGGCTTTAGCCGAGGCAAATCCAGCCAGACCATTGGCGCCCTTTTGCTCCTTCACCGCTTCCATTTTGGCGGCGATAAAGGCGATGGCATTGGCCCAGGTGGTCGGTACCAGTTCACCGTCTTTGCGAATAAGAGGCTGAGTCAGGCGCTGCTCGGAACCGATAAAGTCAAAGCCAAATCGGCCCTTCACGCACAGCATGCCTTCGTTGACTGGAGAGCCTTCCACCCCGGTGATCTTCACCACCTTGTTTTCGGCTTCATCAACGTGCATTCGGATGCCACAGCCCACACCACAGTAGGTACAGATGGTATCGACGGTTTTCAGGGTTTGTTTGCGCCCTTGGCTTCGGTCTCGGGCATCGGTTAGGGCGCCTACTGGGCAGGCCTGAATACACGCACCGCACTGGGTACAGTCTGAATTGGCCATCAGCTCACCGCCACTAAAGCAGATGCGCTGCATCATGTCGCCCTCTTTAAAACCGATCACCCCATGCACACCGCGCTCATTACACGCATCGACGCACTGGCCACAACTAATGCAGCGGTTGGCATCGAAGTTGATGAACTCGGAGCTGTGATCAAAGCCCTTTTGCACCGCCCAATCGACGTTCAGATCCTCATCCTTAATGCGGTACTCGGTGGCGTAATCTCGCAAGCCGCAATCGGTATTCACCTGACAGCCACACTCTAAACAACGAGCCGCTTCGGCAATGGCGCTGTCGACGGTAAAGCCGGTCTCAACCTCATCAAAGTTGTGCTCTCGCTCTGTGGGTGACAGCTCTGGCATCTTCACTCGCGCCTGCTTCGGCCAGTGGTCGAAAAAGCGAGCTTCGACCTCTTTTAAGCTCTTGGCTTTGCGAGAGTTAAACTGGGGCGCTTTAATCAGGTTTAGGCCACGGGTTAAAAACTGGTCGATGGCCACGGCGGCTTTTTTACCGTCACCAATGGCTTCTACGGCGGTGGCTGGCCCTAAGCGGAAATCACCAATGGCGAAGATCTTTCCTAGCCCAGAGTGCATGGTGTCCGGATCCACATCGGCGGTGGTCCAGCGGGTCAACTCGATACTCTTGCCACCGACGGTCATGGCATCGGAAGCCAATAGTTCCGCATCCGGCTTTTGCGATACCGCCGAGATCACCGTATCAAACTCCATCCACACGTATTCGCCAGTGGACTCAGGACGGCGGCGGCCAGACTCATCAGGCTCGCCCATCTTCAGGCGCTCTACCTTAACCTTGCTGACGCGGCCATCGTCGTCCGCCACGTTCTCAACGGGCAACGACAGAAACTCGAAGTTAACCCCTTCAACTTCCGCCTCATGAATCTCAAAATCTTCCGCTGGCATGTCCGCCTTAGTCCGGCGGTAGATGATGGTTACCTCTGCGCCTTGGCGAAGTGCGGTTCGGGCGCAATCAATGGCCGTGTTACCGCCGCCAATTACCGCCACTTTTTTGCCAACGGTCACCGCTTCAGTAAGGGTAAACTCCTTCAGGTAATCAACACCTAGCAAGCAGCCTTTTTGACCCGAGCCGGTGTAATTCATCGCCACCGCTTTTTGAGCACCAATGGCTAAACACACCGCATCATAATCGCGATGCAGCTCCTCCATGGTGAAGTCAGTGCCCAGCGCTTTACCGGTTTCAATGCGCATGCCAGCTCGGCACATCAGCGCAATCTCTTTATCTAGGGTCGCTTTCGGCAGCCGGTACTCAGGAATGCCATAGCGCAACCAGCCACCAGCCTGAGGCATCGCCTCAAATACCGTGACCTCGTAACCCTTGTGGCTTAAGAAGTAACCGGCAGACAACCCTCCAGGGCCGGCACCAACAATGGCCACCTTTTTGCCATTAGGCGCAGCGACGGGTGCCAGAGTCTGCTCATCAGAAAGGTCAAGATCCGCCGCATGGCGCTTAAGCTGGCGAATCGCCAATGGCTCATCCACCAAGGAGCGACGACATTCGGTTTCACAAAATGCCGGACATACGCGACCAATTGAGAGCGGCATCGGCAAGGTGTCTTTGATGGTATTGACCGCCTTGGTGTGATCTCCCTGGGCGATATCAAACAGATAACCTTGAATGTCCACATCCGCAGGACATGCGGTTTTACAGGGCGCTTCACAGTCGGCGGTGTGATCCGACAGGATTCGCTTCAGAGCCGCTTGGCGCACCTTAGTCAACCGCTCGCTCTCGGTGATGACCGTCATGCCGTCACTCACCTGCTGCTTACAACTCATCACCAGATTGCCATCCACCTCTACCGTGCACAGGCCACAGGCTTGATGGTTATCGCCACTGCCACACAGAGAGGGAATCGTAATTCCAGCATCACTGCAGGCCTGTTTTAACGATACGCTGGCATCCACTTCAAGGGACTGGTGATTCACTATGATTTGAGTCATAAGGGGTCGCTTCTATTGCTTCGCTCGTAAGCATTGAGAATTCAATTGGCTTGAATTCAGTTCTTAACCAATCAGGCTAGCAATGGCAGCGTGAGCTTTGAAGGAAAATGGCAACGAAGCGTGATCTCAGTCAATTTCACTACAAATGGTCTGACCAAACGAAGAAAAGAACAGCCAAAATTTAAGCAATTAGAGGTATTAAATTGCCACGCCGCATTGTTTTTTTAATCCGTCATCCCCATGTCGTTGTTAATCCGCAGGCGAAAAGATAGCAAGTAATGAATCCAGAAGAGATCGACCTAATCACCGATGCCGTCAACACCGAATTGATGGTATCCGGTGGTGAAAGACCGCAGCAGTTGCACGTCATGCCGGTTCAAAATCGGCCCTTCTTCCCAGCTCAGGTAATGCCGGTGCTCATTAAAAAGAGCGACCGCTGGCATAAGACCCTCGATGAGGTCAAAAACACTGAGCATCGCATGCTGGCGCTGTTCTACAGTGAAGACTTTGACAGCGAAGATCAGAGCTTTAATCTCGCCAACCTGCCTACCATCGGCTGCGCCGTGCGCGTTCACCAGATCAAAGAGACCGAAGATGGTGACCTGCAGTTCATCGCCGAAGGCATCGAACGGGTGCAAATTGACTCTTGGGTCAGTACCGAAGAGCCCTACTTCGCCAACGTCAGCTACCCCATTGAATCCGACGGGGGCGAACCCAAAGAGATCAAAGCCTTTGCCATGGCAATCATCAGTGCCATTAAAGAGCTGCTGCCGATCAATCCACTGCTGTCTGAAGAGCTTAAGGATTATCTCAACCGTTTTGGCCCCAATGAGCCATCGCCACTGACTGACTTCGGTGCCGCTATTACCACCGCCGCACCAGAGCAGTTGCAAGAGGTACTCAATCTGGTGGCACAGCTGCCTCGGATGGAAAAGACCCTCAGCCTGCTGAAAAAAGAGCTGGACGCCGCCCGCCTGCACACGGAGATCGCCGAAGAGGTGAACCGCAAGATCAGCAAGCACGAGCGTGAGTTCTTCCTGCGAGAGCAACTTAAGGTTATTCAAAAAGAACTGGGGGTTGCCAAAGACGACAAAACCGCCGACATGGAGGAGTTTGAATCGCGCCTTAAAGGCAAAACGCTGCCTGAGGCGGTAGAAAAGCGCTTTAACGAAGAGCTGCAAAAGTTCTCTGTGCTGGAATCAGGCTCCCCAGAATACGCCGTCACCCGCAATTACCTAGATTGGGTCAGCCAGTTGCCTTGGGGCCTAATGAGCACCGATAAGCTGGATCTGAAAAAAGCCCGTAAAGTACTGGATAAAGACCACGATGGCCTAGATGACGTCAAAGATCGCATTCTAGAGTTCTTAGCTGTGGGCGCCTTTAAAGGTGAAATCAACGGCTCCATCATCTTGTTGGTTGGCCCTCCAGGTGTGGGCAAAACCTCCATCGGCAAATCCATCGCCCAATGCCTTGAGCGCCCGTTTTACCGCTTTAGTGTGGGCGGCATGCGCGATGAGGCCGAGATCAAAGGCCATCGCCGCACCTACATCGGTGCCATGCCCGGCAAACTGGTGCAGGCACTGAAAGAAGCGGAAGTGATGAATCCGGTGATCATGCTGGACGAAATTGATAAGATGGGCGCCAGTTATCAGGGCGATCCCGCCTCAGCGCTGCTGGAAACTCTGGATCCAGAGCAGAACGTCAACTTCCTAGACCACTATCTGGACCTGCGCCTAGACCTCTCAAAAGTGCTGTTCGTTTGCACGGCCAATACCCTGGACAGCATCCCAGGACCGCTATTGGATCGCATGGACGTAATTCATCTCTCCGGCTACCTCGCCGAAGAGAAGCACGCCATCGCCAAACACCACCTGTGGCCGAAACAGCTTGATAAAGCAGGGGTAAAACGAAGTCAGCTTAAGATCACTGATGCCGCCCTAAAACGAGTGGTACTGGATTACTGCCGCGAAGCTGGGGTGCGAAGCCTAGACAAGACCCTGTCTAAGTTGGTACGAAAGTCGGTGGTGAAACTGCTGTCTGATCCGGAGCAAAAGCTCTCCATCGGTCTTAAGCAGTTGCCTGAACTGCTGGGCCCCGCCAAATTCCGCCAAGAGCAGTTGATGCAAGGCGTAGGCATTGTGACTGGGCTGGCCTGGACCTCCATGGGCGGTGCCACCTTACCAGTGGAAGCCAACGTTGTTCATCGCCAAAGCCGTGGCCTTAAGCTTACCGGCCAACTGGGTGATGTGATGAAAGAGTCTGCGGAGCTGGCCTTTAGCTACATCAGCAGCAATCTTGAACGCTACGGCGCCGATGCCAAAAGCTTCGATAAGGCGTTCGTGCACCTGCACGTCCCGGAGGGAGCAACCCCAAAAGATGGCCCAAGCGCCGGCATTACCATGTCTACCGCCCTGCTCTCTTTGGCTCTAGGCAAAGCGCCGAAGAAAAATCTGGCCATGACCGGCGAGATCACCCTTAACGGTCACGTATTGGCCGTCGGCGGCATTCGCGAAAAGCTGATCTCTGCCAAACGGCAGAACATCACCGAAGTGATTCTGCCTGAGGAGTGCCGCCCCGACTTCGAAGAGCTGCCTGAATACGTTCATGATGGGCTTACCATCCACTTCGCCAGCCATTTCGATCAAGTGGTGAAGTGGGCCTTTGACTAAGCCTCTGCCAACATTCGCAGCCAATTAAATGCAAAAACGCCCTCAAGTTATTGAGGGCGTTTTTGATTACACAGTCTCTGCATCCCAGCTCTTAACAGGCATAACTCGCCGAATTTGCCTTATTGGCTGGCAACCTAGTACCAAATTTCAATGGAAATAAGCCCCATAGCAAAATCAGTGAGGCGCAGAATTAAAGTATGCGTCTTAGACTCACCGAATAACGCCAAACCGCGTTCTGCTCATCAACTAATTCGTAATCGACATCACCACCGAGCTCATCAACCACCATTATCGGCAGTTCCATCTGATAAAAATCATCTTCCTGGTCACAACTCAATTGAGCTTCAAGTTGCACCATTGCGTCCTCCGGCTTAGTCAGCAACACGCTATATCGGCAGTCATCCACAACACTGGTTTCACGTTGGCCCTCAGTCGATATCCGAACCGTAGGAAAAACCAATTTTGAACCAGAGTCGACTACCACGGCATCCACTTCAAAACTGGTTGCCGAAAAAGCACAACAATGAGCCCATAACGTGAGCAAACAGAATATCTTTAACTTCATCACTTCTAGTTTTCCCTTATCGCTAATCCTGCCCAGTACCCCATTTAAGTAACATCGCTAAGCCTAACTGACTCACCATTGCTTCTAGACGCACTCAATCAAAAAGTTAATACCACTAACAACACAAGCCTTCGGCGGAGCTAAAAACCACTCAAAAATCAGCAATTACAAACCAAAAACCACAAAGTGTGACAAATTCAATACATTCAACTGGTCGGCGTCGACATTTTGACAGTCGTCATTTACCCTGCGCTCACAGACAACAATTAGTAATGGTTATCATTTACCAGCCACGCTAATTAATGCAATAACTTTTGGGAAGGATTGGTTTTGATGTACAAGTTTGTTTCTTCAGAGAAGATGCGTCGATTAGAGGAAAAGTTAGCAACTTCAGATGCCGATTTGCAGACCCAGAAACTCGCCTTTGACAGGCAAAGTGACGAACTTGAGCAGCTGCATCTAGAGCATAGCCAGCTGCAGCAAAATGCCGATTTCTACAAAACCATTCTCGGTCGTGTCATCGATACCACCTCGCCGCTCACCCAGATTCGCAGCAGCTTAGCAACGACCGCTGAGCAGACCGATCAATTCTTAAAAGCTTATGATGCGGAAACGCGAGATGGCGTCGCCCTGCTAAAACGTTTTCAAGCGGAGCTGCTCAGCACCAAGGAAGAAACCGTCAGTGCTGGCGAGCAAGTCAACACCCTGAAAATGAACGCTGAGGATATCGCGCGGTTTATTGTCACCATTGATACGGTGTCAGAACAGACCAACTTACTGGCACTGAATGCGGCCATTGAAGCGGCTCGGGCTGGAGAGCATGGCAGAGGCTTTGCGGTGGTTGCCGATGAGGTGCGCGCGCTGGCCAAAACCGCAGGAGAATCGGCTCAGCAGATCAAAGGCGTAGTGGAAGAGATCAGCCACAACACCACGCGATGTGATAACAGCATGGGACAAATTCAATCCCAATTTGAAATGTTGAGCGACCAAGTGGTGGAGCTGGTGGACATCATCACCAACCTGATCAACAACTCAGAAGCGCTCTACCTAACCATTCGAAAAAGCTACAACCTTATCTTCCTGCGCTTGGTGGCATTAGACCACGTGTCTTGGAAGTTGGACGTGTACGACCGCATTCGCAATCACAATACCGACAGCAGTCAAATCGTTGATCATCACCACTGCCGTTTGGGTCAGTGGTACTACCAAGGCTTAGGGCAGGAGCAGTTCTCAAGCTCCTCCATCTTTAAGCGCATAGAGAAACCCCATGAACAGGTACATTGCGCTGGAAAGCAAGCCATCGATGCCCTGAGCGATGGCGATCTCAACGCCGTTTATGCCTGCCTTGAGCAGATGGAAGCCGCCGCTTCTCGTGTTATCGACGAGCTTGAGAACCTAAGCCAGGAAGTGACTGAGAGTTAAAAGCAAACCGGCCATTGCAAGCCAACTCAAACAACTTGGTTGGCTAGCAATGGCAATCGCGGTGCCAACTAAAACCGATTAAGGTCATTCCTTGCTCGAACGGCTTATCAGGTTCACTATGTTCAAGCTTCCCTAGACGTAACCAGAGACATGCTGCGCTCTATGAGCAAAACGCAGCCCCAACCGATTGTATAAGCCAATAGATCTAACCAATCAAAGGTAGCGCCAAATATGATTCTAACTGCATCTATATGTTGCAATCCAAGAATAGAAACTAAGCTGAAGTATTGAGAGGCCTCAACCGCATAAGCAATCAACAGTACAAAATGTGCCAGTTTGGTACGATTGATCGCAATAAACGATTTTAGGAATAGGTATAACCACCCCACTACTATCACATCACCAAGAAAAGGACGAACGAAGTTATCATTCATAAACAGTGCAATAAAAACGAGCACTAAAAATACAAAAACACTACAGAAAAAGTGCTTTTTATTAAAATGGAACACCCTAAAACTCTCTATTGGGGAAATTAACTTGATATCCAAATTGAAATTGCATCTAACAGCGTTTACTGCTTGCTTATTTTTTCTTGTTTGTGGTGTCGCTAGCCCTTCAGATGCTGGGAGCTAAACGTTGACCATCAATAAATAGCTTTCAGTAATATCAGTGTCTTTTTAAGCCACAACGAGGCAACAAGAGCGGGTGAATGTCAGGGTTTTGGCCACTCCAGAGTGACCGCGAAAACGGGTCAACTTCAAAATCCGCCTGCAGTGCATTATTAGCTTCCGCCTCTATATAGCTAGTAATGGTATCGGCAGGAGATGATGGTTATGGCACAGCCATCGACGGCATAAACTAGTCGATTGGTATCATCAATCCGCCTCGACCAGAAGCCTGAAAGATTTTCCTTCAAGGGTTCAGGCTTGCCGATACCGTCGAAAGCAGACCTTTTAACGTCTGTAATTAACTTGTTGATACGTTTCAGCGTTTTCTTATCTTGTGACTGCCAATATACGTAATCCGACCACGCTTCATCTGTCCAGGCCAACAGGCGCTCACTCATCGATTAAGTCCCGCTTTGTAGCTTTCCCCGCCTTAAACTGTGCAATTGAACGATTCAAGTGCTCTGCATTCTTAGGTGAGCGCAGCAGGTGGACTGTTTCCATCAAGCTGTTGTAGTACTCCAGTGACATAACAACAGCATCTTCACTATCTCGACGAGTAATTACGGTAGTATCGGCGTCATTAACAACACCATCCAATACCGCCTTAAGGCCGTTACGTGCCTCTGTAAATGATACTATTCTCATATAGCCTCCACATGTACCAAATTCTGCACAAGTATAGGCGAGAAACCACAACATGTACAGAAAGCTGAACATACATCCTCAAGGAAGGCTAACGCCCTGTTAAGGTCTGAGCAACGCAATGCTGAAGCTCCCGAAACAATGTCTACCAATGTCTACTGTCTACGGACACCCATTTTAATGTCTACGGACACCCATTTTAGTGTGAAACCAATGGCATCAGAAATTGAACAACAGATGACAAATCAAACTATTGGGTTTTTCGTCACTACGATACGGAATACGCTGCTTCTGGACTAAAATCACTAAGTCGCCGCAGTTTTCAGAAACTAGCTGCTTCTCATCGCGCCCGGGCGCGACGAGTTCAAAACGAAAACTGAAGATGAAGGCTAAGCAAGAAGCCGCTTTGCTTGAGGCGCGCCTCGGATTCGGCTCAAGTTGTCAGCTTGTCTGCAGTTACGTATGTTTTGCTCACGCCCTGCAAGATGGCAAAACTGATACTCAAACCCTTGAGTGAGCTCCATCCAGCTTTCAATATCGATTGAAAGCCGAGTCAGTATGTCTTCTGTTCTTTTCGAAATGTGGCCAGTCTTACCTTCCCGAATGGCTCTTCCTGAAAACTCTATCAACTCTAGGTAATCATTTAGATGACAAGGTAGTGCGGTGTACTCGATATCCTTGCTATCAAAGGCTTTTAGGCCTTCTGGCTGCTTTCCTTGAAGCGCTGCCCGAATGCGCATTTGAATGCTAGTGAAATCTGAAGACTCCGGCGTTTTGGCAATATCCGCCCGGATTGGATTAAGGTCAACGTAGGCCATGCACGATAGCAGAGCTTGTTCATCCAACAGAGCTTGAGATTTAAAACGTCCTTCCCAGAAGCGGCCAGTGCACTTGTCTTCTTTATTGGCTTGGCGTG